>DASZAN010000001.1:0-3803 GCA_035945115.1 Allostellaceae bacterium
GTTCGAGGAGCAACACGCCCGCGCACCGGTCAATTCAGCCGCCTGAAACTGTCCGGCCCCAGGGGCGCACTCCACTGTCGTGGTAAAATAACCCCCAAATTGACAGCGGCTATCTTCCCACCCGCGACTGGCGACGAGGGATAGATGAGGCGGCGAGATTTCCTTTGGCTAGCCGGCAGCGCGGTGGTCGCACGCTCGCTCACAGCGCGTGCTCAGGAGCCGAGGTTTTTTCGATTGGGGTACCTTGCTGGGGGTGAGCGTTCGGATCCCGCGGTGCAGAACCTCCGCCGCCAGTTCCTGGCTGGACTTCGGGATCTTGGCTACCTGGAAGGCCGAAATTTTCGACTGGAGGAACGCAACGCGGATGGCCGCCTCGATCAGCTTCCGCGCCTAGCCGACGAGCTCGTCCGACTCCCAGTCGACATCATTGCTACCGGCGGCGAGGCAGAAATTCGCGCAGCCCAGCAAGCAACCGACAAAATCCCGATCGTGATGTGGATTGCCGCCGATCCAGTGGGCAGCGGCTTTGTTGAAAGCCTGCACCATCCAGGCGCCAACATCACTGGCATGAGCAATCTGGCAGCAGACATGGCCAGCAAACGGGTAGAACTCGTAAAAGATGTTATTCCGCGCGCCTCGCGTGTCGCAGTCCTTTGGAATTCCAGCAATCGATCGAAAATCGTAGAATGGAAGGACACTAAAATCGCCGCCGCGACGGCAGGGCTCACCCTTTACTCAGTGGAGGCGCGCGCGGCTGGCGACCTGGATGACGCGTTCGAGACGATTTCGCGCGAGCGCGTCGACGCGATAATCGTCTTCACGGAGACATTAACGCTGGCCTTTCGGGAGCGGATCGGTGATTTTGCTTTGGAGCATCGCTTGCCGATGATTGCGGAACTGCGGGAATTTGCCACCGTTGGAGCCATCGCGACCTATGGTACCAGCCGTCCCGATTTGTGGCGCCGCTCCGCGAGCTATGTTGACAAGATCGTGCGCGGCGCCAATCCAGCCGATCTTCCCGTAGAGCAGCCGACGAGATTCGAGCTCGTCATCAACTTGAAGGCCGCGAGAGCGATTGGGCTCGATGTCCCACCGATCATGCTCACCCGTGCTGACGAGGTGATCGAATAGCACCACCGATGTCCGGAAGTGGCACCTCTCCGACCTGTTGGCTCGGTGGCGGGAGGTCTGCTTCTTGAGGAAATTCGGACAAGTGCGTCATTGGGCGGGACTACCGCCTCTGACCCAACGCAGACATATGGGGCCCGCCGAAAAGCCGTGCTTGTGGGCCGCTAATACCGCCGACCTGCGCAGCGCGCTTGAGAACTGTTGTCGCGGTGTGCGGGGTGAAAGATCCCGCTGGATCGTCAAATTTTTGTCACAACTTCGAACTGGCTGGCCGACGAGCATTAGATTAATAATCAACGATCCAGAGTATCAAATCGACAGCCAGAGTGGGCTACGGTTAAGCAGAGGTTCCCGGCATAGGTTCGGTGCGACGACGCACGGGCCGTCGTGGTCGGGGTGCTTGCTAGCGAAGCTAAGAAAAACAAATCTCGACTTGAGCACTGGAAGGGGGAGGAAACTCATGACAGCAAGTATCCGACTCTCGTGGTGTGCCTTGTGCACGGTCGGGGTCGCGCTCGCCTCCTCGGGCGCGGCGTCGGCGGCCGTTGTCAAAAACCCGCTGTGTCCCGTCGAAACCGTGAACTACGCGCCGGGCACCGGGCAAGACATCAGCGTTCCGGCGGGCTTTACGGTATCGGTCTTCGCCCAAGGTTTGAATATGCCGACTGGCATCACCTTTCTTGGCAACAAGAAGCAGTTTCAGGTCTTCGTGCTCGAATCGGGGCACGGATTGCCGAGCATCTGCAACGAACAAGGGAGCTTCGGCGCCGGCCCTTTCGATCCAACGAACCCGTTCACCCCCGATATCCTGGTCTTCGACCAGAACGGTAATAAAATAGCCGGACCGCTTGGAAAGCCCACGAGTGGCGGCGGCGGATTTCAGCCAGCGGGGCCGGCCGTCGATATCGCCTTTGAAAATGGTTTTCAAGGCGGGCGGCTGTTCGCCACCGACTCAAACCAAGCAACCCATGCCGCCGGCCAGAACAGCAGTTCTCGCATCGTGACCGTCAATATTAGCTCAGGGATCGTGACGCCTTTCATCACGGGTTTGCCGACGGGCGATCATCCGACCGAGCAGCTCGCCTTCAAGGGAGGCTGGATCTACTGGTCCCAAGGCTCGACCACCAACAGCGGCGTTGTCGGCCGCGACAATGGAGGGGGCGCCAACCAGCCGGACATCCCCTGTCAGGACATCACGCTGAGCCAGAATGTGTTCGATTCGGGCGGCGCGGTCAAAACCAGCGGCTACTCGCCATTTGGCAGTCAGCAGCCGGGGGCGACGATCCCGGCTTTCACCGGCGCCACTCGGAAGGGCGTTTGCGACGGCGCCACGTTGCGGGCGAAACTCAATGATCCGAACAACACGATCGAGCCCGTCGGGTGGGGACACCGGAACGGCTATGCGATCCGCTTCGCACCCGATAATCACCCGCTCGGCGGCCAGTTGCTGGTTGGCGAGGACGGTGCTGACGAGCGCGGTGCCCGGCCTTCGAATGGCGCCCCGGAAGTCTTTTCGGTTGATCAACAAAACGACGACGGCACACCGGTCTATCACGGTTGGCCGGACCGATATGGCTTCCTCGCGGCGAGTCAGGCGGTATTCAACCCGATCGGTGGGGCTGCCGATGATCTCTGCGTCTTCGATGCGGCCAATCCACCGAGCTTCTGTACGCCGGCAAGCCTCGCCGCCATCTTGGCCGAGGACGTGCCGATCCGCGACGTGCTGGCCTTTCCGCCCGCGCCGATCGTGGCACCGCTGGCGATCGAGGCTGCGGACTCCTCGATCACGGGCATCGATTTCGTGCCCGACTCGTTTGCGGCGGGACCGGTGCAGCGCGGCGCGGCGCTCTATAGCCTTGAAGGCGATTTCGGGTTCTCGCCGCCGAACGCCACGGCTCCCGCACCGGAAGTCGGTCACGAGGTGAAGCTGATGAACTTCAGTCAAGACGGGAGCGCGCCTCTGTCAGTGTCCTTCCAGAATTTTGCCCGTAACGACACCGGCGATCAGGCGTTCATCAGCACCACCAGCCCTGCCGGGTTCAACCGGCCTACCAATATCAGGTTCGGCCCGGACGGCTGCGCTTATGTCGTCGATTACGGCGCCGTGCGGGATCCCGGCGGCGGTCCAGGCGGCCCCACCCGCTTTGTCAATCCGGCGGATGGACCCCTCGTTCAGTTCCCCGGCACCGGGACGATCTTCAAGATTTGCCCGACGGGCTAACACCAACACCTAAATAAATGCAGCAAGGGCGGCCCTGCGGCCGCCCTTTTTTGTCGCTATTTCGGACGAGCGCATTATTAGGCACGCGAGGTCCGGTATTGGCACCTCTCGGAAGTCGCGGCATGTCCGGCTTGAGTCCGCGATGCGCCACCCAACGGACATTGGCGAGCGGCTTCGGTTAATGAGTACGCCCTAGGGCGACCGAGCCGCTTTCTGAAAATGCGAAAGGTCCGGAAACGCGGGTTGGATTTGTAGCACATGCGCGGGCGATCCCCGTTTTCCCCAACTTTCGGCGGGAGGAAACTGCGAAACCACGTAGCTAGTGGATCAAATCTGACACTTCGATTCGCCGTGGGATTCCCCGCGAGGCTCGCCTGTGCGAGTCTGCGGGATGCACAAGCGAAGGAACATTCGATTGAGCGCCACCGATCGTGTCGCCCTTGAAGCGGTGGTG
>DASZAN010000002.1:0-71290 GCA_035945115.1 Allostellaceae bacterium
GTCACCTCGGTGATCACGCCGAGCGTGCCTTCCGAGCCGACAAAGAGCCGCGTCAGGTCGTAACCGGCCGAGGATTTCCGCGCCCGCCGCGCCGTGCGGATGACGCGACCATCCGCCAGCACCACCGTCAGCGACAGCACATTCTCGCGCATCGTGCCGTAGCGCACCGCGTTGGTGCCCGAGGCGCGCGTCGCCGCCATGCCGCCCAGCGACGCGTCGGCGCCGGGATCGATGGGAAAGAACAAGCCGGTGTCGCGGAGATATTCGTTGAGGCGCTTTCTAGTCACCCCCGCTTCCACCGTGCAGTCGAGATCCTCGACCGAGACGCGCAGCACCCGGTTCATCGGCGAGAGGTCGATCGAGATGCCGCCGTGCAGCGCCGCCACGTGGCCCTCGAGCGAGGTGCCCGTGCCGAAGGGAATGACCGGCATCTTGTGCTCTGCACAAAGCTTGACGATCTCTGCCACCTCCGCCGTCGATTGGGCAAAGACCACGGCATCGGGCGGGGCCGGTGCGTGGTAGCTCTCATCCTTGCCGTGTTGCTCCCGCACTGCTGGCGCGGTCGATACCCGCTCGCCGAAGCGCTGGCGGAGCCGGCTCACCACATCCACGATCTCATCGGCCCGCCGCGTCAGGGTCTGGACCATCGTTCTCTCCTTCCCCAATTCAGACATAGACAAGGCCGAGCACCGCTAAGCGAAAAGCGCGAACCAGTACACATCAAAGGTGCCAAGTTCATGAACCTGTGCGCTATAACTTCACTGTGAAGTCATTTAGTGCCAAACCAGAGCGCTGCCTTGGCAACACGATTCGGTATGCACCATCAGACGCTTCGGAGATGTAGATATGCCAATAGTGGCCGTTTTCCGTCGTCGTAGTATTTAGCGCGTCGAGAATGCCACGGAGCACCGGAACGGGAACCGCGAACGCGAAATCGAGATCGACGCAACCGAGCGCGAAAAATGCCTTCTCAGCGTCCCCCAGAAATTTGTCCCATCGTGGGTGATAGGCGTACCAATACTTGTACGCTCCTTTGGAATAGCGCTTTGAGATCGAGCACGCGACCCGAACGTTTCGATCCGCGCTCCAATGGAGTGCGCGGCTCTTCTTTAGCAAGGTGACTCCTTCGCGCCTTCCGACCGCAGCCAAAATCGCTTCCCGCTTCGCCTGGATAATTGAGCTATCAGTAAATTGCCACGTTCCCTTCGGATGCGTGCTTCCCCGCGAGACATCCTCGTCCGATTCATCTGGGATGCTGGTGTCAGCTTCTGCGGCCGTCTCAACGTCCTTCGCGGTCACGAACATCACCTCAATCATGTCGTCGAGCTTCGTGTATTCCATAGGAATGAGCACACTTCGAATTTTCCGACCGGTTTCCGCCTCTTCGACACGTTCGTTCAGCTTCACGAGTTTGAGAAGGGCATCGATGCTGATCAGCCTAATGTCCCACGCATGGCGTGATCCCCTTACTTGCGCCTCAAGCTCACCAGTATCCTCTCGTCCAACGACGATCAGTATCGATGAGGGAGCAGTTATTTCTCGCTGTGCCGTTAGTTTTTCTCGATATCCGGCGATCGTATCCAGCGAAATTCGATAGGCGTCGGTGGTTTTAACTTCCACGACGAGCGAGTGGCGCTCCGGCGAAGTCCAGATTCCATCGAAACCTATGTTGCTTACGGTCCCCTGATACCGGCCGTTTGTCACTTTGTAGTCCAGCCTACGCCCAAGCTCATTGACGAGGTCCTGGAGGACGCCACCGCTTTTCGCAAATGAGTGTGTCAGGCAGTGCTCAACGTATTTCGCCAACTTCTCGCTTTCTACTTCGGAGAGGTACTCACGCAGCTCTTGGCAGCACGCGCTGTTATCTCGCAGATTCCCATCTCCAGCATTTGAGACCACTTGCTCGATCGTCAGCTGTGAGACGACTTGTGGGTTTGATCGCCAAAATTCTATTAGCGGCATTGCAAACCCCTTTGTAGCCGAACGTCGACCATCACAAGAAAAATCCGCGCAGCTCGCGCTTCAGGATTTTGCCATTGGCGTTGCGCGGCAGCGGCTCATCGCGCAGGACGATGCGCACCGGCACCTTGAAGGCGGCAAGCCGTGCCGCGACATGGCGGCAGAGCGTCGGCTCGTCGACGGCCGCACCCGGTTTCACCTGAACAACCGCGCCCACCTCTTCGCCGAGCACGCGATGGGGAATGCCGATGACGGCGGCGTCCATGATCGCGGGGTGGCTATAGAGCGCGTCCTCCACCTCGACGCAGTAGACGTTCTCGCCGCCGCGGATGAGCATGTCCTTGGCTCGGTCGAGAATGTAGAGAAAGCCGTCGCCATCGAAGCGCACGAGGTCGCCGGTATGAAGCCAGCCTTCCGCGAAGCTCGCTGTCGAAGCCTCGGCATTGTTCCAATATCCCTTGACCACGTTGGGTCCTTTGACCCAGAGCTCGCCGATCTCGCCCGGCGCCACGTCGCGTTCCTCGCTGTCGACGACCCGCGTGTCGCAGACGGGTATGACGAGGCCCGCGCTCTCGGGCTTGTGCTCGTAATCCTCCGCGGTGTTCTGCGAGGTGACGGACGAGGTCTCGGTGAGCCCGTAGCCGTTCCCCGGCATCACCGCAGGGAATTTCTCCTTGATGCGCCTCACCAGCTCCGGCGCCGAGGGTGCGCCGCCATAAGCAACGCTCTCGACGCTCGAGAGATCATATTGGCCGAAGCCGGGATGCTCGAGCACTTGCCACGCCATCGACGGCACGCCGCCGAAGCTGGTGACGCGCTCGCGCTCGATGAGCTGCATCGCGCGCTCGGGCTCCCAGCGATACATCAGCACGATCTTGTTGCCGGCGTTGAGCGCGGGACAGAGCACGGAGTGACAGCCGGTGGCGTGGAAGAACGGCACCGAGAGCAGCGTCGCGCGCTTCGGCGCCGTGCCCGGTGCCGGAACGGGCTCGCCGCGGCGGAGCAGGGTGCGCGCGCCGGCAAAGCCGAGGCTGGTGATATTGGTGCAGATGTTGCGATGCGTGCCGAGCGCGCCTTTGGGTTTTCCCGTGGTGCCGGAGGTATAGAAGATCGTCGCGTCGTCCTCGGGGACGATCGCGACGGGCGGCAGCGTCGCATGGCCGGGCGCTGCGGCCATGACGCGCTCAAAGGACAGCAGCGGTGGCGACAGTGGTTCCGCGCCGCGCGTGACGAGAATGGAGTGGAGGTTCAGCTTCGGCAGATGCGGGAGGAGCCGCCGAGCGCGCTCCTCATCGACAATTAGGAGTTCGGCGCCGCAATCGGCGAGGCAATATTCGAGCTCGCCGCCCGTCATCCAGGCATTGAGCGGCACGACGATGGCGCCCACCGCCGCTGCGGCCCAGAAGGCCACCGACCATTCGGGAAAGTTGCGCATGGCGATCGCGACGCGGTCGCCTTTAAGCACGCCAAAGCGATTGGCGAAAAGATGCGCGAGCGCGGCGACGCGCCGGTAATGTTCGGCGAAGGTGAGCCGCTCGCCTTCGTAGACGAGGAAGGGCAAGTCGCCGTGGGCTGCGCTTACGTCAAGGACAGCGCGGAGCGACGACGGCGCATTCTTCCAGACGCGCGTCCCTATGCCGCGGATGATTTTCTCTTCCATCTCGAACGGCGCGCCCGGTGCGGTCAACGCCGCGACGGCCTTGGCGATCGGCAGCCCCGCCATCGTTTCCTTCCCGATCGATTTTCTTGAGTGAACTCTAGGGCACGGCGCGCATCACCGCCAAGCTGGCGAAAAGAGTTACAGGGAGGCAGTGAGACGGTGAGAAGAGAATCGCGGGCGCGCTTCGCGTGCCAAAAAACCCTCGCTGCGTCACTGTCTCCCTGTGAATTTTACCGCTTTGCCGGCAGTCCCTTGACCCGCGTGAGGCTGGCGCCGTCGAAATTGGCGTCCTTGACGATGGCGCCGGTGAAATTGCAGCCGTCGAGCCGTGCGTCTTGCAGGTGCGCCCCAGTGAGGTCGGCGCGAGAGAAGTCGGCGCCGGTGAGGTTGGCGCGGCGGAGATTGACGCCGGCGAGATTGGCGCCGATGAAGCGCGCCTGCTCGCAATTGCTGGGGAAGTCGGCATGGTGGACGCCGACATCGATGAGCGGACCGAGCTTGGCGCCGGCGAGGTTGGCCTCGTTGAAGCAGGCGCGCCGCAGAGTGGCGCCGCGCATATCGGCTTCACTGAGGATCGCCTTGCGCAGATCCGCCGAGGTGAGGTCGCACATGGCGAGAAGCGCGCGGCGGAGATTGGCGCGCTGTAAATTGCTGCCCGGCAGCAGCGCCATGACGAGGCGCGCGCCGGGCATGGCGAGGTCGCTCAGATCGGCTTTTGCCAAGAGCGCGCGCGTGCCCTTTTGTCCCTGGCTGTCGAGCCAGAGCGCATGCTGCAGGATTGCGTCGCTGAGGCTTTGGGCGCTCGGCGCTACGTAGCGGCGCGTCACCGCTTTCCTGAGCTCGGCGAGTTCGAGTGCCGCGGGATCGAGGATGGCGTCGCTCACATCCGCGCCTTCGAGATCGGCGCCCTTGAGATTGGCGCCGGTGAGGAGGGCGGAGTGGAAGGTGGCGCCGCTCATCTTCGCTTGTGCGAAGTTGGCGCCTTCGAGAATAGCGCCGGTGAAATTGGCGTGGCGCAAATCGGCGCCCGTGAAGTCGGTCTCGCGCAGGACGGCGTCGGTGAAATCGGTGCGCAAATTGTAGGAGGAGCCTTGCAGCGGCGGCGAGGGCGAGGTGGTCGGCGCCTCGGCATCGATGTCACCGCGCTCGAGGAAGCTCCGCACGATCTGCGCCTGGCGATCCTCGTAGAGTACGACGGTCGCTTGGCGCATGTCGGCGCGCGCCATGACCGCTTTGTTGATGTCGGCGCCGCGCAGGCAGCTGCCGCGCATATCGGCGCCGGTGAGGTCGGCGCCATCGAGCACGGCCTGGCGGAGATCGCAGAGCGAAATTTGCGCCCCGCGAAGGATGGCAGCGCCGAGATTGGCGCGGCGCAAGCGCGTCCCCGTCAACTCCACCTCGGAGAGATGGCACCCGGCGAGGTCGGCGTCGGAAAGATCGTGATAGCCGAGCAGCGCGCGCCGCCCACCCGGCTTGCGCGCGAGAAAGCGCTCGTGCAACTGCAGCGCCTGCTTGAGAGCCTCAGGGCTCAGTTGCATCCAACTCTCCGCTGCCACGGGATCCACATCGAGAGCAACCATGTCAATTTGAAACTATTCCGACCCTATTAAAAAACGCCTACCAAATGGTTGATCCGGGTTCCCAACAATCGACGGCGCGCCTGGCGGAGCGGAATGCACCGGCACGGTAAGAATGCGAACCGGGCGCACTCCGCTGAGGAGTGCGCCCGTGGAAATCCGCGCCAGCGAGGGTGGTTAAAGCCGCTACCGGTCGATCGGCCGGGGACGGCTTTTTCAGGTGGGCGGGGGAGGGGGCGGCCCGTCGTTGGCACGGCGACGCTCGGCGAGGAAGGCGTCGAATTCCTCCTTGTCCTTGGCAAGGCGCAGGCGCTCGAGGAACGCCACAAATTGCCGCTGCTCGTCTTCGAGGCGCCGCAACGTCTCTTGGCGATAGTCGTCGAAGGCGCGGTTGCCGCTGCCGCCACGCCGCCCATCATGATGCCAACGGCCGGAGGCGCCTTCATCGCGCCAGAACCGCCGGCTATGCTTCCAGCATCCCATGCGTCCGCTCCATAAGAGATAAGCCAAGAGCGCGAGGCCCACCGGCCAATAAAGTGCAAAGCCCAACACCATGAGCCCGATCCATAGGGGCTTTGGGATGTCGTCCAGTCTGGCCGCGAGTTCCATCGCGGGCTCCCAATGTGAATGTTATTTACATTCACATAAATAGGCAGAAAGGCGTCGTCCGTCAAGCCTGCCGCCTCAGGTGAGGCCGAGGCCGCGCAAATAGACGAGCACGCCCGCTTCCAAGAGGTCGTCGGGCGTCATCGGCAACGTTCGCTCGCTGCCGTCGCCGCGTGCGAACAACGAGGCGATGCCGTGCGACATCGCCCAGATGTGGAGCGCTGTCATCAGCGCTGGAGGGCGCTCGCCGGGCGGCAGCTTGGCGGCAACTGCCTCCGCCGCTTGGCGCAGCACCGCGAAGGCGGATTGCGCGGCCGCCTGGAGCGCGGGGTCGGTCTCGGCGGCGATGCCCGCCTGGAACATCGCCGCGTAATATCCATGCTCCTTGGCTGCGAAGGCAAGATAGGCTTTGCCGAGCCGCGTCAAGGCGGAGAGTGGATCGGGCTCACCCCTCCCCCAGGCGGATGAGAGCACGATCGCGAACTTCTCGAAGCCGCGGCGCGCCACCTCGGCGATCAGCGCCTCGCGGTCGCGGAAATGGCGGTAGGGCGCCGCGGGACTGACCCCCGCCCAGCGCGCGGCGTCGACGAAGCTGAAGCCGAAGGGTCCTCTCTCGGCGATGAGCGACAAGGCTGCGGCGATCAGCGCCTCGCGGAGATCGCCGTGGTGATAGCCGCGCCGGCCGCGGTGATGGTCGCCCCATCCCATGTGAAGCCACTTTACATCAAAAGGGCCACTGGCACGCGCCGATCGGCGCCGGAGAAAATTTTGCGAAAATTTTGCCTAAATACCCGCCAATTTCGCGGCAAAAGCGGCGTAAATTGTCGGCGAATGTCCTCGACATGCGCGACGATTCCGCGAGAATGAACTATCAAGCGTCGGCACAGAAAAGCCTGGCGCAAAGAGGAAAAGCTCCTTCGGCGTGACGGAGGAGTTCGTGGCAGCAGAGACCGCAAGCCTCACCGCATCCCTCATCGACCGCGCTGCCGCACGCGCCCGCGTCGAGCAGGCTCTCGCCCTCACCCCGGTTGCGGCGTCGATCGAGGCCGCACCTGCTGACGCCCCGCTCTTCTGCAAAAAAGGCCGGGCGAGCGTGAGTCCCGTCGCGCCAATCGCGCCGGCATCGGTGCGCCGCGCGCGCCTCTGGTTGCGCCTCAGCGCCGCAGAACGCCGGCGCGTCAATCTCGCCGCCGCCTTTTTCAGCCAGAGCACCGCGGCCTTTCTGCGCGATGCGTTGGCAGGTTTCATGGACAATCTCCTTCCGCTTACTGCGGTGCGGCCGGTCGGCGTGCGCCCCGTGGCGGCCCCCTCGCACGAGTGCCGCGTCAAGCTCGCCTTCCGCGTCGATCCCAGCGTGCATGCGGCGCTCCACAGCGCAGCGGCGCAGCGCGGCCAAACCGTGCAGACGCTGCTCATTGCCGCAATCGACGTGCATCTGGCGCGCCTCATCGACAGTCCCGCCGCGAAGAATTTGCGCGCGCTGCTCGAGGCCTTCGATGCCGTCACCGCCGAGCACGCCGCGGGCTCCGGCGCGGAAGTCATCGATTTCCCGACGCGCCGTCGCGTCGTCGCTGCCGTGACGCCGCAACGCCGCCGCGCGGCACAGTAACGCTCGGCCATCTCGGCACCATCGGGCTCCCCGGCTCTCCTGAGGGTGGTCCGCTCTACTTTTTGCCTGCCGGCTGCCCGCACGCCCGTCGGCGAGCGGTGCCTTGACCTTCCAGCGAGGGGAAACCTTATATCCTTCGAGTAGACTGGAACGTCGAGGAGACCCCTCGTGGAGAAACGTGAGGCGCGCAGGCTCGCCATCAGCGGCATGACCTGCAATGGCTGCGCCGCCGCGGTGACGCGCGTGCTGTCGCGCGTGCCCGGCGTGGCGAGCGTCGAGGTCGATCTCGCGGGCGCTCGCGCGGCGGTCGCCGGCACCGCCGATCCGCAAGACCTCCTCCGTGCTATCGCGGCGGCGGGGTATGGCGCGCGCCTCCTCTGATGCCGCCGTTGCCGAACGGCTGACCGCGCCGGTTTCCGCGCCGGCGGCACACCTCGTCCTGCCCATTCGCGGCATGACCTGCGCCACTTGCGCAAAGCGCGTCGAAGCGGCGCTCGCGGCGCTCCCGGGCGTGCGCGCTTCGGTCAATCTCGTCGGCGAGCAAGCCGAGATCTCCTTCGATCCCGCGCGAACCGCGCCCGGCGCGTTCGCCCCGGCGATCGAAAACGCCGGCTACGACGTGCCGCGCGAGACACGCGAGCTCGCCATTTCCGGCATGACCTGCGCCACCTGCGCCGGTCGGGTCGAGCAGGCGCTCAACGGCGTGCCCGGTGTGGGGCACGCTGCGGTCAATCTCGCTTCCGAGAAAGCGTTCGTCGAGGCGCCGCCGGGCGTCGTAAGCGCGGCCGCGCTCATCGCCGCGATCGAAGGCGCCGGCTACGGCGCGCGCCTCGTCACCGGCGAGGCGGACCGGGATCGCGCAATTGTCGAAGAAGAGCGGCAACGCTTCCGACGCGAGACTTGGCGCATGCTGGCGGCGATGGGGTTGAGCGCGCCGCTGCTATCGCCGATGCTGAGCGTGCCGCTCTCGCCCTGGCTCGCGCTTCTCCTGGCGAGCGTGGTGCAGCTCGGCTTTGGGGCGCGCTGTTATCGCGCTGCCTGGAAGGCGCTCCGCGCCGGCACCGGCAACATGGATCTGCTGGTGGCGCTCGGCACCAGCGCTGCTTATGCCTATAGCCTCTATGGCGTGCTCGTCCACGCCATCATAGGCGCGCCGGCGACGCTTTATTTCGAGGCGGCGGCCGTGGTCATCGCCCTCGTGATGCTCGGCAAATGGCTCGAGGCGCGGGCGAAGCGCTCCACCACAGCCGCGATCCGCGCCTTGATGGCGCTCCGCCCTGAGCGCGCGCGCGTCGAGCAGGAGGGTCGCGAGGTCGAAGTGCCCCTCGCGGCCGTGGCCGTGGGCGATATCGTCGTCGTCCGCCCCGGTGAGCGGCTTCCCGTCGATGGCGTGGTTCGCGCCGGTGCGAGCGATGTCGATGAGAGCCTCCTTACCGGCGAGAGCCTCCCCGTGTCAAAGCGCAGCGGCGACAAGGTGACGGGCGGCGCCATCAACGGCAGCGGTTTGCTGCGGATCGAAACCACGGCGGTCGGCAAGCACTCGACGCTGGCGCGCATCATCGCGCTCGTCGAGCATGCGCAAATGGCGAAGGCGCCAGTGCAGCGGCTCGTCGATCGCGTGGCCGCGCTCTTCGTGCCGGTGGTGCTCGCCATAGCGCTCGCGGCCTTTCTCGTTTGGTGGCTTGCCGCCGGCGATTTCGGCGGTGGCGTCATCGCCGCGGTTTCGGTGATGGTGATCGCGTGTCCCTGCGCGCTCGGACTTGCCACGCCGGCGGCGCTGATGGTGGGCACCGGAGCCGCGGCGCGCGCGGGCATCCTCATCCGCGATGCCGACGCGCTCGAGCGCGCCCACGCCGTCGATCTCGTCGCGCTCGACAAGACCGGCACGCTCACCGAAGGGCGACCGGCGATGACCGACATCGTGCCGCACGGCATCGCGGCGCCGGACCTGCTGCGCCGTGTCGCCGCGGCATAGCAAGGCAGCGAGCATCCGCTCGCACGCGCGGTCCTCGCCAAAGCCGCAGGCCTCGATCTCGCAGCGGTCGCGGCGTTCACGAGTGTTGCCGGCAAGGGGCTCATCGCGCGCGTCGGCGCGGAGCGGATCGCCGTCGGCAGCCGTCGCCTCATGGCGGAACTCGGCGTCGATGGAGAAGCGCTCGACGCGCCCGCGGATGCCCTCGAAGCGCAAGGCCGTACCGTCATGTGGGCGGCCGCGCTCACGCCGTCGCCGCGCCCCCTCGGCCTCATTGCCGTCGCCGATCCCTTGAAGCCCAGCGCCGCCGCGGCCGTGCGCCGGCTTCGCGCCATGGGGATCGCGACGATCTTGCTCACGGGCGACAACGCGCGCACCGCCGCGGCGGTGGCCGCCGCGGTTGGCATCGACGACGTGCGCGCCGCATTGCTGCCGGAGGAGAAGGCGGCCGAGATCGCGCGGCTTCAGGCGGCGGGACGGCGGGTCGCCATGGTGGGCGACGGCGTCAACGACGCGCCCGCGCTCGCCGCCGCCGACATCGGCATCGCCATCGGCACCGGCGCCGATGTGGCGATGGCGACCGCCGGGGTCACACTGATGCGCGGTGACCCCGCGCTCATCGCCGATGCCATCGCCGTGAGCCGCGCCACCTACCGCAAGATCCGCCAAGGCCTCTTCTGGGCCTTTGTCTACAATCTCGTGGGCTTGCCGCTCGCCGCAGCGGGCGCGCTCGATCCGATGATCGCCGGCGCCGCCATGGCGCTTTCCTCGGTGAGCGTCGTCGC
This sequence comes from Allostellaceae bacterium, assembly GCA_035945115.1. Taxonomy (GTDB): domain Bacteria; phylum Pseudomonadota; class Alphaproteobacteria; order ATCC43930; family CGMCC-115725; genus DAHUYF01. The sequence continues at coordinate 10,169 of DASZAN010000002.1, forward strand.
GAATGCGCTGCTGCTGCGCCGCTGGCGGCCGGGCGGAGAAAAGAGGGGGTCCACCGCATGAGCGAGAGCATGACCATCGGCGAGGCGGCGGCGCGCTCGGGCGTGCCGCCCAAGACCATCCGCTTCTATGAAGAGGCCGGCATCATCAAGCCGCCGCTGCGGCGCGCCAATCGTTATCGCGCATACAGCACGAGCGACGTCGAGACACTGCGCTTCATTCACCGCGCTCGCGCCTTGGGTTTTTCGCTGAAGGACATTGCCAGCCTCCTCGCGCTTTACCGCGACAAGCGCCGCGCGAGCCGCGAGGTGAAGAAGCTCGCGCTCGCCCATGTCGCGGCGCTCGATCGCAAGATCGCAGAGATGACGGCGATCCGCGACACCATCGCGACGCTCGCCGCGCGCTGCCACGGCAACAACCGTCCGGACTGCCCGATCCTCGAGGAGCTTGGCGCGACCGAGCATTGACCTAGCGCATGTCGCGTCATGCCACAGGAGCTATGCTGGCGACAGCAGGGTTCGAGCGAGGAGGTCGCCATGCCCACCACCGTGAAGCAAATGCTGGAAGCGGCAAATGCCGCCGTGCCGCGCGTGACGCCGATGCAAGCGCGAGAGATGATCGCCAAGGGTCGTGCGCTTGTCGTCGACGTTCGGGACGGCGGCGAAGTGCAGAAGAGCGGCAAGGTCGCAGGCGCCATCAACGTCTCGCGCGGCATGCTGGAGTTCCGCGCCGACCCCGAATCGCCCTACCACGACCAGCGTTTCGCCAAAGAGAAGACCGTGATCCTTTACTGCGGCTCCGGTGCCGGGCGGCGCTCGCCGGCAAGGCGCTCAAGGATTTGGGATATGACCGCGTCTACAATCTCGGCGCCTTCAAGGACTGGTCCGAGAGCGGCGGCGCCGTCGACAACGCGCAATGAGCTCACGTCAGCCGGGCGAGATCACCTTTCTGTCATTTCCGCGCTCGCGCCCCGCGTGGCATGATCGTCAATGGCCGACCGGTCGTTGACGAGGAGATATGCCATGACTATCGATCCCGTCCGCGGCGCTCGTCGACGGCGATATGGCCTGGGCGGCCGAGCCGTTGGCGCCGGATTGCTCTTGTCGCTTCTCGCACTTGCCGCCTGCACCGATACGATCAACTTCGCGCGGGACGGCCGTTCCATCAATGTGCGCGACTGCGTCGAATGGCGCACGGAGTCGGTCTCGGGCTGCTATGACGGCCAGGGCGGCGGCGGAAAGAACTGAGATGATGCTCCTGCGGCTCACGTTCTGTGCGCTCTCGCTGGCGGTCCTCGCCGCCTGCTACAATGGCCCCAATCTGCGCGACTGCTCTGAATGGCGGACGGACTCGATTCCCGGCTGCTACGACGGCCAAGGCGGCGGCGGAAAGAATTGAAGCCGGCTTACGCGGCGTTGGCGATCGCCCTTCTCCTCTTCGCGCTTGCCGCCTGTAGTCGCGTGCCGACGGAGCGCGCGCCGTCTTCGCTCTCCGCCGCCGATCAAGACTACATCGCCAGCCGCCACGGTGGCATGTGACGATCGGCACGTGCCGATCGATTCACAGCGAGGGCAAGCGGTGATCACGCGCACGGAATAAACATCGCCTTCAGCGAATCAAAACCGTGACATGGCTGAAGGGGAATGGCACGCCCATGCGTAGAAGCGCCAGCATTCGAAGCGCCGCGCGCGCTCTCTTCGCGAGCTCGCTTGCCGGGCTTGGCGTCCTGGTCGCGATGCCGGCCGTGGCCGCGGCTGAGACATACGAATATCGGATCGATCATCCGACCTATGGCGAGATCGGGCGATACGTCAACGTCGTGCGTCAGGACCGTGGCGAGACCGAGGTCGACTCGGAGCTGCGCATCGCCGTGAAGGTACTCGGCATCGTCGTCTATCGCGAAGAGGCGGAGCGCGTCGAGCATTGGCGCGGCGACATGCTGGTGTCGTTCGACGGCACGACCGTCACGAACGGCGACAAGATCGAGCTGCACGGCGCGGCGCGCGACGGCGGATTCGTCATCACCACGCCCTCTGGCCCGGTGGTGGCGCCAGCGAGCGTGCACCCCTCCAATCCCTGGTCGCCGGCGGTGCTGAAAGCGAATGTCATGATGTCAACACGGACCGGGCGCATCATGCCGGTGGCGGTGACGGGCGGCGAGGAGCGGACCATCACTCTTGCTAGTCATCAGATGCGTCTTCACCAGTACGAAGTGGTCGGTGAGAGGCACCAATTCGTGTGGTTCGACGGGAGCGGCCGTCCGGTCGCCTTCCGCACCGAGCAGGAGGGATCCAACATCGATTTTGTCCTCGTGCGCCACTCATAAGGGGCGATCCGAGGCGCGGCGTCGCGGTTCGAAAAAGATCGAAACAAGAACCTGGGGGGATGGGGGAATGCGTTATGCGGCGATTGCGTTGAGCATGGTTGGCACGGTGGTTTTCGCCGCGCTCCTCCCGTTCTCCGACCTTTTCTTAGCGCCATTCGTCGCCGCCGCGCTCCTGAGCGCGATCGGCGCCTGGGACATCCTCCAGAAGCGGCACAGCATCCGGCGCAACTATCCGATCCTCGGCAATATACGCTTCGGCCTCGAGAAGGTCCGTCCCGAGATCCGCCAGTATTTTCTCGAGAGCGACCTGGACGGAACGCCGTTCAATCGCAGCAAGCGCGCGATTGCCTATCAGCGGGCCAAGGGCGATCTCGACAAGCGTCCCTTCGGCACGCAGCAGGATGTCTACCGCGGCAATTTCGAGTGGATCAATCACTCGCTCATTCCCAAGGCCATCGCCGGCCACGATTTTCGCGTCGACGTCGGCGGCGCTCACTGCCGGCGTCCTTATTCGCTCTCGCTCTTCAATATCTCGGCGATGAGCTTCGGCGCGCTCAGCGCCAATGCCATCCGCGCGCTCAACAAAGGCGCCAGGCTCGGCAATTTCGCCCACGACACCGGCGAAGGCGGCTATAGCGACTATCACCGCGAATTCGGCGGCGACATCATCTGGGAAATCGGCAGCGGCTATTTCGGCTGTCGCACGCCCGACGGCAGCTTTTCACCCGACATTTTCGCCCGCCAGGCGGCGGACCCGCAGGTGAAGATGATCGAGATAAAGCTGTCGCAAGGCGCGAAGCCCGGCCATGGCGGCGTGTTGCCGGGTGCCAAGGTGACGCCCGAGATCGCCGGGGCGCGCGGCATCCCTCTTGGCGTCGACTGCGTCTCGCCGGCCCGCCACTCGGCGTTTTCGACGCCCGTCGAAATGATGCGCTTCATCGCCGAGCTGCGCGAGCTTGCCGACGGCAAACCCGTGGGCTTCAAGCTGTGCATCGGCCATCCCTGGGAGTTCATGGCGCTCTTGAAGGCGATGCTCGAGACCGGCACGCGGCCGGATTTCATCGTCATCGACGGGAGCGAAGGCGGCACCGGCGCGGCGCCGCTCGAATTCGTCGACCATGTCGGAACGCCGCTCCGCGAAGGCCTCACCTTCGCCCATAATTCCCTCGTCGGCGCGGGGCTGCGCGCCTCGATCCGCCTCGGCGCCGCCGGCCGCATCGTCACCGCCTTCGATATGGCGCGCGTGCTCGCGCTCGGTGCCGATTGGTGCAACGCCGCGCGCGGCTTTATGTTCGCGCTCGGCTGCATCCAATCGCAATCCTGCCACACCGACCGCTGTCCCACCGGGGTGGCGACGCAAGACCCGCTCCGCCAACGCGGGCTCGTCGTTCCCGACAAGGCCGAACGCGTGCGCCAGTTCCACGACAGCACGCTGAAGGCCTTGGGCGAGCTCCTCGGCGCGGCCGGGCTCGCACATCCCCGCGAGCTCCGGCCCATGCACATTCAGCGGCGCCTCTCGCCGACCGAGGTGCGGAGCTTCGCCGAGCTTTACCCGGCGCTCCGGGACGGCGAGCTCCTCACGGGCTGCAGCGATCCCGCCTACGCCCGCCATTGGGCAAGCGCCGATCCCTTGTCCTTTGCGGCGGTGGAGACGCAGCGCAGCGCCGCCTGAGCGCGTGACAAAGCGCCTATCTACTTCGCCGACGGCAATCGTCCGCCGGCGGCAACACCGCACCGAGCTCTTGATCGCCAAGGTGCTGCCACCCACGCCGGAGCTCGAGCCCAACTCGCAGCTTGTGGTCTTCGACATCGTGACGGTCCGCGGCTGACGAGCGCCTCTGAGAATGGATGTCCACCGGCGGGGAATCTCTTGGTAAGCTGAAGACTGCGACGGCGCACTTCCCGAGAGCTACGACGCCAGACGAGCGCCGCGCCGGCCTTGATCGCTTTGATACGTCTCCCGGGAGGGTCGCCCTCGCGCGCAGGAGCGAAGGGAGGAACGCCATGACCACCTATGTCATGCTTACCAAATGGACGGAAAAGGGGATGGTGAACGTGAAGGAGTCGCCGAAGCGTCTCGATGCCGCGAAGAAGGCGCTCAAGGAAATGGGCGGCGAGTTCAAGTCCGTTTACATGACCATGGGCGACTACGACCTCGTTGCCATCTATGACGCGCCTGACGACGCCATCGCTGCGCGCTTCACCTTGATCCTCGGCATGCTCGGCAATGTGCGCACGACGACGCTGAAGGCATTCCCCGAAGCGGCCTACCGCGAGATCATCAATTCCCTGCGGTAACTGCAGAGAAGGGACGGCGCTGATCCTCATTTTGGGGGAGCGCAGGAAAAAAAGTGCGATTGCTCAGACTTGAGCGATCGAGTGCAACCGCGATGCTCGTAGGCTTCACGCCTTTAATTGCAAGGTTTTCTCGGCCGTCGCCGCCTTGCGGGAGCCGCTCGACAATCGATTTCTTCGATCGATCATGACGAAACTATTCATTGGCGCGATCGAAAGGCCGCAGCTTAGTGTGATGAGGCTCAGCACCGAGAGGCAAAAGCGGAACACGATCGGAGGGACCATGGCGAACGAAAGCAAGTGCCCGTTCACGGGCGGACAGCGCGCGCACACGAATCGTGACTGGTGGCCTAATCAGTTGAACCTTCAAGTGCTTCATCAGCACTCGAGCCGGTCCAATCCGCTGGGCGAGGCGTTTGACTACGCCGAGGAATTCAAGAGCCTCGACCTCGATGCGGTGATCAAGGACCTCACCGCCTTGATGACGCAATCGCAGGATTGGTGGCCGGCGGACTTCGGTCACTATGGGCCGCTTTTCATTCGCATGGCCTGGCACAGCGCCGGCACTTATCGCATCGGCGACGGTCGCGGCGGCGCCGGCGCCGGGCAGCAACGCTTCGCGCCGCTCAACAGCTGGCCCGACAACGCGAACCTCGACAAGGCGCGCCGGCTGCTGTGGCCCATCAAGCAGAAATACGGCCAGAAAATCTCCTGGGCCGATCTCATGATTCTCGCCGGCAACGTCGCCCTCGAATCGATGGGCTTCAGGACCTTCGGCTTTGGCGGCGGTCGCGCGGATACCTGGGAGCCCGAAGAGGACATCTACTGGGGTCCCGAAGGCGAGTGGCTGGCGGACGAGCGCTACAGCGGCGAGCGCGATCTTCAGAGCCCGCTGGGCGCGGTGCAAATGGGCCTCATCTACGTCAACCCGGAGGGACCGAACGGCAAGCCCGGTCCGCTGACGGCGGCCCGCGATATTCGCGAGACCTTCGCCCGCATGGCGATGAGCGACGAGGAGACGGTGGTCTGGGTCCGCTCGTGCCGAAGGAGCCGTTGCTGTGGCAAGACCCGATCCCCGCGGTCGATCATGCCCTCATCGGGGAGGAGGACATTGCCGCGCTCAAGGCGAAAATCCTCGCCTCCGGCCTCTCGGTGTCGCAGCTCGTCGCGACGGCGTGGGCGTCGGCCGCGAGCTTCCGCGGCTCCGACAAGCGCGGCGGCGCCAACGGCGCGCGCCTTCGCCTCGCGCCGCAAAGGGATTGGGAAGTGAACCAGCCGGCGCAGCTCCGCGAGGTGCTGCCGACGCTCGAAGCCATCCAAAAGACGTTCAACGCGCCGCAATCCGGCGGCAAGAAAGTGTCGCTCGCCGATCTCATCGTTCTCGGCGGTGTTGCTGCGATCGAGCAAGCCGCGAAGGCGGCCGGGCACGCGGTGACGGTGCCCTTTACGCCCGGGCGCATGGACGCCCCGCAAGAGCAGACCGACGTCGACTCTTTCGCGCCACTCGAGCCCACCGTGGACGGATTCCGCAATTATGTCCGCGGCCCGCAACGCCTCTCGCCGGAGGAGCTGCGGGTCGATCGGGCGCAATTGCTGACCTTGATCGCACCGGAGATGACGGTTCTCGTCGGCGGCTTGCGCGTGCTGGGCGCCAATGCCGGGCGATCGCCGCACGGCTTCTTCACCAAGCGGCCGGGGACGCTCACCAACGACTTCTTCGTCAACCTCCTCGACATGAGCACCGAATGGCGCCCGGCCGCTGGGTCCGACTGTGTCTATGAGGGGCGCGACCGGACGACGAACGAGGTCAAGTGGACCGGCACCCGCGTCGACCTGATCTTCGGCTCGCACGCGCAGTTCCGCGCGCTGGCCGAAGTCTATGCCTCGACGGACGCCAAGGAGAAATTCGCTAAAGACTTCGTCGCGGCATGGGCCAAGGTGATGGATCTCGATCGTTTCGACCGCGCCTGAGCCACCTCCCTAACCCTCCCCCGCATGCGGGGGAGGACATTCAAATGAACCCTCCCCCGCACGCGGGGGAGGGGAGGGTGGGGGCAGGTCCACGCGCCGTTTCAGTGACCTTGCGGCGCAGCGTCCGCTTTCAACCGCTTGTCCAAGCCGTAGAGCGCAACGACATTGTCGCGCAGGATCCAGCGAGTCTCCTGCGCGGTCAGTTGCTGCGTGTGCTTCGCCAATATCTCCTGGCTCCACGGCCAGGTCGAATCGCTGTGCGGGAAATCGTTGGCCCACATCAGGCGCCGCGGATTGCAGCGCTTCACCGCATCGAACGCGGTCCAATCGTCCTGAAAGGTGAGGTAGACGTTCTCGGCAAAATACTCGCTCGGCAGCCGCGCCATCTCCTCGCATTTCAGCCAGTAGCGGTGCCGCTTATAGGCGTGGTCCATGCGATACATGAAGTGCGGCGCCCAGCCGGCATCGGCCTCGACGCACACAAGCTTCAAGCCGGGATGGCGCTCGAAGACGCGACCGAAAATGAAGGTACCGATGATGTCTTGGCATCCCCTGATGATCGCCTGGAAGCTGTTGATGCGCGGCCCGCGTCGGATTCTGAGCTGGTCCGCTTTCGACGTCAGAATGTGGAACGAGAGCGGCAGGCCGAGATCGACCGCGGCTTCATAAAAGGGATCGTAGATGGCGTGGTCGTAGTCCTCCTGCTGGGGATCGCCGGGCATCATCATGCCGACGAAGCCCATCTCCTTCGCGCGCCTGAGATCCTCGATGCCCTCCGCGACCGACCGCATTGCCGTCTGGGCAAGGCCGAAGAGGCGGTCGGGCGCGGCCGAGCAATAGGATTGGAGCCACCGGTTGTACGCGGCAAAACAGGCGTGCTTATAGTCGTAATCGGGATGATTGCAGAGCATCATGCCGACCGTCGCGTACAGCAGCTCCGCCTCAATGCCGTCGCGATCCTGGTCGGCAAGCCGCGACGACGGGTCCCAGCCGCCGCGATGCAATTCCTCGAATTTAGCACCGCCCATTCGCAAGTCTTTGGGATCTTTGCCGGCAGCGGCGATGAGACCCATCGGGATCGGCTGGTCGAGGCCATCGATGACGAAGGTGTCGCCGTATTGCTCGGTGTGCACCAGCCGGGGCGCGCGCTCGCGAAATTGCGGGTCGATGTAGTCGATATAGCAGTTCGGCGGTTCGGTGACGTGTGAGTCCGCCGAAATCGGCTTTGCTGCCAACACCGGTTCCTCCCTGGGGCCGCGGACCAAAGGTGCGGCGAGGCTCGGTCAGGCTATGTGTAGCACACCCTGAGAGAAAATCGACCCGATGGGCAGCTTTCGCTAAATCCGATGACCCACAGCCATATGCGTCCGGAGCGCGGTGCCAAAATTGGCGGCGTTGAGGCGCTTGGCGAGCGCGAAGGCGTCGTCGAGGGTGCAGAGGAACGTGCCGGTATGCTTGGCGGTCCACCGCTCGCCCGATGCGCGCGAGGCAAAGAAGAAGATGTAGTGGCAGAAACTCGCCATGATATTGGTAGCCGAGGTCCCGAACGCCTCCGCATCAAGCCGGGTGAAGGAGATGACGGCGTCGCCGGGTTCGACAGACTCGATCCGGTCCGGCGTCACCGTCAATCGCACGAGCTCGCGGTTTTCCGGGTCCGGCGATGTGACGCGCGCCGGGCGGCCCAAGATTTCCGGAATGAAAAGGCTGTCCCAGGCGCACCACGTCCAGAGCGACCGGCCATTCACCTCAAAGCGATGGTGCATCGGCGCCGCGGCAAGCCCGCCGAAGCCGAGCACGCGGCCCTGTGCGTCGGGATAGATGAAGCGCTTGATCACATCGCGTTCGAGCAGCGCGCGCGCCGCTGTGGGCGTGGTGTCGAGCGCGCGGGCGAATTGCGCGGCGTCGACGGCACGCCCCTTGGCAAGCTCGCGATAGAGGGTGACCGCCGCGTTCTGCTCCTCCGGAGAGAAGGATTTGAGAAGCGGCGCCAACGTTTCCCAATACTGATCGACTGTCGGTCTGTCCCGCCCGGCCATCGGTGTCTCCTTTCTTTCTCAACCCGCGCAGCACGAGAGCTTCGCGACATCCTTGCTGAAGGCAATCGCCGCGAGCTTCAAGCCCTCGACCGTCGTGAGGTAGGGGAAGATGGTGTCGGCAAGCTCATCGACGGTGAGGCCGGTTTTGATCGCTAGTGCCGCGGTCTGGATGCTGTCGGCGCCTTCGGGCGCAAGGATGTGTGCGCCGAGAAGCTTGCCGCTCTTTGCCTCGGCAACGAGCTTGATGAGGCCGCGCGTGTCGCGGGCCGCGCGCGCGCGCGGAACATAGCTCAGATCGAGCGTCGAGGTCTTGACGCGAAGCCCTTGATCGAGCGCCGCCGTCTCGGTGAGGCCGACGCTCGCGACTTGCGGATCGGTGAAGACGACCGCCGGCATCGCGCTCGCGTCATAGCGCTTGCTGTCGCCGTTGAGCGCGTTCTCCGCCGCGAGCTTGGCGCCATAAGCGGCCATGTAGACGAATTGGTCGCGTCCCGTGACGTCGCCCGCCGCATAGGTGCGGGGTCGCGTGGTGCGCATGCGGTCGTCGACCCTGATGCCGCCATTCGCCATCAGCTCGACGCCGCCTTCCGCGAGGCCAAACCCGACGGTGTTGGGACGGCGTCCGGTGGTGATGAGCATGCGTTCGGCCGTGATCGTCTCGGCGCGACCGTCGGCCGTGACCGCCAGCGCGATGCCGTCGGGCGTCTCTCGAATCTCGCGATAGGAGAGCCCGTCGCGAACGGCGATGCCTTCGTCGCCGAAGTACTGAGCCAACGCGTAGCTGATCTCGGGCTCCGCTTCCGGCAGCAACCGCCGGCGCGTCGCGATCGTCACCTTGACGCCGGCGCGGGCGAACATCTGGCCGAGCTCTGAGCCGATATAGCCGCCGCCAATCACCAGCAGCGATTTCGGCAGTTGCTCGAGCTCGAGCGCCGTCGTGCTGGTGAGGTAGGGTACCCTCTCGATGCCGGGAATCGACGGGAGCGCCGGCCGGGCGCCGGTCGCGATGATGACCTTGCCGGCCTTGACGAGATCGCCGTCGACGATCACGCCCTGCTCCGCGATACGTGCCGCCCCTTCTCGATAAGCGATCGTGTTGTAGCTCGGCAGGAGATCCACGTACTTCGCCTGCCGGAGCGACGACACGAGCTCGTCCTTTTGATGGACGAGAGCGCGCCAGTCGGTGATCCGTCCTTCCGACCGGATGCCGGCGAAGCGCGCGGCGGCGTCTGCCTGATGCAGCGTCTCGGTCGCGCGAATCAGCGTCTTCGACGGCAGGCAGCCGACATTGATGCAGGTGCCACCGATCGTGCCATGTCCGATGAGCGCGACGTTGGCGCCGAGCTCAGCCGCGGTGATCGCCGCCGAGAAACCGGCCGAGCCGGCGCCGATCACAGCGAGATCGTACCCGCTGTTCCCTTTGCGCGGGCTCGTGGCGCAGCAGTCCTGCGGTGTCATCGCCGGTTCTTTCCTTGTGCGCCCCGCGCGCTGGCGAGTCAGTTTTTGAGATGCGCGGGATAGCCGGCGTTCACGACGGCGGCGATGAGTTGGGAGACATTCGCCGCCGAATCCTCAAATGTGACCGTCGCCACCGCGTTCGAGTTGCTTGTCGCTTCCGCGACCTTGACTGCCTTCACGCCGGATACCCGCGCCAATGTCTTCTTGATGATGGGGGCGCAGAGATCGCAGGTCGCATTCTCGACATCAAGCGCGATGGTCTGTTCCGCGGCGCGGGCGCTGCCCGGCGAGAGCAGCGCGGCGAGGACAAGGGCGGCGACACTGAGGCGAAGCATGGTTTTTCTCCTGTGGTGGAATTAGAGGAAAAGCGGTGCGAGCTTAGGGAAGCCGAGCGCGACGACGACGAGCACGATGGCGGTCCAGAGGCCGATCTTGGTTACCCGGCCCGAGCTCGGCTTGGCGCAATGAGAATCTTCGGCGCAGGCCGCCTTGGGCTTGCGATAGACGTGATAGAACCCGTAGCCGAGGAAGCCCATGGCGACGGCGGCGAAGATCGGTTGGTAGGGCTCGAGCGCGGTCAAATTGCCAATCCAGGCGCCGCTGATGCCGAGCGTGAACAGCGCGAACGGCACGGCGCAACACGACGCGGCGGCGATGGCAGCCGCGATCCCGCCGATCGAGGCGAGACCCGCGTTGCGGGAGGTTCGATCGGTGGCGTCGATTCCCTCGTTCATGCGCGCCGCGGCGACGCGCGCCCCCTCTGCCGCTCGAGCCATGGCCTATGTCCTCGTTTTGTGGCACCGGCTAGCAATATCGGTTCTGTAGGAAGTACAGGTTCAAGGACGAACCGAGAGGCTGCGAACACGGTTTCGTGAGGCGCTTGACCGCCGTGCCGCGGCCGCCGTATGGACTGTAGAGACTACAGAGGGGAGCCGGGGATGGCGCGCAAGACCATGGTTCAGGGCGAGCTCCTGACGCGAGGGGCGCTGGCGGCCGAGACCGGCTGCAACATCGAGACGGTCCGCTACTACGAGCAGATCGGCATCTTGCCGCCGCCGCCGCGCAGCGAGGGCGGGCACAGGCTCTACGGGCCCGACCTCGTCAGTCGGCTGCAGTTCGTCCGTCGCGCCCGCGATCTCGGCTTCACACTCGAGGAAATCCGCGAGCTCCTCGGCCTCGTTGATGGCGGCGACTATACCTGCGCGCAGGTCGAAGGTATTGCGCTCGCACATGTGCAGGAGATCCGCCGCAAGATCGCCGATCTAAACAGGCTCAAGAGGACGCTGGAAACGATGGCCGGGCAATGCAGCGGCGGAAGGATTCCGGCGTGTCCCATTATCGACGCGCTGTTCTTGCCGCGCACGCCGCCCCGCCAGGCGAAACCCGCGCCCGGCGGGCGGAGCGTACGGTAGGAAAGCTGCCCTCGCGCTATTCGAAGCCGCTGGCGAGCTCTTCGAGCTCGTCGGCCTGCGACCGAGCGAAGATGGCGCCTACGTCGAATATTGCGCAAACGCGAGCGTCGTTGCCCGAGCGCGATAGTCGGTCTTGACGTTGACGACCGCCACCATCCCGTCATCGACCCGCTTTTGCGCGCGCTCCAAGGCCGCACGGATGTCCTCCGGCCGCTCGACATATTCGCCGTAGCAACCCAAGGCCTCGGCCATCTTGTCGAAGCGCGTGTAGCCGAGATCGCGTCCGGGCTTCTCGTGCTTGGCATCGGCGGTCCAGCCGCCATTCAGGCTGATGACGACAAGCACCGGGATGCGATGGCGCACCGCTGTGTCGAGTTCGAGCGCATTGAGCCCGAAGGAGCCGTCGCCATGGACGACGATGACCTGCTTCTCCGGCTTCGCCAGCTTGGCGCCGAGGCCGAAGGGCAGGCCCACGCCCATCGTGCCGAAAGGCCCCGAATTGAGGCGATGGCCTGGCGCGAAGGTCGGCATCGACTGGCGCCCATAGTTCAGGATCTCCTGGCCGTCGACGACGAGGATGGCATCGCGATCCATGAAGTTCTTGATCTCTTCACAAAGCCGCAGCGGATGAATCGGCTCGTCCTCGTTGGGCTGGTTGCCGGCGGCCGCCCGCTTGGTCGCTTCGCCGTCGGCGAGCTTGCGGCGCCACGGACCAAACCGTTCGGGATCGATGCGGCCATTCAAGCCGCCGACCAGCTGCTGCAGCACCATCTTGCAGTCGCCGACGATGGGGATGTCGACGCGGCGCGGCGCGGCGGCAATCTCTTCGGCGTCGATGTCGATGCGCGCAATGAGGGCGTCCGCGGCAAAGCGCGGCGCTGCGGCATGGCCGATGATGTAGTTCATGCGCGTGCCGACGATGATGAAGAGATCGGCCTCGCGGAACGCCGCAGAGCGCATCGTCAGATAGGAGTACGGGTGATCGTCGGGAATGACGCCGCGCCCTTGCGGCGTGGTGTAGAAGGGAATGCCCGACTGCTCGACGAAGGCTCTGAGCTCGTCCCAAGCCTGTGACCAAATCACGCCGCTGCCCGAAAGAACAACCGGGCGGCGCGCCTGCGCGATCGCGGCGACGAGCGCATCCACTTGCTTCGCCTCACCCATCGGACGGGCCGAGAGGAGAGGGCGGCCGCTCAGACGCCAATCAACCTGCTCTTCCGGAATCTTCGCGTAAAGGATGTCGCCGGGAAAATCGAGATAGACCGGCCCCGGCTTGCCCGCCATGGCTTTCTGGAAGGCGTTGTTCACCTGCTCGGGTATCCGCTTCAGGTTGTAGACCCGATCTGCCCATTTGGTGCAAGGCTTCATGATTGCGACCTGATCGATCTCCTGGAACACCTGGCGGCCGAACTGATGAATCGGGCTCGAGCCGCCGATCGCCACGACCGGCGCGCAATCAATGAGCGCATTGGCGATGCCGGTCGTGAGATTGATCACGCCTGGACCGCTCGCCGCCATGCACACGCTCGGCTTTTGCAAGAGGCGGCTATAGGCCTGCCCCATGAGGGCCGCCGCCTGCTCGTGCCGAACGTCGAGCGGGCGGATGCCCTCCTTGATGCAAGACGCCTCGGCGAGCAGCATCGGACCGCCCATGAGGAAGAACAGGATGTCGGTGCCTTCGTTCTTGAGCGAACGTGCCAGGATTTCCGAGCCAGTAATCTCCGCCATACCTTTGCCTCCTTAGATCACGCCGTCTGCGCGCAGCTTCTCGACCTCGGCCGCGCCCAAGCCCAGCCATTCACCGAGGATCCCGTCGGTATGTTGGCCGAGAAGAGGCGCTGGCGCCAACGGCAAGGTCTTGCCGTCATGGCGCACCGGCCAGGCCGGCATTTTGAACGAGCCGCATCCGGGATGTTGCATGACCTGCATGATCCCGCGGCGTTCGAAATCGGCATCGTTCTGCAGCTCCATCGTATCGAGCACGGCGCCGGCCGGGACGCCGGCGGCACTCAAGAGGCGCATCGCCTCGTGCTTGTCGTGCTGGCGCGTCCAAGCGGAAATCAAGGCATCGACTTCCGCTTCGTTCTCGGCGCGGGCCTGCATCGTTTCGAAGCGGGGATCACCGATGAGGTCGGCCCGCCCGATCACTTCAAGCACATGTCGCCAATGGGCGGGATTGGCGCGGCTCGTGTAGACATAGATGTAATCGTTCGGTCCGCCGGGCTTGCACGGATAGACGCCGCTCGGCGCGGCAATGCCGGAGAGGATCTTGGCGCCGTTACGGTGTGCTGGCCGGCCCGATGTGGCCTGTGCGGCGAAGGCGACGCGAATATATTGCAGCATCGCGTCCTGCATCGCGACCTCGATGCGTTCGCCCTTGCCCGTTGTCTGGCGCCGGTAGAGCGCCCCCAGCATGCTGATCGCGAGCAGCATGCCAGTCCCGGTGTCGCCAAGGGTCGTACCGGGCTTCGCCGGCGGCCCGTCCCGCTCCCCGGTGATGCTCATGACGCCACCACAGGCCTGCGCGATCATGTCGAAGGCAAGGCCGCGCTCGAACGGGCTGCCGGAGCCGAAACCTTTCACTTGCGCGTAGATGATGCGCGGATTGAGCTCACGAACGGCGTCATATCCGAGGCCCAGACGCTCGATCGCTCCCGGCGCGAAATTCTCGACGAAAATGTCGGCGCGCCGCGCCAGGTCCTTGACGAGCGCCAGACCTCGCGGCGCCTTGAGATCGACCGTGATCGATTTCTTGTTGGCGTTGAACAGCAGGAAGTACCAGGAATCCGTTCCTGGCTCGCCGCGGAAAGAGGAGCGGCCGGGATCACCGCCCTTGGGGTTCTCGACCTTCACCACTTCGGCACCGAGCCACGCGAGTGCTTCGGTGCTCGAGGGACCAGCCTCGAATTGCGTGAGGTCCAAGACGCGGACGCCGCTCAGATACCCCGGAACTGCTCGATCTCTTTCCATGCCGGCTTCTCCTCCTGCGGCGGGTTCTCCCCGCGCCTTCCTTCGCAGCAGCGCGGTATCAGGTGGAACGAGGGTCTCGCTTGAGCAGACGTGCTCAGCCCTTGACGCCCCCCATGGTGAGGCCAGCGGTCATGCGGCGGCGGAACGCGTAGTAGATGGCCACGGGGGGCACGGCATAGACGATCGCGGTCGCCATCATGTAGTTCCACGGCGCCTCGTCGCTGTTGAGAAACTGCGCCAAGGCTACCGGCACCGTCATGCTTCGCGTCGAGGACAGCAGGAGGAATTGGTAGAGATATTCGTTCCAGGCGAGGAGCAGTGCGTAGGTGCCGACCGCGACCAGCGCCGGCGCCATGAGCGGCAGGTAGATGCGGAAATAGACCTGAAGTGGCGATGCGCCGTCGATCCGCGCCGCCTCATCGAGCTCGATCGGGATGGACCGCGCATATTGCTGGAAAATGAAGATGGCGTAGGGCGTGGCGAACGTCACCTCGGCGGCGATGATCGACCAGAGATTGTTGGACAGCCCGTACTTCTGCATGATGCGATAGAACGGTATTGCCAGAAACGACGCGGGGATGACGTAGGTGAGGAGCGCGGCGTTGCTCACCAGCCAGCCTTGGCGCAGCCGCATGCGGCCGATGGAGAAGCTCGCAAGCGAGCCGATGAGCAGCGTCAGAACCACCGTGAGCACGCCGATATAGAGGCTGTTTCCGAACTGGTGCCAGAAGTACTCGAGGTACCAATAGCCCTGGGTCACGACAATCCAGAAGCTCTCGAGCGAGGGCTTGGCCGGCCAGATCTCGTTGGTGAAGACGTCGCCATGGGGCTCAAGCGCGACCATGAACATGTTATAGATCGGCGTGAGCGTCCAAATCAGCACCACGAGGCCCAGCGCGAGCGCACCTGCCTCACGCAGGTTTCGCCGCAACCGGTAGCGCGGTCGCCTCGGCGGCTTTCCCTCGCGCAGCGCCACGCTCACAGCTGCACCTCCGTGGTCCGCAGCTTGCGCATCAGCAGGATCACCAGCGGGATCATCAGCGGCAGCGCCGACATGACCGCGGCCACACCGAGCTCGGGCCTCGCGACATCGAAGGCGTCGCGGATGCCGAGCGTCGCCAACACATGCGTCGACAACGCGGGTCCGCCGGCCGAAACAAAATAAACCGTGTTGAAGTCGCCGAGCGTGAAGATCGTCGAGAGCAGCGTGCAGATCAGATAGAGATTGGCGAGGAGCGGGAAGGTGACATGGGCGAAGCCTCGGAGCCCGGTGGCGCCGTCCACTTCGGCCGCCTCGTAGAGCTCTTGCGGGACCGCCATCCGCCCAGCCAGCAGGATCACCGTCCAGAACGGCATCCACTTCCAGATATGTGATGCGATGACCGAGCCCAGCGCCAGCCAGCGCGAGGTCTCGAGCCAGCCCGGGCCATCAACGCCGAAGACCTCCCACAGCAGGTTGTTGACGAAGCCCCACTGGCCATTCAGCATCCAGTGGATTGAGATGAAGGAGGGCAGGGCCGGTACCGCCCAGGGCAGCACATAGACCAAAAGCAAGGCCTTCACCCACCAGCGCGGGCGCATGAAGAAGCCTGATAACAGCAGCGCGCCGAACATCTTGAGGTTCACGGCGATCACCAGATAGAGCACGGTATTGACCACCGTGCGCTGGTAGATCGGATCGGCGAGCAGCTCGGCATAGAGATCGGGGCTATGCCCGAGCCAGAGCCCGTAGACGACCGGATAGGCCACGAAGGCGAGGAAGACGGCCGCATAGGGAATGACGAAGGCCACCGCCCAGGTGAACTCCGAGCCGAGAAGTCCGCCATGCCACGCCCGCCGCCGCAGCCACACGCGCCGCAACGCCTGGTCGGGAAACGCCTTGGCAGTCCGCAGAACCTGGGCGCTGTCCATGGTGACCCCTCAGCTCTCGACGATCGGATACTTCGCGAGGATGTCGCCGATCCGCCGAAGCGCCTTCTCGGCCGCTGCTTGTGGCGTCAACCCGTCGCGAATGACCTCGGCGGCGGCCGTGCCCCACACCTGCTGCGCATTTGCCTCGGCATAACCGGGGTTGAGGGCCGGATAGTTCGGCACGGTTGGGCTCAACAGACCTTCGCGCGTGTAGGCGGACCGGTGCGGGTCGCCGGGGTCGAGCCAGAAGGGATCGTTCTTGACCAAGTCCGGCATCGGCGGCAGCCACCGACCAAGCCCCTGTTTCAGATATTCGTTCACCACCTTCGGCTGGATCACGTATTTTATGAAGTCCTTGGCGGCCTCGACATTCTGCGCGCCCTTCGGGATGAAGGCGCCGCTGATCCCGATCTGCGCCGGAATGGGCTTGCCGGCATTGTCGAGTGGCAGCCCCATCGTCACGATGTCGTCGTACTGCTCTTTCTTGTGGTAGAGCGCGACCTCGGTCGAAATCGTGCCGTCCAGATCCATGATGATCTGTTTGGCGTGGAACGCGTTGTTGTCGTCGGCGTCGCTCCAGCTGAGCGCGCCGGGGGGGACATAGCCCTCCTTGAAGGCTGTCGTGATGTAGGTCAGCGCCTTGATCGCCGCTTCCTTGACCTGGGGGTCGTCGATATGGGGCTTCCCGTCGGGTGTGACGAGGCCGTTACCGCCATAGGCGATCATGAAGTAGTGGAAGGTGTTGTTGCCGTCAGCCGGCCCGGCGGTGGTCGGCTGGAGCCCTAGCGCATAAACGCCGCGCATGCCTCGGTTGCGCAGCTCTTTTTGCATCGGCTTGAAGAAATCCCAAAACGCATCCCAGGTTTTGGGCGCGTCGGACAGCTTGTAGCCGGCCTTTTCGACCAGCGAGTTCCAGATGTGGAAGGGCAGCACCGCCGTCTTGTAAGGAGCGTAGTAGAGGCTGCGCTGCTTCGTGAAGTTATTGTAGTACTGGGCGGCGAGATAGGCCGTCGGGTGGTATTGCGCCTTTAACGGCTCGACGACGTCGGTCAGATCCACCAGTTTGTCACGCCAAGCATTCTGGGGAACGACCGCGGCGTCGGCGATGTCGTGAGTCATCACATCGGGGACGTCGCCGCTGGTGAGGGCCGAGACCAGCTTCTGCATCAGGGGCGCGAAGGGAACGAGGCTATAGTCGATCTTGTTGCCGCTGGCTTTCTCGTAGTCCGCAACCATTTGTCGGAACGACGCGTCCTCCTCGGGGACGAAGCCTTGCGTCCACCACACGCTGGCAGTGGTGGCAGCGGCATTGGCAACGAAGGGTCGCGCGAAAGTACCGGCTGTAGCCAATCCCAGTGACGTTCGAAGCACCGAACGCCTGCTCAGCTTGCGCATGCCATCCTCCCTTCTTATCGGCTGGCGGCGCGCGACTGCTCGCGGCTCAAGTCCCGTTCGTTCTTTTTAAAACATCAGGCGCGCTTGACCTCGCTACGGTTGGCTTGGAGGTGCCAGCCCTCTAGAAAGACTAATGCACCCCCGGCGAAAAGTCGCCTTGCAAAATGGGGGAGTAAGTCGCTCAGCTTGCTTTGCTATCAACCGACCTGGTGGAGGAATATCGCACGTTGACATAGGCTTTGACGGATGCCGGCGTCGGGTGCGGACGATGCCAAGCCATCGATAGGCCTAGGGAGGACCGATGGAGTTTGGCCTGTTCCACGAATTTCAATGGCCGCCGGGCACCAGCGCCGCGACGGCCTTCGCCCAGTCCTTCGCTCAGGTCGATGCGGCCGAGCGTTGGGGGCTCGACGCCATGTGGTTGGCCGAGCTCCATTTCGCGCCCGAGCGCTCGGTGCTCGCTTCGCCGCTGGTGCTCGCCGCCGCCATCGCCCAGCGGACACGCCGCATGAAGATCGGCACCGCGGTGCAGGTGCTGCCCCTTTGCCATCCGCTCAGGCTCGCCGAGGAAGTCGCCACCGTCGATCACATGAGCGAAGGGCGCTTCATCTTCGGCGTCGGGCGCTCCGGCTTTGCCCGCACCTATGAGGCCTATGGCGTTCCCTATGCGGAAAGCCGCGAGCGCTTCGCCGAGACATTGGAGATCGTGAAGCTGGCCTGGACAGAGGAGCGCTTTTCCTACCGAGGCAAATACTTCAGTTGCGACAAGGTCGCGCTGGCGCCAAAGCCCTGGCAGAAGCCCTATCCGCCGATCCGTATCGCTGCGACCAGCCCCGACACCTATGCGGCGATCGGCGCGCTCGGGCATGCCGTGTTCGTCGCCGCGCGCCTCGGCACGCTCTCCGAGCTTGCACCTCTGGTGCGCAGCTATCGCGACGCATACGAGGCCGCCGGCCATCGGGGTTCGGGCGAGGTCTATCTGCGCGTTCCCGTCTATGTCGCCGAAACCGAGCGGCAGGCGCGTGATGAGCCGGAGGCGAGCATCATGAGTTTCTTCCGCTATCTCAGCGGGCGCCTGACGGAGGCGGCGGCTCTCCCAGGCGCCGGCGCGAACGCAGAGCGCGGTCAGCGTCTGCAAACCGTGAGTTACGACGAGGCGCTGCGAGACAAGATGATCGTGGGTACACCCGCAGCCGTGATCGACCGGCTGACGGGTTTGCGTGCGACGCTTGGTCTCGACGGCATCTTGGCGGAGCTCAATCCCGGCGGTCTCATTCCGCAGGAGCGTGTCATGAACGCGCTGCGACTGCTCTGTCAGGAGGTGATGCCGCGGTTCAAGTGATCGCCGTGGCGAACCCTTGACCCATGTTCAATAGCCCCGTTCCCAATCCACGACATTGTGGAGTGGCTTGCCGCCGAGATAGGCGCGCAGATTGTTGCAGAAGAGATCGATCGCGCCATGGCGATCCTGATCGCTAACAGATGAGGTATGCGGCGTAATCAGCACTTTCGGGTCGGACCACAGCGCCGGCGGGGGAGCGCGCTCGAACTCGCCGACATAAACGTCGAGCACCGCACCGCGTAAATGATCGCGATGGAGGGCCTCGGCGAGGGCTTCCTCATCGACGATCTCGCCGCGAGCAACGTTGACGAGGATGCTTCCCGTCTTCATCTGCGCGAAGCGCTTGCCGTCGAACAATCGCGTTGTCTCCGGCGTCCATTGGCAGCAGATCACCACGACGTCGCTTTTCGGCAGGAAGCGATCGAGGTCCTCGGCGCCGCCGATCTCGCTGAACCCCGAGGGCAAGGAGTCCTCCGAGTGCGGGCGGCGCCGCGTGCCGACGACCCGCATCCCCAGCGCGGCGCATAGCTTGCCGACGTCGCGTCCGATGCCGCCCACACCCACGATGCATGCGGTTTTGCCCTCGAGGAGAAGCGGCCGGTAGGCGCGATGGTCGAATGAGGCCGCGGCGCGATCGACGGACGCACGGTGCAAGCCCTTCGCGAAATGAAGAATGCCGGCGACCGCATATTCCGCCATCGCCAGCGTATTACCGACGCCGCGCGATGTCGTCACGACCACGTCGCTCCCCCAGAGATCACCGAGGAGCAAGTTGCTGGCGCCCGCAGGGCGCTGATGAAACCACTTCAACTTCGGCGCCCTCGAACGGAGATCGAGCGGAAACGGCCAGCCGCCGAGGATCACCTCCGCCTCGGCGAGAAGACGATCGCGTTCCTCGCGGGTTCCCGCGCCTGTGCTCCCTGGTTCCAGGTAGCGTGCCGATGTGAAGGCGGGCCAGGTTTCACGAATTTCGCCATCATACCAGCCGCCGGCGTCGATCAGGCGGATCGCCCGATCGACTGCCTCGATCTTCAATCGGTCGGCGGCGCGGATGCGCTGAATTGCTAGGACGCTGATTCCTTGCATCGTCGCTTCCCCGAATCACTCGCGGAAACGGACCTTAGTGCGCCGCGATCGCATCCGCTATTCGCCAGTGACAATATCTCGACGCCACAGTTTGACCGGGCGGAGCAATAGGCATAGCCTTTCATTGATTGACGGAGCCGGTTGCGAGAGGCGTGGCAGCAACCCGCGGCGCTTCTTGCCCGGCGTGAGTCAACGACGGAGTCCGCGATGAGCCGCACCTACGACGTGATCGATGCAGACGGTCATGTGTTGGAGCCATTCACGCTCTGGAACGACTACTTGGATCCGGCCTACCGCGATCGCGCACCGAAACTGGTCAAGGATCAGAACGGTAAGGAGCGGTTGCTATTGGAGGAAAAGATTCTCGGCAGCACAGCCGGGTTCGGCGGCATCGGTGGGATCGGTGCGCGACAGGGCGTCGTTTCGGCCGATGCCATGGAATACAAAGACGGGCGCAAAGGGGGCTTCGATCCGCATGCCCGCATTCCCGACATGGACCTCGACGGCATCGACGCGGCGTTCCTGTATCCGAGCCTCGGGCTCTTTGCCGGCGCGGTGCGCGATCCGGGCTTCGCTGCGGCGATGTGCCGGGCCTACAATCGTTGGCTCGCCGACTACTGCAAACCCTATCCGGACCGCCTGTTCGGCGTCGCCATGTTACCGATGCAATCCGTCGAGGCGGCGATCGAGGAAATGCGCTTCGCCCGCACCGAGCTCGGTTTCCGCGGCGGTTTCCTTCGTCCCAACCCCTATAACGACCGCAAGCTGCACGATCCCGCCTATGAGCCGTTCTGGCGCGCAGCCGAAGAGCTCGACTTCTCCATCGGCCTGCACGAAGGCGGCAACAGCGGCATGCCGACGGTTGGCATCGATCGGTTCGATGGCCGCGGCGCGCAGCACATCATCTCGCACACCATGGAGATGATGCTGGCCTGCATGAGCATGATCTGGGGCGGCGTCGTCGAGCGTCATCCGAAACTGCGCATCGGCTTCCTCGAGTCCGGCGGCGGCTGGATCGCGCCCTGGCTCGACCGCATGGACCGTCATTTCGATGACAAAGGTTTCAATGATTCCGGTCTGACGATGCGGCCCAGCGAATTGTTCGAGCGCAACTGCTGGATTTCCTTCGAGCCCGTCGAGGGAAGCATTCGCGTGCTGGCCGACTATATCGGTCCGCACAAGATCCTGTGGGCGACCGATTATCCTCACCGGGACGGCTTCTTCCCAGGCGCGCCGGCGATGATCGCAGAGCGGCTTGCGGGCCTCTCGCTCGAGGCGAAGCACCAGATCATGGCCGGCGGCGCGATGAAGTTTTACGGCCTCATCTAAACGGTGATGGATGCGGGCACGACAATGCAGCGCGATTTCCCGTGGGAAGTTGCATCTTAGCGTGGTCGACCCGGAGCGCGGGTATTAGTGTCGGATTCCCGGCATCTTTGCCGGGGCGATCACGCCGGGGATAATGGCGCCTCTCTTGGGAGGCATTTCCATGGGCCTGCTCCTCTTCCGCCGCTGCAATCTCCTTGATCCGCGATCGGGAGAGTACCAGCCCAATTCCGAAATTCTCGTTGAAGGCGAGCTTATTCGCGAAGTCTCGGACCGACCGATCCGTCCGGCGGCGGCTGACACCATCGATGTCGGCGGGCGAACGGTCTTGCCGGGCCTCATCGATGCGCACATCCATGTCTATCTCTCGGAGGTCAATCTCCATCTGCTTAGGGACGTGCCGATCACGCTGATGGCGGGTCGGGCGGCCACGTTGATGCGCGCCATGCTCGACCGCGGCTTCACCACCGTGCGCGACACCGGCGGTGCCGATTTCGGCATTCGCGAGGCGGTCGAAGCCGGTCACCTCGCGGGCCCGAGGCTCTTCATCGCCGGCCAGGCGATCAGCCAGACCGGCGGTCACGGCGATTTTCGCAGCCGCGCCGCGGGCCCGGAGACGTGTGCCTGCTGCAGCGGCGTTGGCCTCGTCTCGCGCATCGTCGACGGCGTCCCCGAGATGCTCCGCGCCGTTCGTGACGAGCTGCGCAAAGGCGCCGACCACATCAAGCTCATGGTGTCTGGCGGCGTTGCCTCGCCCAACGACCCGCTCGACAGCCTGCAATTCACCGAGGACGAGATCCGTGCCGCGGTCGGCGAAGCGCAGGCGTGGAAGCGCTATGTCTGCGCCCATGCCTACGGCGCCGACGCCATCGCGCGCGCGGTACGCTGCGGTGTCCGCTCGATCGAGCACGGCAACCTTATCGACAGGGACACGGCGCGACTGATGAGCGAGAGGGGTGCCTTCATCGTGCCGACTCTCGTGACCTACGATGCGATGCGGCGACGCGGTGATGAATTCGGTCTGCCGCCGGTCAGCCAGGAGAAAAACAAGATCGTTCTCGAAGCAGGGCTGCGGTCACTCGAGATCTGCCAAGCGGCGGGGGTTCCCATTGGATTCGGTACCGACCTCCTGGGTCCACTCCAGGTCGAGCAGTCGCGCGAATTCCTGATCCGCGCCGAGGCGATGTCGCCGCTCGAGATCATCCGCTCGGCGACGATCGTCAATGCGCGTCTCCTGCAGCGCGAGGGAAAACTCGGCGTGATTGCGCCCGGTGCTCTTGCCGACCTGCTCGTCGTCGAGGGCGACCCGCTCAAGGACCTCAATCGTCTCCAGAATGCGGGCGCACATCTCTTGGCAATCATGAAAGGCGGCAGGTTCCACAAGAATCGACTGGCCGGATGAGATCTGCCATGAGCTTGTGGCGGATCGGTGGGATCATGCTGCGCGCCGTCGCCGCGCTCAGCTTCGCGCTCATGCTGCTGCCGATCGTCTTCGTCTCCTGGCTCAGCTTCTTCAAGAACGAGCTGCTGTCATTTCCGCCCGAGGCCTACACGCTCCGCTGGTTCTCGCAGATATGGTCGCAAAACCAATTCGCCGAGGGCTTCACCACGAGCCTCGAGGTTGCTGCCGTGGCCATGCTGGGTGGACTGGTGCTCGGCATTCCCGCCAGTCTCGCTCTGGCGCGTCATGTCTTCCGCGGTCGCGAGGCGGCCATGGCGCTGCTCACGGCACCGCTCATCGTTCCCGGCATCGTGATCGGCACCGCGCTCTATCTCTTCTTCATCGAGATCGAGATTGCCACCGGTTGGCCGGTGGCCGGCTCACTCGTGGCGCTCGCGTTGGCGCACATCCTCATCACCATTCCCTGGACGGTACGGCTCGTCACGGCGAGCCTCCTCGGCCTTGATCCCGCGCTCGAGGAAGCGGCGATGAGCCTCGGCGCCAATCGCTGGCGGACGCTCCTGCGTGTGACCTTGCCGGTCATTCGCCCCGCGGTCGTCGCGGCCGGCCTTTTCGGTTTCGTCGTTTCCTTCGGCAATCTTGAGATCTCGCTCTTTCTCGTGGCGCCGGGCATGACCACTCTGCCGATCGCGATTCTTCAGTATCTTGAATGGAAGATCGATCCGACGATCGCCGCGGTCTCTCTCGTGCAGATCGCGATCATTGCGACCGGCATGCTGCTGACGAACCGCGTCGTCAAGCTGAGTCAAGTTGTCTAGGCCGCGCATGGCCCTCGCGACGTCACGCTAAGCCGACCGCCCATGTCCGATCTTCGTCTCGAGCACCTCGGCAAAAGCTTCGGCGCGTTCAGCGCCGTCGAAGATCTGTCGCTCGCGGTCGCCGAAGGCGAGCTTCTCGTGCTGCTCGGCCCGTCTGGTTGCGGCAAGACAACGACCTTGCGGATGATCGCGGGCTTCATCGAGGCGACGAGCGGCCGCATCATCCTTGGCGGGCGCGACATCACTTATTTGCCGCCTTACCACCGCAACGCCGGTTTCGTCTTCCAAAGCTATGCTCTCTTTCCGCATCTTTCTGTCTTCGAGAACGTCGCATTCGGCCTCGAGATGCGTCGCCTCGGCTGGTCCGCGATCAAGGCGAAGGTCGAGGAGGCGCTGCGTCTCGTGCGGCTTGAGGCGCTCGGCGAACGTATGCCGCGGCAGCTCTCGGGCGGCCAGCAACAGCGCGTCGCGTTGGCGCGCGCGCTGGTGGTGGCGCCGGACGTGCTGCTGCTGGACGAGCCGCTCTCGAATCTCGATGCCAAGTTGCGCCAGGAAGTCCGCGTCGAGATCCGCGAGCTGCAGCAGCGCTTGGGCCTCACCACGGTGATGGTGACGCACGACCAGGAAGAGGCGCTGACAATGGCCGACCGGCTCGTCGTGATGAATGAAGGTCGGGTGCAGCAGATCGGAACCCAGCGCGAGCTCTACGACCATCCGCAAAACCGCTTCGTCGCCGCTTTCGTCGGCCGCAGCAACTTTTTCGAAGGTGAGGTGACGGCGCCGGGGCGCTTTCACACCGCCGGCGGGCTCGAGATCGCCTTTGCCTGGGGAACACCCGACCGCCGCATTCTCGCGGTGCGACCGGAAAAACTTCGCATCGGCCACGACGCGGCGCCGAACTGCTTTCCCGGCGTGATCGAGCTCGCCACATACCGTGGATCGCAAACCGAGTACCGCGTGCGCCTCGCCTCGGGCGAGGCTGTGGTCATCGATGTCCAGAATGCGCAGAGCGACGACGGAACTACACTTTTGCCTGGCGCGCCGGTCAATGTCGCCTGGGAGGCCGAGGCGTGTCAGCTTCTCGAATAGGTGCCTTCTATGGCACACTCGACGCAAAAGGCTCGAGGGAGGATTTCGCATGACATCGATCAGATCGCTCACGCCATCGCGCCGCGCCGTGCTGCAGGGCGTGGCTGCGGCTGGCGCAGCCGCGCTTATGGTGCGGCCGAGCCGAGCCGCCGATGGTCGCGTAATCGTCGGCACCTGGGGCGGCGATTATCAGAATCTGCAGCAGAAACACGTCGTCGCGCCAATCATGGAAAAGGAGGGCGTGCAGGTCATCTTCGCGACCGACAATGATTCTCCACGGAAGACGAAGCTCCTTGCCGAGCAGCGGCTGCCGCGCGGGTCGATGGACGTCGTTGCCCTCAATGGCGCCGGCATGTACGAGATGTACAAGAAAGGCACCTTGCTCGAGCTCGACTTCTCGAAGCTGAAGAACGCCGCTCACATCCTGCCGAGGCTCAGGACGCCGTATTCGGTCCCGCACATCTTTACCGACCGCGTGATCCTCTACAATCCCAGCAAGATCACGGAAGCGCCGACTTCGTACAACGACCTGTGGAATCCGAAATACGCCGGCAAGGTCGGCGTCATCGATATTCAATACCAGACGACCATCGAATCGGCGGCGCTCATCAACGGCGGCAGCCTGCACGACTACGAGCCGGGCAAGGCGAAGCTGCTCGAGCTCAAGAAGGTGGGCATCAAGATCGTGCCCACGAACGAAGCGATGGCGCAGGCGCTGAAGAGCGAAGAAATCTGGATGTGCATTATGTGGAAGGCGCGCGGCGTGCAATGGCAGAACGCCGGCGTTCCCATCAAGATGGCATCGCCCAAGGAAGGACTCGTCCTCTTCATCTCGGAATTCGGCATCGCCAAGAACGCGCCCGACAAGGCTGCGGCCTATGCCTATCTCGACGCGACACTCGACCCGCGCCCGCAGCAGGGTTTCATCGACGACATGGGCTACAACCCCACCGTCGACAATGTGAAGCCCGAGGGCACGATGGCCGAGCGCGTCGCTTTCTCGCCGGCGGAAGCCGAAACCATGATGGTGCAGGATTACGATTATCTCGCCAAGAACGATCCGCAACTCAGGGAATGGTGGGACAAGGAATTCAAGGCGTAACCAGGCGAGGGGCCCCTCTGCGCGATAAAACGCCCTCGATCCGGCCCGCACCGTGACAGCGGCGGCGCTGACCGAGCGTCGGAGAAGGCTCGACGCCGCGTTCCTTCTCACGCCGGCGCTCGCGAGCGTCATCGTCGTCCTCGTGCTGCCGCTCCTCCTTCTCCTGCGCTACAGCTTCAATCACTTCGAGCCCGGCCAGTTCATGGTTGAGGCCGCGACGGTGGAGAACTACGTCAAATTCTTCGCCGATCCCTACTACCGGAAGGTCATGGTGGTCACCGTCGGCGTCGCGACGGTCAGCACGCTGTTGTGCTTGTTTTTCGGCTATCCTGCCGCCTACCTGCTGGCGCGGAGCCAATGGCGGCACAAGAGCCTTCTCGTCGTGCTCGTCGTCTTGCCGATCTTTGTCGGCAACGCCGTACGTGCTGCGGGGTGGATCGTCGTTTTCGGCCATCAAGGCTTTTTGAACGCCGCCCTCCTCGGTCTCGGCATTCTCCGCGAGCCGCTCGAGATCATGTACACGCCGCTCGCGGTTATCGTCGGCATCACCGGCTTCAACCTGCCTTTCATGGTATTGACCTTGCAAAGCGTCATCGAAGGGATCGACCGTTCGCTCGAAGAGGCCGCGCTCGGCCTTGGCGCGGGCCCTCTTCGCAGCTTCTGGCGGGTGACGTTGCCATTGTCGCTGCCGGGGATTGGTGCCGGAACGATCCTCTGCTTCATCCTGGCTATGAACGCCTATGCGACGCCGGTGTTGCTGGGTGGCCCGCGTTTCCAGATGATGGCGCCTGTTGTCTACAACCAGATCTCGGGCCAGGCCAATTGGCCGCTCGGCAGCGCGCTCGCCTTCGTGCTGATGGCGGTGACGCTGATCTTGACGGGTGTGGCGAATGCACTCCTACGCCAGAGAAGTCGCGCCTAGCGACACTTGAGATCGACGATTGATGTAGTGCGTCATCGGAGGACCGCCGGTTTGCACGGGCCATCCGCGAAATGGCATGATCGAGCGCGATCGGATGGATGCTGTTCCGGAGGACGGGGATGTCGGGGAAATGGGGGAATATCTTCTGCCGCGCCGTCGCGGCGCTCGCTCTCCTCTGGGCCGGAAGCGCCGTCGCCGAAGGACCGCCGCTCGTGGTCGGCGTCGACGGCACCTTTGCGCCGCACGCCATGCCCAAGCTCGGCGGCGGCGTCGAGGGCTTCAATGTCGACATGGCCGAGGAGATCGGCAGGCGCCTCGGGCGGCCGGTCCAGGTGATTTCGCAGGAATTTTCCGGACTCATTCCCGGCCTCAACGCGAAGAAATACGATTTCATTGCCGCGCCCACCACGGTGACCGTGGAACGCTCGAAGGCGATGCTTTTCACCGAAGGCTATCTCGATACCGACTTCCAGTTCGTGATCAAGAAGGGTTCGCCCGACATCACCAAGCTCGAGGATTTGAAGGGCAAGGTGATCGCCGTCAACAAAGGCTCCGCCTATGACAGCTGGGCGCGCGACAATCAGGCGAAATATGGTTTCGAGTTCGAGTCCTATGGCACCAATCCCGATGCCATCCAAGCAGTGCTCGCCGGTCGCGCCTACGCCAATCTCGCCGGCAACACAGCGGTCGCTTACGCGGCCTCCAAGAATCCGATGTTGCAGCTCTCCTACACCATCAAGACCGGGCTCGTCTGGTCGATCCCCTTCCGCAAGGACGATGTCGAGATGCGCAACAAGGTGGAAGAGGTTGTCGAATGCATGAAGCTCGACGGCACTTTCGTCAAGCTTCACGAGAAATGGTTCGGCATCAAGCCGGCGCCCGGCTCGGCGACGACAACGGTCTCGGTGGGTTATGGAGTGCCAGGATTCGAGGGTGCGCAGCCGGAGGCCTTTCACGTTCCGCAATGCAAGTGACGCCGGCTGCCCAGGCGTCCTCCACGGGCGCGGCGGCACAAAAGCGTGTGCTCCTCGACATTCGCGGCTTGCGCAAGAGCTTTGGCGGAGTCGAGGTGCTCTCCGGCATCGATCTCGCGGTCCGCGAGCGCGAGCTTGTCTTCATCATCGGCCCCTCGGGCTCCGGCAAGAGCACGCTCTTGCGCTGCTGCAACCGACTTGAGGAGCCGAGCGGCGGGACGATCGTCGTCGACGGCGAGAACATCCTTGATCCTCGTGTAGACATCAACGCCATGCGCCGCCGCATTGGCATGGTGTTCCAGTCCTTCAACCTCTATCCGCATCTAACGGCGCTCGGCAACGTCGCGCTGGCGCTCCGCCGCTCGCTCGGCCGGTCGAAGGCGGACGCCGGGACCGCCGCCCGCGCGGCGTTGGCGCGCGTCGGCCTCGCGGAAAAGGCGGCGGCATATCCAGCCGAGCTTTCCGGCGGCCAGCAGCAGCGCGTGGCGATCGCCCGAGCGCTCGCGCTCGAGCCCAAGATCATGCTGTTCGACGAGCCCACCAGCGCGCTCGATCCCGAGCTGGTGGGAAGCGTGCTCCGGGTCATGCGCGACATGCGCGAGGCGGGCATGACCATGGTGGTGGTGAGCCACGAGATGCAATTCGCCCGCGCCGCGGCTGACCGTATTCTCTTCATCGACAAGGGCCGCATCGTTGAGGAAGGGCCGCCGCAGCAGATCTTCGAGCGGCCGCGTGAGGTGCGCACGCGCGAGTTCGTCATGCAGCTCACGCACCGCGAAGGCATCGAACCGTGAGCGGCCTCGGCTTCACCTTTTTCAATCTCGAGGTCATGGCGCGTTATCTGCCCGCGATACTGCAAGGCTTCGTGCTCACCATTTACCTCGCGGTGCTCATCGTGATTTCCGGCATCGCGCTCGGCCTCGTCCTGGCGCTCATCCGCGTCCTGCAGATCAAGCCGATCAACGCGCTCATCGTCATCGCCGTCGACATGCTGCGGGCGCTGCCGCCGCTCGTTCTCATCATCCTCCTCTATTTCGCCTTGCCGGCGGCGGGCGTGCGCCTCAGCGGCTTCGGCTCGACTTGGCTCAGCCTTGCCCTGGTGTTGGCGGCTTTCGCCGAGGAAATTTTCTGGGCCGGCATTCTCTCGGTGCCCCGCGGTCAGTGGGAGGCGGCGCGCTCGACCGGACTGAGCTTCGCCGAGGCGCTCCGCTTCGTCGTTCTGCCGCAAGCGGCACGGCTCACGGTGGCGCCGCTCACCAATCGCGCCATCGCCATCACCAAGGGCACGGCGCTCGGCTCCGTCGTCGCGGTGCCGGAGATTCTGACGCAGGCGACGACGGCGCAGTCCTTCTCCGGCAATCCCTCGCCGCTCACCCTGGGCGCCGCGGCTTATCTCATCCTGTTCATTCCCATGGTCGTACTCGGCCGCTCCATCGAGCGGCGCTTTTCCTGGAAGCGCTGACATGCAAGCGCTGATCGACACCTTTTTCAACGTGCAGATCATCGGACAAATCGTGCCGCTGCTGCTGCGCGGCTTGGGCATGACGGCGCTGCTTTGCGCCGTGGTCATCCCCGTGGGATTCGTCGGCGGCACTCTCGTCGCGGTGCTCTCGACGGTGCCGTCGCGGCTCTTGCGCGCGCTGCTCGTGATCTATGTCGACGTCTTCCGGGCCTTTCCCCCGCTGGTACTGCTCATCTTCATTTACTTCGGTCTGCCCTTCCTCGGCATCGACCTGCCGGCGATCGTGGCGGTGACCATCGCCTTCCTGCTCAACACCTCGAGCTATTACGGCGAGATCGTTCGTGCGGGGATCGAAAGCATCGGTCGCGGCCAGCGGGAGGCGGCGCGCTCGACCGGCCTCACCGCAACACAAACCATGGTCTATGTCATTTTGCCGCAGGCGGTTCGTACCGTCGTTCCGGACCTCATCGGCAATACGCTGGAAGTGGTGAAGCTCACCTCGATCGCCAGCGTCGTGGCACTTCCCGAATTGCTCTACGCCGCACGCTCGGCGCAAGCGCTCACCTACAATCCTTCGCCGATCGTCGCCGCCGCCGCGCTCTACCTCGTCTTGCTGTGGCCGTTCGTCCGCCTCTTGAGCCGCTTCGAGCACCGCATGCTGGCCGTCGCCTGAGGAGAGATCGCATGACCGAGCGTATCCTCGTCGTCAATCCCAACTCGACCGAAGCCGTCACGGCGAGCATCGACGAGGCGATGGCGCCGCTGCGCTTTCCGGGAGGACCTGAGATCGCCTGCCTCACGCTTGCCGAAGGGCCGCCCGGCGTCGAGACGCAGCGCCACGCCGACAGCGTCATCGCGCCGCTCTGCCGCCTGATCGCCGCGCGCAACAACGAAGCCTCCGCCTTCGTCATCGCCTGCTTCAGCGATCCCGGGCTCTTCTCGGCGCGCGAAACGACGCGCAAGCCCGTGCTCGGCATCGCCGAATGCGGCATCTTGACCGCGCTCACCCTCGGTCATCGCTTCGGTATCATCTCCATCTTGGCGCGCTCGGTGCCGCGCCATCTCCGCTATGTCGGCGCCATGGGGCTGAGCGATCGCCTTGCCGCCGACCTGCCGATCGAGCTGGGCGTCGTCGAGCTCGCCGATGAAGGCCGCACGCTCGAGCGCATGATCAAGGTCGGCCGCACCTTGCGCGACGCGCACGGCGCCGACATCGCCGTCATGGGTTGTGCCGGCATGGCGCGCTACCGCGCGCGCGTCGAAAGCGCGATCGGCATTCCCGTGGTCGAGCCGACGCAAGCCGCCGTCGCCATGGCGATCGGTCGCGTCAAGCTCGGCCGTTGATCACGGGATCGCCGGCGGCAAGGTGAATCGCTCGCGCGTCTTCACATAGGAGTTCGCGTAAAGACGGCCCACGGGATGGTAGGCGTCCTCGCGGATGCGCTTGGTGGCGGGATCGATGAGCGCGTCGCGCACGTGCAGCCGCAGGATCTCGCCGATGACGATGCGGCGCGTTGGGCCGATCGCCACCGTCTGTAGCACGCGGCATTCGAAGCTCGCCGGCGCCTCGGCGATCCGCTCGATCGCCACGTCGTGGCAAGGCGCGAGGCTGAGGCCTACCGCCCTCACTTCGCTCACCTCCGGCGGATATTCCGCGCTTGCCTGATGCATCGCCGCGGCGATTGCCTCATCGACGAGATTGACGACGAATTCGCCCGTCCGCCGGATGTTGCGCAGGGTGTCCTTGATCGAGCCGTCGGCGCGTGCCGAAAGGCTCACCACCACGATTGGCGGATCCTCGCCCATGAGATTGAAGAAGCTGAACGGTGCCGCGTTCACCA
Source organism: Allostellaceae bacterium (assembly GCA_035945115.1). GTDB lineage: Bacteria > Pseudomonadota > Alphaproteobacteria > ATCC43930 > CGMCC-115725 > DAHUYF01. The sequence goes on from DASZAN010000002.1 coordinate 41,305, forward strand.
CCCCGTCCTCGCCGCGCGTGGTGATGAAGGCGATCGGCCGCGGCACGACGAGGCCGATGAGCAGACGATAGCGCTCTTTGGCCGCGAGCTCGGAAAGGGCGACCTCCACCTCACGCCTCCGGCGGCGGGACGGCGCCGGCGCGCTCGGTGATGAGCCGATAGTGCTCGATGCGGCGATGCTTCTCGAAATTGAAGATGGTGCGCTTGATGTAGGCGCCCATGTCAAGATCGCAGGTGGCGAGGATGAGCTCGTCCGCCTCGGTGATCGCCTGTGCCACGATCTCGCCGGTCGGCGCGATGATGCAGGAGCCGCCGATCATGCCGAAGCCGTCCTCCTTCCCGGCCTTGGCCGCGGCGAGGATCCAGGTGCCGTTCTGATACGCATTTGCCTGTATGGTGACGAGATGGTGGAACATGCGCAGGTGCAGTGGCTCGTCGTGATGGATGTTCTCAGTCGGTGTGTTGTAGCCGAGCGCCACCAGCTCGACGCCCTGCAGGCCCATGACGCGGAACGTCTCTGGCCAGCGGCGGTCGTTGCAAATGCACATGCCGAGGATGCCACCGAAAGCGCGCCAGACCTTGAAGCCTTCGTTGCCGACATCGAAGTAGCGCTTCTCCAGATGCTGGAAAGGCGCGTTCGGCAGATGTTCGGAATGGCCGGGGAGATGGATTTTCCGGTAGCGGCCGATGAAGCGTCCGTCAGGGGCGACGAGGATGGAGCTGTTGAAGCGCCGGACGCGTCCGCCTTCCTCGGTGAGCTCTGCATAGCCGATATAGAATCCGACGCCCAATTCCTTTGCCGCCTCGAAGAGCGGCCGCGTCTCCGGTCCCGGCATTTCGCGCTCGAAAAAGGCATCGATCTTCGCCTGATCGGTCATCCAGTAACGTGGGAAAAAAGTCGTGAAGGCGAGCTCGGGAAAGACTACGAAGCGCGCCCCGGCGGCGTGCGCTTCTCTGAGCAGCGCGATCAGCCGCTTCACGACAGCGCGGCGATCATCGGCGAGATGAATTGGGCCGAGCTGCGCCACGGCGGCCTTCAATTTCCGGGACATGCGGAAGATCTCCTCTGGCTAAAACCGAGTTCCACGATCCCTCTTTGCTCGTCGTCCCTGCGAAGGCAGGGACCCAGCGCAAGCGACGAGCGCTGCAACCCTGGCTTCCTCGCTTTCGCGGGAATGACGATTAAAAGGTTGATTCCATCCAGTTCGAGCCTGCATCAAATGCGAGATTGGCCCGAACCCTCGACCAATGCCAGTTCAGGCACCGCACGCCCCAGCGGCCGCGCCGGTTCCGGCTGGGCGCAGGGCAGAAAGCGGCCGCTGCCGCGCTCGGCGGCGAGCTTGCCGTCATCGACGACGACCCGTCCGCGGCTCAACACCGTGACCGGCCAGCCCCTGAGGCGGCGACCTTCATAGGGCGTGTATCCCACGGCGTCGTGAATCATCTCGCCAGTCACCACCACGTCGCGATCGGGATCCCAGATCGCGAGGTCGGCATCGGCGCCGACCGCGATCGTCCCCTTGCGCGGATGAAGCCCATAGAGTTTCGCGTGATTGGTGGCGGTGAGTGCGACGAACGCATTGAGATCGATGCGGCCCTTGCCGACACCTTCGGAAAAGAGCAGGGGCAGGCGCAGCTCGAGACCGGGGACGCCGTTGGCGATTTCCTTGAACGTGGTCTTCTCCCCCTTGGGCAGCTTGCCCGTGCCATCGAAACGATAGGGCGCATGATCGGAGGAAAAGACCTGGAATGTGCCGTTGGCAAGGCCGCGCCATACCGCCTCCTGTGCCGCCTCATCGCGTGGCGGCGGGCTGCAGCAGAATTTCGCGCCTTCGACGCCGGGCTTGTCGATATCGGCCGCGGTCAGAAAGAGATATTGCGGGCAGGTCTCGCCATAAACCCTGAGGCCCCGCGTCTGCGCCGCGCGAATCGCATCGATCGCGTCCGAGCCGGAAACATGGACGATGAGCAGCGGCACGTCGACGAGCTCGGCCAGCGCAATGGCGCGGCCGGTCGCCTCCCCTTCGGCGAGGCGCGCGTGGCTCACGGCGTGGAAGCGCGGCGCCGTCAATCCGCGGGCGAGGAGCCGGTCCGTGAGCCACTTGATCATCTCGTGATTCTCGGCATGCACCATGACCATGGCGCCTTCCTTGCGCGCGACGGCAAGGATATCGAGCATCTGCCGGTCGTCGATCTTCAGGCGATCATAGGTCATGTAGACCTTGAAGGAGGTGTAGCCGTCGCGGATGAGCGCCGGCAGCTCCTGGCCGAGAACCTGCTCGGTTGGATCGGAGATGATGAGGTGAAAGGCGTAGTCGATCACCGCCTTCGGACCGGCGGCGGCATGATAATCCTGCACCACCTGACGCAGCGACTGGCCGCGATGCTGCGCGGCGAAGGGAATGACGGTGGTCGTGCCGCCGAATGCGGCGGAGACCGTCGCCGTGTAGAAATCATCGGCGCACATGATGCCCGTCGATGAGCGCTGCTCGATATGGCAATGGCTGTCGACGCCGCCGGGCATGACAAGGCGGCCGGACGCGTCGATCTCGCGCCCGCCCGCCGGCAGCCTTTCGCCGAGCGCGACGATGCGACCGTCTTTGATCCCGACATCGCATCTCGTCGTGTCGGCGGCGGTCACGACGGTACCGTTGCGGATCACCACATCGCACTCTGCCATAGCGCCTTCCCCTGGACCCGACATTCGCTCAAACTATGCCCGATCTCGGCGGCGGGTGGAAATCGATGGCGGGGGGAGGCGGAACGGTAGACCGCGGCGATGAAGCGTTGCTCATCTCCGTGCTCACCGGCTTTCTCGGCAGCGGCAAGACGACGTTTCTGAAGCGCGCCGTGCGCTCGCCGGGGTTTAGCGATACGGCGGTGCTCATCAACGAGATCGGCGAGATCGGCCTCGACCACTACTTGGTCGAGACGATCGACGGGCCAGTGCTGGAACTCCCCGGCGGTTGTCTCTGCTGCGCCCTCCGCGAGGACATCGCCCAGAGCCTCCGCGCGCTGCTGGCAAGACGCGATCGCGGCGAGGGGCCAGCCTTCCGCCGCATCATGATCGAGACCACCGGCCTTGCCGATCCGGCGCCTCTGCTCTTCACGCTGGGCGCCGATGCCGTGCTCGACGAGAGGCTCCGGCTCGATCGCGTGGTGACGATGGTGGACGCGGTCTTGGGCGCCGCCACGCTCGACCGCTTCGCCGAGGCGGCGCGACAGGTGGCCGTCGCCGACTTGCTGCTCGTGACGAAGACTGACCTCGTTCCCTGCGAGCGCGGTCTCCTCGATCGGATCGCGGCGCTCAATGTCAATGCGCCCTGCGCATCGGCGGGCGATGCCATCGATGCCGCGGCGATCTTGTTCGGAGGCGAGCCATCGCTCTTGCCGAGAGCGAACGGACATTCCGCGCAGGGGGCGCACACCCATGGCGTTGCCGCCCATGCCATCCTGTTGCCACGCGACGCCTCGCGGCTCGACTTCGCCCGCGCCCTCGGGGGTCTCGTGCGCGAGCGCGGCGAAGACCTGCTGCGCGTCAAGGGCCTGATGCGCTTCAGCGACCGGCCCGATCGCCCCGCCTTCGTCCAGGGCGCGCAGCATGCGCTGTTTCCCCCCGTCTGGCTCGAGCGCTGGCCTGATGAGGATCGGCGCAGCCGGCTCGTCTTCATCGTGAAAGACATCGCGCTCGCCGACATTCTCGAGCGCTTCTCGTTTGCCGGCGCCGAGCCCTATCGCCCAATCACCCGCAGCCCGTAAGGACAAGAACCATGTTCGACATCGTCATTTCCGGCGGCACCGCCGTCCTGCCCTCGGGTCCTGAGCGGGCCGACATCGCCATCCTCGGCGAGCGTATCGCCGCGATCGGCGCCCCCGGCAGCCTCGTTGCCATCGGCGCGCATCGGGTCGTCGATGCCGCCGAGCAAATCATCATACCCGGCGGCATCGATCCGCATGTCCATTGCTCCTGGCCCATTCCGATGCCGGGCCAGCCGCAGCCGCAATTGAGTGGCCCGCCCGCGCAAGTGAGCCGCGCCGCCTTGCATGGCGGCACTACCACGCTCCTCGACTTCGCGCTTTGGACGCCGGGTGAGCGCCTCGGTGCCGCGATCGAACGGCGGCAAAAGGAGTGGGCGGGCGCGTGCCATTGCGACTACGGCTTCCATGTCATGCTGCAAGGCAAGATACCGCCGGAAATTCTCGGCGAGCTCGCCGAGGTGGTCGCCGACGGCCACGCCAGCGTCAAGATCTTCACCACCGACATCACGCCGAGCCGCCGCGGCCGCATGATTCAATTCGGCGACATCTGGGAAATCCTGAAGGTCCTCGCGCACGCCGGCGGCATCGCCGCCATTCACGCCGAGGACAACGACATCGTCATGCACATGTACGAGAAGCTCTTCCGCGAGGATCGCACCAGCTTCGAGCACATGGCGGAGGTCCACAACACGCTGTCCGAGGATCTCTCGTTCAATCGCGTCATTCGCCTGGCGGGGAGTATCGAGGGCGCGGCGCTCTATATGATGCACACCTCGGCCGCGACCGGCGTCCGTGCCATCGCCGAAGCGCGCGCCCGCGGCGTGCCGATCTACGGCGAGACGCTGCACCAATACCTGCTCTACAGCGCCGAGGACTACAAGCGCCCGGGCGGGCAGATGTATCATACCTACCCCTCGCTCAAATTCCGCGAGGACCACGAGGCGCTCTGGGCGGCAACGCGGCGCGGCGCCATTCAGGCCATCGCCACCGACGAGATCTGTTGTCCGCTCAAGGTGAAGCTGCAAGGTCGGCGCATCGACGACGTCACTGGCGGCAATGCCGGAGTCGAGCCGCGAGTATCTCTGATTTACACCGAGACGGTCGGCAAGCGCGGGCACAACCTACCGGAGTTCGTCGGCCTCATCTCGACGAATGCCGCGAAGATTCTCGGCCTCTACCCGCGGAAGGGCGTTCTTGCCGTCGGCTCCGACGCCGATATCGTGCTGCTCGACCCCCGCAAAGCGCGCGTCCTCAAAGCCGGCGATCTTCACGAGGCCGACTATACGCCGTGGGAAGGCCGCTCCGTCGCCGTCTGGCCCTCGATGACGTTGCTGCGCGGCAAAGTCGTCGTCGAGGATGGCACGTTTCACGGCCAAGCGAACGACGGTCAGTTCATCAAGCGAAAAATCCCTGACGAGATTCGCTCGGGCCCGGTGCTCTGATCGCAGTGCCCTCATCGAGGGCGGCACTATACCGCGCACAGATCGAAGGCATCGCGCCATCGCGCGCATTTTACGAAAATTCTACTAAAAGGCCGGGCGAAAGTTCTGGGGCATGCGCGGCGGATGGTTTCTAATCGGTTAAGCCGAAGAAGGAGACGCTGGTGAGACGCACTCGCTCACACAGCCGAAACTCGTCATCCGACTCGGAGGGACCATGCCCGAACTTTTCGTTCGACGGATTTACCGCCCGTCTTTCATCCGGCGCTTTTATGGATTTGCTGTCGCGAGCTGCCTTGGTTTGTCGCTCGCGACCGTTGGCGGCTGCACGACGCGGATGGATGACATGGCGATGCCGATGGTCCCGACCGCACCGACATCACTGACGGAGATCGCGGTCGTACCCTTGGCGCCACCCGAGCAAGAGGACGCGCAACCCCAACCGACCCCGGATGTGCAAACGATCGTTGGCGTCAATCGAAACATCCAACGCGCGATCCGGGATGCGACGGACGCGGTTGGTACCGACAGCACCTATCTCATGGTCGTCGCCGCGAGAGAGTCGAGCTTCGATCCGCGAAAGCGCGCCCATCGAACCAGTGCAACGGGCCTCTATCAGTTCACCCAGAAGACATGGTTGCGATCGGTTCGCGCGTTCGGTGAAAGACATGGCCTTGGAGAGTACGCAAGACAGATTGTCGTTGATGAACGCGGCGCGGTTTCGATGCGCAACGGAGCGGCTCGCGCCAAGTTGCTGCGGCTCCGTGCCGATCCGCAAATCTCGGCATTGATGGCGGCCGAACTTGCGCGCGACAACGAGCAGCGCCTCACGCTTAAGCTGGGCCGTCCGGTCGCACCGGCAGAAATCTATATGGCCCATCTGCTGGGCGTAAATGAAGCGGCGCGCGTCATTGAGAAAGCTCGCTCCGCGCCGCAGACCCCAGGTGCCCGGCTGCTGCCGGCCGCCGCGCGGTCCAATCCGGATCTCTTTAGACCCCACGGCCATGTCACCTCCGCAAAAGCGCTGGTCAGCAAAATAGCCGGGCACTACCAGCGCCAAGAGCTGCGGTTCGCGCAGCAGATCAATTCGAAGAGTACGCGCGTGCCGTGGCAAACCAACGTCCCCGATGCGCCGCGCCGTGATCGATCCGGAGATGCGGCGCCGCTCCATAAGGGCAGTTTGTCGCTCGCATCAACAGCGCCTTAGCTCGTCCGAGCCGCCGCTGCGATCCGACGCACGCGGACTGACGACGAAACATAAGACCGCATGATCCCCATAAGCCCCGCTCTGGCGGGGCTTTTCTTTTGCCGACCCGCTTCTAGCTCATCTCAGAGGCGCCAAATCCGCGCCTTTTCGTCCGCTTATCGCTGATCGCCGCGACGCGCCCTGATCGAAGCCAAGCTGATCTCGTCGCCCATCGGTTGCCGGAGGTTCTTTTGCGTCATTTTAGGTTGCAGCGACCCGAAAAACCGAGGCCAGGAAACCCGCCACGCCATCCCGATCCCGATGATCCCTCTCCTGTTGAGGAACCGCCGCGCCCCATCCAGCCGCCGCCGGATCGGCCCCCACCGCCACCGATGCAGGTGTCAAACGTGAGGTGGTCGGAACGAACGATGAGCCAAGGCCGTTTAGGACTGCCTGTCTCACATGTGACGGAGGTAGAATGCACCGGGTCAGAACCATCGCCGCGATCGTCGGCATGTTGTCGGTCGTTTCGCTGACGCCCGCATACGCTCAGGGTCAACCGACGACAGCCGCCATCTCGGATCAGAAGCTTGACCAGGCCGCTGCCGCAATGGCGCGCGTCAATAGCCTCCACAGGAGCTATCAAGAGAAGCTCACACAAGCGCCGCCCGATCAGCAGAATAGCGTCATCGCTGAAGCCAGCAACGCCCTCCAAGAAGCCGTGACGGAGCAAGGTCTCTCGATCGATGAGTACAACACGATCATCAAAACCGCTCAGAACGACCCTGCCGTTCGCGATAAGCTCGTTCAGCGCCTAGCAGCTCCGAAAGAATAGTGTCCGCCAAGCCGTCGGTTGCCGCTGACGGGGTGCGTTATCGAGGCGCTCCGCGGACATCTTCGGTTTCGGGGCGTTTCCTCCTGTAAATGGCAGGAGGACTGACGGTCTGATGGCGCGTCCGGCGAAGATCATCGGCACCGCCCGGCTGATCGTGGCGAAGTACGGCAAGGCGGGGCCCACCATCGCGAGGCGGCGCGCACGGCAAGCAGTGCGGCGACGCGACGAGGCCGCTGCTTCCGCATGGACGGCGATTGCTCGCGCGGCGGATGTCGTGCTCGAGCCGCCGCCGGACGATCGCGCGTCGCTCTCCGACGTGCTCGACGGCGCGGTGACCGGGCAGGTGATGAAGGCTTACGGGGTCGACCGCGAGCAGGTCGAGCAGCTGATGCGAGAGGCGAAGGAACGTCGCGACGGCGAAGAATAACATTCCCCGTAAAGGAACCGGCAACGGGTTCGAGCCGGTGGCATCGCCGATTTTCGCGGGCTACGTCATTGACGTGAATGAGGGCCCGCGCTCTAAATTCGACCTATGGCAAAGCACACCGTTGAGCCGGGACAGCATTACCGCCGCGTCCGGCCCGGCGCCTACCGTCCAGCGGGGTCCGAGTGGATCGTGGAAGCGGTGCAGACGGATGCCCAGGGCATCCGTCACGCGCGCCTCGTCAACGCCGCGGACCGGACCGAGCGCAAGACGCTCGCCGCCGACGTGCTCGCCGACCCCGCGCGTTTCGAGGAGGTATAGCCTCACACGCGCTCGTGCTTGTCGCCGCGCGCGCGCTGGGTTAAGGCGGGACGATGCGAAAGCTCTACCACAGCTATCTCTCCCCCTATGCGCGCCGGGTCCTGATCGTTCTCGCCGAGAAGGGTCTGGAGCACGAGCGGGAAAAGCACATGTTTGCTCGCGAGTTCGCCGGGCTGTCGTCGATCAATCCTTGTCTGCTCCTCCCCGTGTTCATCGACGGCGACGTGCATCTCTGGGGGTCCAACCTGATCATCGAGTATCTCTTGAAGACCTATAGCGGCATCGCCCCCGGCGCAGCGGCGCCGCCGCTTGCCGCCGCCATGACGCGCCCCGACCATCATTGGGAGGATGCCCGAGTCCTGGCCACCCTCGAGACGATGACCGACAGCATCATGAACCTCAGGCAGATGAAGATGAGCGGGTTCGAGCCCGATCAGGTCGCTTATCTGCGCCGCCAATGCGATCGCATCGACCACTGCCTGGACTGGCTTGAGCAGAATGCCACCGGGGACGGTTTCGCGCCCGGCGAGTTCTCGATCATGGACGTGAATCTGATTTGCGCCCTCGGCAACGTCGACAACCACAAGAGCTTCGAATGGCGGGGCCGACCAACCCTGGAGGCCATCGTCGCCCGATATTCCGCGCGCCCTTCGGTGAGGGCGACCGCCAAGGAATGAGGGTGGCCGACCCAAGGTGCTCTTTGTGACTGTCGCCCGCGCGGTCGCGGGCCGATGGGCTGAATAGTCGGAAAACTGGTGCCGACGCGCAGGGACAAACCCAGCATAAGCGCATCGAGTGGCGCCGACCATCGCACTGTCTCGATTTATCTCAACACCGTCGCGAAAAGGTTCGGCGTGATATCGTGTCGCTCCCGCCGCCACCAAGCGCGCATACGCCAGCGTGCGGGGGAAAATTTGCGGGAGCACGTCGGGATGTTCAAGAACAAGACGGCATTCATTCTGGGGGCTAGTGCGAGTTGCCGCGCCATGAAGATGCAAAACTCTTCTATTTTGCAGCCGGCGTTTTCGGCGAAGGTGACGCGGGACCAGACTGGCATCTCCCGAGGTCCACAAATGCGATCAGAACCGGAAATTTGCTAGAATGAATCGAGCCGTCCCTAGAAGAATAGAAGCTCAGCGCGGCCTGCGCCTTCACCGTCGCTACGCGCAACGGAACTGGTTGAGTAAGCGCATAATGTTCACTGACCTGTCGGAGGGCAGGGTTGTTCTCCGAAAAGAAGATCATTCCAAAACATGCCTCCGGCGATAGCGCATCGGCAGTCGCCGCATGGTCCAAGAACGGACGACCATCCCCATTGGGAGTTCCGACAAAGCCCCCCTTCATCATCGGCTCATCATCAATGAATGTGTAGAACGCCCGGTTTTCTATTGTTTGACCGATTTGCCTACTGACGCTTTCAGGCCGGCCGTTCTGTTCCCAGTGAATTTCTACCCGAGATAAGAGAGCGGTCCCACTCCCGGAATTAAGAAACAAGGCTTTGCCAGGAAGCGTTAACTCAACGACCTTTATATCGTCTTTCCACGAGAGGATTGAGTAGAGTTCGACGCCTTTGGAGAAGACGAAAGCAATGCCGGTTGCAAGCAGCGTTATAAAGCCGGCTATGCTTGCGCCAAACGTAAGTCCGTTTCTCCATTTGTCTTGCCAGGATTTGCATGTCGGGCATATCCGAGCACCCGCCCTAATTAGGTCGCGACAGACGATGCATTGGACTTTTGCTTCTGATTGATCAGCGGAGGCAGCTATCGTCATCCTTCAGCGCCGCTCGGCGGCTCAATTCGTCGCGCCGATCTTATGCGCGCTCATCGCCAGCACGATGTTCGCAGCCGTGAGGTGGATTGCATACGATGCGATGTAGAGCGGAACGGCTGGCGCGGTGGGATCATCGCCATGACCGCCCGCATTATTTCTCACTTCAGGCAGGCCGGTCTTCAGCATCGCGATGTAGGTGTCCATTCCCGCGCTGAGATAGACGGGGAAGAGGCCATTCTTCCGAACGGTGGTGACAAGGTCACTGGCGCGAGCCCCCTTCGGGTATTCCCAACGTCGGGATGCAAATCGCTTTCAGCGTGCTCTCGAACGCACGGTTCGCCGCTACGACCGCGTCCTTGGCTTTGCCCTCTCGATAGTGCCGATGAGCGGTCATGAACTCTTCGTTCGCCTTCTCAAAGCCGGGCTCAGCTAAGAGTGCGAGCGCTGGGCGCACGACTTGGGCGTGGACGTATTGATCGTCGATACGGATGATCTCGCCGTTGCGGAATTCGTAACCAAACGCGTTCTCTCGGAAGCGATCATTGATCTCAGCCAGAGCATCGTCCGCGTCTTGGGTCGCGCCGCACGCTTCCCTTTGGTTGCGGGCACCGTGTGCCGCCATGTGCGATAACATGCGGCAAGCAACTTCGACCGCTGAGAGCCAGCCGTCGAGCTCAGCGCTGCCGAGAAATTCGACGCAACGCTCCTTATCGTTCGAGTACTCCCCAGCGGGGAAAGTCTCAAACTCGCGCTCCAAGATGCCGGCCAGGAGGTTCCAATTTTCGTTCCCACTTAAGTAGTGATGTGGGAAATCCGCTTCCGTCCACGGTCCTAATGAAGCCGCTATGACCATCATGATCTGTTTGCGCAGAAACGGCGGGACAATGTCGTACTGGTACACATCCGACTGGCCCACCCTCTCGCGAGCCCGTTTCCGCTTAGCAAACGTGTCGAAAGTAGCCATCGGCCTACACGCTCATCGTACTACGCCAACTCGTGTCCCCCTACGTGTCCCTGATTGGATAACCAGTCTCTGATCGGGACTATTTCTCACCTAAGTCTTTGATTTAGTGGTGCCGACGCGCAGGATCGAACTGCGGACCTACTGATTACGAATAAGGGCTCGGGCTTTTTGACGGGCTTGGAAAGTTTTGGAATAAGGCTGTAAGCCATTCTTTCTTCTAGCTTTTCTAGTTCGATGACGTTAGAACGGTCCGGCGTAATTTGGATGCCGGGACCTTATTATCGCCTTATTAGTGCGGAGCGTCCTGGCTTCGTTCTTGAGGCCGTGATGGCGACGAAACCGAGGCTGCACATTACAAAGCGCGCAGTGGATGCGCTGTCCTTTGTCCCGAAGGGCGAGGCTCAGCGAATACACTGGGATGACGAACTCGCCGGCTTCGGCGTCTGCATCGGCCATTTCTCGAAAAGCTACATTGCACAATGCGACGTGAACGGTCGCACGATCCGCATCACCATCGGCAAGCATGGCGTCTTCACGCCAGAGGAGGCAAGGCGTGAGGCGCGCGATTACCTCAACCGCATGGCGCGAGGCGAAGACCCGCGCGAGACGAAGCGCCGGCAACGCAGCCTGTCGCTGACGCTGGACGAAGCTTGGCACGAGTATCGCGCGGCGCATACGTGGCGGAAGCAAACCGAGAGTGACTACAGGCGGGTGGTGGAGCACTTTCTAGCCGACTGGCGCAAGCGCCCGTTGGCGGAGATCACGGGCCAGATGGTCTTGGAGCGCCACGCCGACCACGCCGCGAGGTATAGCCCCGGCACCGCCACAAGGAACATGCGCGTGTTCCGCGCCATCTATAACTTCGCTATGGTGTCGCACGAGGAGCTACCGCCCAATCCCACTGCCCGCTTGTCGCGCTTGCGATTGTGGCATCGTGATCAGCGCCGACGCACGTACATTAAATCCGATGATCTGCCGGCGTGGTATGAGGCCGTGATGGCGCTTGAGACCCAAGCGGCGCGCGACTACTTACGTCTGGTCCTTTTCACCGGGATGCGCCGCTCGGAGGCGTTGGGTTTGCGCTGGGAGAACGTAGACCTATTTGGCAAAACGCTCACCGTGCCGACGACGAAGAACGGCGATCCACTCGTGTTGCCGATGAGCTCGTTCGTCCACGATCTTCTCGCTGAGCGCCGTCGCGCCAATCCAACGGGCGAGTGGGTATTCCCGGCAGAGAGCGATAGCGGACATCTTGTCGAGCCGAAGAAATGGGTGTCCGCCGCCGCCAAGAATTCGGGCGTCGCGTTCACGCTCCACGATCTGCGCCGAACCTTCATCACCATCGCTGAAAGCCTTGACATATCGGCATACACCCTCAAGCGCCTGCTCAATCACCGTGACGGCGGGCGCGACGTGACGGGTGGTTACATTGTGCTCGACGTGGAGCGCCTACGCGGTCCGATGCAGCGCATCTGCGACGTCATCTCGGCGGCATGCAGGATCACAACGGGTGCAGAAATAGCAACACTAGAGACGAGAAGGCGTTGAAATTTGCGCCAAGTCGGTGAGGTCTCCCGGTCACGAGAGTAAGAAACGGCGGACCTCCGCAAGAGTGGGTTCCGGCGCCTCCTCGGGAAAGAAATGTCCACCCGCTATCCCCTTTCCTGTCACATTGACGGCGCGGTTGCGCCATAGGGCGAGGAAGTCGTAGTTCGGCCCGAGAAATCCCTTTTCTCCCCAAAGCACCAGCAGCGGGCACTGAACTTTCTTGTCGAGGTCCGCCTCGTCATGCGTGAGGTCAATTGTCGCCGCTGCTCTGTAGTCTTCGCACGCGCCGTGGATGGCAGCGGGATCACGGAAACACCTGAGATACTCCGCATAGGCTTCTGGCGTTATCGCCTTGGGTACGAGTTGCCCGATGCCGGATTTCAGGAAAAACTCGACATTGCTCCCGATCAGCGTCTCGGGGAACGGCGCTGGGCGAATGAGGAAGAACCAGTGCCAATACGCTCTCGCGAACTTCTCACCGGCGGTTCGATACAGGTAAAGCGTCGGCAAAATGTCCATCAGGGCGAGCTTTGAAAGGCTGTCGGGGTGATCGAGGGCGAGGCGATGGCCGACCCGTGCGCCACGGTCGTGCGCTACCATCGCAAACTTCGTGAACCCGAGCTTCGCCATGACATCGATCTGGTCTTGGGCCATCACGCGCTTCGAGTAAGCGACGTGGTTTTCCCCTTCGGGCGGCTTGCTGCTGTCTCCGTAACCACGCAGATCGGGGATCACCAGGGTGAAGTCATTGCCGAGCTGCGGCGCAATCTTGTGCCACATGACGTGCGTTTGCGGATAGCCGTGGAGCAGGAGAAGTGGTGGTCCCTTCCCGCCGATTACAGTATTGATTGACGCGTCCTTGAGCTCGATTTTCTCGCGTCGAAATTCCGGCGGGAACAACTGAGCACCCGATATATCGGCTGCTATCGCCTTCGTCGCCATTGCCGCTGCTGACGTTGCAGTCCCGGCCAAAAAACTGCGTCGATTGATGCAAGTGTGGCGAAGCTCGTTTGCGGGCATTGTGCTCTCCCTCCAATCGCGCGTTCACACATGGCGAGTTCGTGCATCCACCCAAAGGGGTAGTTGGCATAGGGTCGGGGAGCTTCATCGGTGCGCAAGTCGTAGCAGGTTCGCGATCGCTTGAGCTATCGGCTGCCCCGTTGCTTGCTCGTAAAATGAAAATCCCGGAGACGGGTTGACTTCGAAGCAGTACCACCTGCCATCAGCGGTCCGCCGGAGGTCGATGCCTGCGACCAATAACCCGAGCGACGCGACGAGCGAACGGCACCGCTCTGACAACTTGTCGGGCATATCCGTCGCTGTAATTTCGACATTGCTTCCTAGCTGACTAGCATATCGATAGTCGTCGGCGTCGGAACGAATTTCAGAGGCAAACAACTCGTCGCCAACGACATGGACGCGTACGTCAGTTCCCGCAATGAATTCTTGGAACTGGGTCGGTGCATGGGCAACGTCAGGCAGCCGCTCGCGATGTTCCGGTCTAAGACGTGACACGATGCTGCGAATACCACTGATCGATTTATATACCACATCGCCGTGAAGTCCCCAAAATTCCGCCGCTGCGACGGGGTCTGTAGTAACAAGCGTGTCCGGTACTGCGAAGCCGTGTTCTTGGATAAGCATGCTCTGGTACGGTTTTGAACAATTCGACCCCATCGCCGAGGGGCGATTTATTACCGTGGCCGGTGTCATCTCGCACCAACATAAGAGCGCGTCGTCGAGGATCAACGCATCAGACCAGACCCTACTAGCCGGTCCGGCTCGTTCCACGCGAGCCATGCGTCTTGTGTCGAAGGGGCGCATGTACACAGCTGTAATGGTTTCAACCGCTATCTCGTTCACTCCGTCCGACAGCAGACCTGAGGGGGAGCCAGGGAAATCTATTGTGAAGTACGTCTCGGTTACTCTTTGTTGGTCGAGAAAGAAAACCGGTACGGCTGCGTCAGCTAGTGCTGCACCGATCATGGCCAGCGGGGTGTCGGTCTCGATACCCCATAGTAGAATCATGTGCCGCCTGCCGCGAGTGCACAAACCTCCCGTGCGACCGCGGGATCTCCGAGGTCAGGTGATAAACAGGCGTTTTCGAAGAGCGGACCCTCGGATGAAGACACGAATTCTAGCACAAGTAATGGAGCCCGTGCCATGACGCTAAGACGAGTCGCGGCTCCCACCGAGTAGCGATCCAAGGGGCCCAGGCAATGCGGCCCTATTACGGTCACGGTGAACCTTGAGCCGACAGTCGCGGTGGCGATCTTGAAACCACATCGAGCGGCGGCGCTTCTCCATTGAGCCGGCCGCCACATCGGGCCCGCAAGGCAGGTGGGCGTTGGGGGGTTGATGACCGGGCATGATAAAGTGGAAAGGAACGCGACCAGGAAGGCCTGCATTTCCGCTGCAACGAAGAGGCGGTCTTCATCTGCGATCCATGAAAGTTCTCGATCAAGGATCCATCCTTGCCGGGTGACGACTGCGTCGATTTCTGCAGCGTCAATTATGGTGCCATCCACCACGATCTGGGCCTGCTTCGGCGCACACAACCTTAGACGCCAGCCGGAACGCGAGAGATCGGCGCTAGTCAGTCGTCTAACCTGACCCCGCCAGAACGGGGCTAATTGGTCGGGCGCTGGATCTCCGGGCGCAGCCAGTACAACGAGCAACTTGGTCACCTAACGCCGGCGCTTTCCCGACTTTCCTTTCTTAGACGCGGAGGAGCGCAACGCGTCTTCCCCCACCGCGGGCCGTTCCGACCTTCGGATGAATGCCCGCAATTGCTCTGCCTGCAGATTTAG
This sequence comes from Allostellaceae bacterium, assembly GCA_035945115.1. GTDB lineage: Bacteria > Pseudomonadota > Alphaproteobacteria > ATCC43930 > CGMCC-115725 > DAHUYF01. The sequence continues at coordinate 56,361 of DASZAN010000002.1, forward strand.
TGCATCGGCGATAGCGCTCAGTGAAGCCGGTGTCGAACCACCGATCGTTTCACTGTCCTTTTGCTTTCCTTCGAGTATCGTCTTGCTCTGGTCGAGAACATGCTTATGCTCCATAAACTCAATATTCTCTAGCTTCTCGTTCTTCGTCTCCTTGAGTTCTTTCGTCTCCTTCGCCTCCTTGAGTTCTTTGGCCTCCTTCGCCTCCTTGAGTTGTCGAGTCAAGTCACGCGCCTTAGTGAAGTCATCACTTTCCTTGAACTCGCCCTTCAGGTCCTTGTGTTCTTTGCCCTCCTTTGCCTCCTTGTTTTCTTTGGCCTCAACCTTCTCGGTTTTGGACACCTTATCCATAATGCCGTGCTTGAATACGCTGTTGCTGACGGCCACCGTAACGCAGCTTGCAATCCCATTTGCTATGACACAAAGTTGTGCCATGCCAATAGGAACGTTCATGGGGACATCCACTTGTGCGTACTGCGGGTTCATCCCGGTCGCCACACCCATGGTCGAAAAGTTGTATGTCCGACAGTAGAAGACCTGACCTGATGGCGTGCTTATCCGCACAATGGGAAAATTAGTGGCCATCTGAGCATCGTCGCCGTAAGAATTAGCCTGCGACAAGCCGTTGAGCTGCGTTCCTTCGAGCCAGAAACTGTGTCCCGGATAAATTGTCGCCGGCGGGGCCAGGAAAGATGGTGCCCAGGCGGGATTAGGGGCACCGTCAGGCTGATACACTTGCATATCGCTGCTGTCCGTGGAACACAGCACCTCGCCGGTCGGCAATAACAGAAGCTGGCACTCGTAAGTGTAGGCATCGGTCGCGTTGGGAGGGTCGGGAACCGGGGTTAGAGCCGTCTCGATCGGTTTCGTGCCGTCGAATTCGAAAGCCTTGGCCGGATACCCAGCCCAGGCAGGCAATGTACCACCGCCTGTCTTACCGACAATGCATAGGACGCGCCCATTTGGCAAAAGCACGGCGGGCGCGTCGATTGCCTGGAACAGATCGCCAGTGGAGTCTTTAATATCGGGACCGGGGGCCCATGTCCCAGTGGCGCTATTGTAGATTGCCGTGTGGCCGCTTGCTCCTATCGCGAACACCCGGCCATCGTTCATGAGAATTGCCGGGCCGATTTCAGAGCCGCCGATAGCAGCTGAAGTATATATCAGATCGGCGGCTTCCGGGACCGAACCCGCGCTTATCCAACGCTTCTGCGAGGGCACATACCTTTCCGCTTTGGGATGGTTGGTGACCTCTGCGGTCAGGACCGAGCCGTCCGGCAGCAGTGTCCAGGTCTCCTCACTACTTGTGTCATCTTTATCGGGACCGGGAGTCCACTTGTTCGCCGTCGGATCGTAGATCGCAGTTCGCTTATCCTTGATGGACCCCATAATGAGCGTGCCATCCGGCAGGAGACACGCTGGCGCGTCTCCGATCCACCCCCACCCCGGCGTGGGGATCATTGTCCAAGCGGGTTGCCCGCGCGCGTCAGCGACGGGATCGTAAATTTGAGCGGCATCGAGTTCGACCGACTCATTATTGAAATTGTCTTCGCCACCTGCAATAAGGACGCGCCCGTCCATAAGTACAGCGGATGCATAATAGAGCGGCCCATTGGGCCCGGTAGCCCTTGACGTCCATGCGCCGTTCACGTAACTGCCGTTCGAGTCAGGCGAGAGTTTCCACCAGTTTGCGCTTCCCGACTCTTGGGCCATCACGGTGCCGTCGGTCAGGAGCATCATGGCATTAGCGGCGAATGAGGGTTGGTTCTTCAGCGCGACCCAAGTTCCGGCCATTTGGGCCCTCCCATAGGACCTTGTTGCTGTCACGCAAACGTGTCGTCAGAAAGGCTGACTAACCTCTCCGGCCGCACAAGAGGACAGTGCAGCGGTGCAGCGCGCGAAAAGGAAGTTGCCAAGGTGCGCCTCCCGTGGCCCAGTACTGCTCAGACCTTGCCGAAACTCAGCGACAAAGTTAGCGGACTCGGCCGCTGCGCGGGTGCTGACAAAGCCGGTCGTCGGCACTATCTTCCGCGCGCGCCAATAGCGGCGCTATTAGCGAAGCCCCCACCGCCGAGAAGCCAAAAGAACTTGCGCCGCCTCATCTGTGCCCCCTTCCTCGCCTGCTGCGACGGGAACCAGGACCGCGCTCTATTGGCCCATCATATCACTTAGGGGGCAGTTGGATGTGCGAAACCTCACACCTTCGCGTTGACCCTCAATCTCATCTGTGATTGCACTCGTAGGCAAACTCGGGCGTGTAGTTCTGAGTTGGGTCGTTGCAAACATCATCCGGCACGTTCTGAAACGGCGCACAGGCGTACAGCATTGCCAAGATCAGTGCGAGTAGACCGACAAGGGGGCGCATAGGACGGATCCCCCTAATCCTGAAATGACATGGCAACTTGCTCGTGGCATCGTGCGCTGCATGATAGACATTGGGAAGACCACACTCATCGTCCTTTGCTTGGCCAGGAGAAGGCGGGCGCATTCTCGGGCGTCGATCCGAAGGGCAAAGAGTTCGGCGCCCAGCGCATGGCAGCTGCGGTTTCAGAGTTGCGCGATCTGGTGATTGAGGCGTGGCGCACGAGCTCGGAAGCTGCGGTAGGCTATCCCAGAGTGAAGGTGCGCGATGTTGAGGCGGGCAAGGTGATCCCGATTGCGGAGATGAAGGGGCGCGACTGAGGCTACTCACCCCGCGAAGAACCCTCCAAAACCTATTAGCGATATTACTAGGGTTTAGAGGTTCTTGCCGATGGCCGATATCTTCACTCCTCCGGCAGCCCAGCTTTGCGCATTGCTTGGAACGTGCGTTCCATGTGAGCAACGTAGACTGGATGCCTACTACTCAAAGCCCCAGTACGGAATTTGTTGATTGTCATATCAGGCACCAGTCGTCGCCCCGTTGCACATGCCTCTGCTGCCTCTGACCCACGGCCTAACATGACAAGCGCGGCAGCCAAATACAAAAAGGCGACCCAGCGGTGGGGATTGATCTCGACCGACTTGCGTAAACGATCCACAGCTTCGCTGAGCCTGCCGAGCGCCAAATCGGCCATACCCAAGATCAGAAACCACGTGCCAAGTCCAGGGTCACGCGGACTGAGCCGTATTGCGGCCGCTACATCAGCCTCAGTCTCCTCGGCCCGTCCGAGAAGAATTTTCATTGCGCCAACATACGCGTGCGCCCACGCGTGATTGCTATCGAGGCGAATGGCAAGCTCGCATTCTCGGATCGCACGTTCAGGCGCCGCAAGTGCGTGCCATGTCCGTGCTTGGTAGTAGTGCGCGTTGGCGTTGTTCGGTGCCAAGGTCAGTGCCTTCGATAGAGCCTCCTCCGCAAGGCGAATTTGCTCCTGCGGACTGTCCGACCCGATATTGATGACTTCGTCAATGTGCGTGGCTGCCAGACCAACGAGCGCATCCACCATCCGATCATCTAACCGCAACGCTGCCTCAAAGAATTTCCGTGCTTCCCGCGCACGGGCCAACGAGAAAGGTTTTTTCCAGATTGCCCTTCCGCGCATTTCGAGGTCAACCGCATCCATATCGTTAGACCGCTCACGCGCTGCGCGCTGGGTTTCTGCTGCGACAAGCTCAATCCCGATCGCGTGCGCCAATCGGCTCGTGATCTCATCTTGCATGTCGAAAAGATCGGCGCGCGGCTTGTCGAAGCGCTCAGCCCATAGGTGCGCGCCGGTCTCGGTGTCGATGAGTTGCGCGTTGATGCGAATGCGATCACGCCCGCTCTGTACGCTGCCTTCCATCAAGTAGCGTACACCAAGCTCCCGCCCGATCTGCCGCGCATCGACCGACTTGCCTTTGTAGGTGAAGGCAGTGTTGCGCGCGATGACGAACGCTCCCGATATGCGGGACAGGTCGGTCGTGAGGCTCTCAGTGATGCCATCGACGAAGTAGTCCTGCTCTTTGTCACCGCTGAGATTGGTGAATGGCAATACGACGATGGAGAGGCGGCGCGTATCAGCGCTAGATACATGGGCCCGTGGGATTGAGCGCTCAGTTGCCGCTGGAACGGCGTAGACGCGCATCGGACGAGCGATGTTCTTGAGCACCCGCTCGCCAATGTCGATGAACTTCAGGGGCGCCTTGTCGCAAACATGACGGTAGGCGTCTTCCGACACGCAGATGGCGCCGGGTTCTGATAGGCGCTCAATCCGCGCGGCGACGTTGACACCATCCCCAAGAAGATCATCTCCATCGACAACCACATCGCCGAGGTGGATGCCGATGCGGAACTCGAGGCGTTTGCCCGGTGGTATGTCGCTGTTGCGCGAGGCCATCTCACGTTGCACCTCGACAGCACAGCGCACACCGTCCACGACGCTTGCGAACTCGATCAGAATGCCGTCCCCGGTGGTCTTCACTATGCGCCCATGATGCGCCTCGATAGTAGGGTCGATCAACTCGCGTCGCAGCGCTCGGAGACGTGCAATCGTCCCCTCCTCGTCGGCGCCGGTTAGGCGGCTATAGCCCGCCACATCGGCGGCAAGGATCGCGGCGAGTTTGCGCTGGACCTCGGGCTGAGGCATCTCTCGCTCCGACAGGTCGTCGCCCAAACTATAACTCAATTGGCGCGTGGAGCGTGACGAAAGTACCGCGGCGCTAAGAGCTGGCCGACCCGTCGAGAAAGGCATCCCCCTTGCTCCAAGCATGCGTTTGCTTGCACGCGGGGCACAACGCGCGGTTAAGCCCAATTGGGCGGGCATCCCAGGCTTTGGGGTCCGCCATAAGTCCGGTCGCTATGGCGTCGCCGGTGATCGAGCACCGGATCATCACTCGCACCTTGCAGTCGTCTGTTTGTCTCATGGCTAGCGCACGCCACGTCCGTCAAAGCCGCGCACTACCGCCTCGACGCGGAGCCAGACAAGGGCGATATCTCTGGACAGCACGTGGAGCGTACCGCTGTCCGAATACGGCTGACCATCCACCCGCCGCTCGACGCAAAAGCTGACGTCAAAACCGCCGTCTGCGGAATTGGCGATTTGCCAGCTAAAACTTGATCTGTTTGCGGCGTACAATGTCATGCCGCGAATATGCCTGTAACGAGGTTAGCGACAGGTTTAGCCCGTCCTCGGTGGTGTGGTGGGTTTGATACTCTTTGGATTTTCGAGAAGCCCTCTTGCGAACCTAGTCGCGCTCACGGCCGGGCTGTCCGCCTGCGCGCCCCCCCGAAGAACTCCGCGCCGAAGATGAGGCAACGTGCCGAGGCTATGGCTTCCGGCCAGGGACGGCCGACCTTGCTGATTGCATGGAGCGCGAGAACACAGCGAGGCTGTACGTGGTACCAGGCTGGTGGCCACCAACTTGGTATGGCCCTGGATTGTGGGGGCCTGGGTACTATCCGCCCCCGCCGGGAATGATTTGGTAAGCGGCAACGCGCCGCCGCAAAGTGGACCTTTATGTGACAGACGGCCCGACGAATTGAAGCCGCAGCCCGCACATGCCGAGAATGATTACAGCGGCAATAAGGGCAGCCACCGAAGCGCCGCCGATCATCACACGGTCGGCGATGGGCTTCCGCACGCCGTTGTTCATCAGCACGACGCGCGTTCCCGCCGCAATGTGGGAAAGCACGAAGAACACACCGAGCGCGTAGTGTGGCACCAGCCGGATGTTCCATGCGTCCTGAACGAGGCCAGTCGGCGCGCCGGTCGCGAAACCCCACCCCGTGTCGATGCCGAGATAGGTGCGGGCGAAGACGAAGACCGAGTTCATGTGGCCGAGGATATAGATCGCCAGGTAGACGCCAGACGCGATTTGAAAGGTGCGAAATCGGTCCGACGGCGCGCCCGTGTAGCGCCAGACAAAATAGATGCCGGTGAGGATTTGGAAGAAGAGCAGCGCGACGAGGACGGGTTGGAGCACCTCGGTGCGGTAGACGTGCCGGAACACCTTCATCACCGCGTCGTAGGTCGTGGGGCCGGCAAGGCCCGTGAGGTGAGTGGAGATGTGGAGTGCCAGGAAGATGGCGATGATCGCGAGCGCCGACACGCCGTGAGCGACACGCAAGCCGGCGGGAGCCGGCGCAACGGTCGTCGGGGCGAGCCGTTCGGTGTCGCCCCGCGCCACCATGACGGCGAGGATGGCCCAGAACACCACGAGCGCCCAGCTGTCGGGGACGGGATCGTGGAGCATGTAGAGCACGACGCCGACAAAGGTGAAGATCGTCGGTGCAGCAACTGCAAGCAAGGCGACGCGCTTGGCACGGACTTCGGCGGCGCTGGGCGCGCTGATCTCGGCGAAGTTCATCGCCATCAAGAGCGCGATCGTCGGCACGGCAAAGCCAAGGAGCAGCGAGATCGCCGCCGCGATCCAGGGAAGAGCGCCGCCCGTGCTGCCCGCGGCGGTGATCGTCGTCACGCTCGCGTTGAATGCCTTGAGCGTGAATGGGTAAAGGAGCGCCGCCACGGGCGCGATCAGCATCGGTATTCGTGTTCTGAGGCCGCGAGTTTCGGTTATCCTACCGTGCGTTGCCAGTGACATGGTCACCTCCCCCGCAAAAGCTCGGTTCGCCCGAACTAGGTAGCTTGATCTAACCGTCTGAGGCGAGGTTAAACCAAGCCCTCGGTGTTGGCTACGATTTTGCGGCGGCAGCGATTGGGGCGCTTCGTTGGGAAGGGCGGTCGCGAAGCTAGGGACAATGCATGGGGCCAACGGCTGCCGCCGGTCCAAGAAAGGCGGTCGTCGGGGGAAATACCTGGCGGACTGCGGCGCTGGCGTACTACGGCGTGATCTTCCCGTCGAAGAACGGCCAGTGCCGGTAGGGTAATCGCTGGGGAGTATCCGGTGCGTGGGCCGGTCGCGACGCGAGTAAAGGAGTTGTTAAGAGCGGCGCAGGTGCAGGCCACGAAAGCACGCCTGCGCGCGGCTCGGGTAACGTTCCGTCCATCCAACATCGCTACACGATCCTGATGGTTTCGCCACATGTCGACACGTGGGAAGCGGCCATTGCCGCTCTGGAATCAGGCGTAGATAAGGTTCTCGTCGCTCGCGACGCCACCGGGGCGACGCGGCCGGACGATCCCTACTTTCGTGATAAATTCACCGGATGGCTGGTCTGGCTCGCGATAATGGAAGCGGCGAAGGACCACCCGGACATCGCGGAAGAAATCAACGCTGAAATGAGGTTCCTCCTCGCGATGGCAAGACAGTTCGCCTGTTATCAATGGGGAGACCTGCTTGCCGCCGAGAGGACAGAGATCATCTGCGCAAAGCTGAACCGATCCGTTCCGTCCTGGGTTGCAAAGGAACGCCTTCGACGTATCGAGGCTGTCATCAAAAACGGAACTAGCGGGCGCCATGGCCATATCACGTTGCCTGAGGCCGAAGCATATGACCTGATAAGGCGCCTGAACATCTTTGCCGCCGTCGAAGCCGTCAGACGGTCTCGACCAGAGATCGTAGGCGATGCTTGGTTTGAGCTAGCAAACAAACTGCTAGTTCGCCGCGCCGTGCGCAATGTGCCGCCGCCGCTGTCGACCAAGGGCATCTACTACGACGTGAGGGGTGGCGCTCTGGACAGATACGATTTTCTTATTCAAAAACCGCAAGAGCACTACCTCATTTATGTTTATCAGCGGGAGCTTAAGCGGTACGAACAGCAGTTAGGAAAAACCCCCAGTTAGCTTTACTCGACGCGGACCCCGCTAATCCCGTCTAGTTCTCTCCGAGATTTTCGGAGGGAGTTATGGCCGACCAGCTGCTGACCGAGAAAGAAGCCGCCAATATCACTGGGTTCTCGGTCTATTGGTTCCAGCGTAAACGGTGGGAAGGTGGCGGCCCACCATTCGTGAAGTTCCAGCGCGCCGTGCGGTATCGCGAAAGCGACCTCGTTGCGTGGATCGAAGCGCACAGCGGAAAACGCAGTACGAGCGACTACGCCAATAGTGTCGGCTCGCCGACGAAGCCATCAGCGCGTGGAGATGCGCGATGAAGCGGATCGGCGAAACCACTCTAGACCCCAACATCGTTGAGGTCGGCCAACGGTTCCGTAAACCCTCTGAGCAGAGCGTAGCCGAACTTGCTGCTCGTATTGCTGAAGATGGCGCAATGCTATCCCCGATCACCGTTCGAATGATCGATGGTCTTGCGCACCTCATCTGCGGTGCTACGCGCCTTGCCGCGATGAAGCTGAATGGCGCGACCGAGATTCAAGCTGAAATTTTTGAGGCAACGGATCTTGAAGTCCGGATCGCCGAAATTTCCGAAAATCTGAATCGCCACAGTCTGAGAGCGCTTGATCGGAACCTTTGTCTCCATGAATATCGCAAGCTCATTGCCGAGCGTGATGGTGATCCCAAGCGGCGAGAGGAAGTATCGCGGGAAAATTCCGCGAAACCGCAAGGTGGCCGCCCGCGCGGAGGTGGTCGACAAGCCGCCCGTGATCTCAAGATTGACGAAAAGCAGCTTCGGGACGCGGTGAAGATCGCGGCGCTTGCGCCAAAAATACAAGACGCGTTTCGCGCCAATGGTCTCGACGACAAACAAAGCCTGTTGCTCACGGTTAGCAAAGCGCCGCAATCGGAACAGATGGCAATGGTGCGGCGGGCCGCGAACAAGCAGGCCACCAAGCCCGCGAAAAAATCGAAGGAGCGGCCGAGGCCGACCGTAACTAACGCACAGCGTCGCGATGTCGAACATGTCGGCGAATTCGACCGGATCACAATCCAGTGGAAATCGTTTTGGGAGGCGTTTGATCCAGCGGCTGCACTGGTCCGCATCCGCTTCCTCAAAGACCATGCGGCGAATATAGAGGCGTTATTCGAGGCGCTGAAAGATGCAAGGACGAAAGGGGCGCCATCGAATGCAACGGTAAACAGCTCAACGTGCGCTGAGCGCACGTCTTAGCTGAGGCCGCCATGCACAACCTCAAACCGGACCTCGAACAGGCCCGCCGGTATCTCGCTGCCTTGGACCCTAGCGGCGGCTTCACCTTTCAAACGTTTTGCGACCGCAAAACTGCCGACAAGAACACGAAGAAGAAATTGGCTCGCATCTTCCATGGCGACTTCGACGAACATGCTCACCTGCTGACGGCGTTGCAGCGCAGTGGCGCAGGCATCTTCGTCACAGTCAGCAAGACTGACCTGAATGGCCGCACAAAGGATAATGTCACTGAAGTTCGAGCGCTCTTTGTCGATCTCGATGGCGCCCCTATTGAGCCTGTTCGGGATTTCCCGCTGAAACCGACAATAGTGGTCGAGAGCAGTCCCGGCAGATGGCATGCTTATTGGCGGATTACCGATCTACCGCTGACGCACTTCACGCCCTTTCAGCAGGCGTTGATCCGGCGATTCAATGGTGATATTTCCGTACACGATCTGCCGCGCGTCATGCGATTGCCGGGGTTCTGGCACCAAAAGAACGAGCCATTTCTTTCGCGCATCGAAGAACTTGACACAGCTCGGACTTATAGCCGCGCCAATTTCGTGGAGGCACTTGGCGAGGATCCACTCAGGTCCGAAAGCACCCGCTCAAGCTCCACATCTGAAGGGCCCGACCCGAGCACAGAGCCCAATGGTGATACTTGCGCGCCAGTGCGCGCACGCGCGATGCAGATTATTGCGACGGCAGCAGCAAAGACGCACGCCAAGCCGAACATCGGACGCCACAAGGTGCTGCTTCGGCTTGGTTTCGAGTTGCAATGTGTTGGCATCCCGAAACAGATCGCTGCCGAACTCATGCGCATGTCTGCCAGGCGGCTGTTTCGTGAGACGGATAGCGACGGTCAGCATGCGCCGCTGGACCCCGGCGACAGCGCGCGGGTGATCGAGAACGCATACCAGCCCGGCAGAGAGGTCCGCCCCCCGCGCGCCGGACCGTGGTCCCGCCCGGACATCGACCTCGAAGAATGGACCCTCGCTCGATTTGAGGGAAAGCCGGACGACCGCGAAATGCTCGTGCGCGGCCTCATCCCACTGCGCGGGCTGGCGTCAATGGTAGCGATGGGTGGAGCGGGAAAGGGCATCCTCGTCCTCGCCCTCGCGCTCAGAGTGGCCGGAGGTGAGCCTGGGTTCGACGGTGAAAGCTGGCTTGGCGCAGAGGTAATCGCAAGGGGCACAGCCGTCGTGATATTGGCCGAAGATGACCGGCAGGAGGTCCATAGGCGGCTGACGGAGCTTGGCAAAGAGCTTTCAAAGCCAATCCCGGAGCGGCTAAGGATTATTCCACTGCCAGATGCGGGTGGTCCGCTCACATTGTTTCAAGGCGATTGGAATGGTCCTGAGGTAACGCCGCAGCTGGAAAGTTTGGAAGCCCAACTTCGCGCGATACCGGACCTTAAGCTGGTCGTCATCGACCCGCTTCAAGCATTCGTCGCACTCGATCTGAACAAAGACGCGATGGCGGCTCAGTTCTTGTGCGGACGTTTGGCGCAGCTCGCGGCTGATACAGGGGCTGCAATTATTCTGACCCATCATATGCGGAAAGGCTCGAGGGAGATCGAGGCCCCCGCCGATGCCCGCGAAGCGGTCCGGGGGTCAACAGCTATCGTCGATGGGTGCCGCACGGTCATCGCGATCTGGAACCCGCTCGAAGCAGATGCGCGGAAATCGTGCGCGGCACTCAATGTCGAATGGGAACCGCACGCCAACATGATCATGCAATGTGGGGTGGTCAAAGCAAACTGGCCAGCAGACTGGCGCGTGCGAACCTTGCTACGGTCGAGCAATGGCCTTCTGGTTGATCGGACTGACAAGCTCCGCACTGCACGCCCCGATGATCGAAAACTCTCGGACGCCCTGGTGGCTGCTATCGCTAAAGCGGCGAGAGAAGGGCACCCATTCACAAAGACCGGGAGGGGGAACGGCCTCTATGCGCGGCGGCACGAGTTGCCCGAGGAGTTCAGTGCGGTCGGGCGTAATCGGCTCGAAGCACTCGCGCAGGAGCTTCTTGAAAAGAAAAAGCTTACGGCAAACAAGGTGCAGAAGGCGGGGCACAGCTTTCATTGGCTCGACGTGCCAGGCGGACCAGTTGATGAAGGTGTGGCGGAGATTGTGCCACGCAGCGGGACAGCTTCACGAAAGGAGAAGAAGGGCAAATGAGCGTCGTTCCCGTTCCCGTATTCCCGGTTTCGGGAACGACGCAGCGGGGATGCAGAAACGCCCTTGTGATCGATAGAAGATCATTCCCGTTCCTGCGCTCCCGCGAGACGGACCGGGAACAGAGAAACGCCCGTAAAATCGGCCTAACCTCGACGTTCCCGCGTTCCCTATACTACGTATACTCCCGCGCGTCGGGGACGCCGCGCGGGGAGGCGTACTCCCGTGTCTTACCCCTACCCTCGGACATCGCCTCAAGCTATTCGTTTAGGAACTTGCGCTCATTCCACCGCAGCGGAGATCACGAATGGCTCGACCCAGACTCCACACGTGCGTCGCCGATGATTGCTTAAGGCTATACGCATCGGACTTCGACGCGCACAAGTGGTCGATCTCCGCGCGAAGCTGCGGCACCGTCCAATGGCGTCTCTCGACCGATGGGAAAGTGATTGCCGCAATCGCATACGAGTTTCGTCCCGACGCAGGGCCACGCGGTTCGATCATGCTTCGCTATTGTATTGCCGATACAATCGGCGGGAAAGTGGAGCTCGCTATCCCACTCACGGTTACGCGACCTTTTTTCGGCGGGCTTCGATACTGGTTTTCTTGCCCCGGCCAGACCCCGGACGGAGCGTGTGGCAATCGCGTCCGTGCGCTTTATCTTCCGCCGAGCGGGACCGAATTTGCGTGCCGGGACTGCCATAACCTGACCTATGCGAGCAGTCGCATGAGCCACGCATTCGACCTAAGTGCATCGCGGTCGCCGCGAGGTCCCCGCGCGAAATCGTTTTCCGCGCGATAGGAGCGTGCCCCGCGCGTTTTCCGCGCCGGTCGGCTACGGGCCGCTCGGTCGGCCGAGATCGCGACGGGCGCCCATGCTGTGAGCTTCCGCGTGAGACGCGGGGATCACAGCAGGCCCTCCCCAGCGTGGTTCTTGAAAGCGTCGGCGTCGCGCACATAGCTGCGGAGCGTATCCACGCTCTTATGGCGAGAGACGTCCATCATTTTGAAGATGGAAGCTCTGCGTAACGCCGCGCTGGTCAAGAACCCTGCGCGCAGCGAATGAGCGCCAAACTCGCGCGCATCCAATCCGGACCGCCCAGCGTAGGTCTTGACGATCATCCCCACGCTATGCGGGGTGAGGGGGAAGTCCATGAGCCGCCCGCCCTTTGTGACAGGGCGGAACACTGATCCGGCGGTGATCTTGGCGCGCTCCAGCCATTGTCGAACCGCTTCCACTGGGCAAGCGCACGTACCGCGCACGATGCCGACAGCCTGGCCTTTGCCCTCTTGGTCGGTCTTGCTGCGCCGGATCGTCACACGCATCCCCTCGGCAAGGAACTCGATGTCCTCGACCTTGAGCGCCGCCAATTCTGACCGCCGCAATGCGCCGGCAAATCCGAGCAAGAGGATCGCTCTATCGCGCGCGCCAGACAGCGTATCGGGAGTGAGCGCGACCATCCGCAGCAGCCGCTCGGCGGTGATCGGCGCTTTACGATCCGGCGCCACACCTTGCGTTCTTCGTATGCCCGCGAGTGTCGCCTTGACCGCCTCATGCGTCGTTGGCGAGGGTTGGTTCGCGCTCGCATGGACGTAGCGGATCGCGGCCAGCCGTCGCGACAATGTCGAAGGCTTCGCGCCGTCTTGCGCCTGAGCCGCGAGGAATGTCGCTACCGCTCCCGGTAGCGCCGGTAGCGCTGCGAGCCCGCGCAATGCGCACCACGCCTCGAAAATCTTGAAATCCGTCCGGTACGCCTTCCGCGTCGCGCGAGCGTGTTGTTCCTTGGCGAAGCTCGCCGCGGCCTCGGCTTCCGTCCGCAGCGTCTCGGGGACCTGCGGGGGCGGCGCGAAGGGCTCAGCCGCAGTCGCCAGCAGCGGGGCGGGGAGGGCCTGGTAAGGAGCGTCTAGGTCGGTCGGCATAGCGGTCTCAAATTAGGTTTCGAGAAGAACGATTATCGAAAGCAATTCTACTAAAAGTGGTGGCGCGGCAGAACAGAAATCCGAAGCTTCGGGCAATGAGTTTGAGCGAATGCGGGACGGTTCTCGGCGGCGTTGCCTTGAGCGAGACCGCGTTAAACAGGCGACGAGAGGCTCAGGCATGGGCCAGGAGCGCAGAGGACGGATCGGCCAGCCGACCAGCTTCGCCAGGGATCAACGCGCCCCTGGTGTGTGCCTCACGGGGCGGCTTGTGTTTTCGTCGCGACTGATGGGTCGCTCCCTGAACCTCCTGTCACTCGTGCGCGAGATGACGGACGGCGGGCGGCGTTCCGGATAGCCTCTCGGCCAACCAACGTCGGTTCCGGGTGGCAAGCAGACATTCAGTCGCCGCGCTAGTTCCGACTTCGACCCATCTCAGACATCGCGCCTCGCCGCTTCGCGTGCAAGGTTCGAAAGAAACATTTGAGCTATAGTCGTTCGACGACCTTTCGGAGTGTGAATGCCGCCACCCCAAGTCCAACGCAAGCTCGCGGCCATCCCGGCCGCCGATGTCGCGGGTTATAGTCGCCTGATCGGAGTGGACGAGGAGGGCACGATTAATCGCCTTCGCAGTCTGCGTCATGACCTCATAGACCCCACGATCGCTTCGCGCGGGGGCCGCATTGTCAACACCACTGGCGACGGCCTCTTGATCGAGTTTGCTAGCGTGGTGGATGCGGTACGCTGCGGCCTCGAAGTGCAGCGCGGGATGGTCTCGCGCAATATCGAAGCACCACGAGACAGCCGGATCGAGTTCCGTATCGGAGTCCATCTTGGGGACGTGGTGATCGATGGAGACGACCTGCTCGGGGATGGTGTCAACATTGCTGCCCGTTTGGAGGCTATCGCCCAGCCAGGAACGATCTGTATGTCGGATGACGCATATCGACAGGTCAGGGGTAGGATCGATCTGCCGGTTCGAGACTTGGGTGAGCAACGGCTTAAGAATATCCAAGAGCCAGTACGCGGTTACGCCGTGGTTTTTGGTGCCGACACGCACCCGTCAGCAACGGCCGGCGCGCCCACGTCTCACGCTCCGCGCCTATCCATCGTCGTGTTGCCCTTCGCCAATCTGGGCGGTGACGCGGCTCAGGACTATTTCGTGGACGGCATCACCGAGAGCCTGACGACTGACCTCTCGCGCATCCCCGGCGCGTTCGTGATCGCCCGCAACACCGCCTTTACGTACAAAGGCAAGGCAATAGGTGTGCAGCAGATTGGACGCGAACTCGGCGTGCGCTATGTGCTCGAAGGCTCGGTGCAGCGCGGTGGCGATCGGCTACGCGTCAACATTCAACTCATTGACGCCGAGAGCGGTAATCACCTGTGGGCGGAGCGCTTCGACAAACGGGTCGCCGATCTCTTCGACATGCAAGACGAAATCGTGGCGCGCCTCGCCAATCAATTGGGCCCGCAGTTCATTGTGGCAGAGGCGCGGCGAGCGGAGCGGACCCCTCATCCCGATGCGATTGATCTTTATTTCCAGGGCATGGCTTGCACGAACAGGGGGTTGACCCCTCACTACATGGCGCAAGCGCAGTCGTTTTTTGAACGTGCGTTGGCGCTCGATCCCGACAATATCGAGGCGCTGACCGCATTGGCGTACGTCGAGGCGCTGTCCGCTGTCAACTATATGAGCGAAGACGGCGACGCGAGCTTGACGACGGCCGAAGCGGCGCTGACGAGAGTGCTTTCTTTGGCGCCAGAGCATGCCGCAGCCCATTTGACGCTGGGGATCGTTCTGAGCTTTACCAACCGACCGGCGCAAGGCCTCGCAGAATTCGAGCGCGCGTTGGTTTTGGATCGAAATTTAGCCAGTGCCCACGGATTTATGGGTGCCGCCAAATTCTTTATTGGACGTGCAGAGGAGACCGAAGGGCACGTTCTCGAAGCGCTGCG
>DASZAN010000003.1:0-75355 GCA_035945115.1 Allostellaceae bacterium
GGACGCGAACTCCTGGCAGACCTGGCGCTTGAAGGCGATCGTGTGGGTACGGTGCTTGGGCATGGGCCTTATTCCTCAAAGGCCCGGCAACCCTGGTCAATCTCAAATCGCTATCTGTCCGGCCCCAGGGGCGCACTCCACCGGCAGCAACATGATGGCCATTGCCGACGCCCCTTCTTGCATGGCAGAACGAAGCGGCGTTCCGGCCTTTTCCGGTATCGAAATGAAGAGATCTCCATTGTTGCCGATTCGCCTGCTGGCTGCGCTTCTCTTGCTCGCCGCCACGCTGGCGCCCGCCGCGCGCGCAGCCGACGAGGATTTCGCCCGCTGGCTCGGCGGGGTGCGCCAGGAGGCGCTCGGCTCCGGCATCAACCCTGCCACGATCGACCGCGCTTTCGACGGCCTCGAGCCGATCGCCCGCGTCATCGAGCTCGACCGCAAGCAGCCTGAAACGACGATCACCTTCGAGGACTATTTGAGCCGCATCGTCGATGCGAAGCGCCGACAAGCCGCGCGCGAGCACTTGGCCGAGAATCGTGCGCTGCTCACCGAGATTGGCCGGCGCTATGGCGTGCAGCCGCGCTTCATTGTTGCGCTCTGGGGCATCGAGACGAATTTCGGCCGCGTTACCGGCAATTTTCCCGTCATCGCCGCGCTGGCGACGCTCGCTTACGACGGACGCCGCAGCGCCTTCTTTCGCAAGGAGCTCATCAACGCGCTCCGCATCGTCGATGCCGACCACATCGACCCGAAGGAGATGCTGGGCTCGTGGGCGGGCGCGATGGGGCAGAGCCAGTTCATGCCCTCGACCTTCCTGCGCTACGCCGTGAGCTATCGCGGCGATGGCAAGCGCGACATCTGGCATCGCCGCGAGGACGTGTTCGCTTCGATCGCCAACTATCTTTCCCAATCCGGTTGGCGCGCCGAGGAGACGTGGGGACGGCCGGTCCGGCTTCCCGCCGGCTTCGATCCCGCGCTTGTTGGCCCCGACGTCAAGAAATCCTTGGCCGCCTGGGCAAAGCTCGGCGTGCGCCGCAGCGACGGCGGCAAGCTGCCTCTGCGGCCGGTCGAAGCTTCGATTCTCCAGCCGGGCGGCAGCGACGGGCCCACGGTGCTGGTCTACGACAACTACCGCGTGCTCTTGAAGTGGAACAGCTCCAACTATTTTGCAAGCGCGGTGGGATTGTTGGCTGACAGCATCGAAGAGCATAAAGTAAACTAGATATTGAGATCAAAAGTGACGTGTTACCCCATATGCTGAAGAACGTTGGCCGGGTTGTCGTATTTTCGATGGTCATTGCTGGCCTTGTGGCCGGCTGTGCCAATCGTCCCAATCCCGCCGGTCCCGGGGCCGCGGTGACGCCGAAACCGATCTACAAAGTCGGCACGCCCTATCAGATCGGCGGTCTCTGGTACTACCCGGCGGAGGACTTCTCCTACGACGAGAGCGGCATCGCGTCGTGGTATGGCCAGGAATTTCACGGCAAGTACACCGCCAACGGCGAAGTCTTCGACCGCAATGCACTCACCGGCGCCCATCGCACCTTGCCGATGCCAAGTGTCGTTCAGGTGACGAATCTCGAAAACGGACGGTCGCTGCAACTCCGCGTCAACGACCGCGGTCCTTTCGCGCGCGGACGCATCATCGATGTTTCGCGCCGGGCGGCCCAGCTTCTGGGTTTCGAGGGCACGGGCACGGCCAAGGTGCGGGTGCGCATTCTCGTGCCAGAAAGCATCCAGGTGGCGAGCCTCGCCCGCCGCAACGGCACCGAGGACGGGGCGAGTGGCGAGACCGTGGCCGCCGCGCCGCGCCCGGTCATTACGGCGGAGGTGCTGCCGGGATCGGTCATGCGCATCGCCTCGAGCACGACGCCGCCGCTTCCTCGGGCAGAGCCGAGGACGCCAACAGCCGCCGTTGCGCCGAGTCCACCGACGCAAGTGAGCGTCGTTCCGGTGAAGCCAACGCGGATCTACATCCAGGCCGGCGCCTTCGCGCGCGCCGAAAACGCGCTCAACGTCAAAAGCCGACTCGACGCGATCGGAGCCGCGGTGGTGGCGGCCGTGCGCGTCAATGGCGTGAACCTTTATCGCGTGCGGCTCGGTCCGATCGACAATGTCGAGCAAGCGGACAAGCTGCTCGACCGCGTCGTCGGTGCTGGGCTCAACGACGCGCGCATCGTCGTCGATTGATGACGCGGACGCTAATCATATTTTCGGCGCAATCGCCGTCGAACGTCGAGCATCGCTTTGTCGCGCCAGCACGGCGCATAGGCTGAGAGTGGACACATGAAGATCGCATCGATTTCCCGCTTCGTCGCCTGGGGATTTCTCGTCGCCGTCATGCCCAGCATGGTAGCGCGCGCCGAACGTCCCGCCTTCGACACGGCGGCACGCAATGCCATCGTCATCGACTATCAGACGGGGACGGTGCTGCTCGAGAAAAACCCGGATCAGCGCATTCCGACGGCGTCGATGAGCAAGATCATGACGGCCTATGTCATTTATTCCTACCTGCGCGACGGCAAGACCAAGACCGACGACATTTTGCCAGTCAGCGAGAAGGCCTGGCGCACCGGCGGCTCCAAGATGTTCGTGCCTTATCCGGGCCAGGTGAAGGTGGACGATCTGCTGCAAGGCATGATCATCCAATCCGGCAACGATGCCTGCATCGTGCTGGCCGAGGGATTGGCGGGAAGCGAGCAGGCGTTCGTCGAGAAGATGAACGAGACGGCGCAGAAGATCGGCCTCAAGGACAGCCACTTCGCCAACGCCGACGGGCTGCCCGCGCCGGACCACTACAGCACGGCGCGCGATTTGGCGAAACTCGCGGTCCGCTACATCAAGGATTTTCCCGAGTACTACAAGTACGAGGCCGTCAAGGACTTCACCTATAACGGCATCAAGCAGGGGAACCGGAACCCGCTCCTCTACAAGGACATGGGCGCCGACGGCATCAAGACCGGCCATACCGAGGAGGCGGGCTACGGCCTCGTCGGATCGGCGGTGCGCAATGGCCGTCGCGTGATTTTCGTCCTGGCGGGCATGCGCAGCATGAAAGAGCGCGCGCAAGAGAGTGAACGCGTGCTCGATTGGGCCTATCGCGAGTTCACCAACTACGCGATCGTCAAGGCGGGCGAGCCGATCGACGAGGCGCCGGTGTGGATGGGCGTGCGCGAGAAGGTACCGGCGGCGCCCGCGAAGGACGCAATTGTGACCCTCTGGCGCGGCGCGCGTAAGGACATGAAGGTGAGCGCCGTTTATGACGGCACAGTCAAGGCACCGGTCGCGGTCGGCCAGCCCGTCGGAAAATTGGTGATCACCGCGCCCGACAATGCGCCCATCGAAATTCCGCTCGTCGCCACCCAGGAAGTCGACCGCTTGGGGCCGCTCGGCCGCATGGCGGCGGTGGCGGGCCATCTCCTTTGGGGGCGCAAGAACTGAGCCGCGGCCGCTTCATCACGCTCGAGGGCGGCGAGGGGACCGGCAAGTCGACGCAAGCGGGGTTGTTGGTCGAGGCGCTGGCGCGTGCCGGCATACGCGCCATCAAGACGCGCGAGCCGGGTGGCGCCCCCGGCGCCGAAGCGATTCGGAAGTTGCTGGTGGAGGGCGATCCGGCGCGATGGGATGCGCTCAGCGAGGCGCTCCTCGTCGCGGCGGCGCGGCGCAATCATCTCCGCGATACCGTCTGGCCGGCGCTCGAGGCGGGTATTTCGGTCGTGTGCGATCGCTTCGCCGATTCGACGATCGCCTATCAAGGCTATGGCGGCGGGGTTCCACGTGCGGACCTCGACGCGCTCCAGCACATCGTCGCCGGCGACTTCCGACCGGACCTCACGCTGATTCTTGACCTTCCCGTCGAGGTCGGCATGGCGCGTGCTGCGGCGCGTGCGGGAAGCGAGACGCGCTTCGAGAAGATGGGGCCGGATTTTCACGAGCGGCTGCGCCGCGGCTTTCTCGAGATCGCCGCCAGCGAGCCCGGCCGCTGCGTGCTGATCGATGCGCAAGTGAGCATGGACGACGTGCATCGGGCTATCCTTGCGGCCCTCCGCGCGCGGCTCGGTCTCGCGCTCTGACGCATGCGGGGCGCCGCGCTATGATGGCGCCCATGAATGAGATCGAGGAGTTCGAGGACGAGAGCGGCGAGGGTGAGGCGGCGGAGGCGGTGCCGATCTCGACGCCGCGCGAGAATCCGCTGTTGCTCGGCCATGTTGCGGCAGAGACGGCGTTGCTCCAGGCCTATGCCTCCGGCCGCCTCCCCCACGCCTGGCTCATCACCGGCTCGCGCGGCATTGGCAAAGCGACGCTGGCGTTCCGCTTCGCTCGGTTCCTTTTCGCCGAGAGTGGTGCCAGCGGTCTCTTTGCGGCGCCGCCCGCTTCGCTCGCGCTTCCGCCCGAACACCCCGTCTTCCGCCGCGTTGCCTCGGGCGCTGTCGCCGATCTTCTGGTGGTCGAGCGCGGGCTCGACCCGCGGCGAAAACGCCGACGCAGCGAGATCGTCGTCGACGACACGCGAGCGATCGCCGCCTTCCTCCGCCTCACCCCCGCCGAGGGGCGTTGGCGGGTCGTGATCGTGGACGGCGCCGACACCATGAACAACAACGCCGCCAATGCCTTGCTGAAGATTCTCGAGGAGCCGCCGAAGTATGCGGTTCTCCTCCTGCTGAGCGACAATCCCGGCCGGCTCTTGCCGACGATCCGCTCGCGCTGCCGGCGGCTCGCGCTGAAGCCGCTGCCGGAAGCGGTCGTACTTGAGGCGCTCGGCCGCTATCGCCCGGACCTCTCGGCGAGCGATCGCGCCGCGCTCGCCACGCTCGCCGAAGGAAGCCTCGGGCGGGCGCTCGAACTCGCCACGTCCGGCGGTCTCCTGCTTTGTCGTGCGCTGCTGAAACTCCTCGAGGGACTACCGAAGATGGACGGCGCCGCGCTTCATGCGTTTGCCGACCAGGTCGCGCGCGCCGACGGCGAGGATGGCTTTCGCTTGCTGGCCGAATTGTTGCCGGGCTGGGTGGCGCGCCGGGCCGCCATAAGCGCCGGCGAAGCGGGGAGGGGGCTAGCCGCGACCGCGAGGTCGTCCAGCGAGCGGCCTGCCCTTGATCGATGGGTGGAGGTGTGGGAAAAGCTCGGCGAGCTGTTTACCGAGGCGGACGACCTCAATCTCGACCGCAAGCAAGTTGTGCTGAACGCCTTTTTCGCGCTCGAGGCGGCGGCACGGTAATGTCGGCATTCACGAACGCCGAGGAGAGGCCATGACCGGCGGGACGCCGTACTACCTGACCACGCCGATCTTTTACGTCAACGACGTTCCGCATATAGGCCATGCCTACGTCATGGTCGCTTGCGACGCTTTGGCACGGTTCATGCGCTTGGACGGCCGCGCGGTCTATTTCCTCACCGGCACGGACGAGCACGGGCAGAAAGTCGAGAAGTCGGCGCAGGCGGCGGGCGAGGAGCCGATCGCCTTCTGCGACCGCGTCTCGCAGAACTTCCGCGACTGTGCGCGGCTCATGAACGTCAGCAATGACGATTTCATCCGCACCACCGAGCCGCGGCACATCCGCGCCTGCCAGGCGCTCTGGCGCGAAATCGCCGCGCGCAAGTCGCCCAAAGGCCGCGACAACATCTATCTCGGCAAATACGCCGGCTGGTACGCCGTGCGCGACGAGGCCTTTTATGCCGAGAAGGAGCTGACAACCGGATCCGACGGCAAGAAGCGCGCACCCTCCGGTGCAGAGGTGGAGTGGGTCGAGGAGCCCAGCTATTTCTTCCGCCTCTCCGACTGGCGGGACTGGCTCCTCGACTATTACCGCACACACGACCTCATCGCGCCGCCGGAACGGCGGAACGAGGTCGTGAGCTTCGTCGAGGGCGGGCTCCACGACCTCTCCATCTCGCGCACGAGCTTCAAATGGGGCGTGCCGGTGCCGGACGATCCCAAGCACATCATGTATGTCTGGTTCGACGCGCTCATCAACTACATCACCGCGGTGGGCTACCCTGACGTCGAGAGCGCGGCCTTCAAGGCGTTCTGGCCGGCCGATCTGCATATGGTCGGCAAGGACATCATCCGCTTCCATTGCGTCTACTGGCCGGCGTTTCTCGAGGCCGCAGGCGTTGCCGTGCAGAAGCGCGTCTTCAGCCACGGCTGGTGGACGGTCGAGGGCGAGAAGATGTCGAAGTCGCTCGGCAACGTGATCTCGCCCAAGGAGCTCGTCGACAAATACGGCGTCGATCAATCGCGCTATTTCATGCTGCGCGAGCTCCCTTTCGGCAGCGATGGCGACTTCTCGCATAAGGCGATGGTGAACCGCATCAACGCCGATCTCGCCAACGACTTCGGCAATCTGGCGCAACGCGTACTGAGCTTCATCAACAAGAACGCCGGGGGCGTGGTGCCGAACGAGGGGAGGCGGACGCCTGCCGAGAACGCTCTTAATGCATCTGCACGCGCACTTCGAGACATCGTTCGCAAAGAGTTCGAGGAGCAGGCCTTTCATCGCGCACTCGAGGCAATATGGGATGTGGTCGCGCGAGCTAATCGATACGTCGACGAACAAGCGCCGTGGACGCTACGTAAGACCGACCCTGAGCGCATGGAGACAGTACTCTATTGCTTGGCAGAGGTGATCCGTCAGTTGGCGATTCTCGTCCAGCCGGTGGTTCCCGGCGCGGCCGAGAAGTTGTTGGATCAGCTTGCGGTACCCAACGAAATCAAGCACCGGAATCTGGAGGCGCTTGGATTGCATCGACTCAAGCCGGGAACGCGGCTTCCCAAGCCCGAAGGCATCTTTCCCCGCTACGTCGAGGCGTGATGCTCGTCGACAGCCACTGTCACCTCGACTATGCGACTGCAGAGGAACGGCCCGAGATCATCGCGCGCGCGAAGCGGGCAGGGGTGGGCGCGCTCCTCACCATCAGCACCAAGCTCGGCGAGTTTGCGGCGGTGCGCGCGATTGCCGAGTCCGACCGCGACATTTGGTGCTCCGTCGGCATTCACCCGCACGAGGCAGCGAGCGATGCACCGATCGACGCGGCGGGGCTCGCGGCGCTCACGGCGCATCCGAAAGTGGTCGGCGTCGGCGAGACCGGTCTCGATTTCTATTACGAGCACAGCCCGCGGCCGCGCCAAGAAGGGGTGTTTCGGACTCACTGCGCGGCCGCGCGGATGACGGGCCTGCCGCTCATCGTCCATACCCGCGATGCCGACGCCGAGACCGCCGCCATCTTGGCCGAGGAACGGCCGCCCACCGGCGTGATTCATTGCTTTAGTACAGGAAGAGAACTAGCTGAAAAAGCGATAGAATTGGGGTTTTACATCTCTCTTTCCGGCATTCTCACTTTTGCCAAGGCGGACGAGCTCCGCGCGATCGCCCGCGATCTCCCGCTCGACCGCCTGCTGGTCGAGACCGATGCGCCCTATCTCGCGCCGGTGCCGTTGCGCGGTAAGCGCAACGAGCCGGCCTTCGTGATCCACACGGCAAAGCGCCTGGCCGAGCTCAAGGGCGTGTCACCGGAGGATCTTGCGCGCATCACCACGGAGAATTTCTTCCGCCTTTTCGCCAAGGCGCGGCCGCCGGAGTCGTCCTGATGCGGGTCACCATGCTGGGCTGCGGTCCGTCCTGGGGCGTGCCGCGCATCGGCGGCGACTGGGGCGCCTGCGATGCCACCAATCCCAAGAACCGGCGCCGGCGCGTCTCGGTGCTGGTCGAGACCGCTGAAGCGGTGCTGCTTATCGACACATCGCCGGATTTGCGCGAACAACTGCTCGATGCCGGCGTTCAGCGCCTGGATGCGGTGATCTACACCCACGCGCATGCGGACCACCTCCACGGCATCGACGATCTGCGCTCCGTCAACTGGCTGATGCAGGGGGCCATTCCGGTGTTCGCGAGCGCGGAGACCCTCAATGAGATCCGCCGCCGCTTCGGCTACGTCTTCGAGGCGGTGAAGCCCGGACGCCAATCCGTCTATTATAAGCCCGCGCTCGAGCCGCACACGATCGTCGGGCCGTTCCGGGCCTCCGGCGTCGACGTGACGCCGTTCGTGCAGAATCACGGCTTCTCGGCGACCCTCGGCTTGCGCATCGGCGGCTTTGCCTATTCGACCGACGTGGTGGATCTCGACGAAGCGGCCTTCGCGGCGCTCTCCGGCGTCGAGGTGTGGATCGTCGACTGCATTCGCCGCAAGCCGCATGTGACCCACGCGCATCTCGAAAAGACCCTCGAATGGATCGCCCGCGTCGGGCCGCGCCGCGCCATCCTCACGCATATGGACGAGAGCCTCGACTACGCCACGCTCTGCCGGGAACTTCCGGCAGGCGTCGAACCGGGCTACGACGGGCTCATCATCGAGATGGGAGTATAATTTCCCATAATACATATTATGCGACAAATGTTGTGACCGGACCGATCGCCGACGCTGCCGAGACCCCTCCCGTCACGGCGAGAACTTGGGCCGGCTTCATCGCCATGAGCCTGGGCATGCTGATGGCGATCCTCGACATTCAGATCGTTGCGAGCTCGCTTCCGGAGATCCGCATCGGTCTCCATCTCGCCCTCGACCAGTTGAGCTGGGTCCAGACCGCTTATCTCGTCGCCGAGATCGTGGCGATCCCGCTGACCGGCTGGCTCACACAGGCCATGTCGACGCGCGGCGCCTTTGCGGCGGGCATGCTGGGCTTCACGCTTGCGAGCATCGCCTGCGCTCTTGCCGACAGCTTCGCCGCGATCGTCGCCGCCCGCGTCGCGCAAGGCTTCTGCGGCGGGCTCCTCATCCCCTTGGTGTTTTCCGCCATCTTTCTCATGTTTCCGCCGCCGGGCCGGACGCGGCCCACGGTGGTGGCCGGCCTGATGGCCATGCTGGCGCCGACCCTTGGACCTACGGTCGGCGGCTTCATCACCGATACCTTCACCTGGCATTGGCTCTTCCTCATCAATGTCGCGCCCGGCATCGCCGTCACGCTGGTGGTGCTTCGGACGGTCGATTGCGACCGCGCGGATTGGCGAGGCGCTCGTGCGACCGATCTCGTCGCCCTGCCCTTGCTGGCGCTCTTTCTTGGCACGCTCGAAGTCGTCCTCAAGGAAGCGCCGCATCGCGGCTGGCGAGACCCGCGGGTGTTGGGTCTTGCGGCGCTCTGCCTCGCCGGCGCCGCCGGCACGCTCTGGCGCTCCCTTGCCCATCCGCGCCCGCTGATCGATCTCGCCCCCTTTCGCGACCGCAACTTCGCGCTCGGCTGCGTCTACAGCTTTGCGCTTGGCGTCGGGCTTTACGGCGCCACTTACCTGCTACCAGTCTTTCTCGGTGTCGTCCGCTACTACGACGAGGCGCTGCAGATCGGCCTCGTCATGATGGTGACGGGCGCTGCGCAATTGCTGACGGCGCCGGTAGCGGCCGTCCTCGAGCAGCGTTTCGATGTGCGGCGTCTCGTGGCTGCCGGATTCGCCCTCCTTGCCCTGGGGCTCCTGGGCAATGGCTTCATGACCTATGCGACGGATTTCTGGGGCTTGTTCTGGCAGCAGGTGGTGCGCGGTGGCGCGGTGATGATCTGCCTCATCGCCGCAACCTCGCTGGCGCTCGGCGAATTCGATCCGCGCAGCGTCCCCAATGCAAGCGGCCTCTTCAACCTCATGCGGAACCTCGGCGGCGCGATCGGTCTCGCGCTCATCGACACCGTGATCGAACGGCGCGCGCCCGCCCATGTCAAAGCAATCGTCGAGCGTCTCCAGGCGGGCGATGCAGCGATGGCGCGATTCGTGGGATTACCCACGGAACGCTTCACCGGCGTGCCCATCACTGATGTCGACGAGCAGACGCGCCGCGCCGTCGAGCCGCTCGTCCGCCGGGCGGGGTTGGTGGCGGCCTTCAACGATGCCTGGCTCTTCATCGGCGTTGTCGTCGCGCTGTCGCTCCTCCTCCTCCCCTTTCTGCGCCGGCCGCAGCGTGTCCTTGGGCCCGGCCCGATCTAACCAGCTTGCCAAGAATCGCCGCCACCCTCTAAGTCTCCAGCCACTTTCTTGCGGAGAGAACGAGATGACACTCGCGCCCGATCTGTCGCGTCTTCTCGAGGTGATGGCGCGCCTGCGCGATCCCGCACGGGGTTGTCCGTGGGATCGCGAGCAGAGCTTCCGCACCATCGCCCCCTACACGATCGAGGAGGCCTACGAGGTGGCCGAAGCCTGCGAGCGCGGCGATGCGGCGGCGCTCAAGGACGAACTCGGCGATCTCCTCTTCCAGGTCGTCTTTCACGCGCGCATGGCAGAAGAGGATGATCTGTTTGCCTTCAACGACATGGCGCGTGCCATTACCGAAAAGATGCTGCGGCGCCATCCGCATGTCTTCGGCGACGCGGTGATTGCGGATGCCGCGGCGCAAACCAACGCCTGGGAGGAGCACAAGGCCGCCGAACGCGCCGCCTCGACGGAAGGCACGGCAAGCGCGCTTGACGGCGTCGGCACCGGTTTTCCCGCCCTCACCCGCGCCCTTAAGCTGCAGCGGCGCGCCGCGCGAGTAGGTTTCGATTGGCCAGACGTTCCGCCGATTTTCGACAAGATCGACGAGGAGATGGGTGAACTCCGCCGAGAGATTGCGAGCGACGCGGCGCCGGCGCGCCTCGAGGACGAGATCGGCGATCTGCTGTTCGCCGTCGTCAATCTCGCGCGCCGGCTCACGGTTGATCCTGAGCAAGCGCTCCGCGGGGCGTGCCGGAAATTCGAGCGACGCTTCCGCCACATGGAGGGGGTGCTCGCCGGGGAAGGCTCGTCGCCGACGGGGCGGAGCCTCACCGAACTCGAAGCGCTCTGGCAGCGTGCCAAGGCCGAGGAGAGACAGCCTCCGGGCGCATCCTCCACCAAAACAATGAAAGGCTGACCGATGGCACGCCTCCGCCTGACGCTTGCCTGCTGGGATTACGGCCGCACGCGCGCGCTCGCGGATGGCAGCGTCGTGCCGGACGGGATCGATCTCACCTACTTGCCGCTGCCAGTCGAAGAGACCTTCTTCCGCATGCTGCGCTACCGCGAATTCGACGTGGCGGAGATGTCGCTTTCCTCATACACGGTCTCCCTCACCACCGAGAATTCACCGTTCATCGCTATTCCCGTCTTTCCCTCGCGGTTCTTCCGTCACTCCTGCATCTTCGTCTCTACGAAGAGCGGCATCGCCGAACCCAAGGACCTCGTCGGCAAGCGCATCGGCGTGCCCGAATACCAAATGACCGCGCCCGTCTGGATCCGCGGCATCCTGCAGGACGAGTACAGCATCGATCCTGCCGCCGTCGAATATCTCACGGGCGGCGAGGAGGAGCCGGGCCGCGACGAGAAAATCGCCCTCGACCTGCCGCCGCGCTTCAAGGTGGGACGGATCGGCGCGGACGAGACGCTATCGCGGCTTCTCGCAGACGGGCGCATCGACGCGCTCTATACTGCCCGCACTCCCTCGACCTACCACTCACATCCCACGGCAGTGCGGCGGCTCTTCGAGAATTATACCGAGGTCGAGCGCGCTTATTTCCGGAAGACCAAAATCTTCCCGATCATGCATACCGTCGTCATTCGCCGCGATATCTATGAGGCGCATCTCTGGATCGCGCAGTCGCTTTGCAAGGCCTTTTCTGCAGCCAAAGCTCGGGCTTATGACGATCTCGCAACGACAGCGGCGCTCAAGACCATGCTGCCCTGGCAAACGGCGCATGCCGAGGAGGCGCGCCGCGAGCTCGGCGAAGACTGGTGGCCCTACGGTTTGGCATCGAACCGTTCCGTGCTCGACACTTTTCTCAGATACCATCACGAGCAGGGCTTGTCGAAACGTCGGCTTCAGCCGGAGGATCTGTTCGCTCCCGAGACGCGCGAGAGCTTCAAGGTCTGAGCGTCTGCGGGAACCTCCCGCATTTGCCGAAAACTTGCGGCAAATGCCCGACGAAAATCCTGTATCCGCGGTTGACGCGCACTCATAATGCGCCAGGGCATTGCGACCGATTTTGGCGCGCGCACGAACAGAGATGATGATGCTGAGCGGAGACAAGCGGGCTAGCCTTTCGTCCAACTTGCTCGACGGCAAGGATGGCGGCGCGAGTGAACGGTCCGCCCCTCAGTCGCAGCAAGCCGCGAACGGCGCCGCGAAAAGCGACCCCAAGCAGCGCGACACGGTGCTTTACAATAAAGGCGCGGCATCGGCTTCCGGCTTTCGTCCGCGATACTGGTCCTATGATGCGCAGTCGGCTGATCAGGCCGCGACGGTAACGCCGTTCCCGGTCAGCGCGGCGCCGCCCGGAACGCCGGCGCGCGAGGCCGCTGGTGCCAATTCTCGCGCGAAACTGGTCATGATCGGTCTCGGCGCCTTCAGCACCGTGGCGCTCATCGCATCGGCGAGCTTATTCCTTCTGTCGCGCACCCATGATGGGAGCGTTGCAGCGGCGCCGACGCCATCCACGGTGGTCGCCGCTGCACCGGCGCCGACCGTTGTCACGCCGGTAGCGGTACCAGTGCCCGCCATTGCCACACCCGCACCCACTCCCACCATTGCCACGCCGCCGCCCGTCGCGGCCGAAGAGCCGGTTCCAGCGGCGGAACGCCGCCCTCAACCGGCGCCTGCGGCGCCCGAGGAAAAGCCGATCGTCGCTGCACCGCCCCTTCTGGCTCCGCTCGTTCCGGCTCCGCTCGCGCCGGCGGAGATCGAGGAGCTCGTGAGCCGCGGCGGTAAGCTTCTCGCCACGGGTGACATCGCGGCGGCACGGGTCTTCTTCGAGCGCGCTGCCGAGCAAGGAAACGCCGCCGCGGCGACCGCCGCCGGCAAGACCTATGATCCGCTCTATTTCGAAGAGGCGCATGTTCGCGGCATCCGCGCCGATCCCGTTGCTGCCGCGAAATGGTACCGGCGCGCCAGCGCTGCCGGCGACAAAGAGGCGGATCTGCGCATGCAAAAATTGATCGCGCGCTACACCGGCTGACGCACGACCAACTCCCGACCAAGAAGGTGATGCGATGAAGGTTTTCCGCAGCGAAGACCGGCGCTTGGCGCTCGGCTCAGCCGTTGCCGTGGCGATGTCGCTTGGGGTTGCGACGCCCGGCATGGCGCAGAGCGTCGTCGAGCGCGCTAACCGGGGCGTCGTCGAGATCATCGCGAGCGGCATCGGCAGCACGCGGACCGTCATGGCCGAAGACCTCGCCGATGTGGTCGACGACGGCGCGACGCGGCGGGTCGTTCCGGTGATCGGCAAGGGGTCGCTCCAAGACATCGTCGATCTCAAATCGTTGCGCGGCATCGATCTCGCCATTGTCCAAAGCGATGCACTCGAGCTCGTGAAGGCACAGCGCCTCTTGCCGGGTGTGGAGAACGCTGTCTCCTACATCGCGAAGCTCTCGTCTGAAGAATTTCACCTGCTGGCGCGTGCCGATATCAAGACGGTGACCGACCTCGCCGGCAAACGCGTCAATTTCGGTGCGCCGACGGAAGGAACGGCGCTGACCGCCCCGCGGCTGTTCGAACTGCTGGGTGTCAAGATCGAGGCCACCAACTACAACCAGGCGCTCGCGCTCGAAAAGCTGAAAAGCGGGGAGATCGCCGCGATGGCCTATGTCGTCGGCAAGCCCGCACCGTTCTTTGCCGAGCTCGGCGGGCAGAACGGGCTCCATCTCGTCGGCTTGCCGCTGCGAGCGGAGATCACGGCCGCCTACCTTCCGGCGCGGATTTCCGCCGAGGATTATCCGGGCTTGCTGCCGGCGCACACCGGCGTCGATACCGTGGCAGTCGGCTCGGTCCTCATCGCAGCCAACCTCGCACCTGATTCCGAGCGGTACCGCAATGTCGCCAACTTCGTCGAGGTCTTCTTTACGCAGTTCTCGCGCCTCCTCGAATCGCCGCATCACCCGAAATGGAACGAGGTCAACCTCGCCGCCGAGCTGCCGCACTGGCGCCGGTTTCCTGCCGCCGAGAGCTGGATCAAGCGCAATGGCGGCACGCCGGTTGCCCTCAACGACGAGCAGATGCGCGACATCTTCGCCAAGTTCCTGGACGAACGGAGCCGAGCGAGCGGCGCTACCGCGTTGAGCAGCGAACAGAAGAGCCAGCTCTTCGATCAATTCCGGCGCTGGCAAGGGGAGCACCTTCGCTAGGTCCTCGCCGATCGATCGCCTCAGGCACACCCGTTTCGGATAGGGGGAGATTCCAGTGTACGATCACCGTCGCTTCAAGTTTGCCAAATGCCTTCCGCTTCACCGCCTTTGCGCGGCAGCGCTTCTTGGCCTCGCGACGGCATCCGCGGCGATTGCCGCGGATGGGACAGTGCCGCCCAAGCGTGGCGGCGTGCTCGATTTCGCCGTCGATACCGAGCCCGGCAACTACGATTGCCACGGCAACGTCTCCTTCGCCGCGCTTCATCCGATTGCGCCACACTATTCGATGCTGTTGAAGTTCGACGGCACTGCCTATCCCCAAGTGAAAGGCGATCTCGCAGAGTCCTGGACGGTCTCCCCGGACAAGCTCACTTACACCTTCAAGCTCCGCCCGAACGTGCAATTTCACGACGGCACTCCCCTCACCGCGACCGACGTGAAAGCGAGCTATGAGCGCATCATCCATCCGCCGGAGGGCGTGGTCTCGGCGCGCCAGGTGAGCTATGCGGCGATCGCCAAGATCGAGACGCCGGATCCACTTACGGTGGTGTTCAAGCTCAGTTGGCCGGAGGCGGCTATGCTGGCGAATTTCGCCTCGCCGTGGAACTGCATCTACAGCGCCGCCAAGCTCAAGGACGACCCCCTTTTCCCCAAGACCCACATTCTCGGCAGCGGTCCTTTCAGCTTCGTCGAGCATGTGAAGGGCGATCACTGGACCGGAAAGCGTTTCGACAAGTATTTCCTCGCCGGCAAGCCTTATCTGGACGGCTACACGGCGCATTTCGTCGCCGGCGCCAAGGTGATCGACGGCTTGCGCGGTGGAACCATCAAGGCCGAGTTCCGCAGCATCACGCCGAGTGAGCGCGATCAGCTCGCCGAAGCCTTGGGCGATAAGATCTATGTCGGTGAGACCCCATGGCTCATCGACTTGATGGTGGTCTTCAACGTGGCAAAGCCACCCTTCGATGACGCGCGCGTGCGCCGCGCTCTTTCACTCGCAATCGATCGCTGGCAAGCAGCGGAGAGTTTATCGAATACGACCTTCTTGAAGTTCGTCGGCGGTGCCATGCGCCCCGGCTTCGCCATGGCGACCCCGGAGGCGGAGTTGACCGCCCTTCCCGGCTTCTCGCACGACATCGCCGCCGCTCGCGCCGAGGCGAAGCGCCTGCTCGAGCAAGCCGGGGTCCGTAGCCTCACGCTCAAGCTCACCAATCGCGACGTCGCCATGCCCTATGGTCCGGCCGCCGACTATCTGATCGCTGCCTGGAAGGAGATCGGTGTCAGCGTCACGCAAGAAAAGTTCAACACCAAGGAATGGGAAGGCGCGCTGCAACGCCGCGCCTTCGACGTGGCGATTGATTTCGGCGGCGACTACTTCGATGATCCGACCCTGCAGCTTGCCAAGTACGTCTCGAGTGATCTCTCGCCGAGCAATTTCTCCGGCTCCGCCGACCGCTTTCTCGACGGCCTCTATGTCGGGCAAGCCGTAACCACCGATCCCCGGCAACGCGCGAAGATTGTGCGTGAGTTCGAACGCCACGCGCTCACGCAGGCTTACAGCGTGCCGTTCCTTTGGTGGAACCGTATCGTCGCCGCGTCACCGGCAATGAAGGGATGGAATTTGACGCCTAGCCACTATCTCGAGCAGGACCTCGCCGAGGTCTGGCTCGATCGCTGATTCGGCGTTAGGGCGTCTTTCCAGCGGAGGGAGGCTGCGGCATCTGCTGCATGATCTGCGGCATCTCTTGCTGCTTATATCCGGCGGGAATCTCGAAGAGGCTTGGCGGCTGCGGTGCCTCGCGGATGTCGCGCAGCTCCATGCCGTGACCGGCAGCGTTGACGCTTCGCACCATGAATTTGAGTCTGGGATCGATCCAGACGAAGCCGTCATCGCCCTTGCTCGAGCTTGCCGCATATTTGATCGTTTCTCGCCCGCCGACCGTCTCGGTCCCGACACGGCGGCATGTCCAATGCGTATCGTCGCCGTCGGCTGCGCCCCGCGCTTGCCAGGTATGGCAGGGGTCATCGACATCGACCGGCATGAAGGCCTGATTCATATGGCCCAGTCGCCGCATGTCGACGAAAGTCTTTTCTTGCGGCAGCAACAGAATGGCGGTGTTCGCCGCAACATCCACCACCATGACGGTGCCAGCGGGGCCATTCGTCTCGGCACGCACCTTGTTGCCGCTCACATGGATCGTGCGAGTCGCGGCGTCGGTCGTAGGGACGCCGAGCACCATGACATCGGCGGAGAACTCTTGCGCCGACGCGGGGGAGAAGAGCAACGACCCTGCGATCGCCGCGACAGCGGCAAGCCTTGTTCGAGCAATCGGTCGTGCGAACATCCAATGCATCATCGCACGATCGCAGAGAAATGGGTATGCCGGCAAGCGCTGGTCGCAGTCCGCGTCCTGTCTTTTACGGCGGTCGTGTGGTGCCCATGGACAGCGCGCGCGCAGAGCGGCAAAATCGGCCGAGTTCAACGAAAGAACCGGAGGAATTCCATGCTGACGCTCTTCTATGGCCCTGGCGCCTGCTCGATGGCGTCTCACATCACCATCGAGGAATGCGGCGCACCCTATGAGGCGAAGCAGGTGGCGCTTGCGAAGGGAGAGCAGAAGACGGCCGAATATCTCAAGATTAATCCGCGCGGCAAGGTGCCGGCATTGCGCCTCGACGACGGCAGCGTGCTTACCGAGAATACGGCGATCCTGACATATCTCGCGAAGCGCTTCTCGGAAAAGAACCTCTTTCCCAAGGACGTCGCGGCGGAATCGCGCTGCATATCGATGATGGCGTGGCTATCGAACACCGTGCATCCGGCATTCACGCATATCTTCCGGCCGGAGCGTTTCAGTGAGGATCAGAGCGCGTTACCCGGCATCAAGGACATGGGGAAGAAGAACTTTTGGGCGGCGCTCCAGGAGATCGACCAGCTCGTCGCTGGAAAGAAATGGATGCAGGGGGACCAATTCACGACATGCGATCCTTATGCGCTCGTCTTCTATGGTTGGGGCGCGCGGGTCGAGCTTCCCGTGAAGGAACTCACAAACTATACCGGATGGAAGAACCGCATGCTCGAGCGGCCAGCGGTGCGCAAGATTCTCGAACGCGAACAGAACATCCTGCTCAAAGCTGCGTGATCGCGTCCGCCATTGCGCGATTTACCCTCCCAGTCGCGCGCCGGCGGGCCTAAGCTCTCACGGAAGAGCGAGCGGAGGAGCCCATGAACGCTGTCTCTCGCATTCTCGCCGCGTCTGCTGCAGCATCGTTGGCGGCGGCCTGCGCGGCGCCCTCGGCCGTTTATTACGAACCGCCCGCCGGCCTAACCGCGGGCCAGGCCGTGAGCGTCCTTGGCAGCAAGGACCCGAAGTTCTTGCTGCAGTCGAGCGAATACCGTCTGGTTTGGGCCGTTGACGGCAAGCTGGTGAAAAATTCCGCCTATCGCTGGGATCAACCTCTCCTCATCAGCGCCGACGAGCCGCATCGCTTGAGCCTCGGCTACGGCTGGGGGGCGACGACCGGCTGGACCGACGTGACCGTCATCGGCAAGCCCGGGACGACGGTCGTCGTCAAGGCTGAGGATGTCGATCCCGATCGCCTCGCGCGGATGTGGCTTGAAGATGGGAGCACAGGGCAAGTCATCGGCGAAAAGATGCCGGTGCAGCTGGTCTATGGCTATGCGCCGCCGATGCCGACGGTGGTCGACACGGAGGTCATTCCGATTCAGGCGACGCGGCTACGCCACTGACGCGATTGTCGGACGGACACCCGTCTTATCCTTTTTTGAACCCCTTCTTGCCTTCGGCGAACCGTTCAGTAATGCGGCCGGCGACGTTGGGGCTCACGAAATGGGTGACATCGCCGCCAAGCTGGGCGATCTCCTTGACGAGGCGCGAGGAGATGAATTGGTACTTGTCGTTTGCCATCAAGAACACGGTCTCGATGGTCGGGTTGAGCCGGTTATTCATGCCAGCCATCTGGAACTCGTATTCGAAATCCGACACGGCGCGGAGACCGCGCACGATCATGGTGGCACCGACCTCCATGGCGAAATGCATCAGCAGATTGTCGTAGGACCGCACCTCGATGCGCTTCCTCGTATCGGCATCGGCGAAATTGGCGATCTCCTCCTTGACGATGGCGACCCGCTCGTCGGTCGAGAACAGCGGACCTTTGCCGATATTGCGGGCGACGCCGAGGACGAGGCGATCGACAAGCTTGGTGGCTCTGAGGATGATGTCGGTGTGGCCGTTGGTGATGGGATCGAACGTGCCGGGATAGATGCCGACGCGCGTCTTACTCATGGGCTCCCCCTTGCTCTTCGCCCGGCACTCCGTTGCCGTCTCCATTCTCGCCGGCATCGGCTAGATGGGCCACTGAGACGACGCGCTCGCCTTCTTCCACCTTGAACACCACCACCCCCTGGCTGCGGCGGCGTTTGATGGGAATATCCTCGATCGGCACGCGGATGACCATACCAGTGTTGGTCACGAGCATGATCTGGTCGCGTGCGCCCACCGGGAAGGCGGCGACGATCGCGTCCTGGCGCCGCGTCAGGCTCATGTTCTCGATGCCCTGACCGCCGCGGCCGGTGATGCGATAGTCGTAGGCGGAGCTGCGGACGCCGAAGCCCTTCTCGGTGATGCTTAACAAGAGCTCCTCGCGTGCCACGAGATCGGCAAACTGCTCTTCGGAGATGGAGGCCTCGGCGCCGTTCTCCCCCTCTCCTTCCTCCGGTTCCGGCGCCTCGGCGCCCTCGGTCTCGTCGTTGGCGGCGCGCCGCCGCTGCGTCGAGAGCCGCAAGAAGGCGGTGCGCATGGGCGCATCGACCTCCTCGTGACGGAGGATCGAGAGGGAAATCACCTCATCGCCATCGGCGAGCCTAATCCCGCGCACGCCGACCGAGGTACGGCCAGTGAAGACGCGCACATCGCCCGAAGAGAAGCGGATCGCCCGGCCGTTCCGCGTTGCCAGCAGAATGTCGTCCTTGGGTCCGCAGACCGCGACCGCGATGAGCTTGTCGTTGGCATCCTCGCCTTCGAATTTCATCGCGATCTTGCCGGTGGCGAAGACGTTGGCGAAATCCGAGAGCGCATTCCGTCGCACATTGCCTTTCTTGGTGGCGAAGACGACGGTGTAATTGTCCCAGGAACTTTCATCCTCGGGCAGCGGCATGACCGTTGAGATGCCTTCGCCCGGCGCGAGGTTGGGCAGCAGATTGACGAACGCCTTGCCGCGCGACTGCGGCGTCCCGACCGGCAGGCGATAGACCTTGAGCTTGTAGACGCGGCCGGTCGAGGTGAAGAAGAGCATGGGGGCGTGCGTCGAGGCGACGAAGACCTGATGGACGAAATCCTCCTCGCGCACCGCCATGCCGGTGCGGCCACGGCCGCCGCGGCGCTGGGCGCGGTATGTGGAGAGCGGCACGCGCTTGATGTAACCGGCGTGACTCACCGTCACGACCATGTCTTCGCGCTGGATGAGTTCCTCGATGTCTGCTTCGAACTCGACATCCTCGATCGTGGTGCGCCGCGGCGTTGCGAACTGTTCCCTGATCTCGCGGAATTCCTGCCGCAGCACCTCGAGGAGGCGCGTGCGCGCGCCGAGGATCTCGAGATAGCCCTTGATCTCCGTCACGATCTCGTTGAGCTCTTCGGCAATCTTGTCGCGCTCGAGCCCGGTCAAGCGCTGGAGGCGAAGATCGAGGATGGCCTTGCCCTGTTCGTCGGAGAGCCGATACGTGCCGTCGGGCTGCGCCCCGCCGCGCCCCTTCTCCTCGATGAGCGCGATGAGCGACGCCACCGCGGCCGCGGGCCAGGATCGGGCGAGCATTTCCGCGCGTGCCGTCGGCGGATCAGGCGCCCGGCGGATGAGCTCGATCATGGCGTCGATGTTGGCGACCGCAACCGCTAGGCCCAGCAGCACATGCGCGCGCTCCCGTGCCTTTCCGAGGAGAAACACGGTGCGGCGGGTGACGACTTCCTCGCGGAAGCCGGTGAAGGCGGCGATGATGTCGCGCAGCGACAGGAGCTCGGGCCGCCCGCCATTGAGCGCCAGCATGTTGACGCCGAAGCTCGTCTGCAGCGGCGTATAGCGATAGAGCTGGTTCAGCACCACGTCGGCGACCGCATCCCGCTTCAGCTCGATCACCACGCGCAGACCGTCGCGATCGCTCTCGTCGCGGAGATCGGCGATGCCGTCGATGAGCTTCTCGCGGACGCATTCCGCGATGCGCTCGACCATCCGCGCCTTGTTGACTTGGTAAGGCACCTCGGTGACGACGATCGCCTCGCGCTCCTTGCGGAGCTCCTCGATATGCGTCTTGCCGCGCATCAGCACCGAGCCGCGTCCGAGCTTGTAGGCGGCGTGAATCCCCATGCGGCCGATAATCGCGGCGCCCGTGGGAAAATCGGGACCGGGCACGAGCTCCATCAGCTCGTCGGTGTTAATGTTTGGGTTGTCGATGAAGGCGATGCAGGCGTCGAGAACCTCGCCCAGATTGTGCGTGGGTATGTTGGTCGCCATGCCAACAGCGATCCCGCTCCCGCCATTGACGAGGATGTTGGGAAAGCGCGCCGGCAGCACCACCGGCTCCTGCCGCGTGCCGTCATAGTTCGGCTGGAAATCGACGGTTTCCTTGTCGATGTCGCTGAGCAACGGCTCGGCCGCTCGCGCCAGCCGTGCTTCGGTATAGCGCATCGCGGCCGGGGGATCGCCGTCCATCGAGCCGTAGTTGCCCTGACCGTCGATCAAGGGCACGCGCATGGCGAAATCCTGGGCCATGCGAACCATCGCGTCGTAGATCGCCGTATCGCCATGGGGATGGTAATGGCCCATGACATCGCCAACGATGGCGGCGGACTTGCGGAACGGCCGGTTCCAGTCGTAGCCGTTCTCTTTCATGACATAGAGAATGCGGCGATGGACCGGCTTCAACCCGTCGCGCACGTCAGGGAGCGCGCGCGCCACGATCACGCTCATGGCGTAGTCGAGGTAGGAGCGCTTCATCTCCTCTTCGATGGAGACGGGCGTGATGTCGAGCGGGGGTGGTGTGGCGGGGGTTGTCGTCACAATGGGTCGGGTTCGCGGGTCCTCACAAAGGAAACGCTGGCGTCATACGCCAGCGTCTCAGCGGGGAAAGTCTAGCGGATTTTGCTCACCGCGACAATGTCGGGGCGTTCCCCGGCAGGCCAGCCCTAAGCTCGGCTCTGGTGAAAATTCCTGTCTAATGTCAATGGCCTGATGGTTTAAATTAAAGTGCTGAAAACAAGCGGCGCGACCGAGCCGATCCGCGGTTTTCAGGACGGCAGGTAGCAGCTTCGCGCGCGGAGTCGCGGCACGCGCGCGAGACAGCGGAGGCCTGTCGCCGATCGACGCGACCGGCCTCCGCTGTGGCCATCAAACTTACTGGATGTGAGGAATCTGCAGAATATCCTCGGCCTTCTGCAGGGTCTCAACCGACTCCTTGTGCTTGCCGGCCTTGTGCAGGTCCTCACCCTCGGCGCGCAGCTTCTTCACTTGCGTCAGTTGCGCTTCGGTGAGCTTTGGGCTCTTGGCGAGGGCCGCATCGATCGCTGCCATATCCTTGGGGCAATGATTAGCGAATGCTGGAGCGGACAAGGCAAGCACGGCGACGGCCGTAAGAAGGGCTCGGTGCATGTAAGATCTCCCCGTTGCGGCGCTGTTGGACGCGCCCATGCCATTCCTATCAGCCCGCGGCGCGACGCCGACTCACATTCTCGTGAACGGTCTTGGCACCGCGCGCGAGAAGCGGCGGCGATTTTATCGCCCGAAATCACGTGGCAAGCGTCCGCCGCTTCTGCGACAATTCTTCAAACGAAGGATTCGTGCCCGTCAGGGAGCGCTTCATGTCAATGTCGCCGAGCCCGGGCGAACGGGCTTCGGACGAGGCCGGCGCCGGCGACAAAAGCTTTGCCGGGCTCGCTATCGAGATTTTGGACACGATCAGCGACGCTTTCTACGCGGTCGATGCCGATTGGCGTGTCATCTACATCAACCGGCCGGCGGCGGAGCTGTTGGGCGCGTCGCGCGAGAGCATGCTCGGTCGGGTGCTCTGGGAGCGTTTTCCGCGCCTGCCGGGCAGCGAGGCGGGGCAGCGTTTGCGGGAGGCCGTTGCGCGGAACGAGGCGGTCGAGTTCGAAGTTCCTTCGCCCACCACCGGCCGTTGGTTTTGGGCGCGCGTCGCACCGCTCGCCGGTGGCTTGCGCGGCATCTATTGGCGCGATGTGACGAAGCGCCCGCAACAGGAAGAGGCGGTGCGCCGCGCCAACGAACGCCTCTATCTCGCTATGGATGCGGCGCATTTTGGCGCTTGGGAATTTGATGTCGAGACCGGTGAGCGCGACTGGTCGGAGCCGGCATGCCGCCTTATTGGCATTCCGCCCGGGACGGCGCCGAGCTATGACGCGCTCATCGCCGCCGCCCATCCCGACGATCGCGAACGTGTCGCCACAGCCTATCGGCACTCCCACGACCCCGCGAGCGGCGGCCTCTACCAAATCGAATACCGGGTGATCGACCCCGCGGGCGGCGAGCGTTGGGTGTCGGCGCGTGGCCGCACACTCTTTGACACTACCGGAAAGCCGGCACGCATGCTGGGCGTGACGCTCGACATCACCGCGGAACGACGCCGCGAGGAGGAGCTTCGCGAGGCGCAAGAAGCGCTCCGCCGCAGCCACGAGGAATTGGAGGAGCGTGTCGAGGAGCGCACGCGCGATCTCGCCGAAACAAATGCGCGGCTGCGCGCCAGCGAGGAGCAGCAGCGCCGCCTCTTTGCGCGCGCTCCCGTGCCGATGCACGCGCTCGACGGCGCGCGCTGTCTCCTCGACGTCAACGATGCCTGGCTTCGGCTTTTCGGTTATGCGCGCGAGGAGGTCATCGGCCGTGCCATCGCCGAATTCCATGCGCCGGGACAGCCGGCGCTGCATGATGCGCGCTGGCAGGAAGTACTGCGCCGCGGCGAATTGCGTGACCTCGAGCGGCGCTTCGTCAGGAAATCGGGCGAAGAATTCGATGCGCTGGTGTCGGTCCATCTCGAGCGCGACAAGGATGAAAATTTCCTGCGCACCATCACGACGACGATCGATGTCACCGCGCGCAAGCGCGCGGAAGCGGCGGCGCGCCAGGAGCGGCAACTTTCCGAACTGCTGATCGAATGCGGCACGGAAGGCATCATCGGCCTCGATCGCGACATGCGATACATCGTGTGGAATCCCGCGATGGAGGCAATGTCGGGACTGGCCCCCGCTAAGGTGTTGGGACGGCATCTCTTTCAGCTGCGTCCCGATCTCGCAGGTTCGCCGGTGGAGGCGGCATGGCGCGCCACCATGGAAGGAAAGCGCACCACGCTTCGCGACCGCTTGTACAATTTTGCGCCGGCCGGCCGGCGTGGCTATTGTGACGTCGACTTCGCGCCGCTCTACGGTCCGGACGGAAGCATTATCGGCGGGTTCGCTTTCCTGCGCGATACCACCGAGCGACGGCAAATCGAGGAGCAACTCCGCCAAGCTCAGAAAATGGAAGCCGTCGGCCAGCTGACGGGCGGCGTCGCGCACGATTTCAACAATCTCCTCACGGTGATCATCGGCAACATCGAGAACCTGCAGCGCTATTTGCCCGAGCGCGCGGAAGCGCAGCGAATGATCGCCGCGATCATGCGCGCGGCGACCCGTGCCGCAACCTTGACGCATCGCCTCCTCGCCTTCGCGCGGCGCCAGCCGCTCGAGCCGCGAGCGGTCGACATCAACAAGCTGGTTGCCGGCATGTCGGAGCTGCTGCGCCGCTCGCTCGGCGAGACGATCGTGATCGAGACGGTTCTTGCCGCCGGCCTCTGGCGGACGCTCGCCGATCCCAATCAGCTCGAGAACGCTCTCCTCAATCTCGCCGTCAACGCGCGGGATGCGATGGCCGCCGGCGGCAAGCTCACCATCGAAACCGCCAATGCGTTTCTCGATGAAGCCTATGCCGCGCAGCATCAGGATGTGGCGCCCGGGCAATATGTGATGATCGCTCTGTCGGATACCGGCTGCGGCATGTCGGCCGAGACGATCGAGAAGGCGTTCGAGCCGTTCTTCACCACCAAAGAAGTGGGGCAAGGCACCGGGCTCGGCCTTCCGCAGGTCTATGGCTTCGTCAAGCAATCGGGGGGACACGTCAAGATCTACAGCGAGCTCGGACACGGCACGACGGTGAAGCTCTATCTTCCGCGCCTCGCCGCTGGCGCGGTCGCGAGCGATGTCACCGCCGAGGCCAAGCCCGTGCCGAATGCGCGCGCGAACGCTGCCATTTTGCTCGTCGAGGATGACGAGGATGTCCGCCAGTACAGCGCCGATATCCTCCGCGAGACCGGTTATCGCGTCGTCGAGGCGATCGACGGCGCGGCGGCGCTCAAGGCACTGGCGACGGAGCCAGGCATCCGCCTCCTCTTCACCGATGTGGGTTTGCCAGGCGGACTCAACGGGCGACAACTTGCCGACGAGGCGCGCCGCCGCCGGCCCGATCTTAAAGTGCTCTTCACCACGGGCTATGCGCGGAACGCCATCGTCCATCAAGGCCGTCTCGACCCCGGGATGGCGCTGCTCCTCAAGCCTTTCACCGCCGCGAACCTCACGGCAACGGTGAGCCAGGTGCTCGGCGGCGAAGTCGGTGCCCGGAGCTAAAACGGAATCTCGTCGTCGAGATCCTGCACCGGCGGGCGGCGCTCGCCGCGCCCGCCGCCGCCACCACGACCGGCGCCCGCGGCGCTATATTCCTCCGCCGGCGCCTCCTCGCCATAGCCGCTGCTGTCGCCACCGCCGCCGCGGCTGTCGAGCATGGTGAGCTCGCCCCGGTAGCGCTGGAGGACGACTTCGGTCGTGTAGCGCTCTTGGCCGGAATTGTCGGTCCATTTGCGCGTCTGCAGCGCGCCTTCGAGATAAACCTTGGCGCCCTTCTTGAGGTACTTCTCGATGACCTCGACGAGGCGCTCGTTGAAGACGACGACGCGGTGCCACTCGGTCTTTTCCTTCCGCTCGCCGCTCGCTTTGTCGCGCCAGCTTTCCGAGGTCGCGATCGACAGATTGGCGATGCGGAGCCCGTCCTGGGTCGAGCGGATTTCCGGATCGCGCCCGAGATTGCCGACCAGAATCACCTTGTTGACGCTTCCCGCCATGCCTGCCTCTCCATGCAAATTGGGTTCGTTTTGCAGAATTCATGTTTTCGGTGAGGCGGCTCTGGCGCGCCGCATTGCGCATCATAGCCTCGCGTCGTGGCAAGGCGCAAAGCCCCTCCCCTAGCCGACCGCCGTTCCGCCGCCCATCTATGGCGGCGACCTCCGCAACGCCTTCGATCCGGACCCGCCATGGCCCTCCTCACCCGTCTCGCCGATATAGAACATAATGAGAACGAAAGCAAGAGCAACGATGGCGGACTGATCGATCCGCTGCCTGTCGATGATGGTCTCCTGCTCGACGCCTATTCGCGCGCGGTTATCGACGCCGTCGGGCGCGTCGGCCCGGCCGTGCTGCACCTTCGCGTCGAATCCGATGGCCGCGGCGGTGCCGGTTCGGGCGTCGTCTTCACGCCTGACGGCTATGTCCTCACTAACAGCCATGTGGTCGCCGGCGGCAAGCGGCTCGAAGCAACATTCCCCGACGGCCGCGCGATGGGCGCGGCGCTCGTCGGCGACGATCCCGATACCGACCTTGCCGTGCTCCGCCTCGATGGCGAGGCGCCGGCCTTCGCGCGTCTCGGCGACGCGCGGCGGCTCCGCGTCGGGCAGCTCGTCATCGCCATCGGCAATCCCTTCGGCTTCCAGGCGACGGTGACGGCGGGCGTGGTGAGCGCGCTCGGCCGCACGCTCCGCGCGCGCTCGGGCCGGCTCATCGACAGCGTCATCCAGACGGACGCGGCGCTCAATCCCGGCAACTCCGGTGGACCGCTCGTCGCCTCCGCGGGCGACGTGATCGGCATCAACACCGCGATCATCGCCGCGGCGCAAGGCATCTGCTTCTCGATCTCGGCGAACACCGTCGAGTTCGTGGCATCTCGCCTCATCCGCGACGGCCGCGTCCGCCGGTCCTATATCGGGCTTTCCGGACAGAACCTGCCGCTGCCGCGCCGCGTCGTCCGCTTTCACGATCTCGCGCGCGACAGCGGCGTGCGCGTCGACGCCACGCTGCCCGACGGCGCCGCGCGGGCCGCGGGCGTGCTGCCGGGCGACATCATCGTCGCCTTCGCGGGCGAGCCCGTCGGCACGGTGGACGAACTGCACCGGCTCCTCACCGAGGAGCGGGTCGGGAAATGCACGCCGATCGCGGTGTTGAGGCGCTCGGACAAGCGCGAGATCACGGTGGTGCCGAGGGAGGCGGCGTTTAGCACGAAGCGGTGAGGGAGAGGATGAATTCGCCTTCCGGTGTTATCCCGGTTTGGCTTGGTGTCGAGGCCAGCGGCGGCGCCACGCGGCCGCCGAAAGGGGGAGACGCAGCATGCCAAAAGAATTCTTCTGGCTCACGTTGACCGTGGCCATGACCGGCCTCTTCTGGGTGCCCTACATTCTCGACCGCATCATGGTGCGCGGCTTGATGGGCGCCATGGCCAATCCGCGGCGAGACGACGCTCCGCAATCGCCATGGGCTGACCGGCAGATGCGCGCCCACACCAACGCCGTCGAGAACCTCGTCATCTTCGCGCCGCTGGTGCTCGTCGCGCATGCGCTCGCGATCTCGACCGCCGCCACCGTCTT
Organism: Allostellaceae bacterium; assembly: GCA_035945115.1. Classification (GTDB taxonomy): domain Bacteria; phylum Pseudomonadota; class Alphaproteobacteria; order ATCC43930; family CGMCC-115725; genus DAHUYF01. The sequence continues at coordinate 26,851 of DASZAN010000003.1, forward strand.
CGCCTGCGCGCTCTATTTCTGGGCTCGTCTCGCCCACTACGTCATCTACACACTCGGCATCCCCGTGCTACGCACCCTCTCCTTCGCCGCCGGCTGGGCGGCACAGGTGATCCTGGTACTGGCGATCGCGGGGTGGGTCTAAGGCGGCGGAGTAACCGGCTTGGTACGCTGCGCCGTCTTGCGAGCGCGTAAAGGTGGGCATGGCGCCCTCTCGGGGAGGGGCGCTATAGTACGCCTCTGTCCTCGACCCATATTCAGTCTCATGCAACTCATCCGCGTTCGCGGTGCTCGCGAGCATAATCTCAAGAACATCGATGTCGATCTGCCGCGCGACAGCCTGGTGGTGATCACGGGGCTGTCGGGGTCGGGAAAGTCGTCGCTCGCCTTCGACACCATCTATGCCGAGGGGCAGCGGCGCTATGTCGAGAGCCTTTCGGCCTATGCGCGGCAGTTCCTTGAGCTCATGCAGAAGCCCGACGTGGATTCGATCGAGGGCCTCTCGCCCGCCATCTCGATCGAGCAGAAGACCACCTCGAAGAACCCGCGCTCGACCGTCGGCACGGTGACCGAAATCTACGACTATATGCGGCTCCTCTTCGCCCGCATCGGCGTCCCCTACTCGCCCGCGACCGGCTTGCCGATCGAAAGCCAAACGGTCTCGCAGATGGTGGACCGCGTCATGGCGATGCCCGAGGGCACGCGGCTTTACCTGCTCGCGCCGATCGTGCGCGGACGCAAGGGCGAGTACAAAAAGGAGCTCGCCGATCTGCAGAAGCGCGGCTTTCAGCGCGTCAAGGTCGACGGCAAGATGCTCGAGATCGACGCGGTGCCGGCGCTCAACAAGAAGCTCAAGCACGATGTTTCCGTGGTGGTCGATCGCCTGGTGGTGCGCGAGGGCCTCGCGACGCGGCTGGCGGAATCGCTCGAGACCGCGCTCGATCTCGCCGACGGTATCGCGGTGGCCGAGAATGCCGATAGCGGCGAGAGCACGATCTTCTCGGCGAAGTTCGCCTGTCCCGTCTCGGGCTTCACCATCTCGGAGATCGAGCCTCGGCTCTTCTCCTTTAACAATCCCTTCGGCGCGTGCCCAACCTGCGACGGCCTCGGCACCAAGCTCTTCTTCGATCCCGAGCTCGTGGTGCCGGACGAACGCTTGAGCCTGCGCGAAGGCGCGATCGCGCCCTGGGCCCATTCGAGCTCGCAATACTACAGCCAAACCCTCGACAGCCTGGCGCGGCATTACAAGATCAGCACCAACACGCCGTGGCGCGACCTCTCCGAGAAGGTGCAGAACGCCATCCTCTTCGGCTCGGACGGCACGCCGATCGCCATGAAATACGATGACGGCGTCCGCGCCTACACGACGACCCGGCCCTTCGAAGGTGTCATTCCCAATATGGAGCGGCGCTGGAAGGAGACTGACAGCGCCTGGGTCAAGGAAGAGCTCGGCCGCTTCCAGAACACGACGGAATGCGAGGCGTGCCACGGCAAGCGGCTCAAGCCCGAGGCGCTCGCCGTCAAGATCCGCGGCCTCAACATCAGCGAGGTGGCGGAGTTCTCGATCTCGGCGGCGGCGGAATGGTTCGGCGCGCTCGAAGAGCATCTCACGCCCAAGCAGCGCGACATCGCGCAGCGGATCCTGAAGGAGATCAACGAGCGCTTGGGCTTCCTCGGCAATGTCGGGCTCGATTACCTTACATTAGCGCGTGCATCCGGCACGCTCTCGGGTGGCGAGAGCCAACGCATCCGCTTGGCCTCGCAGATCGGCTCCGGCCTTACCGGCGTGCTTTACGTGCTGGACGAACCCTCGATCGGGCTTCATCAACGCGACAATGAGCGTCTCTTGAAGACGCTTGAGCGGCTGCGCGATCTCGGTAACACCGTCATCGTCGTCGAGCATGATGAAGATGCCATTCGTCACGCCGACTACCTCGTCGATATGGGGCCGGCGGCGGGCGTCCATGGCGGGCATGTGGTGGCGCAAGGGCTGCCCGAGGCGGTGCTGGCGAGCGCCGATAGCCTCACCGCGCAATATCTCACCGGACGCCGGCGCATCGAGGTGCCGTCCGCACGGCGGCCCGGTCATTTGGGCCAGCGCCTCACGCTGGTGGGCGCGCGCGCGAACAATTTGCAGAATATCACCGTCGAGATTCCGCTTGGCACCTTCGCTTGCGTTACCGGCGTCTCCGGCGGCGGCAAGTCGACCTTGGTGATCGACACGCTCTACAAGTCGCTCGCGCGCAAGCTCATGGGCACGCGCGAGCATGCCGGTGCGCATGATCGCATCGAAGGTGCGGAACACCTCGACAAGATCGTCGATATCGACCAGTCGCCCATCGGCCGCACGCCCCGCTCCAATCCCGCCACATACACTGGCGCTTTCACGCCGATCCGCGATTGGTTCGCGGGATTGCCGGAAGCGAAGGCGCGCGGCTACGGCCCGGGCCGCTTTTCCTTCAACGTCAAGGGCGGGCGCTGCGAAGCCTGCCAAGGCGACGGCGTCATCAAGATCGAGATGCACTTCCTGCCCGATGTCTACGTGCAATGCGACGTCTGCAAGGGCAAGCGCTACAACCGCGAGACGCTGGAGATCACCTTCAAGGGCAAGAGCATCGCCGAGGTGCTCGACATGACCGTCGACGAGGGCGCCGAATTCTTCCGCGCCGTGCCGGCGATCCGCGACAAGATGACGACCTTGCAGCGCGTGGGCTTGGGCTACATCCATATCGGCCAGCCCGCCACCACGCTTTCGGGCGGCGAGGCGCAGCGCGTGAAGCTTGCGAAGGAGCTCTCGCGTCGCGCCACCGGGCGCACACTTTACATTCTGGACGAACCCACCACGGGCCTCCATTTCGAGGACGTGCGCAAGCTCTTGGACGTGCTGCACGCGCTCGTCGACCAAGGCAACACGGTGCTGGTGATCGAGCACAATCTCGAAGTGATCAAGACCGCCGATTGGATCATCGATCTCGGCCCCGAAGGCGGCGCCGGCGGCGGCCGGGTTGTGGCGTCCGGCACGCCTGAGCGGATCGCCGCGGTGCCGACGAGCTATACCGGACAGTATCTCAGGACCTACCTCGCCCGTGCCAGCGACGCCGCCAAGCGCGCACGCAAGCGGGCGTAAAGGCGGTTGCAAACACCAGGCGGCGACAGCTCCCTCACCCCGTCCCCCTCCCGCGAGGGGAGCATGGGAGAGAGGCGCTTGCGCACGCGGCCGGAATTACGTCTCGGCATCTCGTAGCGATCGCGCGAAGGAAGGCTCGGCCCTGTCCAGAAACAATTGCGAAGCTCGCTCAAGCGGTCGCGTTGTTGGACTTACGGCGCGATGAGGAAATGGCGCGCCGCGAGAAATTGCTCGACTGGGCTCGGTCAGAGGCCGAGCGCACCAGCATAAGAAACCTCGCAGGGCGAGTCGGGACGGACCATGCGAACCTCGACAAAGTGCTAAGGCATCGACGTGCCGCCAGTCGGGCGCTGCTAGAAAAGTTGGATGTTCTTCAATCCGCCTGGTGACGCGTCGAAGTTGAAAAGTATGGTCGACGCATTCCCAATGGGGTAATCTCCGATACGGTGCGGAGCTAGCATCAATTTCGCGTGGTGGAGGGGGAATGCACCGGGCCATCGCTGGCGGGATCTTTGCACTCGCGCAACTAGCAATGCTGCAAGGGTGTGGAATCAATTGTATTCGATCGGGCGGGCTATACAATTCCTGCCCTTCCTAATGATACGGAAGCTCTTTTGGATGTGGCGAAGAACACGCGAAAGATATATCAAGACAGATCAGACGCTTTGGAAGAGAGCAATTGGTGGTTTGATATACCAATATTTGCCCTCGCGGTGGGTGCGGCATCCGCACTGTTTGCGAAAAGCTCTGCCGACCTAATTGGTGGCTTTGCGCTGGGTGCCGGCACCGTCGCTCTAGCTCGGACCGAACTGCAACCTTCGCCGCGCGCGACCGCCTATGCCGCGGGCGCAAATGCGATGACATGTGTCTACATGAAGGGTCAAGCCTTTAAGGGCGCAGACGCGGATATCGAAATTTTGCACGCCGACAGCGCTACACTTGAACGGGAAATTTCAAAAGATACGCCCTTGCTGGCATTGCCCTCTCCTCCCGCTGACGATCCCATCTTAAAGGAGCTGGTCTCAGATTTTCACAAAGCGAAATCTGATTTGCAACAAGCGCTGTCTGCTGCGAAAGATGCGCTCGCAGTAGCACAGAAGGAAATTCAAGCTGGGCAATCTGCTGTCTCAACTCTTTCCGGAACGATCATGAGTATAGAAGACCAAGTGAAGAAGCTAGTGAAGCTACAGCCGTTGGATTTTGGTCAGGCGCTCGCATCTCTCAGCGGGAGCTTGACGGCAGCAGCAAATCAGGAGGCAGCAATTCAAAAAGCTCGAACATCCCTGGCCCAGGTGCCGGCACCCACCAAACCGAAGGCCAAGCCCGAGGGAGGCGAACCCGCGAAGATCGCCGATGAGATTGCCGAAATGCAAACTGCAACACAGCAGTTGGTAATAAAATCGCACGCGATAACATCGCGCAGCGTGAGCTATGTGAAAATAGCATCCGACATTCAAAGCTGCGCCGGTTTGGCCGCTCCAAGTTCGCCGCCGGCAAAAAACGGACCGAAAACGTGAATTTAGGCCAGAAGAGATCGTTTCTGAACGCGTCGTGGCCAAAATTGGGGGACAAATGACATTCTTCCGAAGTACGATAATCGCAGTCGTCGCGGTTGTTTCGTTGTCCATTCACGCGGCGCGCGGAGACAATTTTACCATTGCTGCCCCGACTATCTCCGAGCTGCCGAAAATCGTGATATCAGTCGGTCAATATCATCTCCACGTATCTCAGTCCAATGGTACGATCCCTCTGCTAAACCCGCAGGGGACAAAGCTTGGTCCATTGCTGACTGAAAACGAATTCTGCAAGGCTGCAGTCGAAGGAGCTGTCGAAGTTGACGGAGTGGTTTACAACGTTGCTGGGCACGGAAAGACGCGCCAAGTCGACTGTGCACCGCTGATTGGAGCTCTAGCGAAAAAATACGATTTTGGCTCTCGTCGATTCTCCCGCGCGATAGGACCATATGGGGACGGGGTAAAAGGGAACATTCTCGTACCGTTTAGAACTATGACATCGGATGGAAAATTCCTGGCGCCCGGAACGGTTGTCTTTATTCCGAAGGCCGTAGGCGTGATATTGCCAGGTGATCGTGTGCACGACGGATACTTTTTCGTAGGGGATATCGGTGACTTGCAAGATTCACGCGTGGATATTTTCGAAGGGCCTGACCAGGGGCCGTCTCCGTTCAGAACGGCTGGCATAAAGGGCAGGGTCGATGCGTACAAAATTGCGGATGAAGCAATCGTCAGAAGACTGCGCCAGGAGCACGCATCATCAGGTCTCCTCGCGGAGGTAGCAAGTGCTGAGTTAGCCGCTGCGGCTAGCAAGATTCTCCAGTCTCTCTCGACGGCCGATCGCGCTTCGTTGTCTCAGCGAGCGAGCTTTGCGGCCAAAACACTCCAAACGACGATCAAAACCGCACCAGAGAAGCAGAAAGAAGCGCTGGCGGTCCAGATCATAAATGCTAATTACACCGCAGATACATTTTCGAATGGGTTTCGCGGCCCTGTATCGAAACGGGGTGCTGAGGCAATTATATCGACTGTTCGGCTCGCATATATTTTCTGTGGAAACGATCTCGTAGACAAGTACCGAATACTCTATTGGCAAACGACTCTCGATGCTTATATCGCCAGCTACAGCGCTATCGATAGAGACGTTGGGCGCCTCGAATTTAGGTCACTCATAAAAAATCCAGACGGTGTCCCTCAGCCTGTCAAAATGGTTGTTCCGTTCGCAACCGCGTTCGCGATAGCGCCAGATTTAATGGTTACAAACGCTCACGTAATTCCTGACCTGATAGGAACTTGGAACGGAAGTACAAGGAAATATGATATGAAAACTGATCGATTGGTGCAAGTCGAGCTTGGAGTAGAGTACAATTACCATTGCACCCCACAGCCCCGCACGATGTTGATCAAAAGGATCGTCGACTTTGATCCCGACCTGGATGTAGCCGTGCTGAAAACAGATGGCTCAATTCCACTTTTACCGCTTCCCCTAAGTCAGACACCTGCCGCTTACGATGAAGTGGTAGCAATAATCGGATATCCTGGCGTCGATCCTGCAATTAAGAAGGAAGATCAGGATATCGTTTTCGTCGCACCGGATGGCACGGTGCCTTACAACATAAAGCGATTTCAGCCCGGCCGCGTACAAGCCATCACCGATCAAGACTTTGTCGTGTGGTTCGATCACGACGCCAGCACACTTGTTGGAAATTCTGGTTCGCCCGTGATCCGAGTTTCAGATGGCACTGTCATCGGACTTCATCATCATGGGATCCCATACGACCACAATATTGCGACTCATATCTCCGCGATGCGGGACTTTCTTAACAAGGCAATAGACGAGGCTCGACAGATGCAATAGAGTGAGCGCGATTTGCCCGAAGTATGAACACTATACCCTCTCCCCTCGCGGGAGAGGGAGGGGCCCATCGCGAAGCGATGGGAGGGTGAGGTCAGCTTCCGGCGCTCAACCCAAACACGGCTTGCGGCGCGTCGATGTCCTTGAGCTGATGCTGGCCGAGCGGCACGGCTTCGCCCGGCCCCAGCAAAGCCGCGAGCTCCGCCGAGAGCACGATCGGCTGCTCGATGGCCGCGCTCAGCTTCTCGAGCCGCGCGGCGTGGTTGACGGCGGGGCCGATGACGGTGAAATCGAGCCGGTGGCTGGCGCCGATATTGCCGAACATGACCTCGCCGACATGGAGCGCGATCCCGAACCGCACGGGCGGGTCCGCCTTGGCGGCGCGCTCCACATTGAGCGCGGCAACCGCCGACACGGCGGCACGCGCCGCCCGCGCGGCACGCGCCGCGGCTTCGCGCCGGCCGACACCCGCCGCCGAAAACATCGCCAGCATGCCGTCGCCCATGAATTTGAGGATCTCGCCCGCCTCGCCCGCGACCGCCTTCGCCAAGACGCCGAAATAGTCGTTGAGGAGCGCGATCAACGCCGGGCGCGGCAGGCGGTCGGAGAGGCGCGTGAAGCCACGGAGATCGCTGAACCAGATCACTGCGTCGATGGTCTCGCCGTCGCCTCGCTTCACCTCGCCGCGGAGGATCCGCTCGCCCGCGGCATGCCCGACATAGGCGTCGAGCAGATTGACCGCGGTGTCGCGCAGTGAATGCACCTCGATGATCCGGGTGAAGGCGAATTGCAGCTGATACATGCGCTCGAGGTCCTGGCGCGAGAAGCCCCCCGCCTGGTCGGAGACGACGCTCAGCGCGTCGATGTGGTCGGTCGTGAACAAGAGCGGCAAGGCGACGTAATCGGTCGCGCCCTCCTCCTTCAGCTGCCGCAGGATCGGCGCCTGCAGCTCGTTTTGTTGCTCCAGGCGCACGCGAATGGTTTTGCGCTGCTCGTAGACGACCCGTAGCGGGTTATCGAGATACTGTGGCCTCGAGAAGAGGCCATGCGTCGCCATACCGACCTCGACGCCCTTGGCGCGCCGCCAAGTGTAAGCCTTGCCCGCCAGCTCGGGATGCAGGTTGGTTTGGAAATAAGCCAGGCGATAAAGAGGGATGCCGGCCTCGACCAGCTTCTCGCCCGCGGCCTTCACCAGCTCGGCGGTGTCGGTGATGCGGTAAGCGTCGGTGACGAACCACTGCGCCAGCGGGTCGCTGTAGACGCGGGAGGGATCAGCCGTGTCGACCATGGAGCGAGTAGAGGTGGTCGGTTCCGTGCTGTCAATCGCCGCGCCCGATTGCAGCCGGCAGTGACGCGACCTATCGTCCGCCCGTGAGCTTGAACAATCCCGTTCACATCATCGGCGGCGGACTGGCGGGTAGCGAGGCTGCCTGGCAACTCGCGCGTGCCGGTATTCCCATCGTTCTGCATGAGATGCGCCCGGTGCGCGGCACCGAGGCACATGTGACGGGCAACCTCGCCGAGCTCGTCTGCTCCAATTCCTTCCGTTCGGACGATGCCGAGAACAATGCCGTCGGCGTGCTCCATGCGGAAATGCGTCGTTGCGGCTCGCTTATCATGCGCGCGGCAGACGCCCATCGCGTGCCGGCCGGCGGCGCGCTGGCGGTCGACCGCCACGGCTTCTCCGCCGCGGTCGAGGCGGCACTCGCGAACGAACCGCTCGTTCGGATCGAGCGCGAAGAGATTGCCGGTCTACCGCCGGAAGGGTGGGACAACGTCATCATCGCCACCGGCCCCCTCACCTCACCGGCTCTCGCGGCGACGATTGCCGGCCTCACCGGTGAAGTGGCGCTCGCCTTTTTCGACGCGATCGCACCCATCGCCTACCGCGACAGCATCGACATGGAAAAAGCTTGGCGCCAGTCGCGCTACGGCAAGGGCGACGGCGCCGACTACATCAACTGTCCGCTCGACAAGGCCGAGTACGAGGCGTTCGTCGCCGCGCTCATCGCCGGTGAGAAGACCGAGTTTCACGAATGGGAGAAGAACACACCCTATTTCGAGGGCTGTCTTCCCATCGAAGTGATGGCGGCGCGCGGCGTCGACACCTTGCGCTGGGGACCGATGAAGCCCGTGGGACTGGGCGATCCGCGCCAGCCGCGCGGGCCTTACGCGGTGGTGCAGCTCCGCCAGGACAATGCGCTCGGCACGCTCTACAACATCGTGGGCTTCCAGACGAAACTGAAGCACGGCGAGCAGACGCGCATCTTCCGCATGATCCCCGGCCTCGAGCGCGCCGAGTTCGCGCGGCTCGGCGGGCTTCACCGCAACACCTTCCTCAACAGTCCGAAGCTGCTCGACGGTGAACTGCGGCTCAAGGCGATGCCGCGCCTGCGCTTTGCCGGCCAGATCACCGGCGTCGAAGGTTATGTCGAAAGCGCCGCCATCGGCCTCCTCGCCGGTCGCTTCGCCGCCGCCGAGCGGCAGGGGCGCGCGATCACGCCGCCGCCGGCAACCACCGCGCTCGGCGCCCTCCTCGGCCACATCACCGCGGGCGCCGACGCTGCGACCTTTCAACCAATGAACATCAATTTCGGCCTGTTCCCGCCCCTCCCCGAGGGCGCGATTACGCGCGCCAATCGCGGCGAGCGCAAGCCGATGGTGGCGCGGCGCGCGCTGGCCGACCTCGAGGCTTGGTTGGGTTCGCGGGTAGCGGCATAGTCTCGTCCAGGTCATAAGAAACCTTTTGCCGTCATTCCCGCGAAAGCGGGAATCCAGGGTCGCCGCGCTCGTCGCTTGCCCCTGGGTCCCTGCTTTCGCAGGGACGACGGGGAGGTCAATTGATCCGGAACGCGCTCCCGAGACTCACGTGCGCCTCAAGCTGGCGAGCGACCGCCGCTGTTTGCCCTCGGCGTCGAAATTCTCCGGCGCGAGCCAGGCCTCGAACGCCGCCTTGAGCGCCGGCCATTCGCCGTCGATGATCGAGAACCACGCTGTGTCGCGATTGCGCTGCTTGTAGACGGTGGCTTGGCGGAAAATGCCCTCGAAGCGAAAGCCCAGCCGCTCCGCCGCCGCGCGCGAGGGCGCGTTGAGCGCATCGCACTTCCATTCGTAGCGGCGATAGCCCAGCTCGTCGAAGACGCGGCGCATCATCAGATACATCGTTTCGGTCGCCGCGGGTCGGCGTTGCAGCAGGGGCGAATAGTAGATGTGGCCGACCTCGATGCTGCCGACGGCGACATCAATGCGCAGATAGCTCGCGACGCCCGTCGCCCGGCCGGTCTTGCCGTCGATCGTCGCGTAGAAGACACGCTCCGAGTCGGTCGCCGCCCCGTCGAGCCAGGCACGAAAATCGTCGTAGCGCAGGAAGGGGCCGACTGCCAGATAGGTCCAATTGCGCCCGTCCGTATCGAGTTCCGCAGCAGCGAAAAGATCGGGCGCGTGCTGCGCCGGATCGAGAGGGACGACGTCACAGGTCCGGCCGCGCATGGGCGTCGCCGGCGGCCGCTGGCGGGGCTGCCAGTCCGGCAACGGAAATCCGATGGGCTGGCCCAGATGATTGATCCGCTCCGTCATATGCTGTTCCTTCGATGGCGGCGGCGCCATGCCGCCCACGTCAAGCGCCAGCCGCGCCAGGGATCGTGACGTCGGACCAGCCGCGCAAAGGGATCGTAGCGCGCCCGCTTGAGCCGAGCGAGATCGGCGCGCGCCAACACCGCGGGCAGCAAGGCCGGAATGGCGCTCTGCCGGAGATGAGCCGCCGTCGTCTCGGCCACGGCGAGATGCGCCGTGGCGAAATCCGCCAGTTGCGCCACGACGCGGCGCAGCTCCGGTGACGAGCGGAGCTCGAAGAGATCGCGCTCGGGCGAGAGGCCGGCCGCGGCGCTGAGATCGTGGGGCAAGTAGAGCCGCTTCGCCCGCGCATGAATGGGAATGGCACGGAGGAGACCCGTGAGCCCGTAGGCGATGCCGACCGCATGGGCCGCGGCGGCCGCCTCTTCTCCGGTGCTGCCCAGAGCCGCCAGGGCGAGCGAAACGAGGCTTCCCGAGGTTGCGTCAAGATAGCGCTCGAGGGCGGCAAGCGAGTCGGGTGGTCCGTTCTCGAGATCGCTCTCGCGGGCATCGATCAAGCGGTCGAAGCTCTCGCGCGGAAGCACGTGGCGGCGGACCGCGATCGCGAGTGGTTCCATCACCTCATGGCGTCGCAGGACCTCACCCGCGTAGATGCCGGCAACGCACTCGCGCCACCATTGGAGGCGAACGCGGCCAAGCGCCGCCTCGCTCACCACCTCCCGCGTCTTCGCCACTTCATGGTTGAAGGCGTAAAGCGCGAAGAGATCATCCCGGCACTCGCCTGACGCGAACAACGCGGTAAGGAAGCGGTCGCGGTCATGACGCCGCACCAGACGAGCGATGGGTGTCAGCGCCGCGTCCATCCCAGGCTAGCGCCTCGCGCGATTGCCGAGCCGCCGTTGCCGCCTTATGATGGAGGCCGAAGCGCTCGGATCGGCTTCAATGGGGGATAGCAATGAAAAACCCGCTGGATTCGCTGGGGAGCACCGTCTTTCTCGGCTTTGTGCTGGTGGTCGTGCTCGTGCTTTTGATCCACGCCATCGCCTGAAGCAAGAGGGGGAAACGCCATGGAACTCGTCAGTTATGAATGGTGGACGTTCTGCTTCCGCTGGCTCCATGTGATCAGCGGCATCATGTGGATCGGCCACCTCTGGTACTTCAACTTCGTGCAGACGCCGTCGATGCCCAAGATTCCCGATGAACAGAAGCCGGCCGTCACCAAGTTCATCGCCCCGACCGCCCTCTTCTGGTTCCGCTGGGGCGCAATGGCGACGATCATCACCGGCCTCATCCTCGCGAGCCTCAACGGCTATCTCTTCAACGCCATCAAGCTCGGAATCGGCGATCACAATGCGCGCTTCACCGCCATCGGCTTCGGCATGTGGCTGGGCGCAATCATGTGGTTCAACGTCTGGTTCCTGATCTGGCCCAATCAGAAGAAGGTGTTGGGCATCGTCCCGGCGGAAGCCGACGAGAAAAAGCGCGCGGGCCGCGTCGCGGCGCTCGCCTCGCGCACCAACACCATGCTGTCGATTCCCATGCTTTACGCGATGAGTTCAGCACAGCACTACTTCTAAGAGTTAGTCTCTCTCGAAATCGGGAACCGGGGCCGCAAGGCCCCGTTCCTTTTTTGACGGGCGCGGCCCCCGCGTCGCGTTTTCTCCGCATATCAGTGAGGGAACAATGGCGTTCGAACTCCCTAGGCTTCCTTATCCCAAAGACGGTCTCGAGCCGCATATGTCCTCGCGCACGCTCGAGTTCCATCACGGCAAGCATCACCAAACCTATGTGACGACGCTCAACAAACTGATTGAAGGCACGCCATTCGCGAGCCAGTCGCTCGAGGAGGCCATCCGCGCGACAGCGAACGACGATTCGAAGGCACAGATCTTCAACAATGCGGCGCAAGTCTGGAACCACACCTTCTTTTGGAACTGCATGCGGCCGCGCGGCGGCGGCAGGCCTTCGGGCGACCTGCTGAAACGGATCGAGCAAGCCTTCGGTGGCTTCGACAAGTTCACCCAGGAATTCAAGCAAGCCGCCACGACCCAATTCGGCAGCGGCTGGGCGTGGCTGGTGCTCGATGGTGGCCAGCTCAAGGTGACGAAGACAGCGAATGCCGTGAACCCGCTCTCGCACGGCAAGACGGCGCTCCTCGCCTGCGATGTCTGGGAGCACGCTTACTATCTCGATTTCCAGAATCGTCGGCCGGACTTCATCCAGACCTTCCTCGATCATCTCGTCAACTGGGATTTCGTCGCCAAGTGTCTGGCGAAAGCGGCGTAGCGCCGCGCGGCGACTGCCAGCGTCAACGCGCCGGCAGCAGCGCCGCGGCGACGGGACGTTCTTCCGATAGCAAGATGTTGTAGGTCCGACAGGCGGCGCCGGTGTCCATCGCGTCCAGGACGATTCCGGCGCCGCGTAGCGACTGGCGCAGTGCCGGTAAAACGAACTCGGTCCGCCGCCCGCAGCCAAGCAGCAGGATGCGGATGCCGCCATGCTCGATCACCGGACGAAGCGCCTCGATGCTCACCTCGGCGAAGCTCGCGACGTTCCAGACGACGGTCGCGTCCGGGAAGACGAGGATGGCGCTCTCATAGCCGGCGCCGCTCACGTGAAAGCCGCTGGGACCGTAGCTGTCGATCACCTGCCGGCCGGCGGGGATGATCGGTGTCACATCCACGGGATCAGGACGCTCCCTGCGTCTCGGCGGGACCTGCGTCTGCTTCCTTGGCGGCACTAGCCCGCCGCGGGCGGATGTAATAGAGGAGCGGCGCGGCGATGAAGAGCGACGAATAAGTGCCGACGACGATGCCCCAGAGCATCGCGATGGAGAAGCCGCGGAGCACCTCGCCGCCGAAGATCAGGAGGGAGAGCACGGCGAGCGCCGTCGTGCTCACCGTCAGGATGGTGCGCGAGAGGGTCTCGTTGAGGCTCTTGTTGATGAGCGTGCGGAGTTCCATGGTCTTGTACTTCCGCATGGTCTCGCGCACGCGGTCATAAATCACCACGGTATCGTTCACCGAATAGCCGGCGATCGTGAGAATCGCCGCCAAGGTCGTGAGATTGAACTCGATCTGCAGCAGCGCAAAGAGGCCGACGGTGGTGACCGTGTCGTGCAAAGTCGAGAGCATGGCGCCGACGCCGAATTGCCACTCGAAACGCAGCCACACATAGGCGGCGATGGCAAAGAGGGCGAGCACCGTCGCCCAGACGCCGGCCTGGATGAGCTCGCCGCCGACCTTGGGGCCGACCACCTCGGTGCGGCGATAGTCGATGCCCTGCCCAAGCGCCGTCTTGACCTTCTCCACCCCGACCATCTGCGCGCGATCATCACCGGGTTGGCGCGCGACGCGGATCAGCACGTCGTTGGGTCCGCCGAAGCCTTGCAGCGACACTTCGCCCAAGCCCAATCCGTTCAGGGTCGAGCGCATCTTGGCAAGATCGGCGGGCCCGTTCGTGGTGCGTGCCTCGATCAGCGTGCCGCCGGAGAAGTCGATGCCGTAATTGAGGCCGAGCAGCAAGAAGGCGACGACGGAAACGATCGACAGCAGCCCGGAGAAGGCGAAGCCGAACTTGTGCCAGCCCATGAAGTCGATATTGGGGATTCGGCGGATGATGATGAGCGGGCGCATCGGCGGCTAGATCGGTATGGCTTTGGGCTTGGTGCGGCGTAGCCAGGTGACGATGAGGAGCCGTGTCACCAGGATCGCCGAGAAGAGCGAGGTGATGACGCCGATGCTCAAGGTCACGGCAAAGCCTTTGACCGGGCCGGAGCCGAGCCAGAACATGAGGAACCCGGCAACGAGCGTCGTCACGTGACTGTCGAGAATGGTGCCGAAGGCGCGCTCAAACCCCGCCTGCAGCGAGGAGATCATCGAGCGGCCGCCGCGCACCTCCTCGCGGATGCGCTCATAGATCAGCACGTTAGCATCCACGGCCATGCCCATGGTAAGCGCGATGCCGGCGATGCCCGGCAAGGTCAAGGTGGCGCCCAGCAAGGAGAGAGCCGCCAGCATCAGGCACAAATTGAAGAAGAGCGCGATATTGGCGTAGATGCCGAAAAGCCCATAGAAGACGATCATGAAGGCAACGACGAGGACCACGCCGACGATGCTGGCGAGCGCACCGGCATGGATCGAATCGGCGCCGAGGTCCGGTCCCACCGTCCGCTCTTCCAGCGCAACCAACGGTGCCGGAAGCGCACCGGCACGGAGCTGAAGCGCAAGCTCGTTCGCCGATTGCGACGTGAAGCTGCCGGAAATGACGCCGGAGCCGCCGCGGATGGGCTCGCGGATCACAGGTGCGCTGATCACTTTATTGTCGAGCACGATGGCGAAGGGCTTGCCGACATTGGCGGTGGTGGCCTCGCCGAAGCGCCGCGCGCCGACGGAGTCGAATTTGAAGGAGACCACCGGCTCGGTGCCGTTCTGAAAAGTGAGCTGCGCGTCCGTCAGCGTGTCGCCGCTCACCATGACGCGTTTCTGCACGACGATGGTGCTGCCCGGCGCGCCCCGCCCGTCATCAAGCGGCAGAACTTCGTCGCCGGGCGGCAGATGGCCGCGCTTGGCATCCTCGGGGTTGGCGTTCACGTCGACGAGCTGAAACGTCATCTTCGCGGTCTTGCCGAGGATCCGCTTCACGAACTCCGGGTCCTCGACGCCCGGCAACTCCAGCACGATACGGTCGTCGCCTTCGCGCTGAATGGTCGGCTCCTTGGTGCCGGTCTCATCAATGCGGCGGCGGACGATCTCGATCGACTGCTCGACGATCTGCTGCTGCAGCCGCTTCAGCGCGACCTCGTTGAATTTGAGCGTGACCGCGCCGCCGGCGCCCACGACGATGTCGAGCGTCTGGTCGACCCGGCGGACGATGGTGCGCACCTCCTCGGCGCGGTCGGGCTCGCGCAAGGTGAAGGAGACTTGGTTATTGTCGGCGTTGAGGCCGGTATAGCCGATCGGCGGCTTGGCATTGCGGAATTCGGTGCGGAGTGAATCGGCGGCGTTGTTGAGGTGCTCCTTCAAGACCGCTTTCATGTCGACTTCGTAGAGCAGATACGAGCCGCCACGCAGGTCGAGGCCGAGGCTCACCCGCTTCTTCGGCAGGAAGTTCGGCCAATTCTCCACTGCCGGCGCCGAGAAGAGGTTGGGAATGCTGAGGATGACGCCAAGCGTGCAGATTCCCAGAATGAGCGTGACCAGCCATCGGGGAAAATAAAGCATCGGTCTACGCTTAGGGCAGTTGCCGCTTCAATGGAATCATCCAATCTCTCGTCGTCCCTGCGAAAGCAGGGACCCAGGGCAAGCGACCGGGCGCTCCCCTGGATTCCCGCTTTCGCGGGAATGACGGTGAAGAGAAAGCGGAGTCCATTGGAGGGCCACCCGCTCTACTTGCTGCCGGCGGCGCGGCGGGTATTGCTCTTGCCCTTATCGGCGTCGCTCTCGGTTTCCGCTTCGCCCTTATCGCCCTTGGCCGCGACTGGCTCCGTTTTTGCGGTGACGCCGGTGATGGTGCTGCGCAGCACGCGCACGCGGAGGCCCTCGGCGATCTCGACCAGCACCTCATCGTCGCTCACCACCTTGGCGATGGTGCCGATGATGCCGCCCCCCGTGACCACCCGGTCGCCGCGGCGGAGCGCCGAGAGCATCGTCTTGTGCTCCTTCGCCTTCTGCTGCTGCGGGCGGATCAAGAAGAAGTAGAAGACGACCAGGATCAACGCAAAAGGCGCGATCTGCACCAGTTGGTTCGCGCCGTCTCCGAACATGAGCCCGCTCCTCGATCTTGGCGGACCGAAGCCCCAAAATCCGCCGTGCCGCGGCCGGATTCCTAGTGGACTTCGCCGCAAAGAGCAATGGGAGGACGGCGGAAGCCTCCTTAGAAAGGGGCAATGTTGACGGGCTCGGGCGCCCTGCTTAGGGTCGCGCCGCCCCGCAAGCCCCGGACCCCAAATGACCGACGTGAAGAAACTCGAACCTTTGCTGGCGCGCATCGCCGCGGCGCTCGACCGGCTGGCGCCCCCGGCTCCACCCGAGAACGACCTCGAACGTGCCGACGCCTTCGTCTGGCATGCCGACCGGTCGTGGCTCGAGCCGGTGCCGCATGTGAACCGGGTCGATCTCGACCTCC
Source organism: Allostellaceae bacterium (assembly GCA_035945115.1). Taxonomy (GTDB): domain Bacteria; phylum Pseudomonadota; class Alphaproteobacteria; order ATCC43930; family CGMCC-115725; genus DAHUYF01. The sequence goes on from DASZAN010000003.1 coordinate 43,043, forward strand.
TCCAGGGCATCGACCGCGTCCGCGACATTCTCCTCGAGAACACCCGCCGTTTCGCCCGCGGCTTTCCCGCCAACAACGTGCTCCTCTGGGGCGCGCGCGGCATGGGCAAGAGCTCGCTCATCAAGGCGGCGCATGCCGCCGTCAATGCCGAGGCGCCGCGCTCGCTGGTCCTCGTGGAAATCCATCGCGAGGATATCCCCACCCTGCCCCGCCTCCTCGCGCCGCTGCGCGAGACGACGCGGCGCTGCATCCTTTTTTGCGACGATCTCTCTTTCGACCAGCAGGACACGAGCTACAAGTCGCTGAAAGCGGTGCTCGAGGGCGGCATCGAGGGTCGGCCCGCCAATGTCGTGCTCTACGCCACCTCGAACCGCCGCCATCTCCTCTCGCGCGACATGATCGAGAACGAGCGCTCGACCGCCATCAACCCCGGCGAGGCGGTCGAGGAGAAGGTCTCGCTCTCCGATCGCTTCGGCCTTTGGCTGGGTTTCCACGCCTGCGACCAGGAGACGTATCACGCGATGGTGCGAGGTTACGCCGCCCGCTACGGCCTCGCCGTGCCGGCCGAGCAATTGCGCGCCGAGGCGAGCGAATGGGCGATCACCCGCGGCGCCCGCTCCGGCCGCGTCGCCTGGCAATACATTCAGGATCTCGCGGGGCGCTTGGGAAAGACGATCGCGACAGCGGGCTGAGCGCACTCCGATCAGCTGAGTTTGGCCGTCCATTGTCCGCCGTCATCGCGAGCGTAGCGAAGCGATCCAGAAGCAAGCGACGTGCCGTCGCACTGGATTGCTTCGTCGCTTCGCTCCTCGCAACGACGGCTTTTCGAGGATAATTCGGCCAGGGCGAATACCACCCTAAACGCGTTCAGCCGACCACGATCTCCGGCACGCACTCGACCGGAAAATTGACGGAGTTCGCGACGAAGCATTTCTCGTGCGCCTCGCGGTGGAGCGCGCGCGCCTTTTCGAGATTGCCGCCCGCCGCGATGGTCACGCTGGGTCGCAGCACGACGCGGGTGAAGCGGCCGCCACCGTCGGCTTCTTCGCTCATCGTGCCTTCGGCCGCATCGACGTAGCTCTTGACCACGATGCCGTTCACCGCGGCGAGATGGAGATACCAGAGCTGATGGCAAGTCGAGAGCGAGGCGACCAGCAATTCCTCGGGATTCCAGGCCGCGGCATCGCCGCGGAAGGCAGGATCGGATGAGCCGGCGATCGCCGATTTGCCAGGTGCTTCGATCGCATGCGCGCGAGAATAAGCGCGGTATGACGAGGTGCCAGCGCCGAGGTCGCCGGTCCAGCGCACGGTTATTCGATAAGTATGGAGCTTGCTCATATGGGCCTCATCCTCGGGCGGCAGTGGCGGCGAGCGGCGGTAGGTAGTCATCGGGATCGAGTGCGCGCGTGCCGTGGCGAATCTCGAAATGGAGCTGTGGCTCGCCCACGGCGCCAGTGGCGCCGACGCGCGCGATCTCCTGGCCGCGCTTCACGCGGTCGCCCCGCTTCACCAACAGCGCCGAAATGTGCGCGTAAGCGGTCATCCAGCCGCCGGAATGTTTCACGAGTAGCAGATTACCGTAGCCGCGGAGCTCGTTCCCGGCATAAGCGACGACGCCCGCATCCGCCGCGAGGACCGGGGTTCCCGCCGGTGCCGCGACGTTGATGCCGTCGTTGTGCGTGCCGTTCGCTCCCGTCCCATAGGTCGCGAGGATGCCGCCGTGGACCGGCCAGAGAAAGCGCGCCTCGCCTTGCTTCGGCGGCGGCGGTAGTGGTGGCGGCGGGAGCGCCGCTAGCTGCTCGTGGGGCGGGGACTGCGCCGCGGGTGGGGGTGGCACTGCCACGGCCGGAGGCGAGGGCGGCGGCTCCAAGACGGGCGGCGTGACCGGTCTGGCGATGATCGGCGGTGGTGCGGGTGCGGTGGCGAGAGGCGGCTCGATCGCGGGGCGCGGTGCAAAGGCGGGCGGCGTCCCGCTCGGCGGCGGGGCGAGCGCCAATCCGGAGGGTGCCGTTGCTTGAATAACCGGCGCGGGGCCGCGCCGGCCGACCTCTTGCACCGGCGCCGGCAAGGTCAGCACCTGGCCGGCGCTTACCGCATAGGGCGGCGCGAGCTGGTTGCTGCGTGCAAGCGTGCTGGTATCGACGCCATAAAGCCGCGAGATGCTGTAGAGCGTCTCACCTGGCTCCACCGTGTGCTGCGGCACCGCCGGGAGCGCGAGACGGCGGCCAGGCGCCACGTCGTAGGGCGGCTCGAGCCGATTCGCGTCGATCAAGGTCCGGACCGGCACGTTGGCGCGGCGCGAGACAGCATAGAGCGTCTCGCCCGGCTGTACGGTGACTTGGCCCGCCGCGGCCGGCACCGGCGCGATGCTTCCGCCAGAGGGCGCAGCGACAATACTGGCACGCGTCCCCGTCCCGCTCACCACCGGTGCTGGCGGCTGCGTTCTTGGTCCGCAGGCAACGAGCATCGCCGACAGCAGCAAAGCCGCGCGGATCAAGCCGGCACGAGGCGGCATCATGGCGCGAGTGTATGTCACAGCCGTATCGTCGAACAACGGCCGGCGCTCAGTTTCCTTCCGGTGGCTGCGCACCGCGCGGCAAGCCCTGGACGAGCGGCACGAACAGCACCGCGCCCAGATCCTCGGTTACAAATTGGCCATCGACCCGGCGCACGCGCATCAAGCGCTGTGCGCGTCGCTCGCGTCCGACCGGCGCCACGAGGACACCGCCTTCGGCGAGGCTCTCGAGCAAGTTCGAGGGAAGCGCGGCGGCCGCGGCGGTCACCATGATGCGATCGAACGGCGCCTGCTCGGGCCAGCCCTTGGTGCCATCGCCGAACCGAGTCGTCACATTATGAAGCTTGAGCTCGGCAAAGCGCTTTTCCGCCTCTTTGAGGAGCGCGCGATGACGCTCCATGGTGAAGACCCGGCGGCAGAGCTTCGCCAGCACGGCCGTCTGGTAGCCCGAACCCGTGCCGATCTCCAGGACTTTGTGCCGCTCGCCCACCTCGAGTGCTTCGCTCATTTTGGCGACGACGAGCGGCTGGCTGATGGTCTGCGCATGGCCAATCGGCAATGCGACGTTCTCATAGGCCCGGTCGCGGAAAGCCGGTGGAATGAAGAACTCGCGCGGAACGCGCTCGATCGCGCCCAGCACGCGGGCATCGCCGACGCCGGCGCCGCGCAGCTCCATCAAAAGGCGCAACACGCGCGGCGTCGCCGCGTCGTTCACGGAAAAGCCTTCTTGAGCTCGGCCAAGGCCGGCCCGTTGGTGAGGTCGAGATAAATCGGCGAGAGCGACACCTTGCCCTCCGTCACCGCATGAAGATCGGTGCCGGGCATGTCGGGGCTCTCCTCGCGGAGCGGTCCGATCCAGTAGTAGGGCCGGCCGCGCGGATCGAGGCGTTCACTGATGCCGTCGCCGATCTTGCGTTGACCTTGCCGTGTTGCGGCCATGCCTTTCACCGCGTCCGCTGGCACCGCCGGAAAGTTGACGTTGATGAGCGTGTGGCGCGGCCACGGTAGCGCGGTGAGCCGCCGTACCACTTCCGCCGCGTGACCTGCCGCAGTCCGCCAGGGAATGGCGCGGCGGTCCTCGTAATGCTGGCTGAAGGCAATGGCGGGGACACCGAGCAGCGTTGCTTCCATGGCGGCGGCGACGGTGCCCGAATATGTCACGTCCTCGCCAAGATTGGCGCCGGCGTTGACGCCGGAGAGCACCAAGCTCGGCCGTTTGTCGCGAAGCACGGCATTGATGGCGAGGAGTACGCAATCCGTGGGCGTGCCGTCGACGGCGAATCGGCGGGGCCCCAGCTTGCGGATGCGGAGCGGCCGGCTCAGCGTCAGCGAATGGCTGGCGCCACTCTGCTCCTGCTCCGGCGCCACCACCCACACGTCCTTCGCGAGCGTCCGCGCGACCTTGGCGAGAAGCTTGATGCCCGGGGAATTGATGCCGTCGTCATTGGAAATGAGGATGCGCGCCGAGGCGAGGTCGATGAGCCGGTCAAACATCGGCGCCGATCACCTCCAGGCCGCCCATATAAGGCTTGAGCGCATCCGGCACAGCGACCGTACCGTTTCCCTGCTGGAAATTCTCGAGGACGGCGATGAGCGTTCGGCCAACCGCAAGTCCCGAGCCGTTGAGGGTGTGAACGAACCGCGTTCCTTTGCCGTCCTTTGGCCGGAAGCGCGCCTTCATCCGCCGCGCCTGAAAATCGCCGCAATTCGAGCAGCTGGAGATTTCGCGATAGGCGTTCTGTCCCGGCAGCCACACCTCGATGTCGTAGGTCTTGCGCGCGGAAAAACCCATATCGCCGGCGCAGAGCAGCATCACGCGGTAAGCGATGCCGAGTCGCTTCAGGATTTCCTCGGCACACGCCGTCATGCGCTCATGCTCCGCCTCGGACTGATCCGGATGCGCGATCGACACGAGCTCCACCTTTGAGAACTGATGTTGGCGGATCATGCCGCGCGTGTCCTTGCCGGCGGCGCCGGCTTCGGCGCGAAAGCACGGCGTCCAAGCGGTGACCCGGAGCGGCAGTTGGGATTCGTCGAGGATCTCATCGGCGACGAGATTGGTGAGCGAGACCTCGGCCGTCGGAATGAGCCAGAGGCCGACGGTGGTATGGAACTGATCTTCGGCGAATTTCGGCAGCTGACCCGTGCCGAACATCGTCTCGTCGCGCACGAGCAGCGGCGGGCTCACCTCGCGATAGCCGAACTCGCGAGTGTGGATGTCGAGCATGAGTTGCGCCAGCGCACGCTCGAGTCGCGCGAGCTGGCCATAAAGGACGACGAAACGCGCACCCGAGAGCTTCCCCGCTCGGGCAAAGTCCATGAGCCGCAAGCCCTCGCCGATGGTCACGTGATCTTTGACGGGGAAGGCGAATTGGGGCGGCGTGCCGTACTGGCGGACAAGACGATTGTGCGTCTCGTCGAGCCCGTCCGGCACGTCGTCCGCGGGAAGATTCGGGAGCGCCGCAAGCGCTTCGTCGACAGCTGTCTTCAGCTGCGCGGCACGCGCTTCGAGCGCGGCCTGCCGGTCCTTGCTTTCGCCGACCTGGCGTAAGAGATCGCCGGCGTCGCGGCCCTGTGCCTTGGCGGCGCCAATCTCCTTTGCGACTCGGTTCCGCTCGGCCTGAACTCGCTCGGCTTCCGTCTGCGCTTCGCGCCAGTGCCGGTCGAGACTGATCAGCGCCGGCGACGCCGGCGCGAGCCCGCGCCGGGCGAGGCCGCGGTCATAAGCGTCGGGATTGTCGCGAATCCACCGGAGATCGAACATGCGCGCCGGTTATAAAGCGAGGCTCGGCAGCCGTCCACCGCTCAGCCGCCGCTTGGCGCCTTGCCGGTGAGCTCTGCTTCTTCGGCCGCTTCGCGCTCGGCGCGGCGCTTCTCGACGAGGCGGCAGGAGAAGATCGAGACCTCGTAGAGAATGAGCATCGGCACGGCGAGCGCGATCATGCTGAAGACATCGGGCGGGGTCACCATGGCGGCGATGACGGTGTTGGCGAGGATGGCGTAGCGGCGCTTTGCGGCAAGGCCCTCGGAGGTCACCATGCCCACTCGCGCCATCAAGGTGAGGAGCACCGGCATCTGAAAGGCAAAACCGAAGGCGAAGGTGAGATGAAGCACGAAGGTGAAATAGTCGCTCATCTTCGGCGTGAGCTCGATCCTCACATCGCCGGTGAGCTGCTGAAACTTGCTGAAGAAGGCGAAGGCGGCGGGAAAGATCACGAAATAAGCAAGCGCCGCGCCCATGATGAAGAGGATCGGCGTCGCGAAGAGATAAGGCAGGAAGGCGCGCCGCTCGTTGCGGTAGAGCCCTGGCGCGACGAACATCCAGACTTGGCTCGCGATCACTGGGAAGGCCGCGCAGAACGCCGCCCAGAAGGCGATGCGGATATTCGTGACGAAGCCTTCGAGCAAATCGGTCTGGATGAAATGCCCGCCGGTCTGTTCCGTCAGCAGCTTGGCGAGCGGCTCGGCGAGGAAATTGTACATGGGTTGCGCGAAATAGAAGCATGGCACGAAGGCGACGATGAGCGCGAGGAGCGAATAGATGACGCGCTTCCTGAGCTCGATCAGATGTTCGATGAGCGGCATCTTGCCTTCTTCGAGATCTTGTTCGTTGGTGCTCATCGGAAGCGATGCTGCTTGATCAGGCCGGTGTGCCGGTTTTCGCCGGTGCCGGTTGCACGGTTTCGCCGGTTTCCTCGGTCGGTGGGCTCGCTGTCGGCTCGCTCTCGGATGTCGCGGCTTCGAGGGCCGCCGGCGCTGGCGGCGGTGGTGGCTCCAATTCCGATGCCGGCTCGGCGAGACTGCGTTTGACGTCGCCCGCGGGATCGATCGTCCGCTCGATCGCCTCGCTCATATCGACCTTCGCGGCGTCCTCGACTTGCTTGCGCACTTCCTCGAGCTCGGCTTCGCGGATCATCTGGTCGAGACTGCTCTGGAACTCGCGGGCAATCGCGCGCGCCTTGCCGACCCAGGTGCCGACGGTGCGCAGCACCTTCGGCAAATCCTTGGGGCCGATCACCACCAGCGCGACGACGGCGATCACCGCAATCTCGGACCACGCAAAATCAAACATTGACGCTTGTCACCGATTTGACCGTGCCGACGCCATGCCCGAGGGCGCCAAGAGTGGCGGAAAGAAGGATATGGCACAGCGGGCGGGATCGCTTCAAGGCGCGGCGCCTATCGGGTTGTGCAACACCACGTGCGGCCGGCATTCCCGAGCGACATCGCGCGAATCTGGCGGACGGTCGGAACCTTGGCCAACCCTCTCGCTAGCTCTCCGTCACCTCGTTCTCGGCCTCGGCCGTCGCACCGATCGCGTCGGCGTCGTCATGGTCATGCTCGTCCTCGTCGGGTGCGTCTGCCTCCTCGTTCGGTATCACCGTCTCGGCGAGCGAGAGGTCGGGGCGTGGCCCGATGAGCCCGGCCGCCTTCAATTCCTCGATCCCAGGTAGATCGCGCCGATCGCCCAAGCCGAAATGCCTGAGGAACCCCTCGGTCGTGACCCAGGTCACGGGCCGACCCGGTGTCTCCCGCCGTCCTTTCGGCATGATCCAACCGGCTTCCATGAGCACATCGAGGGTCCCGCTGCTGACGACGACACCGCGGATCTCCTCGATCTCGCCCCGCGTCACCGGTTGGTGATAGGCGACGATGGCGAGCGTCTCGATCGCCGCGCGCGAGAGCTTTCGCATCACGGTCTGCTCGAGCTTGAGCTTGGGGGCGAGATCGGGCGCGGTGCGTAGAGTCCAGCCGCCGGCGACGCGCACGACATTGACGCCGCGCGGCTCGTAATGCGCCGCGAGGTCGGCGATCAGTCCCGCGACATCCGCGCCTTCGGGAAGACGTGCGGCGATGCTCGCCTCATCGAGCGGCGAGGCGGCGGCAAAGAGCAGCGCCTCCAGCAACCGCAACTGTTCGGCCCGCGCCTCGGCTTCGACGGGGATGGTGCTGTCGCTCATGGCGTCTCCGGTAGGCTGCGCAGATAGATCGGGCCGAAGACATTGTCCTGGCGCAACTGCAGCTTCCCGGCCCGCACCAACTCGAGGCTCGCGGCGAACGTCGCGGCGACGGCCGAGCGCTCGACGATGCCGCCGCGCAATCCCGGCGGCAGGAAGCTCATCAGCGTGCGCCATTCCGGCATGCGGCCCAGCAACCGGCTCAAGCGGTGCAGCGCGTCGTCCATCGAAAAGAGCTCGGGCGGCGCGATGTGCAACACCGCTGCTTCCTTGCGTTGACGTTGGTCGCCGTAGGCTTTGAGCAAGTCATAAAGCGTGGCGTCGTAGATTGGGCGCAGCACGCGCGGCAGGCCCTCGGGTGCGCCACGCGCGAAGACGTCGCGACCAAGCTGCGGGCGCGCCATCAGCCGCACGCCCGCCTGCTGCATCGCCTCGAGGCGTTGCAGCTGGTGCGTCAGTGCTGCGGCAAGCTCGGCCCCCGAAGGCTCGTCGGCGGGTGCCGGCTCCGGCAGCAGGAGGCGCGATTTGAGGTAAGCGAGCCATGCCGCCATGACGAGGTAGTCCGCGGCGATCTCGAGCCGCAAGCGCCGCGCGGCGCTGATGTAGGCGAGATACTGGTCGGCCAACGCCAGGATCGAGATCTTGGTGAGATCGACCTTCTGCTCGCGCGCCAGCGTGAGCAGCATGTCGATCGGACCTTCATAGCCTTCGAGGTCGACCACGAGCTCGACGCTGGGCGGCGGCGCTTGGGGGAGCTCGAAGGCTTCGTTCTCGGTCATGCGAGCCCCGCCAGCCAGCCGATGGCTTCGACGATGCTGTTCACGGGATAGGCGATCACCAGCCGGAGGACGTCGAGATTGAGGCCGAGCTGATCGCCGACGAGCGGCAACAGAATGAGCAAGGTCAGGAGAATGGGAATGCCATAGCGCTCGAGCCGCGCCAAGGGAAATGCCAGCGCATCGGGGAGGAGGCCGACGGCGACGCGACCGCCATCGAGCGGCGGCAACGGGATCATGTTGAAAACGGCGAGCACGACGTTGATCAGCATCGACATGGTAAGATTGTCGGCCACCCATTCGCGCCCGACGCCCGGCACGAAGGGAACGCCGTGCAACAGCAAGGCGGAAAAGAGCGCGAGGAGGATATTCGTTGCCGGCCCCGCGAGCGCCACCCAGACCATATCGATGCGCGGGCGGCGGAGCTGGCCGAAATTCACCGGCACCGGCTTCGCGTAGCCGAAGGTGAAGCGTCCGCCAGAGACCAACAGTAAAAAAAGCGGCATCACCACCGTGCCGACGGGATCGATGTGTCGGAGCGGATTGAAAGTGACGCGCCCCATGCGCCAGGCGGTATCGTCGCCGAGACGATGCGCGACAAAGCCGTGCGCCGCTTCGTGAAAGGTGATGGCGAAGATCGACGGCAAGGCGAAGATCGCGACTTGCCGGATAAGCGAGGGCAAATCGATCGGCATCAGGCCTCGCTCCCCATGAGCGCGTGAAAGCGCGCCTCGAGCGCCGCGCGCTCGATGGGTTGCGCCTTCCCGCGCATCGCCTCGCCGCGTGCGAGGCGCTCGCTCGCCTTCGCCGTGAGCGGTGGCACCACGCCGGCGATTTCCGTCATCTCGCCGGACTCGCCGTTGCAATGGAGGACGATATCGCAGCCCGCAGCGAGTGCCGCTTGCGCGCGCGCGGCAAAACTGCCGCCAAGTGCCTGCATCGAGAGGTCGTCGGTGAGCAGCAAGCCATCGAAGCCGATGCTAGCGCGAATGACCTCGCTGATCACGGGGGGCGAGAGCGTTGCCGGTCGATCAGGGTCGATTGCTTCGTAGACGACATGCGCCGTCATGCCCCAGGGGAGATGGGCCAACGCCCGAAAAGAGGCGAAATCGGTCGTCTCGAGCTCAGCTCGCGGCGCTGTCACACGCGGTAAAGCGTGGTGGGAATCGACGAGCGCCCGGCCATGGCCGGGCATGTGTTTCATGACCGGCAGCACGCCGCCTGCCAGCAATCCTTCCGCCGCCGCGCGGCCGAGCGCCGACACGATATCGGCGGTGCTCCCATAGGCGCGATCGCCGATTACGTTGTGCGAGCCCGCTACGGGAACATCGAGGACCGGAAGGCAATCGACGGTTATGCCAAGTGCCGACAAGTCATCGGCAATGAGCCGCGCCGCCCTCCAAGCCGCCTCAGCCGCACGGCGGCCGCCGAGCGCTGCGATGGTCGCGGCGGAGGGATAGGCCGGCCAATGAGGCGGCTTTAGACGCGCCACGCGCCCGCCTTCTTGATCGACGAGAACGGGTGCGTCGGCGCGGCCCACCGCTTCGCGCAGCTCGGCCACGAGCCTTCGCACCTGCGCCGGGGTCTCACAATTGCGTTGGAAAAGAATGAAGCCAAGGGGATCGGCGTCGCGGAAGAAGTCGCGCTCGGCGGCCGCGAGCGTGGGGCCGGCGCTGCCGAAGATGACGGCGGCGGGATTACGGCTTGACAAGGAGGCAGCCGACCCCGCGGCGCTTCAGCTCATTGCAGCGGTGCTCCGCCTGGGCGGCATCGGCGATGGGCCCGACCTGGATGCGATAGAAGGTGCCGCGTTCACCGAGGTCGACCCGCGGCGTGATGAGACTCAAGGTGCCCAAGAGATCGGCCTGGCGCCGGCGGAGCCGTTCGCCTTCCTGCTTGGCGCCCTCGGCTGAGCGCCCCGCGCCGAGCTGAAGGAAATAGCCCTTGCCGATGGCGGCGGGTGCAGGCGCCGTCGCGGGTGCCGGCGGGACGGCAGCGGCGACGGCCGGCGCCGGCGATGTCGGAGTTGGGGGCGATGGCGGCGCCGACACCGCCGCTCCGGTCATCGGTGCCGGTAGCGCGGGCGGAGGCGCATCCGCCGCCGGCTCGGGCGGCGTCTCGACCACCGCTGGGCGCGGCAATGGGGCTTCGGGCGGCGGCAGCAGCTGCTCGACCTTGACCGGCGTGCGCTTGCCGTCGAGCACGAGGGTCCCTTGTCCGGGAATTTCCATGCCGCCGGGATCGGCCGGCCGCCGCCGCGTCGGCTCAAGTTCGGCGCGGATGAGCGGCACTTCGACCTGTGCCGTCTTTCGGCTCATCCAATGGTAAAAGGCCCAGAGCCCGCTTGACGATCCCACCATCACCATGGCGACGACGGCAAGCACGTGCCAGCGGCGCGGTCGGACATAGACCTCGGGCGGTCGATCATCGCGGCGGAGCGGGCGCAAGGTATAGGCCATCTCACATCTCCTCAACTGGCGCGACGCCGAACACGGCTAAGCCCGAGGCGACGACGAACGCTACCGCCTGCACCAGCGCAAGGCGCGCCCGCGTCAGATCGGGCGCATCTTCAATGATGAAGCGCAGCTGCGCCTCGCCCATGCCCTTGTTCCAGAGGCCATGAAAATGGGCGGCAAGCTCCTGCAGGTAGAAGGCCACGCGGTGCGGCTCATGCATCTCCGCCGCGCTCTCGACGAGTCGCGGCCATCCCGCGAGATGACGAATGAGGGCGAGCTCGTCAGGATCGACAAGCCGTGCCAAAGGCGCCGCGGCGAGCGCGACCGAAGAAAGAGCCTCAACCTGCAGCACCTCCGCGGCGCGGCGCAGCACAGAACGAGCACGCGCATGCGCGTATTGCACGTAGAAAACGGGGTTGTCTTTCGATTGCTCCACCACCTTGGCGAAGTCGAACTCGAGCGCCTGGTCGTTACGCCGCGTCAGCATGACGAAACGAAACACGTCTTTTCCGACTTCGTCCACCACTTCACGCAGCGTGATGAAGGTACCGGCGCGCTTCGACATGCGCACCGGGGCGCCTTTATCGAAGAGATGGACGAGCTGGCAGAGCTTGACGTCGAGCCGCGCCCTGCCGCCGCTGATGGCTTCGACCGCCGCCTGCATGCGCTTCACATAGCCGCCATGATCGGCACCGAAGACATTGATCAAATCGAAATAGCCGCGGCTGATTTTGTCGAAATGGTAGGCGATGTCCGCGGCGAAATAGGTCCAGGCGCCATCCGATTTTTGCAACGGACGATCGACATCGTCGCCGAACTGCGTCGAGCGGAAGAGCAGCTGCTCGCGCGGCTCCCAATCCTCGGGCAGCATGCCTTTCGGTGGCTCGAGTGTGCCGAGGTAAACGAGACCGGCATCGCTCAAACACCTGATCATCTGCTCGATGACACCGCGAGCGACGATGTCGCGCTCGGAGGCGAAGGTCGCGTGCTCGACGCCGAGCGCGGCAAGATCATCGCGAATGAGCCCCATCATCGCCGCGGTCGCGAACTCCCGCACCGGTGCAAGCCAGACCTTTTCGTCAACATCGCGCCATTTGGCTCCGTCCCGCTCGGCAAGCGCGTGGGCCACCTCGCGCAAATACTCGCCCGGATAGAGGCCTTCGGGAATGGGACCGATCGTCTCGCCCAGCGCCTCGCGATAGCGCAGATAAGCCGATCGCGCGAGCACGTCGACCTGTGCTCCGGCGTCGTTGATGTAGTATTCGCGCTCAACCTTGTGCCCAACCTTCTCTAGAAGGTTCGCCAACGCGTCGCCCACCACGGCGCCGCGGCCGTGACCCACGTGAAGCGGGCCGGTGGGATTGGCGGAGACATATTCGACGTTGACCGCCTTGCCGGCGCCGATGGTGGAATCGCCATAAGCGGGGCCGGCTTTCACGATCTCGGCCAGCCGCGCGTGCCAAAACGAGTCGGCGAGGCGAAGATTGATGAAGCCCGGCCCTGCCACTTCGGCGCTCGTCACCTCCCCTCGCCGCCGCAAGCGCTCCACCAGCTTTTCTGCCAGCGCCCGCGGCGCCAGCCGCGCCGGCTTGGCGAGCACCATCGCGGCGTTGGTGGCGATATCGCCATGCGCGGGATCGCGCGGCGGCTCGACGGCTATGCGCGATATGTCGAGATTCGCAGGCAAACCGATTGTGGTCAGCTCGGCGATGACGACGTCGCGAAAGTGGCTGAAAAGGTTCATCCCGTGGTCGCGTATCGATCGAAGAGGCGATGGTGTTCATCGAGAGCGAAGCGGTCGGTCATGCCGGCAATGTAATCGGCGACGATTCGCGCCGTCTCCGGCCGGCCGACATCCTGGGCGTGCTGACGCCACTCTGTCGGCAAGCAGTAGGGCTCCTCGAGCAAGAGGCGGAAGAGCTCGTGGACAATGCGCCGCGCCTTCGATGCCATGCGATTGACGCGGTAGTGCCGGTACATGCGCTCGAAGAGGAAATGCTTCAACGCCTTATCGTGCTCACGCATCGCTTCGGAAAAAGCGATGACCGGTGCGCCCAAGCGGCGCAGCTCGTCGCTGCTTTTGACGCCGGCATCGGCGAGGCGGCGGCCACTCTCGGCGACGAGATCGGACACCATGCGATCGATGAGGCGGCGGATCGTCTCGTGCACGAGCCGCGGCTCGTCGAGGCCGGGATGGCGCGCGCTCACCTCGCGCAGGACCGGACCCACCAGCGCCACCGCGTCGAGGTCGCGCAGGGTGAAGAGGCCGGCGCGAAGCCCGTCGTCGATATCGTGGTTGTTGTAGGCGATGTCGTCCGAGAGCGCCGCCACCTGCGCCTCGGCGCTCGGCCATGTGGCGAGCTCGAGATCGTGACGGCGCACATAAGCCGCGATCGAGGCGGGAAGTGGCTTCGCCTCGGCTTTTCCGATGAGCGGCCCGTTGTGCTTCACCGTTCCTTCGAGCGCCTCCCAGGTGAGGTTGAGGCCGTCGAAGCCGGCATAGCGCCGCTCGAGCCGGGTGAGGATGCGCAGTGTCTGATCATTGTGGCCGAAGCCGCCATAAGGCTCCATCGCCGCGGCGAGCGCGTCTTCGCCAGCATGGCCAAAGGGCGTGTGGCCCAAATCGTGCGCCAACGCCAATGCTTCCGCCAAGTCCTCGTTGAGGCCGAGCGCGCGGCTGATGGTGCGCGCAATTTGCGCCACTTCGAGACTGTGCGTCAGTCGCGTGCGGTAGTGGTCGCCCTCGTGATAGACGAAAACTTGCGTCTTGTATTGGAGCCGCCGGAACGCGGTGGAATGAATGATCCGGTCGCGGTCGCGCTGAAAAGCGGTGCGTGACGGGCTTTCCGGTTCCGGATGGAGTCGGCCGCGACTCGCTTCCGGACGGCAGGCGTAAGGCGCAAGCGGCGCCGGCGTCATCATGGCCGGACCCTATCCCTCATCCCCGCCCATTGCAACGCTCGCGGCGTGCGTGCACAAGGAAATGGCTGATCGACTCGACGGTTGCGGCGGGTTTGACAAAACCGCGCGATTTCCTACATAGAAATCGCCAGGTCGATGAGGAGAGATTAACCATGGCCGAAGGCACGGCTGCTTTGCCCGACGGCGTGCGCTTGAGCGAGAGCGCCGCGCGTCGCGTCGCCGAGCTGAAGCGTCTGGAGGACCGGCCGCATGCCTTTCTACGCCTCGCGGTCTCCGGCGGCGGCTGCTCCGGCTTCCAATACGGCTTCAGCTTCGACGAGACGCGACAGGCGGACGATCTCGTCTTCGAGCGCGATGGCGTGGGGCTGGTGATCGATTCTGTCTCGCTCGAGCTGGTGAAGGGTGCGGAGATCGACTTCGTCGAGGACCTCATGGGCGCCTCGTTCCAGGTCAAGAACCCCAATGCCGCGTCATCCTGCGGATGCGGCAATTCATTCTCGATCGGTTGAGTGGTCGGTCCGGGAGTTGACAAGCCCCGCTTCGGCGGGGCTTTTTGCGTATCGTGACCAAGATCGCCACCTTCAACGTCAACTCCATCAAGGTTCGCCTGCCTATTCTGCTCGCCTGGCTCGAGCGGGCAAAGCCGGACATCGTCTGCCTGCAAGAGATCAAATGCCCGGCCGCGGAGCTTCCCGCGCTCGAGCTCAAGGGCCTCGGCTATCACGTCGAGGCGGTCGGGCAGCGCGGCTACAACGGCGTGGCGATTCTCTCGACGGAGCCGGCGCGCGACGTGGTGAAGGCGCTGCCCGGCGACGGCGCCGACGACCAAGCGCGCTATATCGAGGCCTCGATCGGCGATCTCCGCGTGGCCTCGCTCTATCTCCCCAACGGCAATCCGGTCGAGAGCGATAAATTCCCCTACAAGCTTGCCTGGATGGCGCGCCTCAAAGCGCATGCGGCATCGCTGCTCCAGCGCGAGATCCCCTTCGTCCTTGCGGGCGACTTCAACGTCTGCCCGACCGACGACGACGTCCACGATCCCGCCAGTTGGCGCGGCGATGCGTTATGCCGGCCAGAATCGCGCAACCGTTTTCGCGCCCTTCTCCACCTCGGGCTCACCGATGCCTTTCGCGTCTTTCACCGCGAGCCGCACCGCTACAGCTTTTGGGATTATCAGCAGGGACGCTGGTATCGCGATGAAGGCCTGCGCATCGATCATTTGTTGCTATCGCCGCAAGCCGCCGACCGGCTCGTCGCCGCCGATATCGACAAAGAGCCGCGCGGCAAGGACAAAGCGTCAGATCACACGCCCGTGTGGTGCGAGATCGGTGCCGAGTCGGACCGGAGTTAGAACTTGATCCCGTAGCGCAAGCGCAAATTGTCGCTGGCTTCGCCGCCCCTGAGCTCGGGCGCGTGCTCTTGGGCGAGCGACAAGGACAGGCTCTGCTGCTCGCCCAGGTGATATCCGAACTGCAGGGCGCCATGCAGCATCAACGGCGGTCCGAAAAAGCGGCGCTGCGGCGGCTCGTTGGCGGTGGTGCCGACATCGGAGCTGCCGGCGACGCCGATGTTGCTGAACACGGTGCCGCTATCGAAAAGATTCCAGGTGAGGCCGGCATAGGCGCGGTTGGTGCCGGTCGCGCGATCGAAGCCGAAGCCGAATTGCGGGCGCGGCGAGAAGAGGAAGCTGAAGCCGTTGGCATCCGGGCTCGCCAATGCGATTTCGAAATTGCCGCTGCCGCCGAGCGCGGGCGCGGGTGGCGTGCTCGGAAGGAAATCGAGATGGAACTCGGGAAGCGGGGCGCCGCCGCGCTGCAGCGTGCCGCCGAGGTTGATCGGTTGCGTCTGCCCACCCGCAAACGCCGCGCCCGCGCTCGCCATCAGGGCGGTCGTGATGGCGGCGCAAGCGAAATGATGGATGGGCTTGCCGCGCATCAGCGCCGCCTGACCAGCCGCCGCGCGAGCGCGCGGTCGAGTTTCCCGACCGCGAGCGGCGAAAGATTGTGGAAGCGGAACGCGATGACACCGGCCGCCTCATCCCGGCGCACCACCGCGGCGCTGAACGGGAACCCCTCCGCACCGGCGATGCGCAGCGTGCCCGTCACGAGCGCACCAGGCTCGACCGGCAGCTTTGCCGTGAGTTGGAACCCGCCGAGCGACCAATTGTCGGAGGCATAGTCCTGGCCGTCGATGGCGACCGTGAGAAGCGGTTGTGCATAGCGTCGGTCGCGCCGAGCCTCTTGGCGGTCGAAATTGGTACGAGAGGTGCGCATAGCTTCACCCGATCGCTAACGCGATTACATTCTACTAGCACAGAATAAACAAGCAGTTTCGCCTTTTTGGCGGCGGCGAAGGTGGGTCTGCGAGTCGTCCGTGCCGGTTGGTTGTAGCGGAATCCCGCAAAAACAGCAATCTCTTTCAGAATCAAGTCTTTAACTAATATTCCTTAACCATGACATCGGCGGGATCGCCAGGATAGCGATGCTCCTGGCCGTTTATGTCTGCGATTGTCCATCGCTCCTCGCCATCCATTTGAGCATAGCGCGGCCCGACCGGCACCTTGCCGTGGCCGCCGGGCAGGTCGAGCACGTAGGTCGGCTGGCAAAGGCCCGAGACTCGGCCGCGCAGCTCGCGCATCAGCGCCTGCCCCTCGGCAATGCTCAAGCGGAAGGAAGCCGTGCCCGGCGCCGGATCGGGATGGTGGAGGTAATAAGGTTTGACCCGCATGGCGACGAGGCCGCGCAAAAGCGCCGTCAATGTCACAACATCGTCGTTGATGCCGCGGAGCAACACGCTCTGGCCCAGCAGGGGTATTCCAGCGGCAGCGAGCCGCCGACAAGCGATGCGGGCGGCGGGCGTGAGCTCGCGCGGATGGTTGGCGTGGATCGCTACATAAACTGCCTTTTCGGCGGCGAGCGCGGCCACAAGCTGGGCGGTGACGCGGCGCGGCGCGACGATCGGCACGCGGGTATGAAAGCGGATGACGTTGAGATGGGGGATCGCTTCGAGCGCCCGCATGATGGTGCGCAGGCGCCGCGGCGACAGTAGGAAAGGGTCGCCGCCGGTGACGATCACCTCCCAGATTTCAGGTCGTCCACGGATGTAGTCGAGAGCCGCTCCGAGGTCTGCATCGCTCAAGCTCTCGCCTTCGGGACCCACTTGTTCGCGCCGAAAGCAAAAGCGGCAATAGACCGGGCAGACATGCGTCGGCTTCAGCAAGACACGGTCGGGATAGCGATGGACGATGCCCTTCACCGGCGAGAGGCGGCGATCACCGATGGGATCGCTCCGCTCGTCCGGCGCGGTGACGAGTTCGGCCTCGGTCGGCACGAATTGGCGGGCGATGGGATCGGCGGGATCGCCGGGATCAATAAGCGCCGCCATGTCAGGCGAAATGGCGACGGCAAAGCGAACGGCCACGGCGTCGATATCACGCCTGCGCTCGGGCGGCACGAGACCCGCGGCGACAAGTTCCTCCGCGCGACGCAGCGTGCGTTTCGTCATCGCCCCTCAAATGTCGGCGTAGACATGCGTCTCCGCTTTGGCGCCGGGATGCGTGACGGCGCCCTTCTCGGCGTCGCCCACGGTCTGCGCATACTTCCAGAGCGCGCCCGACTGATAGTCGTGGCGGCGCGGCTTCCAGGCCTTGCGCCGCTCGGCGAGCTCGGCATCGCTGAGCTCGGCCGCGAGGGTCCCTTCGACAGCATCGATGACGATCCTGTCGCCGTCGCGCAGCAAGCCGATCGGCCCGCCCACGGCCGCCTCGGGACCGACATGGCCGATGCAGAAGCCGCGCGTCGCACCCGAGAAGCGGCCATCGGTGATGAGCGCCACCTTGTCGCCCATGCCCTGGCCATAGATGGCGGCGGTGGTCGAGAGCATCTCGCGCATGCCGGGACCGCCACGCGGCCCTTCGTAGCGGATGACGATCACCTCCCCTTCCCGGTAATCGCGGCGCTCGACGGCGGCAAAGGCGTCCTCCTCGCAATCGAAGCAGCGCGCGGGGCCCGCGAATTTGAGCTTCTTCATGCCCGCGACCTTCACGATGGCGCCTTGCGGCGCAAGATTGCCGCGCAGGCCGACGACACCGCCGGTTGGCGAAATCGGATTGCTCGTCGGACGCACCACATCTTGGTTCTTCGGCAGCACCGTATCGCGGAGGTTCTCCGCAAGGGTCTTGCCGGTGACGGTGATGCAGTCGCCGTGCAGATACCCGCCGTCGAGCAGCGCCTTCATGAGTACGGGAACGCCGCCCACGTCGTAGAGGTCCTTGGCCACATAGGGTCCGCTCGGCTTCAAGGGGGAGATATAGGGCGTGCGCTTGAAGATCTCCGCCACGGCGTGAAGATCAAACTCGATCCCCGCTTCATGCGCGATCGCCGGCAGATGGAGCGCGCCGTTGGTCGAGCCGCCGGAGGCCGCCACCACCATCGCCGCATTCTCGAGCGCTTTGCGCGTGACGATATCGCGCGGACGAAGGCGGCGACGCAGCAGCGCCATCACCGCCTCGCCGGAGGCTTCAGCGAAGCGGTCGCGCGATTCATAAGGCGCGGGCGCGCCCGCCGAGCCCGGCAAGGCAAGACCGATCGCCTCGGAGACGCAGGCCATGGTGTTGGCGGTGTACTGCCCGCCGCAGGAGCCCGCAGAAGGACAGGCGACGCATTCGAATTCGTGAAGTTCCTCGTCGCTCATGAGTCCCGCGCTATGCGCGCCAACCGCTTCGAAGAGATCGCCCACGGCGACATCGCGACCGCGGAAGCGGCCCGGCAGGATCGAGCCGCCATACATGAAGACCGCCGGCACGTTGAGGCGCACCATCGCCATCATCAGGCCGGGCAGCGACTTGTCGCAGCCGGCAAAGCCCACCATCGCGTCATAGCAGTGGCCGCGCATGGTGAGCTCGACGCTATCGGCGATCACCTCGCGCGAGACGAGCGATGACTTCATGCCGGCATGACCCATGGCGATGCCGTCGGTCACCGTGATGGTGGTGAATTCGCGCGGCGTCCCGCCGGCGGCCGCCACCCCTTTCTTCGCCGCCTGCGCTTGGCGCGAGAGCGCGATGTTGCAGGGCGCCGCCTCGTTCCATGTCGTCGCCACGCCGATGAGCGGCTGCGCGATCTGCTCGTCGCTCAAGCCCATGGCGTGGAGATAGGAGCGATGCGGCGCCCGCTGCGGGCCCACGGTGACGTGGCGGCTCGGCAGCTTTGATTTGTCGAACGGTTGCTTCCTCACGTCATCGGGCATGGCGGCCTCCGGGAAAATGCGCTGTTTGGCGCACCATACCGAGCCCTGCCGCGCTTTGCCTAGACCGCGCACCCCCTCGACCGGGCGCTATCGAGTCTTTACTTGGGGTAAACGCTTTCCAAGCGAGATTCCGGCCCGCATTCGCCCCGGTGTCGCGATCGATCAGGTACAGGCCCTCAAGCGTCGGAGAGAACATGATGGACCCGGTCTCAGTTATGCTCCTGCAATGGTCGCTCTACGGCGTTATTCTCTTGTTCATTCTCGCCGTCATTGCGTCAAATTGCTTCTCCGTCGACCAACAGACCGTCCGCATGATCACGCGGTTCGGCAAATATGCGCGTACGGCTACCGCGGGGCTCAACGTCAAATTACCTTTCATCGAAGCCAAGTCGAGGCCGCTCAGCCTGCGGACCGAGCAGCACATCGTCAAAGTCGAGAGCATCACCAAGGACAAGGTGACGGTCACACTGGAAATCAGCGTGCAGTCGCGGGTGATTCCCGCCAACGCCTATGAAGCCTTCTATAAGCTCGCAGACCCGGCCAAGCAGATCGAATCCTATGTGTTCGACGCCGTGCGCTCCAAAGTTCCGGAGATGGAGCTCGACGAAGTCTTCCAAAACAAGGGCGAAATCGCCGGCGCCGTCGAGACGGAACTCAAGCAGGACATGGCCGAATACGGCTTCGAGATTCAGCGGGCATTGGTCACCGAAATCACGCCGAACCAGAAGGTCGTCGATGCGATGAACGACATCAATGCGGCGCAGCGCGAGCAGATCGCCGCCACGGCGCGGGGCGAAGCAAACAAAACCTTGGTCATCAAGCAAGCGGAGGCCG
Organism: Allostellaceae bacterium; assembly: GCA_035945115.1. Lineage (GTDB taxonomy): Bacteria > Pseudomonadota > Alphaproteobacteria > ATCC43930 > CGMCC-115725 > DAHUYF01. The sequence continues at coordinate 62,751 of DASZAN010000003.1, forward strand.
AAGCGGCACAGAAAAAGCTCCGGCGTGAAGGCGTCGCCGCAGAACGCGAGGCGATTGCAACTGGAATCAGGAATTCCCTCCAAACCATCAAGGACGCCGGCGTCCCGATCGACGAGGTCCTGCGGATTCTCATGACGGCGCAAGGATTCGACGCGATGCGAGACATGGCCGCTACCGGCAAGTCGACGATCATCTTCGCTCCCAACGCACCCGACGGATTTGCGAAGATGTTCACGGCGCTGGCGGGCGCGGAAGTCGCGAGCACGACGGCCTAGTGAAAGTCGGTCGCGGTCACGAGGCGCCGATGCGCGAGATGGCCGTGCGCAGCCGCTCGGCCGCGGCACGCGCATCGTCCAGCCGCTCGCGCTGTTCTTCCACCACTTCGGGCTTCGCTCTCGTGATGAATTGCTGATTCTCGAGCTTACCGGCGATTTTTTCGATCTCGGCATCGACGGCCGCGGCTTCCTTGATGAGGCGCACGCGCTCTTTGGCGAGATCGATGGTGTCGGCCACATCGAGAAAAACAGTACCGCCCTCGACGAGTACTTGAACCGACTTGCCGGTCAAGGCCGGGAGCTTGGCCGCCGCTACCGGCGCCAGGTCCTTGAGCCGCGCCAGGCGCCGGATTTGCTCTTGATGGCGCGCGATGCGTGCAGCACTTGCCGCGCCAACCGCATGAACAGCGGCGATCTCGCTCGCCGCCGGCACATTCATTTCCGAACGAGCGGTGCGAATGGCGGAAATGAGCGCCACGACTCCATTCATCTCCGCCATCGCGTCCGGATCCAACAGCGCGGCCTCGTAGCTCGGCCAGCGAGCCGCAATCAACATGTCGCGCCCGGCGAAATGCTTCCACAGTTCCTCGGTGACGAAGGGTGCGATGGGGTGGAGGAGATGAACGGTCTCGCCCAGCACCCATGCCGTCGTCGCGCGCGTCTCGGCCTTCATCCCTTCGTCGCTGCCGCTGAGGATGGGCTTGGTGAATTCGAGGTACCAATCGCAAAACGTGCCCCAGATGAATTGATAGAGCACGCGGGCGGCTTCGTTGAACTTGTACTCGTCGATCGCCTGAGCGACGCGCGTGTTCGTCTCGGCGATCGCGCCGACGATCCAGCGGTTGACCATGACTTTACAGCCGGAAGGATCAAAATCGGCGACGAGCGTGCAGCCGTTCATCTGCGCGTAGCGCGCGGCGTTCCAGAGCTTGGTGATGAAGTTGCGGTAACCTTCGACCCGTGATGCGGCGAGCTTGATATCGCGGCCTTGCGCGGCAAGCGCCGTCAAGGTGAAGCGCAAGGCGTCGGCGCCGAAGCGCTCGATGAGCTCCAAGGGATCGATGACGTTGCCCTTGGTCTTCGACATCTTCTGGCCGCGCTCGTCCCGCACGAGCGCGTGGATGTAGACGGTGCGGAAGGGTACGTCATCCATGAACTTGCAGCCCATCATCATCATCCGCGCCACCCAGAAGAAGATGATGTCGAAGCCGGTCACCAGGACGTCCGTCGGGTAATAGCGCCGCAGCTCGCGCGTCGGGTCTGGCCAGCCCAAGGTTGAGAACGGCCAGAGCGCCGAGGAGAACCAGGTATCGAGCACGTCGGGATCGCGCACCAATCCCACGGGCTTGCCGTAGTGCGCGGCCGCCGATGCCAGCGCCTGCTCTTCGCTCTCCTCGACGAAGATCGTGCCGTCAGGTCCGTACCATGCCGGAATCTGATGACCCCACCAGAGCTGGCGCGAGATATTCCAGGGCTGGATGTTGCGCATCCATTCGAAGAAGGTGTTTTCCCAATTCTTCGGCACGAAGACCGTGCGCCCGGTCTCCACCGCCGCGATGGCGGCCTTGGCCAGCTCGGCGGCGTTGCAATACCACTGATCTGTGAGCCTCGGCTCAAGCACGGCGCCGGAGCGGTCGCCATGCGGCACCATCAGCGTATGCGGCTCGATCTTCTCGACGAGCCCGAGCGCCTCCATGTCGGCGACGATCTGTTTGCGGGCGACGAAGCGGTCGAGGCCGCGATAGGCCGCCGGGACCTCGTCGTTGAGCTTCGCGTCCGCATCGAAGACGTTGACGAGCGGGAGCTCATGGCGGCGGCCCACCTCGAAATCGTTGAAGTCGTGCGCCGGCGTGATCTTGACCGCGCCGCTGCCGGTGGCGGGATCGGCGTAGGTGTCGGCGACAATCGGAATGCGCCGGCCGACGAGCGGCAGAATCACGTGCCGGCCGATCAGCTGCTGATAGCGCTCGTCCTCGGGATGGACGGCGACGCCGGTGTCGCCGAGCATCGTCTCGGGCCTGGTCGTTGCGACAATGATAAAGGCGCCCGTCTCGCCGTCGATCGGATACTTGAAGTACCAGAGCGAGCCCTTGGTCTCGTGGTTCTCCACTTCGAGATCGGAAATGCCGGTGTGGAGCTTCGGGTCCCAGTTGACGAGGCGTTTGTCGCGGTAGATGAGCCTTTGCTTGTAGAGCTCGACGAAGACTTTTCGCACCGCGGCGGAGAGGCCTTCGTCCATGGTGAAGCGCTCGCGGCTCCAATCGGCGGACGCGCCGAGCGCGCGGAGCTGGCGCGTGATGGCGCCGCCTGATTCCGCCTTCCAGCGCCACACCCGCTCGACGAAGGCGTCGCGACCGAGCTTGTGGCGGTTCGATTGTTCGAGCTCGAGCTGGCGCTCGACCATCATTTGCGTCGCGATGCCGGCGTGATCCGTGCCGGGTTGCCAGAGCGCGTCGAAGCCGCGCATGCGGTGATAGCGGATGAGAATGTCCTGAAGCGTGAAATTGAGCGCATGCCCAATATGGAGGCTGCCCGTCACGTTGGGTGGCGGCATCATGATGGTGTAGGGCGTGGCGCTGGAATCGGAGCGGCAGGCGAATGCGCCCGAGCGTTCCCAGGCACCGTAAATCTCTCGTTCGACCTCCGCCGGACGATAGGTCTTGTCCAGCATCGCTGAACTCATGACGTCACCCGGCTCATCGAGGAGAGAGAAGGCGGCGGCGCGGCGGTTGTTCGCACCCGCTCAGCGGCTCAGGATTTCTTTCGAGACCCGGCGAATCTCTTCCTGGACCAGCCGCTCGACCAGCGGCGGAAGATTGGCATCAAGCCAATCCTTGAGCATCGGCCGCAGCAGTTCCCGCACGACCTCGAGGAGCGTGCGGTTGGCATCGCCCAGCGGCATATCACTGATCTGAGGCCGCTGCGCAGTGAGCGTCGATAGCTGCGACAGCGCCGCCATGGAGGCGGCAGCGGTGGTCTCGGAGACGAGGCGATCCTCGTCCGTTTGTTCCGGCTCTGGCTCGGGCTCGGGTTCCGGCGGTGGCGGCGCGGGCTCGATGGCCCGTTTGGGTGGCGGCTCTGGCGCCGGCTTCTTTGCCCCTCCGGTTGACAGACTCACCACCGATCCATCCTCCTCAACTACTTCCGTAAGTTCGAGCACCTCTTCCTCGCGCTTTGCCGGCTTCTCGGCCGCCGGCTTTTCCGCGGGTGCCGCCGCGTCTCCGTCTTCCGCGATGATGCGCCGGATAGAGGCGAGAATCTCCTCCATCGACGGCTCGTGCTGACCTTTTGCTTCCGACATGGCGCTCAACCGATCTCGCCTAATTACGGCTACACTAGAAGAAGTGCCGGCAAAAGGCCAGCCGAACGGCGCTTATGGCTTGGAGCCGAAGCCCAGCCACTTGTTCCTGACCTCGCGATAATGCTCGTCGACATCGTAGAGCTTCACTGGCAAGCGCAGGTCGGCGGCCGTGAGCTGCCCGATCTGCAGCGCCAGATTGAACTCGGCGAGCGCGAGGTCGTGCTGCGCCGTCACCAGCTGGACGCGATCGGTGAAGAGCTCCTGCTCGGCATTGAGCACGTCGAGGACGGTCCGCGCCCCGACCGACGCCTCCTGCTGCGTACCTTCGAGTGCAATCTCGGCGGCACGAATGGTGGATTGGAGCGAGATGATCTGCGCCCGGCCCGACGCCGTCTGCTCCCAGGCCTGCGTGGCCCCCTGGACGGCGGCGCGGCGCGCGTCGTCGGTCTGTCCACGGCGCTGACCCAGCGTCTCCGTCGCCTGGCGCGTCTGCGAATAAATGTTGCCGGCTTCGTAGAGCGGTATAGTGAGGCGCGCGGTCACCGATGCCGCCGACTGCGTCTGATTGTCCACGACGGTGCTGACCGCGCGATTGACATCGCCGATGAGATTGAGGCTTGGCAACAGTTGGGCTCGCGTTGCGTCGATGGCGTCCCGCGCCGCGTCTTCGGTGTAGATGGCGGCAATGACATTGGGATTGTAGAGCGCCGCCATATTGAGAGCGCCATCGCGGGTCCCCGGCAGCACCGGACGGAAATCGGGAGCGACGAGCTTCTCCGGTGGATGGCCGACAGCGCGCACGTAATTTGCGCGGCTCACCTGTAGGTTGCCTTCCGCTTGCAGCCGCGAGGCGGTCGCGGCCGCAAGCCGGGCCTCGGCCTGCGCGACGTCCGTGCGCGTTACCGCGCCGACACGGAACTGGTCGGCGGTTGCTTCGAGTTGCTTGCGCAATACCTGCTCGTTGTTGACGCTGAGCTCGAGCGTGGCCTGGTCGCGGATCACGTCGAGATAGGCTTGGGCGACGCTGAGGAAAACGGTGCCTTCGGTGGCGATGTTGCGGGCGCGCTCGGCCTCGACGGTTTTCTCGGCCTGTGCGGTGAGCGCAACGGTGCGCCCGCCTGAAAAGATCGGCTGCGTGATGTTGAGATCGGCGACCCGCGGAATGGGTCCGCCGACGAATTGGGAGGGCGGCTTGTCTTCGACGTGCTCCGCGCCAATCGAGCCGGTGAACGTGACCGTCGGCCGCCACCCCGACAGCGCCTGCGGCACGGATTCATCGGTGGCGCGGAGATTGGCGCGCTCGGCCAGGATCTGTGGGTTGTTGTTGTAGGCGTCGGCCAGCGCCTCGATCAGCGTCTCGGCGCGGCCGCTCTCGCTCGCGGCGATGGAGAGCATCGCTGCGGCGGCGGTGGCGAGAAGCGCATGACGCATCGGCGAGGCTCCCGTGCGGCTGCGCCTAGAATACGAAGCTCGGCGTCGGCTGAAAACCCGGTAAGAACGGTGCCGCAGCGTCGAAGGATGTTCGGTGCGCGATGACGCCGTTGGTTCGTACGACGAGCGTGGCGCGTCCGACGCCCTCGCCCGGCCGTACCACGGCCACCAGCCGGCCACCTTCGCCGAGCTGGCGGGACACTGCCTCCGGTATGGCGGCGACCGCGCCTTCGAAGAGAATGACACTGTAAGGCGCGCGGTTGGGGAAGCCCGCCGCAAGCGGCGCTTCGACGACGTTCGCATTGCCAATGGCGAGCTCGCGCAACCGGGCCGCCGCCTGCGCCGCGAACTGTTGATCGCAGTCGATGCCGACGACGGCGCGGGCGAGGCGCGCCAAGATCGCCGTGCCGTAGCCGCTGCCGCAGCCGATCTCGAGCACCGTGTCCTGCGGCCCGACAGCGGCAAGCTGCACCAGGCGAGCGAACACCATCGGTTCCAGCAAATAGCGGCCATTGCCGAGCGGCAGATCTTCATCGATGTAAGCCGTGCCGCGCAGCGCCGGCGGCACGAAGCGCTCGCGCGGCACGGCGAGAAAGGCGTCAAGCAGGGCTTCGTTCGTCACCTTATTGGTGCGGAGCTGGCTTTCCACCATGTTGAGCCGCGCCGCGGCATAGTCGGTCATGAGGGGAGCATGTCAGTTGCCGGAGATCGCGTGACTTATATCGTCGCGCTCGTCCGAAGACAATCGGCTGGGCGCGGCTCGCCTTGACCCCGGCGCGGCCCGAGCCCTATATGTCGCACCCCCGGCCGGATGGCAGAGTGGCTATGCAGAGGACTGCAAATCCTCGTACAGCGGTTCGATTCCGCTTCCGGCCTCCACCCCAAAAAGCCAGTAAAACCGGGCATTTCTTGCGCTTCGGACGGCCGCGCCGAGCGTGAAACCGTGTTGTCGAGCCTTCTCGACAAAAACCGAGGTTTTCCCGGCTTTTTCAATCGTTCCCGATCGTTCCGCGCGACACGGATGCGACACATATGTTCGTGCATCGTTCCGCGTCTCCCGACCGCCGCCCGGTGGCGGAAGCGGCGCGAGCGGTGACGGCGGTCGCGCGCGTACCAAAGATTGTCAAACGTTCCGATACCCGCGGGACCCGGCGACGTGCAGCATATGCCGCTGCGGCGATGCGACGCCGCACAAAAAAAAGGAGATGTTCCCCATGAGCCAAGTGATGAGGCTGGACGACCGTCGGCTCCGCCTCAAGCGGGCGGCGGAGAAGGAGACGGCGCTAGAGCGGCTCTGGCGCGAGACCCTCGAAGGGTTCGGCGCGGAACTCGCGAAGGCGGACAAGCGCGAGCAGGAGCGGTTCCGGGCGGAGCATCCCGAGGCGGCGGCGATGATCGCCGAGGCCCACAGCTGGTCCCAGGGCCTGCTCGCGGACTACCGAGAGGGCTGGCTGCCCGAGAAGAGGAAGAAGAAGTAGCGCGCCCGGTCGGATGAAGCTCGACCTCTCCAACGAGGATCGCACGGCGCGCGCCGGCCGACGGGCGCGGTAGCGCTTAGCCGTTCGCCGAGAAAAGGGATCGCGCCGCGCGAGACGGGTACGCGGGCGATGGGTTGTGCAGTACCGCCACGGTGCCCCACAGCTCTTTGCCAGAGTCTACGTCCCGCGATCTCGCCGGCAGACTCAGGGCGAGCGAGTCGACGTGAGCGCGGCGGCCGTCCTTGAAAATCGCGTGCGCGACGTCGTGGGCGGGGCTCGGGTTATCGAGCAAAAATTTAAGCTCGTCGGGGGTGATCTCCATGAGCTGCATCGCGACCACGGCCGGCCGCTTGCCGGTGCACTGATCCGCCGCCTTCTTCGCGTCCTCGGACAACGCCTCGACGCTCGCGTCCGGTTGATCGCTGTCCACCTGCACCGCGACGAACCCGTGGCGTTCGCGCAAGTGCCAGAATGCGGGGCGATTCTTGGTGCCGAATATCTCGTTGAGGAACGCGCTCTCTTCGCGCGCGGACATGTCGCGCTCGGGCCAGTGCGGGAGCTGGATGACCGAGTACTCGGCCCGACCGTCTTTGTCCCCCGCGGCTCCGCGGCGATCTACGGCGGTCCTCACGAGCGATGCGATCTCGGCGAGTCCGGGGTCGCTCGTCGCGAGCCGAGCGGGGACGATCACCCGGATCGCGTGGCACCCGCCATAGTTCGCGAGCGCCGCGGTGGTCGGCAGCAGGAGGTTCGCAAGCCGCACCAGGTCGGACTGATGTACCTTCTTGCCTTTGTCGGGCGAGGTTGTCTTGCACTCAAGTTCGATCTCGTCGGCGTCCCGCGTCAGCAGCAGGTCGAACTGCCCCGCGCCGTCGAGGTCGACGCACTCAACGTCGTAGCCGCGCCTCGCCGCGTGCGTCGCCATCTGTACCTCGTAGGCGAGCGGGCGCAGGCCGTAGGCATCCTTCATCGCGCCCCTCAGCGTGCTCTCCAGGCGCGCGCGGCCCTTTTCTCCGAGCCCCGCGTGTATTCGTTGCAGCGCCGCGGCGAACCCGTAGGCGATCCCATACTCCTCGCCGCTCGGCAGCAAACCCGTCTGCCTCTGGTGACGGCGAGCTTTGACGAGCGCGAGTTCATAAGGGAAAGTGTCGCGAAAATACGGCCCGAACAGCGGATTCCGTGATTGCTGCTGCTCCAGGCTTTTCACGCGCTTGTCGAGCGCGGCCCCGACCTTGCCGTCAAGCCACGCCATCGCGGGCGCGATCTGATCGGGGGTCACATCGACGGAAATTTTCATACGACCTTAGATGGAGAAGGTGCTCGTCGCGTCAAGGTAGAGCGGGCGGCTGCGGTGCCGCTCGCTGCTCCGCCTCCTCGACGCCGCGCTCGAGGACCCGAAGTTTCCGTTCTCGCCCGAGGTCGAGGCGCCCCGCGCGCGGCGGCGGCGGACCTGAGGGGCGACGACAGGCGCCCATGCGCCACGGCTGAACGCCCCCAACCCGCGCCGCTCGTGCTAAGCGCCGCTGAAGCCCCGTTCCCGTACGGCCGTCAGCCCTGCTACTATCCGGTCTGGGCGCCGTCCGGGTAACAAATCCCGGCGGCAAATTGGCTAAGCCGCCGCTGGGATTGACCTCCGACCGTGATACAGGGCTTCATCTCGTATTGCCACGACGATCACCGGAGCTTCGTAAAATTCCAGACGCACCTGGCGGGGATCGAACGGGCTTACGGAGTCAAATTTTGGGCCGACACTCGCATAAGCGCCGGCTACTATTGGAGCACTGAGATCGAGATCGCGATCGAGGCCGCAGATGTGTTCCTTCTGCTGTTGAGCCCCGGCTTCATTGCATCCGATTACATCTTCTTCCGTGAGATACCAGCCATCGCTAGCCGCCACCGCACGACCGGTGCACTCATCGTCCCCGTGATCCTGGAGCGCTGCTCCTGGCAGTTCGTAGCGGGTGCTCTACAAGCAGTTCCGACCGAAGAGGGTCGTCTCACCCCGATCCTCGATTGGGCTCCGCAGCGAAATGGGTTTAACCGCGCCCGCGAACAAATCGGAGCGGCGATCGAACGCCACTTCGGTCTCGAGCGCAAGAGTACTCTCGGAAAGGCCACGTCGTGACCGCGAACGCCCCCGGCTCGCAGCGCCAGAAGCGCCTCGTACAAGACTTGTCCGAGCTCGACAGCCTCGCGCGCGACCTTAAGCGAGAGCTCGCAAACATAAACGATGAGACCTTCCAGCCTCAGCTCGCTGCGGTGATCGAGACGGCTTCTGCCCTTTCCGCGGCTCATAAAACCGAACCGAAGGCAATGGTCGCGGACGATTTAGCGGGCCTGTTGAGTGCTGTTCGCGCACTCGAAATCCCCTATCAGGATCCCGTGCTTGGTCCGACCGACACGATCAGGCGACTGAGAGCGTCGAAAGGCTTGCTAATCACAAACCTGATCGATGCGCTTGATACGGCAAGCTCGATGGGTCTACATCCTCGTCAATCGCCGCTGCCACTAGAGGCCGTGGGTAGCATAGCACGCGCAGAGATCTCAGGGCTTCTGAAGGCACTGTCGCATCGTTTATCGGAAGTCGAAAAATCTCTGAACGCGCTCGATCGGGCGAGAGATGATACGCGGCCCTTCAAACAAGAGGCCGGCCTCCTCAGTTTTTACGTGGGCTCAATGCGCGTGGAGATCGATCTTGCGAGGCTGCAGCTAGCTGTTGGTGAGCACGCAGTTGACTTTAGTGCTCTCGCGCGCGTCGTAGAGACGATGGGGACGCTGACAGCAGACTTCGTCGCAACTATCCGCGCCTGGGGCGGCAAAGTTTCGACCGCAGTTGCTGGTACTGCGAGTGAAATGAACAAGCGCGTCCGAAACGTCACGAAGGGCGTTCGAACCGTTATACAGTGGGTAATTCGGCGCCAAAGAGATTACGTATTACCGCGCCAAATACAGCACATCGGGTATCGGCTTCCCGCGGCAAGCATTCAGCAGCTTGTGGGTCTATTAGATGCAATTTCCTCCTCACCATACTCCGGTCGTGCCGACCTGCCGAGGCTTTCTCAAAGTGAGCACATCGACGAGGACGCTTTACTGGTATTGATCGAGGCACTTCAGCTACTGGGCTTCATACGGGTAGTTGGCAGCGACGTCACTGCGACTGAGGCCGGCCGCGCTTTCTATAAATCCGATCTTATGCAGCGGAAGCATTTGTTTGCCCGTCACTTGCTTCTTCTGATCCCGCTTGCCGCGCACATCCGTAAAGTGCTGGAAGAGCGGCCCAATCACGTTGCACCAGAGGGGCGCTTCCTTGCCGAGCTTGAGGACTACTTGGACGAGGAGGAAGCCCGTGAAGTTTTGGAGACGGTAATCAACTGGGGCCGATACGCGGAGATTTTTGCCTACGACTACGACAGAGGTTTTCTCAGTCTCGAAAATCCTATTGATGGCGTTTGAGTGTGCCACAAGAGCGGCATCCACTGGTGGAAGATCAAGACACGCTCGGCAAGCTCCGGCGCCAAGGCCACGCCCTCTTCGGCTGGTGCTCGGCGTGTGGCTCGCCCTCGCGGTATTGGGACGATGTCAAGGCGCGGCGCGCGCCGAGGCGCGCCAAGTTCGACGTCGACCTCGATGCGCTCGTCAGCGAGCGCGGCGACCGCAGCCCCGTCCTCGACATGGGCGCCCATACCGCGCCCGCGCTGCGGGTCCACCCACACACCGAAACCCGTGTGACGGCGCCGGCAAAACCGGCAGGGACGCCGTGAGGGTCGAGTCTCACGGACGGCACTATTGCTCCCCCCACAATGTCGCCGTCTCCCAAAGGCTTTTCGCGATCCCGTCGAGATCGGGGTACACGAGGCGTTCTGTAATTCCGAGCCCGCTTAGCTCCTCTATGATGGATATTTTAGATTCCGCAGGAATGCACCACCAGTATAGGTTTTCGATATCCAGATTATGCTCCGCGAAGGGCTGTCCGGCGTAGGTCTCGATGCGCATGCGGGGATCGGAATGAAAGGTGAAAGCACCATCCTGTGCCAGCAGACGAGGCGAATTGTAGATTGGATGCACGATCTTTATCGCGTACCTGTCCGACGCATCCGGCCAATGTCCCGCCAAGAGTGGACGATTGAACAGATCATCCTCATCTGCCCGCTTAGCGAGATCGAACGCGTTAACGTCGTACTCTGACCCTTTGCGTCGAAGCATCGCCCAAACTTTCCCTGCCTGCCTCTTGTCGCTGTGCTGCCGACATGCAAAATAAAGCGCAAACAGCGCGTTCGCGGTCCAATCCAGCAGCCGCGTTGGCAACCCATGGTGCCTGGCTAGAAAGATAGCCTCCCCAGCCGTCAACGCGTGTCCGACAAGCGGATGGGCTCGTCGCCGAAAACGATGGAGCAGGTGGATCTCCTCCGCCGGGGAGAACGGCTCCCGCTCCCTTCCTGCGTAGGGATGAGGACGACCAATTGAAGGGATAAGGTCGTAGCCACAATTCGAAACTCCGCGGTACCAAAGCTTTCGGTTGTCAATTTCTTTGCGGAGGTCGAGCAACGCCGAGACGAAGTGGGGAACGAATTTCTTGTCGATCGCCACAAGTTCGCCCATCGGCTTGATGGCAAATTCGGCCATTTACAAAATCTCCGATCCGGGAGCCGTGCATGGCAGAATAGCCTCGGCTGAGTTGCGCGCCAGAAGGACCACCGGCGCCGTCGTCACTGTGCGAGATGCCGATTAGACCTCGATTAGACCGGAGCGCTGACATGCCAATGAAGAATCCCGAACGCGCCATCTCGTATCTGACGGGCGAAGTCCACGCGCTCTTCATGTTCGCCCAGGTGGTCGCGAGGACGCACCCCGACCCGTCGGCGCTCCTCGCCGAGCTACACGAAGCCGGGCAGCAAGGGCTCGCCATGCTCGAGCCGCTCGCCGTGCAAGACGCGGCCATCGAGGGATACCAGTTCGCGATTGACGCTCTTCGCAAACGAGCGGAAGAAGCTGCGGCGGGAAGCCCGCATATTTGAACGGCGCGCTCACTGCGGCGCCGCGGCCTGCGCCGCGCTGACCACGGCGCTGCCGCCGGTCGCCTCGCTGGCGAACGTGCGAAACGCGCCGGTCGAGGGGTTGCTCAGAACGATCTTGTGACAGCGAATGCGTCACCTCCCGCGAGGAAGAGAACGCGCCGCCGCGGCGGGGGAAGCGCCGCGGCGGCCCTGGCCTCGCCTGCCCCCACCAAAGGTGGGCGAGACCGGGCGCGCGCGGCGGCAGCCGACCTCCGCGCGCGTTTCTCGGATTCAGGCCGGCCGCGGCTGCGCGCCGTGCATGAAGTCGATGACCCGGCGCGAGGGGCGCGTCATCCGGCGGATGAAGGTTCCCGCGCCGTGAAAAGTGGTGATCATCCGCCCGGAAGCGTCGCGGCGCTCGCGCGGGATCAGCGGCGCGTTCTCCGGTCCCGACGGGTTCGCGCTCGCGGCGGCGGAGTCCGCGAAGACGCGCGCCTCGGCGACGTCGAACGCTTTGCCGTCCGGGATGGTCGCGAAGTCGACGTCGGCGTAGTCCTTGCTGTGGCGCTTGTGATCGCGCAGCAGCCTGATCCGGTACTCGCGGAGCAGCTCGCCGGTGAGCGGCGGCGGCGCGCGCTCGCCCCAGGCGACCGCGACCTCGTCGGCCTTCACTTGCGCGGCGGCGAGCGCGTTCCGCTCCTCGTCGGTCCGCGCGCGCGGGCGGGAGTCGGCGGCGACGGCGTCGGCGCGAGCGTCGGCGCTTCCGGCACCGGTCGCGTTCGCCGCGGACTCGGGCTTGCCGTCCTCGTCGTCCGCGTACCGCGCCTCGACCGCGTCCATGCGCTTGCTCAGCCCGTCGAGGCATTCGAGCATTTTGTCGAGCTTCGCGTCGGTCGCGCGGCGCGCGTCGTCGTCGTCCTTCGCGCGCTTCGCGTCGTGCGCCTTGATCGCGTCGCCGATCTCGCGCGCCCTCTTCTCCTCTTCGCTCTCAGGCATGTGCACTCTCCTCTTGTGATGCGGTGATCTCCACGCCGGGCGGGTCGCCCGGTCGCGTCCACTTCCCCCGCCTGCATACGGCGAGGTGATCGAGCAACCTCGGCTCGACTTCGATGAGCATCTTCGACCC
>DASZAN010000004.1:0-34739 GCA_035945115.1 Allostellaceae bacterium
GTCACCTCGGTGATCACGCCGAGCGTGCCTTCCGAGCCGACAAAGAGCCGCGTCAGGTCGTAACCGGCCGAGGATTTCCGCGCCCGCCGCGCCGTGCGGATGACGCGACCATCCGCCAGCACCACCGTCAGCGACAGCACAGTCTCGCGCATCGTGCCGTAGCGCACCGCGTTGGTGCCGGAGGCGCGCGTCGCCGCCATGCCGCCCAGCGACGCGTCGGCGCCGGGATCGATGGGAAAGAACAAGCCGGTGTCGCGGAGATACTCGTTGAGGCGCTTGCGCGTCACCCCCGCTTCCACCGTGCAGTCGAGATCTTCGGCTGAAACGCGCAGCACCCGGTTCATCGGCGAGAGGTCAACGCAAATGCCACCATGCAGCGCCGCCACGTGGCCCTCGAGCGAGGTGCCGGTGCCGAAGGGGATGACCGGCATCTTGTGCTCTGCACAAAGCTTGACGATCGTCGATACTTCCGCCGTCGACTGGGCAAAGACCACGGCATCGGGCGGGGCGGGTGCGTGGTAGCTCTCATCCTTGCCGTGTTGCTCCCGCACTGCAGCAGAGGTGCTGACGCGCTCGCCGAAGCGTTCCCTGAGACGTTCGATCACGGCGTGGTTCAAATCGTTGCGGCGCATCACGGCGGCGGTCATCGACGAGCCCTTTTGCGTGGAAGCATTCTTCGGAGACAGCCTACCCGCAAGGAGCCAACGCTTCAACGGCCGGCGACTCCGACCGCGACCTGCGGCCCTGTGCCAGGCCGGCAAAAAATCCCGTGAGCGATTCATGCTCGGGGCGGCGGCGAGACGACAGATTCGCGCGAGGCAGCAATGGCGCGCGTACATTCATTGCGAAGTGCATTGCCCTTTTTCGCGGCATTGAGTGGCGCTATTTTCGGGATTATGTGTTTGTTGTCTCAGGCTGGCCGTGGCGCTGGCGCGGGTACCCGAGCAAATCCGCGGCTTCGGCCATGTGAAGGCGGGGAACCTCGCCAAAGCGCGAGCGGAACAAGAGAAGCTGCTCGAAGCGTTCCGCGCGCCGCCCGAGCCGCACGCCATCGCCGCGGAGTAGCCTCGGTCCTTAGTCGCGCGCAGGGAGGACTGCTCTGTCCAACGGCGAAAGCGCGTTGGCCCGACAAAGAAGAGGTCGACGCTCACGCCGTTGGGTCAATCCAGAAAATTGTTTGAAGTGCGAATGGCGTCACGAGGCCTTGGAGGCGGCTTAGAACTTGGCCGTGCTCGGCGTGCTATTTCTTCCGCCCCACCCTCTCGACGTGCCATGGGATCTTGCCCGGAAGATCGGCAAAGTGCTCGTATGCCTTGGCTACTTCCAGCAACAGCCGGCGCCTCTTGGGGTCGCTGGTCGCCTCAGCTTCCTGACGGGCTTCCTTCGCCCTATCACGATATAGCTGCTCGGTCACCATGGTAGACAAGCATATAATGTTGATCGTCCTTAGCGCCACTCCTAACGGTTATCGGCAGATGGCATCGGAAAACATCGAGCAAGGGGATTGAAAAAGCCATGGACACAAACTGCGTCTTCTGCAAGATCGTCGCGGGCGCCATTCCCTCGTTCAAGCTCCACGAAGACCAGGCGACGCTCGCCTTCATGGACATCAATCCTGTCCACGACGGGCATTGCCTCGTCATTCCTAAGGCGCATCACGCGACCATCTTCGAGACGCCGACGGACACTGTCGCCGCGGTGGCGCGCGTCGCGGCCAAGGTCGCGGGCGCAGTCGAGAAAGCGGTGCGGCCCGACGGCATCAACCTGTTGCAGGCCAACGGACCCGGCGCGGCGCAGTCGGTGCCGCATTTCCACATTCACATCCTGCCGCGGCGGATGAATGACGGGCTCCTGGTGAACTGGGCGCTCAAGCCCGGCGACATGAAGCGCATCGGCGAGTGGGCCGAGCGCATCCGCGCACTCCTCTGAGCGATCCGCCCTAGCCTAGGGGGGATCGTAGTAGTGGATCTCGAGGAGAAGGCAGCCGCGGTCGGATTTGAAGGGCCCGTGCGCGGCGCCGGGCGGCCGCACGGCATAGGTGTTGGCGGCGAAGGGAGTCCCGCCCTTGCCGCGAGCGTCGTTGCCGACGGTGAGATCGCCCGAGATGAGATAGACCTCCTCCCAGTACTCATGGACGAAGGGCGCGGTGGTGAAGACGCCGGGCGCGAAGCGCAGGAGACGCGTGCGGCTGCCGCGCTTTCGCGCCTCGTCGAGCTCGCCCGCGAGAATCTTCTGCGCGATGCCGGCGGGGTATCCCGCCGGCGTCTCCCAGCCGACATTCATGTCCAACGCGTGGAATTCGTCATGCCGCTTGTTGACCGCCATAGCCTCCCGCCTCCCCTTGTTGCGGCGATGCCCTAGCCGCTACCGGTGCGCCATGGTATCAGGGAGCGAGCACTTGTCGACGAGGAACGGAAACGGTGCGGGTCAAGGACGGAGCGCACCACATCGCCTCGCTCCACGACGACCGCGAGGTGTGGCTGCGCGGCGCGCGCGTCAGCGACGTGACGACGCATCCCGCTTTCCGCAGCGCGGTGGCGAGCGCGGCGGCGCTTTACGATTTCCAGGCGGCACCCGCCAACCTCGAGCGCATGACGATCGCGCTACCGAACGAAAGCTGCCGCGTCAACCGCGCCTGGCAGCTGCCGCGCTCTTATACCGAGCTTGTCGAGCGGCGCCGCGCGCTCGAGGTGTGGGCGGCGGTGCATTACGGCTTCATGGGCCGCTCGCCCGATCACGTCGCTTCCACGCTCGCCGGCATGGTGATGGGCATCGACGTCTTTCGCGCCCACGATCCGAAGCGCGCCGCAGCCCTTCTCGACTATTTCGATTATGCGCGCGGCAACGATCTCTTCCTCACATATGTCATCATCAATCCGCAAGCCGATCGCTCGAAGACGGCGCATGAGCAAGCGGACGAGTTCCTCACCCTCGGCGTCGTCGACGAGGACGCGGCGGGGATCACCGTACGCGGCGCCAAGATGCTGGCGACGAGCGGCATCATGGCGAACGAAGTCTTCGTCGCCTCGATCCAGCCGCTGCAGAAGGGTGACGAGCGTTACGCGGTGGCATTCTGCGTGCCGATGGATGCGCCCGGCCTCAAGATTCTCTCGCGCAAATCCTATGAGGAATCGGCGCCAAGCCGCTTCGACAACCCGCTCGCGAACCGCTTCGACGAGAACGACGCCATCCTCTACTTTGCCGACGTCAAGGTCCCCTGGGAGCGCATTTTCATCAACCAAAGCATCGAGCTCTCGCAACGGCAATGGCATGCGACGCCCGCCCATGTGCTGCAGAACTATCAAGCGCAGATCCGCCTCACGGTGAAGATGACCTTCCTGCTGGGCGTCGCGCGCAAGATCGCCGAGACGAACGGCACGCTGGCCTTTCCGGGCGTGCGCGAGACGCTGGGCCAGCTCGCCGCCGAAGCGGGCTTGGTGGAAGGGCTCGTTTACGGCATGGAGGCGAAAGGCACTGCCGCGGGTGGCTACTACGTTCCCGACCGCCATCTGCTCTATTCCGCGCAGGTCTTGACGCAGCAGCTCTACGGCAAAGTGGTGACGGCGCTGCGCGAGCTGGCCGGCGGCGGCATGATCATGCTGCCCTCCGGCATCGAGGATTTCGCCAACCCGGCGCTGCGCGACCTCATCAACAAGACGCAGAAATCGCCGGCGATGGCACCCGAAGAGCGCGTCAAGCTCTTCAAGCTCGCTTGGGACGCGGTCGGCTCGGAGTTCGCCTCGCGGCACACGCAATACGAGATGTTCTATGCCGGCGCCACTTTCGTCACCAAGGGCCACGCCTTCCGCACTTATGACTGGGCGAGCGCGACCGGGATGGTGGACCGGCTCATGGCCGAGTACGACCTCGATGCGGAGCTCGCGGGACGAGGCGACGCCGCGTCGTGACCTTGATTCCACCATGAGCGACATTCCCGCCGGCTTCGCGTCGCTCTTCCGCACCAGCCCGTTCCTCGACGCGACCGGTCCATTCTATTTCCGCCGCGAGGCCGAGCGTCTCATCGTCGCGCTGCGCATTCTCGAAAAGCACGTGAACGCCCGCGGCTTCGCGCATGGCGGGCTGCTTATGACGCTCGCCGATATCGCCCTTGGCTACGGTTTGGCGTATAGCGAGGACCCGCCAGCCTCTTTCATCACCGCGAACCTCACCGCCGACTTCGCGGGCAGCGCCAAGCTCGGCGACTGGGTGGAAGCGCATGTCGACATCCAGAAGAGCGGCAGCCGGCTCGCCTTCGCCAACGCCTATCTCCTCGTCGACGGCGAGCGCATCCTTCGCGCCAGCGCCGTGTTCGCCCGCAGCGCCAAAGAGCAATAAGCCCGCGACATCACGCTTCGGCGGCGCGCCGCGCGGGGACGAGCCGGGCCAAGAGACCGCGCCATGCCTGCCGCTCTCGCTCCGGCGCGAAGAGCCGGGCGCGCTTGGCGCAGTGCCGCTCGAGCGCCGCGCGAAATGCCGGCTCCTCCTCGGCGCGGCGCAGCAAGCGAGCGAGCGCAGCCGTGTCGCCGATCGGGAAATATCCGGGATAGTCGCGGCCCAAGAGGCCGATCGAGCCAGGAATGGCTGACGCGAGAACCGGAACGCCGGCGACGACCGCCTCGGAGACGACATTGGCGCCGCCTTCCATGATCGAGCTCAGCACCATGAGCGGCGCCCGCGCAAGCGCGCGCCGCACGGCATGGCCCGAGACGTTGCCGAGCCAGCGATAGCGCGGATTTTCCGTCATCTCGCGCCTTGCCTTCAGCGCCCATTCACGATCATGAGCGCCGCCGAAGTGAACGATGCGGATGCGCGAGCTCGGCGGCAGAAGGCGTGCCGCCGCCGCAGCGCGCAGCGGATCCTTCTCCTCGCGCAAATGGCCGATGATGAGCACCTCGAAAACGCGCCGCAGCGGCGGTCGTCGTGCCAGCGCCGTCGCCGATTGATGGATGACAACGAGCTTGCCGCGATGCTCGGGCGGCAGCGCGTCACGGACGAGATCGTGCAGGCCGACAAGCGCGTCCGCCAAGTCGAGCGAGCGGAACGTCGTCGCGGCGTCGCTCTTGGCATAGCGATAGATGTCCGTGCCGGTGAGCGCCACCACGAGCGGCGCCGCCGGATGCTGTGCGCGAAAGCGCTCGATCGAGGCCGCGCTCCGCCAAGCATGAAGCGCGATCATGAGATCGGCGGGCTCGTCTCGATAGTCCCGCGCGACGCGCACCTCGTGGCCGAGCTCGCGGAGGAGACGCGCCCAGCGCCGCGCCGTCACCTGGTTGCCGGCGCGCGACTGTTTCGGTGCGGGCGTGATGAGGCTAATCTTCATGCCACCCTTTGAGGCAGCCATACGTTCATGACTTCGTCCCTCCCCTCCGCCGACCTCGTCGACATGCTGCGGGACAGCCGTCGCCGCACCCTTGCGCTCGTCGCCGGGCTGACGCCGGAGCAGCTTATTGGGCCGCGGCTCGACATCGTCAATCCTCTGCTCTGGGAGATCGGCCACGTCGCCTGGTTCCACGAGCACTTTATTCTACGCCATCTCGACGAGCGGCCGTTGTTCCTCGCCGACGCCGATGCGCTTTACGATTCATCCGCGGTGGCGCACGACCGGCGCTGGCAGCTGCCGCTCCCTTCGCTCGATGGCACGCTCGACTACATGGCCAAGATCGAGCAGGCGCTGATCGCGCGGCTCAAAAGCGAGCACGCCGGCCCCGAGGAGAGCTATCTCTACCAGCTCACCTCCTTCCACGAAGACATGCATGACGAGGCGTTCGTCTATTCGCGCCAGACCCTGGCCTATCCCGAGCCTGGTCTCCCCGACCGGGCACGTCCCGCCGATGCCGAAGCGGGTCCGTGGCCGGGCGATGTCGAGGTCCCCGGCGGCACATGGCGCCTCGGCTCGGCGCCCAATGCGGGCTTCGTGTTCGACAACGAGAAGTGGGTCCACCCCGTCGTCCTCCAGCCCTTTCGCATCGCCCGCGCGCCGGTGACGAACGCCGAGTTCGCCGCCTTCATCGAGGAAGGCGGCTATCGCGAGCGGCGCTTCTGGAGTGATGAGGGCTGGCGCTGGCGGGAGAGTGCCGATGCCCAAGCGCCCGTTTATTGGCGCCGCGCCGACGATGGACGGTGGGCGGTGCGCCGCTTCGCGCGCATCGAGCCGCTCGCGCCGCACCAGCCGGTGATCCACGTCAACTGGTACGAGGCCGACGCGTGGTGCCGCTGGGCCGGACGACGCTTGGCGACGGAGGCGGAGTGGGAAGCGGCCGCCGCGGGACCCCATGCGGCGAAGACGAAATTTCCCTGGGGCGATGAACCGGCGATGCGGAGGCACGCCAATCTCGACGGCTTTGCACTGGGACCGGTCGACGTTGCCGCCTGCGCTGCGGGCGACAGCGCCTGGGGCTGCCGGCAGATGATCGGCAATGTCTGGGAATGGACAGCAAGCCGCTTCGTTCCCTTCCCCGGCTTTTCCGCCGACATCTACAGGGACTATTCCGAGCCCTGGTTCGGCACGCGCAAAGTGCTGCGCGGCGGCGCCTGGGCGACGCGCGCGCGCATGATCACCAGCGCGTACCGCAACTTCTTCACCCCCGAGCGCCGCGACATCTTCGCGGGCTTCCGCACGGTTGCGCTTTAACGCGCGCGGCGGCGCTGCTTGGGTTCGGCTTCGGGTCCTCCGCGCGCGCGTGCGAGGTCAGGGGCCATACCGAGGGCGCGTTTATAGGTGTCGAGCAGCGCTTCCTGCTCGTCGAGATCGTCCTGGTCCATGCGGCGGAGCTTCAGGATTTGCCGCATGGTGCGGACGTCGAAGCCGACGCCCTTGGCCTCGGAAAAGACTTCCTTGATGTCCTCGGCAAGCGCTCGCTTCTCCTCTTCGAGGCGCTCGATGCGCTCGATGAAAGATTTGAGGCGCTCGCCGGCGATGCCGCCCACATCCGGCATGGCTTCCTCTCGATCGTGAGGTGTGTGCCTCGACCCTACCGGAGCGCCGCCGCGGCCGCAAGCGGCAGCACCTGCGTCAATGCTTGTGTCCTTCGCCGGCGACCGGCTTCTTCCCATCTTTCTGATACTTCGCCTTCCATTCCTCGTACGGCATGCCGTAGACGATCTTCCGTGCCTCGGGATCTGGGACGACGATGCCTTGCTCGGCCGCCGCTTCGCGGTACCAGCGCGAGAGGCAATTGCGGCAGAAGCCGGCAAGATTCATAAGATCGAGATTCTGCACGTCCGTGCGCTCGCGCAAATGCTGCACCAGGCGGCGAAAAGCGGCCGCCTCGAGCGCGGTGCGTGTGTTGTCGTCCATGGGCTGCTCCGTCGGATAGCGTCTTGCTTGCCCCTATTGTGGGGTGGCAATGCCGGGCGCTCAATAGCGCAGGACGCGATGAATATCGGGCGCGGCGATGATGGGGCCAAGGGCGCGCGCCAGCCGCTCGGCCCATGCGGCCGCCCCTTGCGCATCGGCTATGAGGTCTTGCCTGAGCTCGAGCGCCACATGCGGGAAGCCGCGAGCGACGCCGTGCTCGCGCATCGTGTAGCCCACGGGCTCGCGCGCGGAATAGGGCTCGTTGTCACCGACGGGCAGTCCCGGCTCGGCGCGCAGCGCAGCGAGGAGCGGCACGGCGATGCGCGGATCCTTGTCCCAGAGAATGCCCACATGCCAGGGCCGCGCCTTGCCGTTCATCACCGGCGTGAAGCTGTGGATCGATATCACAGCCGGCACCGTACCCGCCGCGAGAAACGCATCGAGCTTGGCCGCGATCGCGCGATGGTACGGCTGAAAAAGCGCCTCGACACGAGCGGCGCGATCCGCCTGGGACAAGTTACCATTCCCGGGAACAGGAACGCCGTCGCTTGCCGCGGGAATCGAGCTCGCGTCCTCCAGGCGGCGGTTGCAGTCGACCACCAGCCGCGAGAACCCCGTCAACAGCGCCGGTGCGTCCAGCAACGCGGCAAGCCGCCGCGTCACCTCGGCGGCGCCGATGTCCCAGCCGATATGCTCGCGAAGCTGCACCGGCGGCACGCCCAAATCACCGAGCACGCGCGGAATCTTGAGGCTCGCATGATCACAAGTGATGAGCAGCAGCGCGCGACCCTGCGCCCGAACGGTCTCGACCGGCGCCGGATCGTCGGGACCGAGCAAAGAAGCGGCGGAAACGTCGGCCATAAGCGGATCCCTGGCGTACTGGGGTTGTGGTTCGGCGGGCGCGCATCCTATCTTCCCGTGGCCTCGGCGGCGAGCCCACCTCGCCGCGTCGATGGGGATGTCCGTTGACGCCTTCCCACCCCGATCAATGCCGGGCGTTTCTCCGCGCGCTCTTCGACGCGGCGCTCGGCGCCGCCGATCCAGCCCTCACCGTGCCGCCGCATCTGCCGATGCCGCCCTCCGGCCGGACGGTGGTGGTCGGTGCCGGCAAGGCCGCCGCCGCAATGGCGCGCGCGGTGGAAGACCACTGCCCCGGCCCGCTCTCGGGCCTGGTCATCACCCGCTACGGCCACGGCGTGCCATGCCGGCGCATCGAGGTGGTCGAGGCGAGCCATCCCGTGCCCGATGCCGCCGGAACCGCAGCGGCGGCGCGTATTCTCGCGAGCGTCCGCGGCCTCGCCGCCGATGACCTCGTCCTCTTTCTCGCCTCGGGCGGTGGGTCGGCGTTGATGGCGCTGCCGGCGCCCGGCCTCACGCTCGACGACAAGCGCCAAGTGACGCGCGCACTGCTGAAGAGCGGTGCCACCATCGGCGAGATCAATTGCGTGAGGAAGCACCTCTCCGCCATCAAAGGCGGGCGGCTCGCCGCGGCCGCCGCACCCGCGCGGGTCGTGACACTCGCCATCTCAGACGTGCCGGGCGATGATCCCGGTACGATCGCCTCCGGACCGACCGTGGCGGATACGACCACCTTTGCCGACGCCCGTGCCATCCTTCAGAAATACGCGATCGCGCCGTCGCCGGCAGTGGAGCAGCATCTCGCCGAGGCGGGCGAGGAAAGCCCCAAGCCGGGCGATCCACGGCTGGCGCGGAGCGAGTTCGTGCTCATCGCCACGCCGCAGCGCGCGCTCGAAGCCGCCGCGTCGACCGCGCGCCGCGTCGGCGTGTTTCCGGTCGTGCTGGGTGATGCCATTGAAGGCGAAGCGCGCGACGTGGCGCTCGTCCATGCCGGGATCGCGCGGCAAGCGGCGACTGCGAAGCTTGTCCTGGGCGAGCACGCGGCGCCATCGCCGCTCGTCCTTCTTTCGGGCGGGGAGACGACGGTGACGGTCCGCGGCAATGGGCGTGGCGGACGGAATGCCGAGTTTCTCTTGGCGCTCGCCGTCGCGCTCGGCGGCGAGCCCGGCGTCTTCGCGCTCGCCTGCGACACCGACGGCATCGACGGCAGCGAGGACAATGCCGGCGCCGTTATCGCGCCCGACACCATAGCGCGCGCGGGAGCGCTCGGGATCGACCTCAAGGCGCGGCTTGCCGACAATGACGCTTATGGTGCGTTCCAGGCGCTACGGGATCTCGTCGTCACCGGGCCCACGCGGACCAATGTTAACGATTTTCGCGCAATCTTGGTGCTCGGCACCGGCGATCGCGACCGCCGCTGAGGGAAAGAAAGACATGCGACGTCAACGCAGCGCCAAGATCGTGGCCACGCTCGGACCGGCCAGCTCCTCACCCGAGAGCATCGCGGCGCTTTTCCGCGCCGGCGTCGACCTCTTCCGCCTCAACTTCAGCCACGGCGAGCGGAGCGATCATCGCGCCCGCATCGAAGCCATCCGCGCGCTCGAAAAAGAGGTGGGGCGGCCGATCGGCATCCTCGCCGACTTGCAGGGACCGAAGCTGCGGCTCGGAACTTTTGCCGGCGGCAAGATCCGTCCCAAGACCGGCGGCCATCTCCGCCTCGACACCGAGAAGACACCGGGCGATGAGAACCGCGCATCCCTGCCTCATCCCGAGATCTTCGCTGCCATCGAGCCCGGCACCGACATCCTGCTCAACGACGGCAATGTGCGCCTGCGCGTCCTCTCCTGCGGTCCCGATTTCGCCGAGACCACCGTCATCGCCGGCGGCGAGCTTTCCGATCGCAAGGGTGTGAATGTGCCGAACGCGGTGCTGCCGCTCACCGCGCTTACCGAGAAGGACCGTGGCGATCTCGCCTTCGCGCTCGATGCCGGCGTCGATTGGATCGCACTTTCATTCGTGCAGCGTCCTGAGGACGTGGCCGAGGCGCGCAAGCTCGTCGCCAACCGCACCGGCGTCCTGGTGAAGCTCGAGAAGCCGGCAGCGGTGCGCCGCCTTGCCGAGATCATCGAGCTTAGCGACGCGCTCATGGTGGCGCGCGGCGATCTCGGCGTCGAGATGCCGCCCGAGGACGTGCCCCCGGTGCAGAAGCAGATCGTCCATGCTTGCCGGCTCGCCGGCCGGCCCGTCATCGTCGCCACGCAAATGCTGGAGTCGATGGTGCACGCGCCGGTGCCGACGCGCGCCGAAGCCTCCGACGTCGCCACCGCGGTCTACGAGGGCGCCGATGCGGTGATGCTCTCGGCGGAGACGGCAAGCGGCGAGTATCCGCTCGAAGCCGTCACCATCATGGACCGCATCATCCGCCGCGTGCAGGGCGATCCGCTTTACAATTCGAACCTGCACGCGGCGACGCAGACCGAGCCCGAGCACACCGCATCGGACGCGATCAGCGCGGCGGCGCGGCAGGTAGCGCACACCATCGGCGCCTCTGCGATTTGCTCCTTCACGACCTCGGGCGCGACGGCGCTGCGCGCCGCGCGCGAGCGGCCTGACGTGCCCATTCTCGTGCTGACCGCCAATCTGCAAACCGCCCGGCGCCTGGCGCTCGTCTGGGGGCTCCATTGCGTCCACACGCAAGACGTCAGCAACTTTGGCGAGATGGTGCAGCGCGCCACCGGCGTGGCGCTCGATGAAGGCTTCGCCGCGCGCGGCGAGCGGATCGTCATCACCGCCGGCGTGCCCTTCGGCACGCCGGGGGCGACCAACGTGCTCCGCATCGCTTGGGTAGAGTGACGTTTTGACCCTCCCGGTTCTATTGCCTAGCCTGACCGACCTTTGCGCGGGGGCTCAGTGGTGGACGCTGGACAGAAGAAATGATGGCGCGATTGTTCACCGGCGCGACCGGTCGGACTTTCATGCTGCTGTGCTTGATGTATTTCATCATGTACGTCGATCGCGTCAATATTTCTACGGCCGCGCCGGTCATCCAGCACGAGATGCAGATCACCAACACGCAGCTCGGCGTGGCGTTGTCGGCGTTCGGCGTTTGCTACGCATTGTTGCCGATCGTGAACGGGTATCTGGGCGACCGCTTCGGACCCCGGATGGTGCTCTCGATCCTCGGGTTCTTCTGGTCGCTCGGGACGCTGGCGACGGCGCTGGTCGGTGGTTTCTACTCGCTTGTCTTCGCCCGCACCTTGGTGGGGCTTGGCGAGGCGGGCACGATCCCGACCGCAACGCGCGCGATGAGCGCCTGGGTGCCTCGGGCCTATCGCGGGTTCGCCCAAGGCTTCACCCATACCGCGGCTCGCTTTGCCGCGGCGGTGACCCCGCCGTTGGTCGCCGTCATGATGTCAGTCATCGGCTGGCGCTGGACCTTTGCGCTGCTTGGATTGGTCAGCTTGGCATGGGCTCTCGTCTGGTATTGCTATTTCCGTAACAATCCGCGCGAGCACCGCGGTGTCACGCGCGAAGCGCTGGCGGAGCTGCCTCCCTATGAGGCCGCGACGGAACGACCTGAGGTGCCGTGGCGCCATCTGACGATGCGGGTCCTGCCGGTCGCCGTGGTCTACTTCTGCCATGCCTGGACGTTGTGGCTCTATTTGAGTTGGCTCCCAAGCTTCTTCGTCGGCGAATACCACGTCGACATCAAGAATTCCGCCATGTTCACCGCCGGTGTCTTCGCCGCAGGGATGATCGGAGATACCGCGGGGGGACTTTTGACCGACGGGATCTTGAAGCGAACGGGCAATATCAATGCAGCGCGGCGCAATACCGTGATCTTGGGATTTTTCGGATCTTTCATCTTCATGTCGCTCGTGTTTTTCAGCCGCGATCCGTTTCAGATCGCGCTCTGCTTGGCAGCATCGCTGTTCTTTCTCGAGATCACCGAAGGCCCCGTCTGGTCGGTGCCAATGGACATCGCGCCGCGCTACGCGGGCGTTGCCGGCGCCCTCATGAGCACCGTCGCGGGCTTCGCCGCCCTCCTCTCGCCAGCCGCCTTCGGCTTCGTGACGGACCTTACGGGGAGCTTTCTGCCGCCGTTCTTCATGTCGCTTGGCTTCCTCGTGTTGGGGATCGTCCTCGCCTTCTTCATGCGACCGGACATCGCGGTGGCAGAGAGCCCGGAGATCGGCGAGGTTGCGAGGCCCGTCAGTTGAGCGGCTCGCTGACCGGGCGCGTCGCGATCGTCACGGGTGCCGCCCGCAACATCGGTCGGGCGATTGCACTCGAGCTGGTGGCCGCTGGCGCGGCCGTGGTGATCAACGCGAAGAGCTCGGCGCAGGAGGCCGACGACGTCGTCCGCGCCATCGCGACGGCCGGCGGCAACGCCATGCCGCATCTCGCCGATGTCGGCGATCCCAAGGCGGTCGCGAGATTGATCGACGCCACCGTGTCGCGCTTCGGACGGATCGACATTCTCGTCAACAATGCCGCGATCCGGCCTCAATCAACGTTCGCGGCGCTCGAATGGGAGGAATGGCGGAACGTCCTTGCGACCATCCTTGACGGCGCTTTCCTCTGCGCGCGCGCGGCGCTGCCCCACCTGCTTCGCTCGGACCTCGCCTCGATCGTCAATATCGGCGGCATGACCGGTCACACCGGAGCCGCGGGCCGTGCCCATGTGGTCGCGGCGAAGGCAGGGTTGGCCGGCCTCACGCGCGCGCTGGCGCATGATCTGAGCCCGCAAGGGATCACCGTGAATTGCGTCGTGCCCGGTTTGATCGCAACGAAGCGGGACAAATTCGCGATCGCGCCGACGGACCACGCGGCACGAACCACGCTCGTCGGGCGTCAAGGCACGCCCGAGGAGATCGCCCATCTCGTGCGTTTCCTATGCGAGCCCTCGGCGCGCTACATCACCGGCCAAACGATCCATGCAAACGGCGGCACGTTCCTCGGGTAGGCCGTAGTTTCGAGCCCCTGAGCCGCCGCCACGTGTCGGGAGTGATGGATATACTGCGGATCGCCTCCGTGCAGGGGATAGCCCGCGCCGGCGTCTAAATCTCGCGCCCGATGGCACGATCGACCGATAACCGGTCACCGCCGCGAACGGCGATGGCGAGATAGAGACATGCCCACAGCAACGCATACTCGTATCCCCGACCGGTCCAGAAGTAGCCGTTGCCCCATTGGAAGAGGAAGGTGATGACGAACAACTCGATCGCCAGCAAAAGGGCGGCCGGTCTCGTGAGAAATCCGATCGCCACGAAGATGGCGGCGAAGAACTCGACGCCGGAAACCAAATAGGCCCAAGCGAAAGACGGCTCGAACCCCGCCTTGGCGAGCACGCCTGCGGTGTTGGTGACGCCGCCGCTGAACAGCTTCACATAGCCATGCGGGACCATGATGGCGCCGACCCAAAAGCGCATGAAGGAATAACTGTAAGGCGCCAGCGCCTCGTAAAGGCCGCTCAGCGCCGGAAGCATCAGCCGCGGTGCCGTGGATTCGTTCATGCTCATCGCCCGTTCCCCCTTGGTGCCGGCTCTTAGTGCGGCCGGCATGCGCGCGTGAGGATAACACCAGGGCGGGCTCTAATCACCTCCGGCGCGTCAACGCGTCTGCGGCGCGGGCTCGCAGGCGAAGGTGGCGCGGAGCGGCTCGAGAACCGGGCAATGCGCCAAGGCGAGGTCCCGCTCGACCGGTCGCGGCGTCGTCTCGGCGCCGCAGCTGTCAGCGGCGATCGCACGGACCTGCTCGGCGGTGGTCGTAAAGGAATTGTAGCAGACCGAGACGCGGAGGGCGGCGTTCGCGGGCGCGTTCTTGACGGTTGGCGCCACCG
This sequence comes from Allostellaceae bacterium, assembly GCA_035945115.1. Taxonomy (GTDB): domain Bacteria; phylum Pseudomonadota; class Alphaproteobacteria; order ATCC43930; family CGMCC-115725; genus DAHUYF01. The sequence goes on from DASZAN010000004.1 coordinate 13,998, forward strand.
TCTCGAAGGGCGGCAGCACGCTCCCAGGCCGCCCGCACTGGGCGAGACAGGCGAGAAGAGCGGCGACCGCAATCCGTGGCAAGCCTCTCATCGCATCGAGCCGAGCGCCGCTTCCGCGAAACGTGCGACGGCAAGAAGGCGAGCGTCATCGCGCGGGCGTCCCACCAGCTGCACGCCGACCGGCAAGCCGTTGGCTCCGCGGCCCGCGGGGATCGTAACGCAGGGGAGATGAAGGACCGTCCATGGACGGTTGAAGACGGGATCTCCCGTGGTGGCGACGGGCGGCGCTTCGCCCGGTGCGGCCGGCACTAGTATGGCGTCGGTATCGCCGAAGAACTCGGGCGTTGCAGCACGCGCTGTGGCGACAGTGGCGAGTGCCTCGTCATAGGCGGCGGCAGTGACCGCGGCACCGTCGGTGAGGAGTGCCGCAGTGCGCGGCATGATGGCGTCGGCGCGATGGAAGCGCTCCCAGGCGAAGCTGCGCACGCCCTCATAGCCCATGATCGCCTGCTGCGCCGGGACGAGCGCGTCGTAGAGGGCGAACGGACTGCGCTCGGTGACGGCCGCGCCGGCGCGCGAGAGCGACGTGGCAGCCGCCTCGAGCGTGGCCACCGTCGCGGGCTGGGCCTCGCGCCATGGCTCCGGTCGATAGACGCCGATGCGGGGCCGCACGGGCGCTTCGGCCGGCACGAGATTGGGGCGATCCGTGAGCGCGGCGATGAACCAGGCAATGTCGGTAACGTCGCGGGCAAAGCCGCCGATCGTGTCGAGGCTCGGCGCATAGACCTTCGTTCCGGCGATCGCCACCAGGCCGAAGCTCGGCTTGTAGCCGACCACGCCGCAGAACGCCGCCGGACGGATGATCGAGCCGGCGGTCTGCGTGCCGAAAGCCAGTGGCACCATGCGGTCGGCCACCGCCGCGGCCGAGCCGCTCGAGGAGCCGCCCGGCGTATGGGCGGGATTGTGCGGATTGCGCGTCTTTCCCGGACTCATTGCGGCGAATTCGGTGGTCACGGTCTTGCCGAGAATCACCGCCCCCGCAGCACGCGCGAGCGCGACGCAGGCGGCATCGGCGCGCGGTTGATGGCCGCGATAGGCGCGCGAGCCATAGCTCGTCGGCATATCGGCGGTGTCCATCACGTCTTTGACGCCGATCGGCACGCCATGAAGCGGGCCCACCGGCTTCGCCTGGTCTCGGGCACGCGCTTCGGCGAGCGCCTGATCGGGGTCGAGATAGGCCCAGGCCCCGACGGCCGCTTCGCGCGCCGCGATATGCGCGAGGCAAGCCCCGACGAGCTCCTGCGCCGTGAGCTTGCCTTGGGCGATACGCTGCGCCGCCTCGCGCGCGGAGAGTTGCAGAAGATCGGTCATGCCATTGCCTCCGAAGCCGTCATCGCCCATTTCAGCAATGATGACGCCCGGCGTCGACCCCTGAGATGCCGAAGCGAAGGTCACGCAAGGAGAGGCGATGGCAGAGCGGCAGATCGAAGGGTATCACGCCCACATTTACTACGATGCTGAGACGCGGCCCATCGCCGAGCGGCTCAGGCACGAGATCGGCGAGCGCTTTGCCGCGCGGCTCGGCCGCTGGCACGACGCGCCGGTCGGACCGCATCCGCGCTCCATGTATCAGGTGGCGTTTGAGGTGGCGGAGTTTCCCCGACTCGTGCCGTGGCTCATGCTGAACCGCGACGGGCTCAGCGTTCTCGTCCATCCCTTGACCGGCAACGACTATGACGACCACGCGCATTTCCCGCTGTGGCTTGGCACGCCGCTGCCGCTCAAGCTCGAGGTGCTCCGCGGGGCGCGCCCTGCGGAGGCGTGAGGTCGGCTAGCTCGCGCCCCGCATGCGCTCGAGGAGCATAAGGAAGAGCGCCCAGCCGATCCCCCAGGCGGCGTTCAGCAGAAAGCCGATGATGAAGAGGCCCACCAGATCGGGCGGCAGGCCGCCGATCTTGAGCGGCCAGACCACGAACATGAAGACCAGCGTCAGCGCCACGCCGCCGATCACCGCGCTCGCAATCCAATAGGCGACACCGCTGAACCAGCGGCGCACGGTGAGGGCGAAAACGACGCCCCACACACCGCCCCAGAAGGAAATCGAGATCCAGCTGGGCACGCCGAACGGCTTGGTCGGCGACCAATCGAAGGGTGCGAACGGCACGATGCCGGCCATATGCATGAGGCCCAACAAGATCTGATGGAAGACGGGAACCGCAACGACGCCGGCGATGAACGCCATGACCAACGCGGACGTGTCGGTACCGGAAGCCTGAACCGAGGGTGAGCTCATTCGGGTTCTCCCGCAAAATCCTGCGCGACCCGGTTATCCTGCGCCGAGAAAGCGCATCCGTCCAATTCAATTGTGCTGGGTAGCGCGGCAACCACCGCCGCCGGTCGGCGCCCAGGAGGCCGGAGCCGCGGCTCTGACATGGATGACGGCCCAGTCATCGGCATAAACGCGCCGCCAACCGGGCATGCCATCGAGAACCCGCGTCGCGCCATCGCCGGGACTCAGCAAGGTCCAGCCAATGGCGTAGTGCTCGATGATGCCCTCGAGCACGCGCTCGTTGCCGGCGATGGCGGCGCTGAACTGGCCGAGGAAGTCGTCACCATAGACTTCGGCGCGCCCGTCGATGAAGGGGGCAATGCCGCGAAAGATGAGGAAGCCGCCAAACGCGTAGCTGTTGAAGACCGGCCCCCGAAGCTGCATTTGCTGCGCTGCGGCAACGGCGCTCGCCGGGGTTTCGACGTGGTCTTCGCGAATGATCGGACGGGCGAAACACAATGCGGCGATGGCGAGAAGGACAGCGAACGTCGCCCCGCGCGCCGGCCATCCGGCTGGCAAAGCGCGATCGCGGAACCAGCGGCGCAGCGGCGAATCAGGATCCGCGGCAAAGTGCGCCGCAAGCTGTGGCCCGAGCGGCGCCGCGACAGCGAGCGGCCCAAGCAAGGCCGCAAGATCGACGTGGCGCGAGTGCGTCAGTCCGAGATGGGTCAAGAGCACGATCAGCAGCAGGCGGCTCAGTGGCAGCTTGAGGCCGAGGCTGAACCCGCTGCCGATCAGCAGCAGGAGCCAGAGCTCGAAGGTCTGGAACTCGGCGAAGTCGAGCGCCTGCCACTCGCCGATATGTGCCGCCACCGCGCTCATGCCAACGAGGCGGAGCGGCAGTGCCAGGCCGCCGAGGCCGTTGGGCGTGACTGCCGCCGCGAGGACGGCAAGCGCGGTAAACCCGCCCCATGCCCGCGCCACCGCCAAGCGGCGCGGGGGTGGCGCCTCGACCACTGCCTCGGCGCCGAAAAACAGCGCCACGGCGATCCCGGTGATGAAGCCGCCATGCAGGTTCGCCCAGACCGTCATCAGCGGCAAAAGCGCAAACGGCGGGGCGCGGCTGCGATCGCGCGCGGCTACGACCGCGGCACTCCAAGCGAGAAGCGCGGGCGCGGCAAGCCAGTGCGGGCGCGCCAGCAGGTGCGGCTCGAGCATCGCCGCGCTGAGTGCGACGAGAATGAGCGCGGCGATCGGCTCCATGCGCACCAGCAGCCAACGGGTGAGAAGCGCCAACGTCAGCGCAAATGCGCCGGCGGTGAGGAGGACGATGCCCGACCAGCCGAAACCGCCATAGGCAAGCGCAAGGGCGATCTCGGAGAGCCATTCATGCACGACCCACGGCGCGCCCGGCATCGAGTTCGAGAACGGATCCGAAGCGGGAAGCACGTGATGGATGAGCATCCACCGACCGGCAGCGATGTGCAGATACGTATCGGCATCGTTGAGGAGCGCGGCACGATCGGCGATTGCCTTCAAGAACGTGGCAATCGCCACCATGAGTGGCCAGGACGGGATGAGCGTCCGCCACGGAGCACTTTTGGCGATCAGGGCATTGCCGGCAGCATCGGTCATGCCTGGATTTCTACCCGGCGGGGGTTAACACGCCGTATTGGCCGCCGGCGCTGGCACCCGCCCCTTGACGGTGCCGGTGTCGCCTCGGGATACTTCCCTCGATTCCAAGGGGAGCCCCGCTAAGGGGCTGAGACACCGCCGGGCCTCGGGCGCCGTTTGTTCGGGGCAACGCGGGAACCCTTTGAACCTGATCCGGATCGTACCGGCGTAGGGAAAGGAACGGCGCGGCTCGAGGAAGAGCGGCCCCTCAAACTCCGCAGGCACCGGATCTCCTGTTGCACCGATCGTTCGGGAGAAGGAGATCGCCATGCCAGAAGGTAGCCTCAAGCAGAATTTCAGCGTGTCGACCGGCCCGTTGCCGGCATCGCGCAAGGTCTATGTCGCCGGGAGCCGGCACCGCGATCTGCGCGTCGCCATGCGCGAGATCGATCTTTCGCCGGCCGCGAAGGAGCCGCCGCTCCGGGTCTACGACCCCTCGGGTCCCTATAGCGATCCTGCCGCCGCGATCGACATCAAGCAGGGCCTACCGTCGCTGCGCGGCCGCTGGATTTCGGCCCGGGGCGAGGTCGAACCGCAGCAAGGCCGGGCCGTGCTGCCGGAAGACAACGGCCTCAAAGCCGGCGAAGCGAGCGACGTGCCCGTCTTCGACCGTGCCGGCCGTCAGCCGCTCCGGGCAAAGGGCGGCCGCGCCGTGACGCAGCTCGCCTACGCGCGTGCCGGCATCGTCACGCCCGAGATGGAATACATCGCCATCCGCGAAAATCTTGGCCGCGAGCGGCAAGCTGCGGCGGTGCGCGACGGCCAATCCTTCGGCGCCGTCATCCCCGACCACGTCACTCCTGAATTCGTGCGCGACGAGGTGGCGCGCGGCCGCGCCATCATCCCCGCCAACATCAACCACCCCGAAAGCGAGCCGATGATCATCGGTCGCAATTTCTTCGTGAAGATCAACGCCAATATCGGCAATTCGATCGTCACGTCCTCGGTCGCCGAGGAAGTGGAGAAGATGGTGTGGGCGATCCGCTGGGGCGCCGACACGGTGATGGATCTCTCGACCGGCAAGAACATCCACACCATCCGCGAATGGATCATCCGCAACGCGCCGGTGCCGATCGGCACGGTGCCGATCTATCAGGCGCTCGAGAAGGTGGGCGGCAAGGCCGAGGAGCTCACCTGGGAAATCTTCCGCGACACCCTCATCGAGCAGGCCGAACAAGGCGTCGACTACTTCACCATCCACGCCGGCGTGCGCCTGCCCTTCATTCCGCTCACGGCCAAGCGCGTTACCGGTATCGTCTCGCGCGGCGGCTCGATCCTCGCCAAATGGTGCCTCGCGCACCATCAGGAGAATTTCCTCTATACGCACTTCGAGGAAATCTGCGAGATCATGCGTGCCTACGACGTGTCGTTCTCGCTTGGCGACGGCTTGCGGCCGGGCTCAACCGCCGACGCCAACGACGAGGCGCAATTCGCCGAGCTCAGGACCTTGGGCGAGCTCACCAAGATCGCCTGGAAGCACGACGTGCAGGTGATGATCGAGGGGCCGGGCCACGTGCCCATGCACAAGATCAAGGAGAACATGGACCTCCAGCTCGAGCATTGCCACGAGGCGCCCTTCTACACGCTGGGCCCGCTCGCCACCGACATCGCGCCCGGCTACGACCACATCACCTCGGCGATCGGCGCGGCGATGATCGGCTGGTTCGGTACCGCCATGCTCTGCTACGTCACGCCCAAGGAGCATCTCGGGCTGCCCGACCGCGATGACGTGAAGCAAGGCGTCATCGCCTACAAGATCGCGGCGCACGCCGCCGATCTCGCCAAAGGCCATCCCTCGGCGCGTGCCCGCGACGACGCCCTCTCGCGCGCCCGCTTCGAGTTCCGCTGGCGCGATCAGTTCAATCTTTCGCTCGATCCCGAGACGGCGGAGAAGTTCCACGACCAGACCTTGCCGGCGGAAGGGGCGAAGCTTGCGCATTTCTGCTCGATGTGCGGGCCCAAATTCTGCTCGATGAAGATCTCGCAGGAGGTGCGCGATTACGCCCAGTCGGGCATGGCGGAGAAGTCCGCGGAGTTTCGCGAGCAGGGCGGCGAGATCTACAAGGTGCTCGAGGGACAGGCGGCGCCGACCGATCCGTGAAGAACGCGACCGATCGGCTCTATCCCGACCGCCCGATCATCGGTTGCCTCGCCGTGGTCCGGCGGGGCGACCGCATCCTCCTGGCGCAGCGCTCGGTGCCGCCCGGCATCGGGCGCTGGGGCTTTCCGGGCGGCATGCAGGAGCTGGGCGAGACGGTGTTTCAATGCACTCGGCGCGAGCTCAAGGAGGAGACGGGGATCGACGCCGATCCCGTCGCCGCGCTCGACGCGCTCGACGCGCTGCGGCACGACGAGGGCGGCAAGGTCAAGGTGCATTTCGCTCTCATCGCCGTGCTTCTCGAGTGGCGTGCCGGCGACGGCGAGCCAATCGAAGATGCGAGTGCGCTCGGCTGGTTCACGCGCGAGGAGGCGCGAGCGCTGGAATTGTTTCCCAATGTCGAGGCGCTCATGGCGAAGGCGCTCGAGTTTCCGTAGACCCGACGCGAGCTCGAACGGCCTGCTCGGGTAGAACCAGAATTGTGACAAATGACGACAAAAAAATTCGCGTTCGGCCCGTAGCGGGCGCTCCGACCGGCGTGAGTCCGGCACCACACAGGAGGTGGCCGTGAGCATCGATCAGGACATCGCGACTGCCGCCCGCTTGCCGCTGCCGGATGCGGCCTATTTCCTCTGGGTCCGGCGCCTCGCGCTCGACCAACGCGAGCGCCGAGCGCCGGCACAATCGGGGCGTCGGGCCAAGCTGAAGGATCAGGCCGCGCTCGCCCAGTCGGTCGCCGCTGCGCTTAGCAAGGCACGCGCTGACCGCGCCCACGCCGAGAATGGCCCCACTTTCCTTCGCCTTCGCCGCGCGCATCCCAATGCCGGCGATGACGCGCTCAAATCGGCGATCCGCACCGCCCTCAAGCTCGATGAAGATTGTACGAGGTTCTTTTCTCCGTCCGGCGACGACTTCACCGCCAACATCGCGCGGGCGATCGCGGGCGCGCGGAGGGAAAATCCGGGATTTCTCGCCGAGACCTACGAATTGGCCCGCGCCGAGCTCATGCGGACCATGAAGTAGGGCTTATCGCACCGGAGCGAAGCGACGCGGCAGTGTTGCCGAGATGGCGAAAAGAGCGCCCGCCGCCAACACGATCGCGGGGCCGGTGGGCACATCCCAGGTGAGTGAGGCAGCCATACCGGCGAGGACGGCGATCATGCCGGCTAGCGCGGCGAGCATCGCCATCGCCTCCGGCGTGCGCGCGACGCGGCGGGCCGTTGCCGCCGGAAGAATGAGAAGCGAGGTGATGAGCAGGATGCCCACCACCTTCATGGCCGCGGCGATCACGAGGGCCACGAGCAACACGAAGGCAAGCCGCGTCGCCTTGACGTTGACGCCGTCCACCTGCGCTAGCTCCTCGTGCACCGTGATGGCGAGAAGCGGCCGCCACAACGTCACCATCGCTCCCAGCACGACGAGCGCGCCGCCATAGATCCAGGCGAGATCGCCCAGCGAGACCGCCAGAATGTCGCCGAAGAGATATCCCATGAGGTCGACGCGCACGGTCTCGATGAAGGCGAACGCGACAAGGCCGAGCGAGAGCGCGCTATGCGAGAGGATGCCGAGGAGCGTGTCACTGGGAAGCCATCGCTGCGGCTGCAAGGCGACGAACAGCAGCGCGAGGGCGGCGCAGAGGAGAATGACGGCGAGATTGAGGTCGATGCCGAGGAGAATACCGATCGCTACGCCCAACAGTGCCGAATGCGAGAGGGTGTCGCCGAAATACGCCATCCGCCGCCACACCACGAAGGCGCCGAGCGGTCCCGCCACCATGGCGACGCCGATCCCGGCCAAGGCGGCGCGCAGCACGAAATCAGGCATCGCCCGGCACCTTTTCCGCGAGGTCGTGCCGGTGGTCGTGGTGATGCGCGTAGAGCGCGAAGCCCTCGACCGCGGGCCCAAAAAGTGCGCGATAAGCGGGATCGCGGCTCACCGCCTCGGGATGGCCGCTGCAGCAGACGTGATGGTTGAGGCAGACGACCCGATCGGTCGCCGACATGACGAAATGGAGATCATGCGTCACCAGGAGCACGCCGCAGCCGCGCCTATCGCGCAAGCGGCGAATGAGCGCGTAGAGCTCCGCCTGCCCGGCAACGTCGACGCCCTGCGCCGGCTCGTCGAGGACGAGAAGCTCGGGCTCGCGCAGCAAGGCACGCGCCAACAGCACGCGCTGAAGCTCGCCACCCGACAGCGTCTGCACCGGAAGCATTGGCGTGTGCCCGGCGCCGACCTCGGCAAGCGCCGCGTGCGGATCGCGCCGCGCCTCAGGCACAAGTGCGAGAAAGCGCTCGACCGTGAGCGGCAGTGTGTCGTCGACCGCGAGGCGCTGCGGCATGTAGCCGACACGGAGGCCGGGACGCCGCCGCACCGCGCCACCATCCGCTCGCTGCAGCCCGAGGGCCACCCGCAGCAACGTGGTCTTGCCTGCGCCGTTCGGGCCGATCACGGTGACGATCTCGGCCGGCGACACCGCGAGAGAGACGTCACTGAGCGCAGCACGGCCTGCGAAGGCGACCTCGATGCGGCTGAGCTCGATGAGCGTGCTCGAGATGCCGCTCATGGGCTTTTCTCCGCGGGCTCGCGACAGCGTGGGCAGAAGCCGCGCACTTCCACGGTCTGCTGCTCGACGGCAAAGCCCAGCTGGTCCGCGCGACGCAGGACCGCCGCGGCGATCGCGGGCTCGTCGAGCTCGGCCGCGGTGCCGCATCCGGCGCAGATGAGGAACTGGCTCACATGCGGCGCCTCGGGACGGGCGCAACCCATATAAGCGTTGAGCGAGGCGAGGCGATGGATGAGCCCTTGCTCGATGAGAAAGTCGAGGGCGCGATAAACCGTGGGCGGTGCCGCGGTCGGATGAGTGCCGCGCAAAGCATCAAGAATGGCATAGGCGCCCACCGGCTCGTGGCCGCGCCAGACAAGCGCCAACACCTCGCGGCGCAGCTCGGTAAGCCGCGCGCCGCGCCTTTGGCAAAGTTGCGCCGCGCAATCGAGCGCACGATCGATGCAAGTCTCATGGTCGTGGCCCGAGGCGCGGAACGGGCTCGGAGCCTTAGAGGGCGCGCGCGGCATCAGGTTCACATCCTGCCTATCTTGACGACGTTATAGTATAACATATCATCCGAGACGCCACACCACTCTCTCTTCTCGACCCTGGCTGCATGAGCGCCAATGCGTCCTTCGACGGGTTCAGGATGAGGACTCTTCTTCACGGCTCCTGGCAGATGCCATTCTCACTCTTGCTCATCCTGAACCGTTCGAAGGACGCACCATCGTTATGCGCCCTCGCCTTGCGCGCACTGATTCTGCTCATCGCCGCGCTCTTCTGCATCGGACGTGCCGCGGCGGCGGCGCCGGAGGTCGTCGTCAGCATCAAGCCCATTCATTCATTGGTGGCGGCGGTGATGGAGGGCGTTGCGACACCGGCGCTCATCGTCGCGGGCGGCGCCTCGCCCCATCTCTACGCCCTGCGCCCGTCCGATGCGGAGCATCTGGCGTCGGCACGGATCATCTTCTGGATCGGGCCCATCTTCGAGAGCTTCCTCGCGAAGCCCCTCGCCGCGCTCGCCGGCCGTGCGGAGATTGTCGAGCTCGATCGTGCGCCGGAGATCACGCTGCTGCCGGCGCGCGAGGGCGGCCTTTGGGAGCGGCACGCCGACGAGCCGGCCCATCATCGCGCAAATGAGCGCGATGCCGCCGATGCGGATATGGATGGCCACCTCTGGCTTGATCCGGCGAACGCCAAGGCGATTGCCGCGGTCACAGCGACCCGGCTCGCCATCATCGATCCCGCCAACGCCGCGCGCTATCGCGAGAACGCCGCGGCCCTCTCAGGACGGCTCGAGGCCTTCGATGCCGCGCTCGATGAGCGGCTGCGGCCGCTGCGCGAGCGGCCATTCGTCGTCTTTCACGACGCCTATCAGTATCTGACCCGTCGCTACGGCCTTGCCGCCGTCGGATCCGTCACGGTCAGTCCCGAGCGGGCGCCGAGCGCGCGGCGCATCGCCGCAATCCATGCCAAGGTGGCGGCGCTGAAGGCACGCTGCGTCTTCCGCGAGCCGCAATTCCCGCCGCGGCTCGTCGATACGGTGATGGCCGGCACAACAGCACGGAGCGGCGTGCTCGACCCCGAAGGAAGCGACCTCGCACCGGGACCCAATCTCTACTTCACGCTGATGAGCAAACTCGCAGACGCCTTGACAAATTGCCTCGCCCCCTGACGACGGCCGCTTAACGAGCGCGCGTCGCTGTCGCCAGCGCCAGCCGAAACGAGTTCGGCACAGGGCGCAGCTGCACCTTAAAGAGCGGCCACGGGGTGGCCGGCAAGATCGGACTTAGGTGCGCGGAAACCGAACGCCCCCGGAAGTACCTTCCGGGGGCGTTTCGCGAGTGAGGCAGATTAGGCCTGACTCGGTTTCTTCATTCTCTTGCTGCCGCCGCTCTTCTTCTTGTGGGCGACCTTCTTGGTGTTCTTCTTCTTGGAATGCTTCTTCACCGTGTGGTGGGTCTGCGCCTGCGCCGATGTTGCCAGCGGAATCGTGGACGCTGCAACGAAGGACAGCAAGGCAAACGCGGTAATAAGCGCCTTCATAACGAGCTCCTGGTTCTCTGGGAGGATGTTGCTCTTTGTACTGGTTTAGGGTGGATCGTCGGATGTGGAACGAAACTCGCCTCACACCCCGACAGCGGCGGACACTATCACGTTTTTTTCGTTAAAGCGACGGATTTCGGCCAGAAACCCGCGGGGTTGCTTGGCCTTCCGCCGGCGAATCGTGAGACCTTGGACCGCAGCTCACCAGCGCCGATTCTTGCCACAGCGTCTCGGCACCAAGCGCGGGGATCCAGCGTCGCAACGTCGCGCGGGAAGGTGACCCCATGCAGATGCCCCGGCGGACCATCGCCCTTGCTCAAGCCGGCGCGACCCCAAAAAAAGGACCAGTCCGACCCGACGGCAACTGCCGGCGCTGCGCCCTCGCGCGAATCGATAAAATTTTATCGAAAATATAGAAAGAATTTATCGAAGTTGTTCTTAATAACGGACCGGTTTAACCCTGTATTTCCTTGGGTTCGTTTGCATTATTCCTTTGCGATTAATGTCGCTTTAAGGGATCGAACCCAGAATTCCCGCGTCGCTCATCTGTCCCTAGGAGGCATGACTGTCATGCGCAATTTTGTCACCAAGCTGCTCCGCGATGAGAGTGGCGCCACCGCGATCGAATACGGCCTTATCGCCGCGCTCATCGCCGTGGTGATCATCGGCGCCGTTACGGCGGTCGGCACGAAGCTGAGCACGACCTTCAGCACCGTTAGCAACAGCCTCTAAGCCGCGACGACCCCCGGCCGAGAGAGGCGTTTCGTCGCACCTCTCGGCCGGATCCGTCGCCAAGCGCTTCCCACCCGTGACGGGCTTCCGGAGAACCTTATGTCCGAGGCTGCAGGCATCATCAGCTGGCTCGCGCTGCTCGCCTTCATCGCGAGTACGCTTGCCGCAGCCCTCAGCGACGCGGTGCGGTTTCTAATTCCCAACCGCTATCCGGCGGTCATTGCCTTTTCATTCGCTGTTTACGCCATCGCCAAGCCCGCGCCGTTCTGGGCGCCGGGTCTGATCGTCGCGGCGCTCGCGCTGGTCGCCGGCAGCGTGCTCTTCGCGCGTGGTATCGTCGGCGGCGGCGACGTCAAACTCTTCGCCGCGACGACGCTCTGGGCCGGCGTCGACCAATTCGCGCTCCTCGCGCTGACGACGGCGCTCGTCGGCGGTGTTCTCGCCCTGGTGCGGCTGCTGCCGTTGGATGGGCTCGTGCCAACGCGTCTCGCCACTCTCGCCCCCGCCAACAATCTCGCCGCGAAGCTCCACCAACCGATTCCCTTCGGCGTCGCCATCGCCTGCGGTGGCGTCTCGATCGCCTTGTCTCGCCTCGCCACCTGATTCGGGAGCATCTCCATGTCGCCCCGCCGCATCGTCTTCATCCTCATCGCGCTCGTCGCATCGGGCGCCACAATCTTCTTGGGCCGAGCCTGGCTCGTCGCTGAGCGCAATGCCCGGGTCCAGGTCGCGCAGCCAGCACCGGTCGAGAAGCCATCGACTATGGTCCTCGTCGCCAAGGGCGACCTGCATGTCGGCCAGTTCATCCGGCGGGAAAACCTGCGCTGGCAAGCCTGGCCTGTCGACAGCATTCCACCCAGCTACATCACTCCCGCGCAACACCAGCTCGAGGACTATGAAGGCGCCGTCGTGCGCAGCTCGCTGAGCGATGGCGAGCCGGTCGCCGACACGCGCGTCGTTCGTCCCGGCGATCGCGGCTTCCTCGCTGCCGTGCTGAAGCCCGGCTATCGCGCCGTGACGATCCCGGTGACGCCGTCCTCGAGCGTCGCGGGGTTCATTTTCCCCGGCGACTTCGTCGATTTGCTAGCGACGCTCAAGGTCGTCGACGAGGGCAAGGACAAGGACGCAAAGACCACGGATCGTCACGCGGCCGAGACCGTGCTGCAGAACCTCAAGGTGCTGGCGCTCGATCAACGCCTCGACGACCAGAGCAAGGAAGTCGCGGTAGCGAAGACGGCGACCATCGAAGTGACGCCGAAGCAAGCCGAGATCATCGCCGTGGTGGCGGAGATCGGCAAATTGTCGCTGAGCCTGCGCAGCTTGCCGGAAGACGAGGCGCAAGTCGCGAGCGACATCGGCCATACCGGCGTGACCTACACCTTCGACAGCGAAGCCACTCAGCTCACCGGCGGACCCGGCGGGCCCGGCATGACGCAGAAGGTGGTGGTGGTGCGCGGCGTCCAGGAAACTCAGGTGGTCATCAATCGGAGTGCTCAGTAAATGTCGCCCCGTCCACGAATGGCCGCGCTCGCGGTCGCGCTCGCGGCAGCCGGCCTCTGCCAGGCGGCAATGCCGGGCACCGCCGCTCCCAAGATCATTGCCGCGGCCGGTGCGCCGCTGATGGTCGATGTCGGCAAGGGGGAGCTGGTCACGCTCGAACGCGCCGCGACCACGGTGTTCGTCGCCGACCCCGATGTCGCCGACGTGCAGGTGAAGTCGCCCTCGCTCATCTACATCTTCGGCAAGAAGGGCGGCGAGACCACGCTCTTTGCCGTCGGCGAGAACGACCAAGTTCTCGCCAACCTCAATGTGCGCGTGCGCTACGACACCGCGCGCGTGCAAGAAGCGATCCATCAGATGGTGCCGCACAGCGCGATCTCGGTGAACGCGCTCGACGGCTCGCTGGTGCTGGAGGGCACGGTCTATTCGGCGGCCGACGGCGATGATGTCCGTCGCGTCGCCGAGCGCTTCGTCGATCCCAAGCAGCTCGTCAACAAGATGAAGGTCGATACGCCCAATCAAATCAATCTGCGCGTCCGCGTCGCCGAGGTGTCGCGCAGCGTCACCAAGTCCTTCGGCATCAACTGGAACGCGTTGTTCCAACCGGGGAAGATCGCCTTCGGCATCGCGCAGGGACGCGACCCAGGCGGGACTCTAAGCCCGGCGGGTCCTAATTTCTTGACCCGCGTTGCTGTCCCCGGTGCCGCCGCGGCCGACACCGTCAACAATCTCGTAGGCTCCTACCGATCGGGACCCAACGGCACGGCGGCCGTCGATACGCTCCTCGACGCGCTCGACAAGAACGGCCTCATCACCGTTCTCGCCGAACCGAACCTCACGGCCGTCTCGGGCGAGCCCGCGAGCTTCCTCGTCGGCGGCGAGTACCCGATCCCGGTGTCGGGAAGCCTTGGTCAGATCGGCCTCGACTTCAAGAAATTCGGCGTGAGCCTCAGCTTCGTTGCGACGATCGGCGCCAGCAACCGCATCAACATCCACGTGCAGCCGGAGGTGAGCGAGCTCGACCCCACCGCCGGCGTGGTGATCGGCGGACTGCAGATCCCTGGCCTCGCGGTGCGCCGCGCCGAGACGACGCTCGACATCGCGAGCGGCCAGAGCTTCGCCATCGGCGGCCTGCTGCAGAACAACGTCAAGCAGGCCATCAGCAAGTTCCCGTGGCTGGGCGATGTGCCGGTGTTGGGCCAGCTCTTCCGCTCCGAGGCGTTTCAGCGCAACGAGACGGAGCTCGTCATCATCGTCACGCCGTACGTCGTGCGTCCGGTGTCGACCGCCAACCGGCTGGTCTCGCCGACCGACGGCCTCGTCACGCCGAGCGACGCGCAGTACGTGCTCTATGGCAGTCAATACCGCCAGCAAGCGCCGCGGCGTGAGGCCGATACTCCCATCAACCGCTCTGGCGGGAGCCTGATCGGTCCCGTCGGCTTCGAGCTTGATTGAGGTTCGTCATGATCGCACGCATTCTCCCCGGCCTCGCCCTGTCCCTCGGACTGGCAGTGGCTGCCTGCAACCCGCTGACGCCACCGTTCAAGCCCGGCGATAGCTCCTACAAGCAGCTCAAGGTCGACTATGTAAGGTTGACCCACCCGGCGGTGTTCGCGCCGAACGCGGTGAAGCTCTCGAGCGAAGAGTCGCAGAAGCTCTCGGCGTTTCTCGACAACGCGCAGGTCAGCGCCGACGATCACGTCTATGTCGAGGAGCCCGCGAGTGGTGACCGGCTTGCGGCGCAACGGGTCGGCCAGATCGCGCACCAGCTCGCTGCGCGCGGCATTGGCGTTCGCACACTGCCGGCGAAAGGAGAAATTCCCGCCGATCAGCTCACGGTCCTCGTCGAGCGGTACGTCGTGACGCCGCCCAATTGTCCCGATTGGACGAAGGATCCGGTCGCAGACCATGAGAACGAGGTCTACGCCAACTTCGGCTGCGCCAACGTCACCAATCTCGGCCTGATGGTCGCCGATCCCCGCGACCTCGTGATCGGACGACAGATGGGACCCGAGATCGGCAATCCCGCGCTCGCCGGGATCGAGCGCTACCGCGACGGCAAGACGAAGGCGCTGATCAGCGCCGGCTCCTATCAGGCAGGCTCCGCGCCGCAGGGCGGCGGCGGGGGCGGCGGCGCACCTGCCGGCGGAGCCCCTGGACAATAACGATGATGAGTGGCGCAGCGAAAGCAGAGCCGGCCGTGGGCGGCGGACTTCGCTTCGTTGCCTGCGTTGCCGACGACGTCACCCGCGAGGCGGTGAGCCGCGCGGTCACCAATCTCGGCTGGCAGAACGCCAAGGTGCGGCCGGGCGGCATCGATGCCGCCCGGCGATCGATCGACATCACCTCGCCGCCGCGGCTCGTGCTTGTCGACCTCGCCGACTCCGCGGATCCCGTCGAAGGCTTGACCGAGCTCACCCAGCTTTGCGGCCCCTCGACCCGCTTTCTCGCCATCGGCGCCGTCAACGATGTGACCCTTTACCGCCAGCTCGTCGGCCTCGGGATCGCCGACTACTTGGTGAAGCCGGTGTCGAGCGAGGTGTTGTCCGACGCCTTGATGGCGGCGGCGCGGGTCGATGAGACCGCCCAGAGCGCGCAGCGCAGCACACGTCTCTTTGCTTTCGTCGGCGCCCGCGGCGGCGTCGGCACGACGACGATGGCGATTGCCACCGCATGGCTCCTCGCCCATGAGTTCAAGCTGCGGACCGCGCTGGTAGACCTCGACCTTCATTTCGGCAATCTCGCGCTCAACCTCGATCTCGAGCCGGGGCGCGGATTGCGCGAGGCCTTGGAGAATCCGGAGCGAACCGACAGCCTGCTCCTCGCCTCGGCGATGGTGACGGAAGGCGATAAGCTGCCGATCCTCGCTACCGAGGAATCGCTCGAGGAGCAGCTGATGTTCGACGGCACCGCCGTGGCGCCGCTGCTCTCCGCCCTCTCGCAGGATTATGACTGCCTCATCGTCGATCTCCCGCGCTCGCTCGACAGCATCGGGCGGCAAGTGATTGCGCTCGCTGATTCGACGGTCGTGGTCACGGACCTTTCGCTCTCGGCGCTGCGCGATTCCGTGCGCATCGTCGATCTCGCGCAGAAGCTCGAGGCGCGCAACAAGCCGCTCGTGGTCGCGAATCAGGTCGGAGCCGACCATCGCGGCGAGATCGGCCGCGCGGAATTCGAGAAGGGCTTAAGCGGCGCGCTCGATCACACCGTCCCATTCGACCCCAAGGCGATGACGGCGGCAGCGCATAGCGGCAAGGCGGTGCCAGCCGCCGCCGCCAGCAGCAAGGCCGCCGTCGAGATGCGCAAGCTCGCCGCGCGCCTTTCTGGCCGAGAGGACGACAAGCCGCGCGGCGGCTTGCTGGCGAGGTTCAAACGATAATGTTCGGCAAACGCGACAGCGAAGGCGGCCTGCAAGCTCGCATCCACGCCCTCAACGCCAAACGCGCTCCGGCGCCGGCGGCGCCGGCGGGTACGAACGGCACCAATGTGGTGCGGGCGATACCGCGGGCGGACGCCGCCCCGGCGGACATGACGGTCGAGGAAGCGCGGGCGCTGGTCGAGCCGGCGGTGATGGCCGCCATCGACGTTGCGAGCGCGCGCGGCAAGCAGCGGGGCGATCTCAGCAAGCAGGTGGAAGAGATCCTCCGCGCGACGCTCGAGCAGAACAACATCACCCTCTCGCTCCTCAACCAGCGCGACGTCGTGACGGCGCTCGTCAATGCGCTCTTGGAGAAGGTCAAGCGGGAATCGCCGCAAGAGTCCGGGCGGACGGTCGGGAGCCGCGCCGCGATCGACGATGCCATTCCCCGCATCTATCCCCTGGTGATGGAGCGCATCGACCCCGAGGTGGCGGCGAAGTTGCCGCGCGCCGAGCTTTCCCGCCAGCTCCAGACGGTGGTCGGCGAAATCCTTTTGGAGCAGAAGATCCAGCTGAACCAGCTGGAGCAGCGCGACCTCGTCACCGTGCTGCTCGACGACATGCTGGGGCTCGGGCCGCTCGAGCCGCTGCTCGCCGACGAGGCCGTCACCGACATCATGGTGAACGGGCCGAAGCAGGTCTATGTCGAGCGTCGCGGCAAACTCGAGCTCACCGACGTCACCTTCCGCGACAACGGCCACGTCATGGGCGTCGCCACGCGCATCGTGACGCAAGTGGGCCGCCGCATCGACGAGTCGACCCCGCTCGTCGACGCGCGTCTCGCCGACGGCAGCCGCGTCAACATCATCGCCCCACCGCTCGCCATCGACGGCACCTCGATCTCCATCCGCAAATTCTCCAAGAAGGGCATCACCCTCGACATCATGGCGAAGCAGGGAAACATCTCGCCGCAGATGGCGGTGGTGCTGAAGATCGCCGCGCGCTCGCGCCTCAACATCCTCATCTCCGGCGGTACCGGCTCCGGTAAGACCACGCTCCTCAACGCCATGTCGCAGATGATCGACGAGGGCGAACGCATCTGTACGATCGAAGACGCGGCCGAGCTGCAGCTACAGCAGCCGCACGTCGTGCGCCTCGAGACGCGGCCGCCCAACCTCGAAGGCAAGGGCGAGATCACCATGCGCGATCTCGTGAAGAACACGCTGCGTATGCGCCCCGACCGCATCATCCTCGGCGAAATCCGCGGCGCCGAGGCGCTCGACGTGCTGCAGGCGATGAACACCGGCCACGACGGCTCGCTCTCGACCGTTCACGCCAATCGCCCGCGCGAGGCCTTGACGCGCCTTGAGAACATGGTCGGCATGTCGAGCGCCAGCTTGCCGCAGAAGGCGGTGCGCCAGCAGATCGCCGCCGCCGTTCACATGATCCTGCAGGTAAGCCGCATGCGCGACGGCATGCGCCGCGTCGTCAGCGTCACCGAAGTGGTGGGCATGGAAGGCGAGATCATCACCACGCAGGATCTCTTCACCTACCAATACGAGGGCGAAGGACCCGACGGAAAGCTCAAGGGCACCTTCGCGTCCTCGGGATTGCGGCCGCACTTCACATCGCGGGCGGAATACTACGGTCTCGACCGCGCGCTGATGGAGGCGATTGGATGAGCGTACTTCTCGACGATCCCATGCTGCTCTTCCTGGCGCTCGGCCTCGGCGTGAGCCTTCTCTGCCTCTTCTTCGCGTTCGGTGACAGTCAGGAGAGCAAGCAGGCAAAGCGGGTCGAGCGGCTGAAGACGCGCGGCCAGCAGATTGCCCGCGACGCACTGCAGCTGCGTCGCGACCAGGGCGACCGCAGCCACATCGACCAGATCGTCCGCAGGCTCCTGCCGCGGCCGGAGTTGTTGCGCGAGCGCCTGCAGCGCACCGGCAAGTCGATCAGCCTCGGCGCCTACGGCGTCGCCTGCCTGCTGACGACGCTTGGCGCCATCGGCGGGCTTCTCTTCGGCGGCGTCTCGCTCATGATGGCGATCCCCTTCGGCCTCCTCATCGGCCTCTGGGTCCCGCACTATGCCGTGAACTTCTTGGCAAAACGCCACGCCAACAATTTCTCGAAGCATTTCAACCAAGCCGTCGGTCTCATGATCCGCGGCATCAAGTCGGGCTTGCCGATCACCGAAACCTTCCAGATCGTCGGCAATGAGACGCCGGACCCGGTCGGCATCGAGTTCCGCCAGATCAGCGATCAGATCCGGCTCGGCCATCCGCCGGAGCAAGCGCTTTGGGATGCGGCCAAGCGCATCGACACGCCCGAGCTCAAGTTCCTCGTCGTGACCCTCTCGATCCAGCGCGAGACCGGCGGCAATCTCGCCGAGACGCTCGAGAACCTGGACAACGTCTTGCGCCGGCGCCGTCAGATGCGGCTCAAGGTCAAGGCCATGTCGTCGGAGGCGCGTGCAAGCGCCATGATCATCGGCGCGCTGCCATTCGTCATGATCGGCATCCTTTCGTTCGTCAACCCTGACTACATCGCGCTTCTCTTCACGACCGACCGCGGCAACCATCTGCTGATGGCGGCGTCGGGCAGCATGACCTTCGGCATCGGCGTGATGGCGCGTATGGTGAGATTCGACATATGAGCGCGTTCGGTATACCCCTCGACGAGACCATGGGTGCCATCATCGCCGGCATCCTCGTCTTCATCAGCCTCATCGCAATCGGGCAAGCGCTGGTCCCGCAAGACCCGATGGCGGCGCGCCTGCGCAGCCATCAGAAGCGCCGCGATCAGCTGCGCGCCAACATCATCGGCGAGCCGACCGCGGGCGATCGCCGCCGCGCCGCCGGGGTCGGCAAGCTCAAGCAACTCCTTGATCGCCTGCAGCTACTGCGGGGCGACGAAGCGCGCAACACGACGGACAAGCTCACGCAAGCCGGCTGGCGCTCGCGCGACGCGCTGGTGATCTATCTCGGCCTCCGCCTCTCGCTGCCCTTCGTCGGCGGCATCGCGGCCTTCCTCCTCATGCTCACCATGATGCCGGAAGCGAGCACGATGCAGACGATCATTGGCGCGCTCGTCGGCTGCATTCTCTTCTTCTTCGTGCCGGTGTTCGGCCTCAATCAGGCGATCAAGAGTCGCCAGAACCGGCTGCGGCGCCAGCTTCCCGACGGCCTCGACCTCCTGGTGATCTGCGCCGAGGCAGGATTGAGCCTCGATGCGGCCTTGAACCGCGTCTCGCGCGAAATCGGCTTCTCGGCACCGGACCTCGCCGATGAAATCGGCCTCACCGCGGTCGAGCTCGGCTTCCTGCCGAACCGCCGCCAAGCGCTCATGAACCTGGCCAAGCGCACGGAGCTGCCGGCGATTCGCGGCGTCGTCAACACGCTGGTGCAGACCGAGCGCTATGGCACGCCGCTTGCTCATTCGCTGCGCGTCCTCTCCTCGGAATTCCGCGAAGAGCGCATGCTCAAGGCGGAGGAGAAGGCAGCGAAGCTGCCGGCGACGCTCACCGTGCCGATGATCCTCTTCATCCTGCCGACGCTGTTCATCGTGCTCGTCGGCCCCGCCATCATTCAGGTGATGGACACGATGAAGTGAGGCGTCGGTCAGCGGCCGCGCACTGACGCCGCCGTCTGGCCGAACAGAATCTTGCGCGCTTCCTCGTTGGTCGGCGGGATCGTCTTGAACTCCTGGGCGCGGGCATAGGCACGCTCGGTGGCAGGCCGCGCCTTGATCGCTTCGAACCAGCGCTTCAGATGTGGGAAATCCTCGAGCTTCTGGCCTTGGCGCTCATAGGGCACGATCCACGGATATGACGCCATGTCCGCGATCGAATAGGCGCCCGCAATGAACTCACGATCGGCGAGGCGATTGTCGAGAACGCCATAAAGACGGTTCGTCTCGTTCACATAGCGGTTGATGGCATAGGGAAGCTTCTCCGGCGCGTAGTTCGAGAAATGATGGTTCTGACCCGCCATGGGGCCGAGATTACCCATCTGCCAGAACAGCCACTGCAGCACCTCGAAGCGGCCGCGCAAATCCTTGGGCAGGAACTTGCCCGTCTTCTCGGCGAGATAGAGCAGGATGGCGCCCGATTCGAAGACGCTAACCGCCGCACCGCCACCGGCCGGATCGTCGTCCACCATGGCGGGCATGCGGTTGTTGGGGGAGATCTTGAGGAAGTCGGGCTTGAATTGCTCGCCCTTGCCGATGTTGACGCCGTGAAGCTCGTAACGAAGGCCGGCTTCTTCGAGGAACATGGTGATCTTGTGGCCGTTGGGCGTCGGCCAGTAATGAAGATGGATCACGGCTTCACCTCCGGGGTTTTTTCGCGCGCCACTATGGCGCGCGGTGACGGCGAGCGGCAAGCGCGACAGCGAGCGTTTTGATCAACCCTGCCATGACACCGCCCGGATCGTCGGCGCCCATGACGCCGCCCATCACGGCAACGCCCGCCGCACCCGCATCGATGCAGGCGGCGATGCGCGCGCGGTCGATGCCGCCCAAGG
>DASZAN010000005.1:0-3687 GCA_035945115.1 Allostellaceae bacterium
TGGCTGCGTTGGCGAGCGTGGCGAGTAACGCCGCATCTTTAAGTGCGCGGGGGATCACCGGCAGCGGCGGGATCACCGGCAGCGGCGGCATCACCGGCAGCGGCGGCATCACCGGCAGCGGCGGGATCACCGGCAGCGGCGGGATCACCGGCAGCGGCGGCATCACCGGCAGCGGCGGCATCACCGGCAGCGGCGGGATCACCGGCAGCGGCGGCATCACCGGCAGCGGCGGCATCACCGGCAGCGGTGGATTGCGGACAAGGCCGTTCGGACTTTCGGGAGTTCGACTCGGCGCATTCGCGGCGCCAGGCGCCGGCTTTAGGATGGGCGATCGCGCCCTAAAACCTTAGAAAGCGCGTTCCGGCACGCAGGGCTGGGCAGTATGCCCTGCGGGTGCATTCGTTTCTTAGCGTTTGCACCTCAAACTCTGGCTCGGCATCGTTGCTCGGCTGGGCATATCATCCTTGCCCAAGCGTGCTCGGCGCACTTTATCTCGCCCTAAGCGTCGTGCGCGATGAACGGCTCCGGATGATTCTCACCAGTAGATGACTGGTGTCGAAGCGCCCACCGGGAAGAATCGGCGCAGAACAGAGGCTGCCCCTTTGCGAGGAACCCCCGTACTTCAGGAGTTGCTCGCAGAACTTGCCTTCGTACTTCTCCCTCGCGGGATGACGCCTCGAAGATTTGGCGAACTAGCCCGATTTGCCTTTGTTCGCGCAGCGACGGAGATGTCGAGACTTCGGAACGGTAGAATCAACTACTCGAGAGTTGCAGCGCAAACCGGCTTAAGCCGTGCCGACGTCAAGCGGTTGCTGAAGAGCGATGCCTTTGACTTCCATCGAGTTGCTCACTCGCCGATGGAACGAGTCGTCAACGGTTGGCAGACTGATCGCCTTTTCGCCTACAGGCCGGGACGCCCAAGGGTTCTGCGAATCGCGGGTCCTGGCGCGTCATTTGCGAGTCTGGTTCGCAAGTACGGCGGGGACGTTCCTCACAGAGCCATTCTTGACGAACTGCAACGCATCAATGCTGTTACCGGCAACGGGAAGAGAGTATGGCTGAAGACGTCACCCATTCTTCGCAAGCGACATAACTTTACCTTCCTGTCTCCGGTCTTGCCTGTCCTCGTCGATGGGATCCGCATTGCTTCGAGGCGAGCGGGTTCACGGCCGTCCTCGTCGATTCAAAGGCTAACATTCCCGGTTGAGTCTGAGGTGGACCTGGCGATTGTACGAGAACGGTGTCGTTCAAGTACTAAATCAATGCTTGACGGCTTGGGCGAATCGCTTGGTGCGAGCGTCACCGTACCGCGAAGGCGCCGAACCTCGGAATACTCATTCACAATCACCGTCCTTCTGGTCGAGAACCGAGCGACCAGCCGCTCGCCGCTCGCGCATCAGCACGTCAAGAAGACCAGAGCAGAGTGTTGAAATGCATATCAGATCAACAAAACGCCTTTCACGCGATTATTCGCAGGCACTCACTGCGCTTTTTGTATTCATGCTAAGTAATGGCCTACAAACAAGGGAACTCTTGGAAGTTTGTACTCGCGCCCTGAAGAAAGCGGAGAGCAAAGCTCGGCTTGCGAGCATGGCTCCGTCTGGGGGTCTTGCTATAGCGTCTCTTGTGCTACACGCCTGGCACCGAGATCGTCGCTATCTGAACGGCAAGGCAGCTCCAAGAGCAATTCGGCTTCTCGGACCGGCTCCCAGTGTGGAGGCGTTAATTCGCGTCCAGCGGCGACGCGGCGACGCAGCTGCGATCGCACGCCATCTCAAGCGGCTTCGCCTCGTGGTGCCTTGTGGACGAAGTTTGTACAGACCGACCAGCGATATCGCCGTCATTTCGCGGCACAATCCGCTTATCTTCCAACACGCCGTCCGGGCTGTTTCAACTTTGCTTGAGACAGTTGCACGAAACGTGAGCAGCAGCTCTTCACATTCAGCGCCTCTGATTGAGCGCACAGCCGAAGTGCCAGACTTACCGAGGAAGGATGTTGCGGCCTTTCAAAGGTTCTCTCAGCGCCAAGGCTTGCTGATTCTCAGAACAATCAATGACTGGCTGGAATCGAGACGCGTGCGACGATCCGTGAGTGGACAGAGTCAGTCGCTCGTTCGTGCGGGCGTTCATCTCTACGCTTATGTGGCGGCAAGGGAGGCCCGTTCGTCTAAGCGCTAGCTCTTATGCAGTTCCTCTCTCAGCGTCTTTCTCAAAATCTTCCCCACATTCGACTTTGGTAGCTCTTTTTTGAAATACACGTGTTTAGGCACTTTGTAACCCGCAAGAGATTGGCGCGTGTATTCAATAACATCCTTCTCGGAGAGCGCGGGATCCTTGGGCACCACGAAGAGCGCCACAACCTCGCCTGAGCGCTCGTCGGGCTGCGCGACCGCGGCGGCTTCGAGGATCCCGGGATGCGCGGCGGCCACGGCCTCGACTTCGTTCGGATACACGTTGAAGCCCGAGACGAGGATCATGTCCTTCTTGCGGTCCTCGATGTAGACGAAGCCGCGCTCGTCCATGTGGCCGACGTCGCCGGTGCGCAGGTATCCGTCCGGCAGCATCACCTTGGCGGTCTCGTCGGGGCGGTTCCAGTAGCCCTTCATCACCTGCGGGCCGCGCACGCAGATCTCGCCGATCTTGCCGAGAGGAAGATCGTTGCCGGCGTCATCCTTGATGGCGATCTCGGTGGAGGGGATCGGAACACCGATCGAGCCGTTGAATCCCTCGCTCGGCGGATTGATGCAGGCGGCGGGCGAGGTTTCGGTCAGGCCCCAGGCCTGCGAGAGCACGTTGCCGGTGGCTTCCTTCCACTTCGCCGCGACCGCGGCCTGCACCGCCATGCCGCCGCCCAGGGAGATCTTGAGGCCGCTGAAATCGATCTTGTCGAAGCCGGGGGCGTGGAGCATCGCGTTGAAGAGCGTGTTGACGCCCGAGATGAAGTTGCAGGGATAGCGCTGCATATCGGCGATGAGGGACTTGAGGTCGCGCGGGTTGATGATGAGGAGGTTCCGCCATCCGAGGCGCGCGAACACCATGCAGTTACAGGAGAGGGCGAAGATGTGATAAAGCGGAATGGCGGTGAGGAGCGTCCCCCGATCCGGCAGACTCTCGCCGATCCAGGCCTCCGCCTGCAGCACGTTGATGCTCACGTTGCCGTGCGAGAGCATCGCGCCCTTGGAGACGCCTGTGGTGCCGCCGGTGTACTGAAGGAACGCGAGGTCGTCGGGACCCAAGTCCACCGGGGCGAGCGGCAGCGTCATGCCTGCCTTCACCGCCGCCCTGAACGAGGTCGCGCTCGCGATGCGCCAGGGCTGCACCTGCTTCTTCACGCTCCGCACGACGAAGTTGACGATCGCGGACTTGGGGAACGGCAGGTAATCGCCTACCGCGGTGACCAGCACGGTCGTGAGCCTGGTGTGCGGCAGCGCCTTCTCCACCACGTGAGCGAAGTTCTCGAGCACCACGATGGCCGTGGCCCCGGCGTCGGTGAGCTGATGCTCGAGCTCCGGTGCGGTGTAGAGCGGGTTGGTGTTGACGACGATGAGCCCGGCGCGCAATGCCCCGAAGAGCGCGATCGGATACTGCGGGGTGTTCGGCAGCATGATGGCGATGCGGTCGCCCTTGCGGAACCCCTGCTGCTGCAGCCACGCGCCGAAGGCGCGCGAGAGGCTGTCGAGCTCCCGG
>DASZAN010000006.1:0-13950 GCA_035945115.1 Allostellaceae bacterium
TCCGCAAAGCCGCCAAGCGAACCGTCGAGGACACCTGGCGCCAGATCGGAACCCTCCTCAGCAGCGTCTCGCCGCAAGAGTGCGCCAACTACTTCCGAAACGCAGGCTACGCTTCAACCTGAATGGATCAGACTCTAGGCATGCGCTTCTCCACCGAGTTGGTTACACGAGTTTGCCGACAAATGAATGTTAAACTCTTGTCATGATCGGCGCGTCGGCGGCGGTGAGAGGCCGATAAATCCAGCGTTTCCAGTCGCTTAGATCATTTCTGGGCGAAGCGCGTCGGATCACAATTGTGAGAATTTTTATCCGATCACATTGGCGTGAGGTCGACGGGGTGAGATATGGCTAGTCCTCTCTTGCCCTCTCGAGGAGTTGTGTCATGGTCGCGGTCTTTTCTCGGATGCTTCGCAATGACGATGGCGCAACGGCCATCGAATACGGCCTCATCGCGGCGCTTATCGCTGTGGTGATTATCGGTGCAGTGACGGCCGTCGGCACCAACCTCAGCTCCACCTTCAACACCGTCAGCAACTCCCTCTAATGCGACGGAAGTAGCCCGCCGGGAGCGACCGTCGCGCCATCGACGTCGGCGGGCTACATCGTCCGACATGCGACGAACGTGCGAGGGCGCCCTCAAGCTGAACCGAGTCCCCATGGGATCCGTGCCCAAAGACGCTCGTGGAGTACGTAGGCAACGGTCGTGTAGATGTTGCTCGCGACCATGAATCCAAGCGCAATACGCACCGCTCCCGTAAACAAATAGATCGTCGTGAAATCCATCGCCATGATCAGAATGCGATAGGTCATTGCCTTCACGAAAGAGCGCTGCACAGTCACAATTCGGCGCATTCAGTATTCTCCGGATGTCATTCCAGCTCCCGCCAATACAATTAGAATTTTGACAGATTCGATCGGCGCGAGCACGCACGCGGCTTTGCGGAGCTGAACTCGATGTAATCCTCCTGCATGCCGTCCGTAATGTCAGGCGAACTAGGGTGGATATTCGTGATGTGCGCGCGAATTTTGCAGGAGGCCCTCATGCGCCTCGCTCATCCAGTCACACGCGGGCTCGTCTTCTCAGGCACCCTCGTGGCGGCGGCGCTCACGGCGCATCCGAGTGCCGCTCAATATTATTATGGATGCCCGCCGGGATTCTATTTTGCGCCAGGTTATGGGTGTGTGCCCTATGCGCCCGGCTACGCCTATGCGCCTTATTACTATGACTACGCGCCGTTCGGTTACGGCTGGGGTGGCTGGGGCGGCTGGCACCATGGCTGGGGCGGTTGGGGCGGCTGGGGACATGGTGGTTTCGGCCATGGCTTCGCGCATGGTGGCTTCGGACATGGCGGCGGTTTCGGCCACGGTGGAGGCGGTCACGGCGGTGGTGGTCACCATTAGAGGAAGCAGGGCGCCTCTGCTGGTCTCTAGGGTCGCGGATACTATCCGCCGCCGCCGGAGATGATCTGGTAGCGACTTTTCGTTCAACCGCTCGGATTCACGCGAGCCCGCGGAGCCGTTTCGTCGCAGCGACAGGCCGGCGACAAGAATTTCCTCGCCACTTTCATTTGGTCCGGCCTGCGATCGATTCAAAATTCCAGGTGAGAGCGGTCTCGACAACAGCAGCAGCTCATTGAGCGGCAGGTAGCGACTCCGTCGTAGACACCGGCGAAGCACCACGCGCATCCCAAAAAAAGAGGAGCGCCCGGTCATGGTGACCGAGCGCTCCGGCACAAGAGGTGAGCTCATCTAATCGGTGACGATGATGTGGCCTGCCATCCCTTCGTGGCCGTCGCCGCAGAAGACGTCGCAGTGAATGCCGAAGCTGCCGACCTTTTCCGGCGTGAAGTGCAAAACCGTCGGCGGCCCCGGCTCGATCTGCGTATGAAGCCCGAGGCTTGGCGCATCAAAGCCGTGCAAGCGGTCGAGCGTAGTGAGCTCGAGCGCCACGGGCTTGCCTTTCTTCACCGTGACCTGGTCGGGCAGATAGTCGAACTTCATCGCCTGCAGCGACACATGCTGTTCGCCATCGCCCTCGGATGCGGCGGCGATCATCGCCCCCGCACCGAGGCCGACGAGGACGGCCAGAACGGCCGTCGCGAGGAAAGAGAAACGCGACATTGGATGATTGTCAGACTTTGTCGACCGGGTGCTGGGCGAGCTTGAAGTCGGGCTTCTTGACGTCGGCCGCGACCGAACGCCAGCCCATCCCTTTGAACGGCGCCGCGGCATCCCACGGAATCGGCATCCGCTTCGGCTGCGAGCCCGGCGCCGGCAGGGGGAAGACCAGCGATTCCGCCGCATGATGGGCAATGTGGCCGGTCATCTGATGGTGCTCTTGATGGATGTGGCCATAGAACACGGTCACATGCTGATAGGGCGTGAGCGTCTCGACCACCTGTGCGCCGTCGCGGGTCGCCCAGTCCCAATCCGGGTAGAGGTCGAAGAGCGGACGGTGCGTGAAGACGACGATCGGCTGCGCCTTGTCGAGCTTGGCGAGGTCCTTCTTGAGCCAGGCGAGCTGCTCGTCGCCGATCTTTGCTGCGGGATCGGAGACGTTGTCGAGCACGATGAAGTGAACGCCCTTGTGGTCGAAGGTGTAGTGAGTGTCGCCAAAGAGCTCCTTGAAGGCGGCGCCGTTGTCGAGCGAGGCGTCATGCTCGCCGGGCATGAAGCGCAAGGTCTTGACCTTGAGCTCCTTGACGATGTCTTTGAACTCGCCCATGCGCTTGCGGCGTTCCTGCGCATCATCGGTGGTGTGGGTGAGATCGCCGGTGAAGACGATGAAATCCGGCTGCATCGGCAGGCTGTTGACCGCCGCCACCGCTTTTTTCAGCGTGTTTTTCGCCTCCGGATTCACCTTGTCGCCGGTGAAGCCCCAATGCGTGTCGGAAAGCTGGACGAACATGAAATCATTGCCGGCGGCAAAGGCTTTGCTGCCCGCGAACAGTCCCGAGGCAAAGACAGCGCCGCCGATTCCGGCGAGCTTCGCGAATTGCCGGCGGTCGATCTTGCCGAAACCCTCACTCATATCGGTTCTCCCTTCGTACAAAGGCACGCCCGCGCGGGCGTCGAATGAAGACCCGGCGCCAACGGGGAATATTCCACCCATTCGGGCTCGCTCACGAATGCGTGAATGAAGCGGAAATGAGCGCCCCCTTGGGCGCGAACCTTTCCTCGATGTAAGGAGCGGGGTGCCGAAAACGTGTTTAAAGTGGTGTATCCGCTGTCCTCGCATAACCACAGGAGCGAGCGTGCGCACCAAGCTCATCGTAATCGGATTTCTCTTGAGCACTCTCGCGGCCTGTTATGACGGCCCCAATCTGCGGGACTGTTCGGAGTGGCGGACGACCTCGATTCCCGGCTGCTACGACGGGCAGGGCGGGCGAAACTGAAAAGATGCAGAATTTCCGCTGCCTCGTGGTAGCCCAATCGCTCGGCCTGGCCGCGCGCCGTTAAATAGCAGCCTCGCACGCCCGGCAAAGAAAAACCCCGCCGCATTGCTGCGGCGGGGTTCTGAAGGAAGTCTACGCGAGTGCCGGCTTAGAACCGGAACTTGCTCGAGAACTGCAAGCGGTGACCGATGCCATGGCGGCCGTCTTCGACGATGCGCTCGAGGAAAATGTATTCGGCACCGAGGTCCATCGCCGGGATCGGGCTCCAGATCAAGTTGGCATGGGCGCCATAGATGGCCCGGTTAAAGCTGCCGAATGCCGACCCGGCCGCCTCGGTGGCCCAGATGCCGCCGCCGTGCGGAATGACAAAGTAGCTGATTTCGCCGTCGGCGTTGCTGCGAAGCTGATCGGTCCAGTAGTGGATGACGCCGAGGGTCGCGTTCCATGCATCGATCAAGTGGGGCGTGCCGCCCGCATCGACGACGAAGTCGCCCTGATTCGTACCTTCGTTGTTGATGAACCGGCCGATGCCGCGGCCGCCGTTGGCCTGCCAGAGGATGGCATCTCTGAGGCCGGTCGGCAGGTGGAAGTCGCCGGAGAAGCCGGCGCCCCAACCGAAGCGCTCAATCTTGGAATCTGCACCGGCTTGCACGTTGCTGGGACCATGGTAGTAGAGGTCGCGGAGGAGGCCGCGCAGCGAGACGTGGCCCCACGCCTGGCTCAGCGTGCCATTCAGGACGGCGGCGGGCAATTTGTAGCCGGCCGCGATGTTGGACGACGAATTGGCATTCGTAATCACGCAAGTGCCAACGGCAGTGCCGCCGCACGGCGAGAAGCTCGTGCTTTGGCCACCGCTTACGCCATTGTCGAATACGATCGACTCATCGTCGAGGGCGGCGGCCAAGGTGATGCCGTTGCCCGCGTCGAAGGTGTAGCGGATTTCCGGAATACGCAACGGACCGGCCAGCGCGCTGTCGCCGGCGAAGTCCAGGGTCTCCGGCGAGGCGATGCCGTCGCTGAAGAGCGGGAAGGTCTGGCCGAAGAGCCACGGCCCGAAGGTGCCGTAAGCCTGGCGGAGACGCGGCGCAATGCTGTCGCTGTTGCCGCGAACGCCGCCGGTGTTGACGAGGCCGCTCGGCTGTTCCAGATCGAGTTCAAGGAAGGTCTTGACCTCACCCCAAGCCGTCGGGGTGCGGCTTTCGAAGTTGAAGCGCGATTCCGCGGCGCTCCACGCCATCCGGCCGTGGAAGCTGTGTCCCTGCAGATTAGTGGCGTTGTCGCCGGGCTTGTTGTCGTCCAGCGGAATGCCGCCGACGCTCATGCCGGTCGTGCCGCCGTTTTGACCGGTGTCGCCGTGCGTGCTGAAATCGTACCAAGCGTCCAACTTCACGAAGCCGCCGACGCGGAGCGATGTGTTGGTGCCTGGGATCAAAAACGAATTCGGGAAGCTGCCCGAGCCCGGCGCCTGCTGCGCGTGGGCCAGGTCAGGGGCGCCGAGCAGGAACGGCAAGGCCGCCAGCGCGCCCGTCAATGCGGTGTAACCGAGACGTCTCTTCATGTTCAAAACCCCCCTGTCGTCATCGCGGCATGATAAATGCTCCCTCTGCCTCAGACCAGCAAATTGAAGGCACCCTAACATGGGGTCGGCGATTTCCGGCCGATATTTCCCGTCTGTTGCGAACTTTGCGGCTAGCTGTGGCAGCAGAACCACAGTCGTTTCCAAATCCTTAGTCGCTGGGACGGCGGCGTCCCTCCCGGCTACTCCGCCTTTAGATGCCGCCGGGCCGATCGGTTGTTTGAATTTTCTCTGAAAAAGGCCCGGAATAATCGAGCGATGGAGGGGGTCTATCATCGCGGAGAGGCGGGCTGCCGCCGGGAAGGGCGTGGCGTGATCGCCATGGAGAGTGCGGTTATACTCGGCACCGGGCGGCGCATGCCCCCGGGATCGAAGCCGCAGGAGCTGACATGATGGATTGCGCGGAAGCCCAGGAATTGCGGTCGCTCAGCCTCGATGGCGAGCTCGACCCGACGGACGCGCCGCGGCTTAAGGACCATTTGGCGCAGTGCCCGGTCTGCGGGCCCGCCTATGCCGCCGAGCAGGCGCTGAGCACGCTGGTGAAGCGGGAGGCGCGGCGTTTCAGGGCGCCCGCCTCGCTCCGGGAAGGGATTTCCCGCGAAGTTGCCCGCCGGGGGCCGCGCCGGCGCTTTGGCGAGCTCCGGCTGCTCGGCGTCGGCTGGAACCCGGTTGCGATCGCTGCCTCGGTCATGCTGGCCATCGTCGGAACGAGCTATCTCCAGGGCGGCGGAGGCGAGGAGGACGTGGCGCAAGCGGTCGTCGCGAGCCACATCCGCTCGCTGATGGCAAACCACCTCACCGACGTCGTTTCGAGCGACCAGCACACGGTGAAGCCCTGGTTCAACGGCCGGCTCGACATCTCGCCGCCCGTCGTCGATCTCGCCGCCGCCGGTTTCCCGCTGGTGGGGGGGCGGCTCGATTACCTCGAGAAGCACGCCGTTGCCGCCCTCGTCTATCGGCACCAGCAGCATCTCATCAACGTGATGGTGTGGCCGACCGCCGCCGGCAAACGGGACTCGGCCGGTACCTTTACCCAGCAGGGCTATAACGTCATCCACTTCGACAAGGCCGATTTCAGCTACTGGGTGGTCTCCGACCTCAACCCGTCAGAGCTGCGCGACTTCGCCGCCAAGCTTACTGAGGCGACACCGGACGCGAATGCCAAACCCTAGCGACGTTTAATCTTTATTCATTCGCCCGGAACCCGGCTCTGGAGAGAGCACGGGGTCCGGTCGCTAAACCCCACACCACCGGCGGCTCGTCTCGCGCGACCGCAACCGACTGGTGGCGAGCCGTGGCTTTTTGTGGCTCGTGGAATTTTCGCGAAGGTCGCTATCTCCGGCGCAAGACCAATCTTTGGCGCGTAGCGCCCGGCCTACCTTCAGTCACAATCCACAGGCGAACCGCGGGTCGGGCGGCGCGCGTTCGACCGCAGCGCGAACTGGTAGCTTGAGTGCGCGGCAAAGCTCGCGGCGATAGAGGGCCATTTTTACCGCGTCAGACCGGCGCAGCATCTGGGAGAGGAGCGCCAACGCCCTGCAGGCGTGGGCGAGGTCGTATCCGCGTCGGCGCAACAACCCGGCCGCAGCGCCGCTGACAGCTCGGCATCGTTTGCGCGCGGGTGATTGAATCCGCGCCGCGATGGTCGTTCGGTAGCGTCATACGATCAGCTTGCCCACACTGTCCAATAGGATTCGCATTCTTCACGGGCGACTACGCTGCCCGACGAAAGCTGAGCGAAAACACGGCCCCGCCGCTGACGCGGCTCTCGACCGCGATGGTGCCGGCGTGCGCTTCGAGGATGCGCTGGACGATCGAGAGGCCGAGGCCGGCGCTGCCGGGGCGGCGGCGGTCGCGACGCCAGAAGCGTCGAAAGATGCGCTCGCGTTCGTCGACGGGGACGCCGGGGCCGGCATCGAGCACCCGTACGATGCCGTCTGCACTCACCTCGATCTCCACCGCGGTGCCGGCCGGCGTGTGGTTCAGCGCGTTTTCGGCGAGATTTCGTATGGCACGGAAGACGGTTTCGGGATTGCCGGCGATCCAGACGGGTCCCTCCGCGCCGGCAAGCGCGATCGCCTTGCCTTGAGCGACGGCGAGCGGCGCGATGAACGCCGCCACGTCGGCGGCAACGTTCTGCAGATCGGTGGTCTCGCCCGGGTCGACGACGAAGTCCTCGAGCTCGGCGATCTCGAGAAGCTGGCTCACCATGCGGCTCATTCCGGCGACATCGCGCCGGAGCGCCTCGCGGACGGCGGCATCTGGGAGCGTGTCGATGCGCGCACTCAGAATGGCAAGGGGCGTGCGCAGCTCGTGCGCGGCATCGGCGGTGAATTCGCGCTGCGTGCGAAAGCCGCGTTCGAGCCGCGCCAGCGCCTGATTCACGGCGTTGACGAGCGGCAGGATCTCGCGGGGCATGCCATCGGTCGGAAGGCGCACATTCGTGCGCGCCGGCCCGATCGTCTCCGCGATGTCCGAGGCCTGCCGCACCGGGCGGAGCGCCCGACGGAAGATGAGGATGTCGATCGCCAGCAGCAGGAGGAGGATCGGCACGGTGATCCAACCGACGCGCGGGAAGAAATCGGCGACGATGTCGTCGATGAGCACGTCGCGATGGGCGAGGTCTTGCGCGACCTGGATCCAGACTTCCGCGCCGCCGATGGATTTCTCGATGCTGGCGCCGTAGATGACGGCATCGCCGCGCCGGCTCTCGAGAAAGCGCTCCGGCGCACTCGGGCGGTCGCCGGGGAAGATCGCCGTGCCGGTGGCGAGCGAGGAGAAGAGCACGCGTCCCGTCCGGTCGAGCACGGTAAAGCCGTAGCGGCCGTAGCTTTCTGAATAGAGCTCGCGCAGGCCCGGCGGCAGATCGAGGCGCAAGCTGCCATTCTCCGCGGTCAGGTATTGCGCGATCGTGTCGGCGTTTTCGCGCAGGGCGCGATGCTGCAGCTCGGTCGCCGCCGAGCTCAAGAGCCAATAAAGCGCCAGGGGCATGCCGATCGCGGTCACGGTGATGGCGATCACATGCAGCGAGATGATCCGCGAGATGATTGTCCTGAACCGGATCATGGCGACTTGTCCTCGGCGATGAGATATCCCACGCCGCGGATCGTGTGAATCTGCACGCTGGCGCCGCTGTCGGCGAGCTGCTTGCGCAGGCGATGGACGTAAACCTCGATGGCGTTGGAGCCGATGTCGATGTCGAGGCCGAAGAGCTGGTCCTCGACCAGCTTCTTCGAGACGACGCGGCCGCCGCGTCGCATGAGGATCTCCAGCACCGCCACCTCTCGTGCCGAGAAGAGCTGTGGTGCCGCATTGACGAAGACCTGCCGCGCCTCGGTGTCGAAGACGACATTGCCGCGCTTGAGCGAGCGGCCGAGGAGCTGGCCGGGCCGCCGGAGCAGCGCCTGGAGCCGCGCCACCAGCTCCTCCATGGCAAAGGGCTTGACGAGATAGTCGTCGGCGCCGCCTCGCAAACCCAGCACGCGATCATGGACGCCGCCCCGCGCGGTCAGCACCAGGACGGGCGTAGCGTCGGCGCGGGCCCTCAGGTCACCCAGCACGGCGAGCCCGTCGTCATCGGGGAGGCCGAGATCGAGGACTACAGCGGCATAGCGGGTGGTGGCGAGCACGGCGCGGGCGTCGGCCGCGGTCGCGACCACGTCCGAGGCGAAACCGGCGGCGTCCAGGCCCTTTCCCACCAGGCTCGCAAGCTCCTTGTTGTCTTCGACCAGAAGCAATCGCATGGCATCGTCGCGGAAGTGAGCCGTCGCAAAAGTGTAACACGCTGAAGCCTAGTGGATCGAATCTGACACTTGGCTCCGGCCCGCATCTCCTATCCCATTGATCGGACTCGTGCGGATAGGATTCCAAATGTCAGATTGGTACCACTAGAATGGTGCGCCGCCTGCGCCTCTTGTCAGCTGCACGTAAGCTCGCTGCGCTATAGCAGGGGGCCTGCCTGCGCCCTGCAGTGCCGGAGCCGGCCCATGCTTGCCGGAAAATCCCGAGAGGACCGACCGCGCGTGCATGACCGGCTGCCATCCTCGCCCGATCGCGTTGCCCGCGGCTTGTCACGCCGGGCGCAGCTCCTGCTGCTTGCGGTCGCCGCCGCGGCTGTGGTGCTGGCGCTTGCCGCCGCGCCACTGTTGCGCGGCCTGTTCGCGGAGCGCGAGGCAGGCACCACGGCCGCGCCGCCATCGCCCGGCAGCTTCCGTCCGACGGAGGCGCAATGGGCGAGACTCAAGATCATCCCGGTGCGCGCGATGCCCTTTCGCGCCGAGCGCGTGACCGAGGGCAAGATCGCCAACAACGACGATGCGACCACGCCGGTCTTCTCACCGTATTCGGGCCGGGTAACGAAGCTCTTCGTAAGAGCTGGCGATCACGTCGAGAAAGGCGATCCGCTGCTCACCGTTGCCGCCGCCGAATTCGTGCAAGGACAAAACGACCTCATCGCGGCCAACGCTGCGCTCAACACCGCGCGCTCGCAGCTGAAGCTCGCCACCATCAACGAAG
This sequence comes from Allostellaceae bacterium, assembly GCA_035945115.1. Taxonomy (GTDB): domain Bacteria; phylum Pseudomonadota; class Alphaproteobacteria; order ATCC43930; family CGMCC-115725; genus DAHUYF01. The sequence continues at coordinate 9,487 of DASZAN010000006.1, forward strand.
AGCGCCAGCATCAGCTCTTTGAGGCGAAGGCCGGCGCCCTCAAGGACTGGCAGCAAGCGCAGGCTGATCTCGAGAGCGCCAAGAACAATCTGCGGAGCGCTGAGATCACGCTCGCCGCGGTGCGCAATCGCCTGCATATTCTCGGCAAGAGCGACGCCGAAATAGACACGGTCGAGCGAGCGCGGGAGTGGAGTCCGGAAGCGACGGTGACTGCGCCCATCGCCGGCACTGTGACGCAGCGGCAGGTGGGGCTCGGACAGTACATCACGAGCGGCGCCTCCGGCGCACCCAATCTGCTGTTCTCGATCGGCGATCTCTCGACGGTATGGCTGCTCGCCAATGTACGTGAGATCGATGCGCCATTGATGCGGGTGGGCGCGCCGGTCGAAGTGAGGGTGCTCGCCTATCCCGGCCGCGTCTTCCGCGCGACGCTCACCTATGTGGCCGCCGCGGTCGATCCCACCACGCATCGCCTGCCGGTCCGCGCGCAGGTCGAGAATCCCGAGGGCGCGCTCAAGCCGGAGATGTTCGCGAGCTTCAGCATCACTACCGGCGACGAGGCGGTCGCGCCAGGTGTGCCCGAGAGCGCCATCGTCTACGAAGGCGATACCGCCCGCGTCTGGGTCGCCAATGCCGACAAGTCGCTGGCGCTTCGGCAGATCCGCGCTGGCCGAGTGAGCGGCGAGGGCATGGTCGAGGTGCTGGAAGGCCTGGGCGCCGGTGAATCGATCGTGACCAGCGGCACGCTCTTCATCGATCGCGCCGCCAGGGGCGATTAGCGATGAACACGATCGTCTCCTTCGCGCTTCGGCAGCGCGTGCTCATGGTCGTGCTTCTCGCTTTCATGCTGGCGGCGGGCACCGCCGCCTTTCTCCGCCTCAACATCGAAGCCTATCCCGATCCTGTGCCGCCGCTCGTCGACATCGTGACGCAAAGTACCGGACAATCGGCAGAAGAAATCGAGCGTTACATCACCATACCCATCGAGATCCAGATGGCGGGGATCCCGCATGTGACCGCGGTGCGAACGATCTCGCTCTTCGGCCTCTCCGACGTGAAGGTGCAGTTCACCTACGACTTCACCTACGAGCAGGCGGAGCAATGGGTCATCAACCGGCTGTCGCAACTGTCGCCGCTTCCCAACGGGGCGCAGCCGCAAATCTCGCCGGAAAGCCCGATCGGCGAGGTCTACCGTTATCGCGTCGTGGGTCCGCCCGGTTACTCCGTCATGGACCTGAAGACGATCCAGGATTGGATTCTGGAGCGCCGCTTCAAGGCGGTGCCGGGCGTCATCGACGTCACCGGCTGGGGCGGCAAGACTAAGACATACAGCATCACCGTCGACCAGAACCGCCTCGTGGACTACGGCTTGACGCTGCAGCAGGTGCTCCAGGTCCTCAACAACTCCAACATCAATGTGGGCGGTCAGACCGTCAATTTCGGTCCACAGGCGGCGGTGGTTCGCGGCGTTGGGCTCATCCATTCCATCAACGACATCCGCCACACGATGCTCGCCGTCAACAATGGCGCACCGGTGCTGCTGAGCGACATCGCCACTGTCACAATCGGTCATCAACCGCGTCTCGGCATCGCCGGTCAGGATGACGAGAACGACATCGTCGAAGGCATCGTATTGATGCGGCGGGGCGAGCAAAGCCGGCCGACGATCGAGCGTGTCCAAGCCGAGGTCGCGAAGATCAATCGCGGCGACATCCTGCCGCCCGGCGTGCGTATCGAGAAGATCTACGATCGCAGCGATCTCATCAACGTCACCACACGCACCGTCCTGCACAACATGATCGCGGGCATCGTGCTCATCTTCTTCGTGCAGTGGCTCTTTCTCGGCAGCCTCCGCTCTGCCGTCGTCGTCGCCGCGACCATTCCCTTTGCGCTTTCCTTTGCCATCACCATCATGATCCTGCGCGGCGAGTCCGCGAACTTGCTCTCCGTCGGCGCCATCGATTTCGGGCTCGTCGTCGATGCGACGGTGATCATGGTCGAGAACATTTTCCGGCATCTCGCGCAGAAGCCGGAAGAGCGCTTCGCCCGCTCGGCGGTGATGCATCGCGCGCGGCCGATCCTCGGCTTGCGCGGCCGCTACGCGGTGATCGGCAACTCCGCCACTGAAGTCAACCGCTCGATCTTCTTTTCCGCGGCGATCATCATCGCCGGCTTCATTCCGCTCTTCACGCTCTCCGGTATCGAAGGTCACATCTTCGGGCCGATGGCCAAGACTTACGCGTATGCGATCGCCGGCGGGCTCATTGCCACCTTCACCGTTTCGCCGGCCCTCAGTGCGTTGCTGCTGCCGGAACGTCTCAGCGACACCGACACTCTGCTCGCGCGGGTGCTCCATCGTTTCTACCGGCCGGCGCTCGAGTTCGCCCTCGACAACCGCATTCTGACGGTCGGCGCGGCCCTCCTTCTCCTCGCGCTCGCCGGCGGGGCGATGCACTCGCTCGGCCTCGAGTTCCTGCCGAAGCTCGAGGAGGGGAATCTCTGGATTCGCGCGACGATGCCGCCGTCGATCTCGCTCGAGGAAAGTGACGAAACCGTCAATCGCATGCGGCGCGTCATCAAGAGCTTTCCGGAGGTCGCGACCGTCGTGTCGCAGCACGGCCGTCCCGACGACGGCACCGACGCGACGGGCTTCTTCAATGCCGAATTCTTCGTCCCGCTGAAGCCGTTCGATACTTGGCCCGAGGGCGTCGACAAGGAAGGGTTGACGGCGCAGGCGACGAACGCGCTCAACGATCAATTCCCCGGCATCGAGTTCAATTTCTCGCAATACATCGAAGACAATGTCGAAGAGGCGGCATCGGGCGTGAAGGGCGAGAACTCGGTGAAGCTCTTCGGCAACGATCTCGAAACGCTCGAGCGCACGGCGAACAAGGTCAAGGACGTGTTGGCGTCCATTCCCGGCGTGACCGATCTCGCAGTGTTGAATTCGCTGGGCCAGCCGACGGTCAAAATCGAGATCGACCGGGCGCGGGCGGCGCGCTACGGGCTCGCGCCGGGCGACATCAACACGACCGTCCAGGCGGCGATCGGGGGACAGGCGGCGGGCGATGTGTTCGAAGAGGGGAGCGACCGCCATTTCCCGATGATCGTGCGTCTCGCGCCGGAATATCGCCAGAGCCTCGAGGCGATCCGCCGCATCACCATCGGCGCGCAAAATCCCGGCGGCAACGGCGTTGTGCAAATTCCCTTGAACGACGTCGCCAAGGTCGAGTTGGTCTCGGGCGCCGCCTTCATCTACCGCGAGCAGCAGCAGCGCTACATCCCTATCAAGTTCGGCGTGCGCGGCCGTGACCTCGGCAGCGCCGTGCTGGAGGCACAGGAGAAGGTCGCGGAGCACGTGGCGCTTCCCGGCGGCTATCGCCTCGAATGGGTCGGCGAGTTCGGCAACTTGCAAGAGGCGGTGCAGCGGCTCACCATCGTCGTGCCGCTCAGCATCGCGCTCATCGGCATCCTGCTCTACGTCAACTTCGGCTCGCTGCGCGATACGCTCCTTGCGGCGAGCGTCATACCGATGGCGCTCATCGGCGGGATCTTTGCGCTTTATCTCACGGACACGCCGTTCAGCGTTTCGGCGGCAATCGGCTTCGTCGCTCTCTTCGGCATTGCGGCAATGGACGGGATCATCGTCCTTGCCTCCTACAACGGGCTCATCGATTCGGGCTTGGACCGGGCAAGCGCGATCTGTCGTGCTTGCGAGATTCAGATGCGGCCGGTGATCATGACGTGCACGGTTGCGTGCGTCGGCCTCCTTCCGGCAGCGATCTCGACCGGTATCGGCTCGCAGGTGCAAAAGCCGCTGGCGCTGGTGGTCGTCGGCGGCATCGTGCTGGCGCCGGTGCTCATCCTCATCGTGCTTCCCGTGCTCATCGAGCTGTTCTCGCCGCGCGCGCGATCCGACGCTCCTTCCCCGCTCGAGCCGAAACCCGCGGAGTAGCGCGTTCCCATCACCCGGCTTATCCTCGCGGCGAGACTCGGGGAGGTGGCCATGTTTCAAGAGATTCTCTACGCCGTCGATCAAGGCATCGCGACCGTCACCTTGAATCGGCCGGAGAAGCTCAATGCCTTCACCGAGACGATGCGGCGTGAGCTCATCGCTGCTTTCGATGCGATCGACGCCGACGACGGCGTGCGGGCGGTGATCGTCACCGGCGCCGGCCGCGCCTTCTGCGCCGGCGCCGACCTCTCGGCAGGCGGCAAGACCTTCGACCACCGCGCGCGCGGCATCGCCTCGGAAGGGCCGCGGCGCGATGGCGGTGGCACGGTGGGGCTGCGCCTTTTCGCGTGCCGGAAGCCGGTGATCGCCGCGGTCAACGGTGCCGCCGTCGGCATCGGCGCGACCATGCAGCTGCCGATGGACATTCGCCTCGCCGCCGAGGGCGCGCGCTTCGGCTTCGTCTTCACGCGGCGCGGCATGGTGCCGGAGGCGTGCAGCACCTGGTTCCT
>DASZAN010000007.1:0-14246 GCA_035945115.1 Allostellaceae bacterium
GTGGGGTGCATCCCCACGACGGTGAATTTCGATATGTCACCGCCGAACTCATCGAGCCGCTTCATCGCCCAAGGGGAGGCGAGACCGGTCAGGCGCCGTTTCGGGATGCGGTAGTGCCGCTCGAGGCTGTCGCCCATGCGAATGGGGTCGAAGAGGCCGAGCGGGCTTTCGAAGACCGGGCTTATTTCCTTGCCCGCCTTCAGCACGTAGATCGGCATCTTCTCCATGAGGAGCTTCAACCGCTCGGCAAGGGATGATTTGCCGCCGCCGACGGGACCGAGCAGGTAGAGCACCTGCTTCCGCTCCTCGAGTCCCTGCGCCGCATGGCGGAAATACCCGACGATGCGCTCGATCGTCTCTTCCATGCCGTAAAAATCGGCAAAGGAGGGATAGACGCGGATGGTGCGGTTCATGAAGATCCGGCCGAGGCGCGGATCGGGGCTCGTATCGACGATCTCCGGCTCGCCGATCGCTCCCAGCATCCGCTCGGCGGCGCTCGCGTATCCCAGCGGATCGCGCGCGCAGGACTTGAGGTAATCTTCCAGGGACATCTCAGTCTCTTTCTGGCTGTCGTACAGCTTCGAAAAGAGACCGAACAGATTATCCTGAGAAATCATTGTCACCTCACCCTCCGGACCGCGTCACTCCAAGCTCTTTTGCGGGACTGATACAGAATTTTACAAACTAATATATTTAATTTGTATTAACGTAAACGCGGTTTTTCAGGGGTAAGTTCTACGATTACCTTTCAAGGTTGATCCCTCTCACATACGCCAAGTTCTTTTCCGAGGTTCCACATCCGAAGTTCCACATTTGTGCCTAAGCGAGGCCAATCGCAAGGGCCGGCAAGTGGTGCTTACGGAATCGCTATGCAAATCGGGGGCCGGCCAGAAGCAGGGCGCACTACCCCAAATTAAAGCCGATCTAGTAAGTCTCCAGCCTGACTGCATCCGCTGGCGGCTTGCTCCTCAAAGAGCGGTGGGGGAGCCCATCCCCGACGCAACAACGTTCGAGGATCACCGAAAAACATGGCGAAGATAAGACTTTTGCGTCGAGGGCTCCGCGAGTGCCGCGGAAAAGCTTGGTTTTGCGCGCGGATGACCAAATGTCGCACCAGCCGAGAGCCTTCTGCGGGTGCGCTGGCGTCACTATTCCCCGGCGAATCGAGGCTTGTTCAGAGGGCCGGGCGTGGCTCGCTCTGCCAGGCTTCGGCGCGCACGCCGGCGAGCGCTTGGACGCGCTCTTCGTCCGCGGCAAGCGCGGCGGCGCGACCGGAATAGACCACCTCGCCATTGTCCAAGACATAAGCATGGTCGGCGATCTCGAGGCTCATGCGCACATTCTGCTCGACGAGGAGCACCGAGATGCCCTCATCGCGCATCTGGGCGATGACGCGAAAAACCTCCCGCACCACCAGCGGCGCCAGGCCTTGCGAGGGTTCATCGAGGATGAGCAACCGCGGATTGATGAGGAGCGCGCGACCGATCGCGAGCATTTCCTGCTCGCCGCCGGAAAGCTGGCGTCCGCGATTCTGTCGCCGCTCGGCAAGCCGTGGAAAGAGCGCATAGACGCGCTCGCGCGACCAGGGCCCGGCGCGCTCGATCGGCACCCTTAGATTCTCGTCGACGCTGAGATTGGGAAAGATGCGGCGGCCCTCCGGCACGTAGCCCACGCCCAAGGCGGCGATGCGGAAGCTCGGCCAGCGGGTCGTGTCCTCGCCAAGGATGGTGATGCGGCCCTCGCGGGCGGGCGTCAGCCCCAAGAGGCTCCGCAAGGTCGTCGTCTTGCCGGCGCCGTTGCGGCCGAGGAGCGCGGTGACCTGTCCCGCCGGCACGGCAAGGCTGACGCCGTGCAGGATGTGGCTCTTGCCGTAGAACGTCTGCAGGTTCCGCGCTTCGAGCGCGTGGACGGCATCGCGACTCATGCCGCCTTCCCCAGATAGGCGGCTTGCACCGCCTCATTCGCGGCGATGGCATCGGGAGCGCCCTCGGCGAGAAGGCGGCCCTGATCGAGCACGGTGATGCGGTCGGCGAGATGGAAGACGACGCGCATATCGTGCTCGATGAGGACAATGGTGAGCTTGGTATCGCGATGGAGGCGGCGGATGAGCTGGGCGATCTCGTAGGTCTCTTGCTCGCCCATTCCCGCGGTCGGCTCGTCGAGGAGCAGGAGGCGCGGCTCGAGCGCGAGCGCCATGGCGATTTCTGCGGCGCGTTGATCGCCATGGGCGAGCTCGCCGACGAGGCGATCCCCCTTGCCGCCAAGCCCTGCCAAGGACAAGAGCGATTCGACGCGGCCCTGCACGCGCGCCGCCGCGGCCCGGCCGAGCCAGGGCCGGAGGCGATAGCCCGCAGCGACTTCGGTGCTGATGCGCACGTTCTCGGCCACGGTGAGCTCGGGAAAAATTTCGGTGATCTGGAACGTCCGCGCCATGCCGAGGGCGACGCGGCGATGCGGCGCCAAGCGCGTGATGTCGCGACCGTCGAAGACGATGCTGCCCACGCTCGGCGGAAAGAAGCCGCTGATGAGATTGAAGAAGGTCGTCTTTCCGGCGCCGTTGGGACCGATCACGGCGCGGAGCTCGCCGCGTTCGACCGCGATCGAGACATCGCGCACGGCGACCAGGCTGCCGAAGCTCTTGGTGACGCCGCGCACCTCGAGCACGCTCATGTCTTGCCTCGCTGCAGCACCCCTAAAAGACCGCGGGGAAAGAGCAGCACGACGACCACGAAGAGGAGGCCGATCCAGAACATCCAATCCAGGGTATGGCCCGGCCAATTGAAGATCTGCACCGACCACCGCTCGGCCGAGGCCGAGAGGTAGTCCTCGAGCGAGATGAAGACGGCGGCGCCGATGAGCGGTCCCCAGAACGAGCGCATCCCGCCCAGCACCGCCATGATGACGATCTCGCCCGACTGGCTGTAATGGAGCTCGCGCGGATTGGCGAAGTTGTTGAGGAGGGCGTCGAGCCCGCCCGCGAGCGCGATGAAGGCACAGGAGATGACGAAGGCGAGCCAGATGTGGAGCTCGATGGGAATGCCGAGAAAGCGCGCCCGCCGCTCGTTCTCGCGGATGGCGAGCAGCGTCCGCCCGAAGGGCGAGCGCAGCAAGAAGGCCATGAGCCCGACGGCGAGCGCGAAGCAGAACAGGACGAAATAATAGAAGGCGGTGGCGTTGCTCAGAATGTCGATGGTGGTGAGGCCGAGATGGAGCGGCTGGCGCTGGAAGCCGCGCAGCCCGTCGTCGCCGCCCGTCACCTCGTGCCAGCGGAAGGCAATGAAGTAGAAGACCTGGCCGAAGGCGATGGTGACCATGGCGAAATAGACGCCGCGCCGGCGCACGATGAGCGCGCCCAGCACCGCGCCAGCGATGGCGCCAAGGAGCACGCCCAGAATGAGGGCGAGCGGCGTGCTCGGTGCCAAAAATTTGAGCGCCAAGCCCGTTCCGTAGGCGCCGAGGCCGAAATAGGCGGCATGGCCGAAAGAAAGCACGCCGGTGAAGCCCAGGAGGAAATTGAGCGACATCGCCGCCAGCCCGAACACCAGGATGCGCGTGCCGAGTGCGGTATAGCCGCCGACGAACGGCATCCAATAAGGAGCGACCAGCAAGACCAGCCAGATGGCGGCGAGCGCGAGCGGCCGGTAGCTGACGCGCCGCGCCGTGGGCAGGCTCACGGCGCTCATGTCATCAGACCTTCTTCGCCGAAGAGCCCACGCGGGCGGATGAGCAGCACCACCGCCATCATCACATACATCACCGCTTCGCTCGCCGCGGGAAAGAAGACGGTGGTGACGCCGGTGGCGATGCCGATGAGAAGACCGCCCAGCACGGTGCCGCCGAGGGAGCCCACGCCGCCGACGATGATGGCGATGAAGCTCGGCATGAGATAGTCGTCGCCCATCGTGGGATCGAGGCGGAACTGCCCCGCAGCGAGCACGCCGCCCAACCCCGCGAGAAAGATGCCGAGCGCGAAATTGAAGGAGCGGAGCAGCCGCACATTGACGCCGAGCGATGCCACCGTGTCGAGATCGAGCGTGCCGGCGCGGATGCGAATGCCGAATCGCGTGCGACGGAGGAGAAGAAAGAGGAGGACGACCACCGCTGCGACGACGACCAAATTGAAGACGCGATATGACGTAAGAAAGAAGAGGCTGCTCGAGAGCGGCTGCTGCAGGAATGCCGGGATCGACATCGGCAATCCCTGCGCGCCCCAGAGAAAGCGGGTGCCGCCCTGAAAGATGAAGGCGAGGCCGAAGGTGAGGAGGAGGCTGTAGAGAGGGTCGCGGCCATAAAGCCAGCGTACCAGCACTTGCTCGACGATGAGACCGACGATCGCGGTCAAGATCGGGGCGAGCAGCAGCGCACCGAAGAATCCCACCGAGGGGATCAGCATGTAAGCGAAATAACCGCCCAAGGCGAGAAAGCCGCCATGGGCAAAATTGATGACGCCGCTCAGATTGAGAATGAGCGAAAGGCCGAGCGCCATCAGCACGTAGAACGCGCCGGTGGCGACGCCATTGGCGATGTTGAGGATGACGAGACCAGACATCGTCTAGAGAGACGCGCGGATGTCGAGATCGTGTCCTCCTCCGCCCTTCAGGGCGGAGGAGTTGGAGGAGGTGAGTGGTTGGGCAAGCGCGGTGTTCCTGGCGAGCACCGAGAGTCCCCCCACCTCACCCAATCTCTCCGCCCCCAAGGGCGGAGAGGAGTCGATCAGTGGCGTCGGGCGAACTCACGTAAGTCATGCCGGTCAAGCCGGCCACTGCATCTTGCAGCCGGTCTCTTCGACGGGCGCCGCCACTTTGTCGCCGGGCACCAGGCTTCGGACGGTGAACAAGTTGTCGGGATTGTCGCCCGTGGGCGCATGCGCCTCGCCGGCGAAGACCGTGCTCATGAGCTCGTGATCGCCGGCGCGGTAAGCGATCTTCCCCGGCTGCAGCGCCACTTCCGGCGGCAGCACGAAATCATTGAGCGCGCGGGCGAGCTTTACCGCGTCCAGCGACTTTTCCTGGTTGGCGATGAGTGCCGCGGTGTAGACCGAGGCATAGCCGAACCAGTTGCGCGCCGTCGCCGATTGGCCCGTGCGCGCCTTGATCGCCGCGTTGAACTCCTTGACCCCTGGCACGTTCGGCTGATCCCACCACCACTCCATGACCCACCAGCCGACGCGCGCTTCGTTGGGAAGGGCGCGGATGCTCTCGAGCTCGAAGAGCGTGCCGCTCACCGCCATCTGCTTGTCGAGGCCGAATTGGACGAATTGCTTCAGGCTGTTCACCTGGTCGCCGCTCCCCATGACATTGATGAGGACATTCGGCTCAAACGCCTTGGCCTTGATGAGATAGGCGGAGTAGTCGACCGTGCCGAGGGGAATGAGATCGCCCTGAAATGTGCCGCCCACCGCCTTGAGCTTCTTCACGAAGGACGCCTGCACCGAATGGCCGTAGGCGTAGTCTGGGGTGAGAAAATACCATTTCTTGCCGAGCTTCTCGATCACCACGTCGGCGATGGCGTTGGCGTCCATCGTCGTCGTGTTGCAGACGCGGAAGACGTTCCAGGAGCAGCCGGTGCCGGCGACGGTATCGGTGTGACCGCCCGAGACGATGTGCAGCACCTTCTTTTCGCTGGTGACGCCGGCCATCGCCTGGGCGATGCCGGAATTGACGTCGCCGATGATGACGTTCACTTGGTCGCGGTCGATGAGCTTGCGCGTCTTCTGCACGCCGGTGCCCACGTCATTGGCGGAGTCTTCGACCAGCAGCTCGACGGGACGGCCGAGCATGCCGCCCTTCTTGTTGAGCTCGTCGACGGCGAGCTGGGCGCCCACCACCTCGTTTCGCGCGATCCCGGCGTAGACGCCGGTCAACGGGTCGACTAGGCCCAAGCGCACCGGCGTTTCGCCGCGGGCGGCGATGATGAAGGGCGATGCCACCTGCAGCGCCCCGGCCGCGGCGCCCGCCTTGATGAGCGTCCGGCGGCCGATCAAAGCCGCTTTTTCAAAAGGCATCGCATCCTCCCCAGCGTCGTTTTCGTTCGGCCATTGTCGCGGCTCGGTTGCCCCAGTCTTCCGCAGCGCCGCGTCATTGTCGATGGCAAATTGGCGCACCGGACGGGCGGCGCCAGCTTACCGCCGTCGGGAATGCCGCGCAAAATGGCTTTGCCAAGGGCGCCGCCGCGCTCTTCAATGGCGCGAGGCCGGCAGCGACGCGGCAAGGGAGGGGCATGAGCGAGACACAGGACTTCACCGGCACCATGCCGGTGCGAGAGCAGCACCGGTTCGAGGTCGAGCCGCTGGCACGCTGGATGGCCGATCACGTCGCGGGCTTTCGGGGCCCGCTCACCGTCGAGCAGTTCCGCGGCGGGCAATCGAACCCGACCTTTCGCCTGACGGCCGGCGAGAGGCGCTACGTGCTGCGGCGGAAGCCGCCCGGCAAGCTCTTGCCCTCGGCCCATGCCGTCGACCGCGAATACCGGGTCATCACCGCGCTCCGCGACACCGGCGTGCCGGTCGCCGGCAGCTATGCGCTCTGTCTCGACGAGAGCGTCATCGGCACCGCCTTCTACATCATGGACTACGTCGAGGGCCGGATCTTCTGGGATCCGACCTTGCCCGAGCTCGAGAAAGGACAGCGGTGGGCGGTCTACGATGCCATGAACGCCGTCATCGCCGCGCTTCACAAGGTCGACTATCAGTCGATTGGCCTTGGCGACTTCGGCAAGCCCGGCAACTACTTCGCGCGCCAGATCGATCGCTGGACGAAACAGTACCGCGCCTCGGAGACGGAAAAGATCGCGGCGATGGATCGTCTCATCGAATGGCTGCCGCGCAACCTGCCCGCCGATGACGAGACGACCATCGTCCATGGCGACTATCGGCTCGACAACATGATCTTTCATCTGACGCAGCCGCGCGTCCTCGCCGTGCTCGATTGGGAGCTGTCGACGCTCGGCAATCCGCTCGGCGATTTCTCCTATCACATGATGACCTGGGAATTGGGGCCCGAGGCCTATCGCGGCCTCGGCGGCAAGGACCTCCCGGCGCTGGGGATTCCAAGCCGCGACGAGTATCGTGCCATGTATTGCCGGCGCACTGGCCGCGCCGAGATCGACAACTGGGACTTCTATATGGCCTACAACATGTTCCGTCTGGCGGCGATCCTGCAGGGCATCATGGGCCGCGTGGTCCAGGGCACGGCGGCCAATCTCCGCGCGCGCGAGTCTGGCGCGCGCGCCCGCGCGCTCGCGGAGGCGGGCTGGCGCCGTGTCGAAGAGATGGGGCGGTAAGCGCATGACAGCGCTGCTCGCCCGTCGGCACATGCTCGGCATCGGCGCCGTGACGCTCGCGGCGCCCGCGCTGCTGCGCGGCCGCGCGCTCGCTGCCGCCGCGCCGCCGCTCTCTACGGGGCTTCCCGACGGCGTTTATGGCAGTGCCAGCCTCGAGGCGCTTCCCGGCAAGAAGCCGCTCATCAAGCTCAGCTACCGGCCGCCCAACTACGAGACGCCGATAAGCTATTTCGATCAGGCGATTACGCCCAACGACGCCTTTTTCGTGCGCTATCACCTCGCCGACATTCCCGAGATGATCGACGCGGGGCGGTGGAAGATCAAGGTGGGCGGTGAGGGAGCATCGAATTCCTTCGAGCTGGGGCTGGACGAACTTCGCAATGGCTTCGAGCCGGTGGAGATCGCCGCCGTCTGCCAATGCTCGGGCAATCGCCGCGGCTTCTCCGCGCCGCATGTGCCGGGCGTGCAATGGGGGGTGGGCGCCATGGGCTGTGCCGTATGGAAAGGCGCGCGGCTCAAGGACGTGCTGGCGAAAGCGGGTTTGCGCAAGGAGGCGGTGGAGATCGTCGTCGATGGCGCCGACGGCCCCGTCCTCGACAAGACACCGGACTTCGTCAAGAGCCTGCCGGTCTGGAAGGCGCTCGACGAGAACACGCTCATCGCTTATGCGATGAACGGCGCGCTGCTGCCACATTGGAACGGCGCGCCTGTGCGCCTCATCGTTCCCGGTTGGACCGCGACGTACTGGATGAAGCATCTCGTCTCGATCGAGGCGGTGACGAAGCCCTTCACGGGATTCTGGATGAAGAGCGCTTACCGCATTCCCACCGGCAAATTCCCGATCGTGCAGCATTTCGAATCGCAAATGACCGAGGCGAACGAGCCCATCACCGAGATGGTGGTGAACTCGCTCATCACCGCGCCCGCGCCCGGCCACAAGGCGCGCGCCGGCACGGCGATCGAGTTGCGCGGCATCGCCTGGGACGGCGGCTACGGCATTTCTCGCGTCGAGGTCTCGAGCGATGGCGGCAAGACATGGCACGCGGCAAGCCTCGGCGCCGATGGCGGCCGTTTCGCCTTCCGGCCCTGGCGCTTCCGCCTCACCGCGCCGCGCCCCGGCAGCTACGAGATCCGGGCCCGCGCCGGCAATGCGGTGGGGCAAACCCAGGCCGACGCGCTCATCTTCAATCCGGCGGGCTATCACAACAACGTCGCGCGCCCGCTCCCCATCGTGGTGGCGTGAAATGAGGGCGATGGCCACCCTGCTGCTCGCCGCGGCCGCGCTCCTCGCCGCGCCCGCCGCGAAAGCCGATGAGACCGCGGTGACGCTCAAGGACGGGGCCGGCCGTGACATCGTCGCCGCCAATTGCGGCGCCTGCCACAGCCTCGACTACATCCAGATGAACGCGCCCTTCATGGCGGAAAAGCAGTGGGAGGCGGAGGTGGTGAAGATGATCAACGCCTTCGGCGCCGATATCGACGCCGCGAATGCGAAGACGATCGTCGACTACCTCACGCGCCAGTACGGCCAAGGCGGCTGAGCGGTCGCGTCTTGTCCGCCACCTCGCTGCAGCGCCCGCTCCACCGCCTTTACGCGGGCGGCCGGCTCGTCGTCGCGAGTATTGGCGGTGGCCTCGTCTTTCTTATCTTGCCGGAAGCACTGCGGCTCGCCATGCGGATCGCCTCGGCGTGGGTGGTGGGCGTCGCCATTTTTTTCGCGCTCACCGCCGCCGTAATGGTCGGCGCCTCGCCCGAGCGTGTCCGCGCGCGCGTGCGCCAGCTTGACCCGCGAGGCTGGGTCGTGTTGGCCATCATCGTCGCCGCTGCGAGCATCAGCCTCTTGGCGCTGGGATTGACGCTGCAGAAGGCGGCGGGCGAGACGGCGGCGGCGTTGGCACTTCGCCTCGTCGTCACCGGCCTTACCGTCGTCGCCTCATGGACGCTCACGCACACCATCTTCGCGCTTCACTATGCGCACCATTACTACGGCGATGTCGACGGCCCCTCGACGGCCGATCGCGGCGGCGTCGCCTTTCCCGCCACCGACCTCCCCGACTATTGGGACTTTCTCTACTTCTCCTTCGTCATCGGCATGACGTGCCAGGTGTCGGACGTGCAAGTCACGTCGCGCGCCATGCGCCGCCTCACCCTCATGCACGGCGTGCTCTCGTTCTTCTTCAACACCATCGTCTTGGCCCTCGCCGTCAATCTTCTGGCGAGCTCGCTGTAGGCCCTGGAATCATAGTGCAGTCGGAAGGCGTCCGCTGCACGGCTGGAAGCAGCCGTCGCGCTCCGTCGCGGCCACGACGGCAACATGCCACAAGCCGACATCGGCCCCTATTCGGTCACCTCGTCGGCGGCGATGAGCAGCGTCGGTGGCACTGTGATGCCCAGGGGCATTTGCGGTTTGAGATTGATGACTCGATCGCACTTCGTCGGAAGTTCAACAGATAAATCGGCCGGCTTGGCTCCCGCGTGGATTCGTTGCTCTTCAGAAAAAAGCCAGGCTTTCATTCATGCTTCTTCAATCTATTCGCGCGATCGTCGCAGTAATCGCGTGAGTAGGGGAAGTAAAGTGACTAAAACACTGGCGAATTTTAAGACGAACAAGCGGAGCCGCGACCAGGCGTTGTCCGGCGCGCCCGTTGCGTTCGTCCTGGCGCTGCTGCTGGCGGCGTGCCAAAGCGCGCCGGCAACGAAGAGCGCGGCGGAGAATCCCGAGACGCTGATGCGCGTTGCCGACGACACGCGCGCCGGCGGCGATCCCACGACCGCCATCGATATCTATCGCCGCGTCCACGAGATGGATTCCAAGAACCCAGAGCCGCTGGCGCGCATGGCCGCGACGCAGGTGCAGATCCAGGACTATCAGGCCGCCGTGGAGACCTACCGCCAGGCGATCGAAATCGCGCCCGACAATATCGAGCTCCATCGCGGCCTCGGCACGACACTGGTGGCCGCCGATCAGCTCGAGCAGGCGGTCGCCGAATTGCAGGCGACCTTGGCAAAGAAGCCCGACGATGCGCGGCTCTTGACGGCGCTCGCCGTCGCGCACGATCTGCAAGGCCGCCACGATCTCGCGCAGCAGGAGTATCGCGCCGCGTTGCGCAGCGCGCCCAAGAACGCGGCGCTCCGCAACAACTATGCGATGTCGCTGGCGCTCTCCGGCTTTTACAAGGACGCCGTTGCCGAGCTGCGGCAGATCGCCGCCGCGCCCACCGCGCCGCCGCGCTATCGCCTGAATCTTGCGCTCGTTTATGGTCTTTCCGGCGACGACAAGCAGGCCGCTGCCGTCGCCCGGACCGCGCTCGATGACGCCGCGGTGCGCAACAACCTCGCCTATTACATCATGCTGCGCGGCATGGATGACAAGTCGCGCGCCGCCGCGATCATGGGCCGTCGCGTCCGCGGCACGCCCGAGGCACCGCAAGTCGCCGAGGCGCCCGAGGCCGCGCCGCGCGCCGTCGTGATGGCGGCCGCACTCCCCGCGGCGCCGCCACCGCCGCTCCCGGCCAATCTCCATGCCAAGGCGGCGAACGATATCGAGAGCACTGCGCCGGCCAAGAAGCCGGCGAAGCCCGCCGCCCGCCCAACGCCGGTCGAGACGCCGGCGCCCGAGGCGAGCGTGGGAAGCAATTCCGCCCCGGCCGAGAGCGCGCCGGTTCAGCTCACCAAAGCCGAGCCCGCGCCGGCACCCGCACCCGCGGCGCCGACATCCGCACCCGCGGCGTCTACCGCGCCAGAAACGACGACCGCCGCCGAGCCGGCGCCGTCACCGTCGCCGAGCGCGCCCCTCGCGGCAGAGACCAGCGCGCCACCGGCCCCGCCGGCGATGGCCGCCCTCGAGCCGCCTGCCGCCAAATCCGGGAAGCCGGTCGCTGGCGGCTTCGCCGTCCAGCTGGGCGCCTTCGCCAATGAGGCAAATGCGAAGAAGCTCGCCGATCAGTTGAACGGCAAGGGCTACGACGCCGCCGTCGCGCACCATCGCGACAACAATGGGCGCGACTGGTACGTCGTTCGCGCCGGCGGCTATGCCAGCGCCGAGGAAGCCGAGACCGCCGCCCGCCATATGCGCGAAATCGAGCAGCTTCCGGCGGTGGTTGTGCATCTCCGCGCCCGCTCGCAGGCCTAGCCAAACCTAGATCGTTCGATCGAAGAGCGCCGGCGGCGCGATCCGCGCCGCCGAGAAAGGCTCTTGCGCGGCCGGTTGGCGCGCCTCACATTACTCTACGGCTGGGGTGCCGGCGGTTTTTGCCGGCTGAGATCATACCCACGGAACCTGCCCTGGATCATGCCAGCGAAGGGAGCCCGACCATTCCCGACAGTTCCACCGCTGCGTCACAAGAGCCCACCGTCGCCATCATCGGCGGCGGCGTGATCGGCCTCGCCATCGGCTGGCGTCTCGCGCAACGGGGCGCGCGCGTCGATATTTTCGAGCGCGACGCCGCCGGGCGTGGCGCAAGCTGGGCCGCGGCGGGGATGCTGGCCGCGGGGATCGAAGCCGAGCCCGGCGAGGATGCGCTCTATGCGCTCAACCGCAGGAGCCAGGCGATGTGGCCCGGCTTTGCCGCCGAGCTCGAAGCAGCGGCGGAGATGCCCGTCGGTTATCGCGCCGAAGGCACGCTCGAAGTGGCGTTGACGCGGGACGATCTTGCGCGCTTGCGCTTTCACTACGAGCACCGCCGCTCGCTCGGCATCGCGCTTGAATGGCTGAGCGGGGCCGAGGCGCGCCGGCGCGAGCCGCATCTGCATCCCGGCGCGGCGGCCGCGGTGCTGAGCGCGGGCGATCACCAGGTCGACAATCGCGAAGTGGCGACGGCGCTGCGACGCGCCGTTCTTGCCGCCGGCGGCGCGCTCCATGAGCATCAAGCCGTCGCTGCCATCGAGACGGCGGGCGGCCGCGTCAGCGCGCTTCGCATCGGCGAGCGGCGGCACAGCGCAGACGTGGTGGTGCTGGCAGCGGGCGCTTGGTCGTCAGGGATCGCGGGATTGCCGGAGAGCGCACGGCCGCCGGTACGGCCGATCAAGGGGCAGATGCTGGCGCTGAGCATGGATGCCGCGATGCCGCTCGTCCGGCATGTGCTGTGGACGCCGCGCGTCTATCTGGTGCCGCGCGGCGACGGCCGCCTCATCGTCGGCGGCACGGTCGAGGAGCGCGGCTTCGATGCCGCGCTCACCGCCGGCGGCATCTTCGCTCTGCTCGAGGGCGCCTGGCGCGCCGTGCCCGGGATCGAGGACCTGCCGATCGCGGAAATGTGGGTGGGCTTCCGCCCGGGCTCGCGCGATGACGCGCCGATTGTGGGGCCGAGCGGCATCGAGGGCCTCGTCGTCGCCACTGGACACCATCGCAACGGCATTCTCTTGACCCCGGTGACGGCCGAGGCGGTGAGCCGCTATATCCTCACGGGCGAGATCGACGAGGCGATTCGTCCCTTCGGCATCGACCGCTTCGCGATGAAGGTCAGGGAGGGCGCATGAGCGCGCAGATCCGCGTCAATGGCCGCGAGGAGCAGCTCCGCGTCGCCACCATCGCCGAGCTGCTGCGCGCCCGCGGCATCGAGGGAACCCGCGGCGTGGCGGTGGCGGTGAACGGCGCCGTCGTGCCGGCGCGGCAGTGGACGGCATTGGCGCTCGCCGCCGACGATGTGGTCGAGATCGTGCGTCCCTTCGGCGGCGGGTGAGGAGGCGAGATGGCGGAGATGACGACGACAAGCGCCGGCGAGGGGCTCACCATTGCGAACAGGCGCTTCGGCTCGCGCCTGCTCCTCGGCACCGGCGGCTATCCCAATCAGCAGATCATGCTCGATGCGCTCGAAGCGGCAGCGCCGGCGATGGTGACGGTTTCCATCCGCCGCATCAGCCTCGAAGCCTATGCCGAGAGCGTCGTCGATCTCGTCGGCGGGCGCTATCCGCTGTTGCCCAACACCGCGGGCTGCGCCACCGTGCGCGATGCGGTGTTGACGGCGCAGCTGGCGCGCGAGGCGCTCGAGACATCCTGGATCAAGCTCGAAGTCATCGGCGATCGCGAGACGCTCTACCCCGATGTCGAGCAATTGCTGCGCGCGACCGACGAGCTGGTGAAGGACGGCTTCACCGTGCTGCCTTACTGCAACGACGATCCCGTCACCTGCCGCAAGCTCGCCGATCTCGGCGCCGCCGCGGTGATGCCGCTCGGCTCTCCCATCGGCAGCGGGCTCGGCATCATCAATCCCTACGCCATCGACCGCATCTGTCTGCAGAGCCCCGTGCCGGTGATCCTCGATGCCGGCATCGGCACCGCGTCCGACGCGGCGCAAGCCATGGAGCTCGGCTGCGACGGTGTCTTGCTCAACACTGCCGTCGCCAAGGCGCTCGATCCGCGCCGGATGGCGGCCGCCATGCGCGCCGCCGTCCGCGCCGGCCGTGACGCGCGCCTTGCCGGTCGCATCCCAAAGCGCAGCCATGGCGAGCCATCGAGCCCCGAGCTCGGCCTCGTCGGCGGGTGAACCTCCCCGACCCGCCGCTGCTGCTCATCACGGACCGGCGGCTGTCGCGGCGTCCCCTCGAGGACACGGTCGGGCTTGCGCTCGAGGCGGGGTGCCGCTGGGTCAGTCTCCGTGAGAAAGATTTGCGGGCGGAGGCGCGGCTCGCGCTGTTGCGGCGGCTCCTCGTGGTCGGCCGACCTTTCGGCGCCGCGATTGGCGTCCACGACGATATCGCCGGCGCCGCCGCGGCCGGCGCCGCCGCGGTCCATCTTCCGGCCCGCGCCAATGCCGCAGCGGCCCGCGCGCGGCTTTCGACCCGCATGCTCCTCGGCACGTCGGCTCATGATGCGGTGGAGCTTGCGCGCGCCGCTTCGGCGGGCGCCGACTATGCGACGCTGAGCCCGATTTTCCCGAGCGCCAGCAAACCTGGTTACGGACCAGCGCTCGGCGGCGAGGCGCTGGCGCGCCTCGCCGCGGGCGTATCCATTCCGGTACTGGCCT
>DASZAN010000008.1:0-43001 GCA_035945115.1 Allostellaceae bacterium
CATGGCGAGGGACCTACACCCGATCCCATCCCGAACTCGGCCGTCAAACCCCTCCGCGCCCATGGTACTGCGGCTCAAGCCGCGGAAGAGTAGGTCGCCGCCAGGCCAAGTAAACACCAGACACCCAAACTCACAACACACACTCCCTCTTTCACAACACCGCGATCGCCGCGGGGTGGAGCAGCCCGGTAGCTCGTCAGGCTCATAACCTGAAGGTCGTAGGTTCAAATCCTACCCCCGCAACCACCTCGAAAAGCCCGCTAGGCCAGCTACTTAGCGGGCTTTTGATTGTGCCAAAAACGGCCGTTTTGCGTGTGCCGCGCTCGTGAGAGCTAGTCACAACGAAATCAATCGCTTACCACCAGATGCCAGTGCGTGCCGGCCTGTCCATGTCCCATGGATGGCACATAGGGCCGCTCGACACGCGACACCTCTGTTCTTAAACTGTTCTCGTGGTGCGCAAGTATGTCGGGCCAATCGAGGGAGCTATGAAGAAGAACGTGCGAATTTGTGTGAACCAGAGCGGGCGCTTCCGAAGCCTCGCGTGGATCAGCTTTCAAAAGGACGGGTCAATCTCGGTTGGCTTTGCGGACAATTCGATCAGCGTGCAAGACACGCAGCAAGCGAACGCTCCGCGGACACTAGTCAATCCTCATTTCACCTTTCACCCACCAGCTTGGTGGCACCTCCGCAGCGAGGGAGAAGAGGCGATGTGGCGCGGCCTTGTCTGGACAAAACACCTTCCGGACGCAGACTGCTCTCCATGGTTGCGCTTCGTATCGAAGCCCGTCAACGATCTACCCATCTTCAAGCGCGTAAGCCATGGGAAACAAGCCGGGATATGGGCGTTGCCAGTGAGTGAGAGTTGCTCCGTCGGCTTGATGGTCGATTTTGTGAACAGCGTCCCGTCCGCGGCAAATGACGCGACGGCGAAATTCATGCCATGGCACGACGTGACGTTGCGGTTTCGCGCACGACCTTTGCCACCACAGCAGAGCGCCCTAGGCTACGAGATCATGGGCTGAGGGAACACTCGCGAACCGATCCGGCAAACACACAGATGGACAAGAACCTAGGGCTGGCCTTCCGCGCCCCAAACGCACTTTTACTCGAAGCCGAGAACGAAATGTCAGCGGTCGAGCAAGAGCGGCTGTTCAACGACGCGCGTCACCAGAAATCTCGCGAAAAATGGTGCGCTGGAATGTTCGGGCTCGGTTACGAAAGGTATTTGCATCCTTGCCGGGTGGCCATCAACGCAACCAAGTTTCGGACAGATGCCGACTTCTTTCTTGAGGCGCGCGGCGCGAGATTTCCATTTCAGATCGTCGAAGTGATGGAACCCGGCCGTCGCCGCGGAGCAGAGTTCAAGGGGTTCGCGAACGGCACCGTGACGAGTATCCCGTACGAACCAGAGAGGGGCCACTTTGACGGCCCTCAATGGATAGCGCGCTTGATCAAACAAAAGGTCGCGAAGTCGTACGCGAACGCGACGAGCATCCATCTGCTCGTCTACGCCAACTTTCCAGCGCGGGCACTTCAGCACGCGGCCGTGGTCGCCGCCTCCGCGCGGTACCGAGACAGTTTTGCCTCCGCATGGGTTTTGACGAACTTGCATCTGGGGGCTCTGTGGGCGGGAGACGATCTTGGGCGCTTGGAGGGATGGGCGGAACTCCAAACAATCGAGCAATACAACGAGCGCGTTGGTCTCAGGCGCCCTTCGTCCGGCCAGTAGTTAAAGGCGGAAGTCCTGACCCGTCGCTCTCAATCGGCGACACGCACAGCCATCGCGGCTCGCGCTCGGCCCGAGTATCGAAGCAGAGGAAGTACGGCACCGTGGCGATGGTGATGGCGGCCGGCTCGGCTCCCGGCCCGCGACCCTGATTGCCCTTGCGGCGGTCCATGCTGATAGCATTTAGCGAAAACCTTACGGATCGTTTAAACTGAGTTGCGTTGGGGTGTGGCCGAAGAAAACGGACGCGCTGTTGGAGAGTGAACTTTAGGGGGCTGTCTGTGCTGCGACGTTTTTTATTCGCGAGCATTGTCGTGTTGCCGTGTGCGTCATTTGCGCAGAGCAACGATGCTGCATCGGTCGCTAAAGCCGTCGAATACTGTGTCAACATCGTCCACAAGACAAAGCTGAGCGCAGAGGAGGCGTACCTAAGTTCATTTTATAAAGACTTTGACGCCTTCGTTAACCCCGCTTCGGGACTGATTGAAAACAGCGCGCGCAGGAACGGTGACCAAAAGCCGCTTTTCATATTCAACAAATGCATGGCCTCTCGCGGGTTCCCGTTGACCCAACCGAACCAGGGTGCGCCCAATCCGCTTCCGGGCGCGAATTGCACCGAAGAAGAACTGAAATCACGGAATGGCGACTGTTGGATAAAGATGTCAGCCACGGGAAAATTGATGCTCGAATACGCTTTCTCTCAGGGGTTCGATGCGGCGCAAGATTTTGCTACGTGGGATTTATATGCTGCGTCTGGCAAGAGTGCTGTCGAATGGAGTTCGCAGCATTCAATCAGAGACTATTTTGACCATCTATATGCAGAGCCAGCCAACCGCTCGATTGATTGGGCACTCGCCCTGGATTTAGCGCAGCGGTCAGCGATTTCGGGCGAGAATGGCGACCTTCCGCATCTCGTGAGAATGTACCGCGAGCATCACATCCCGCCGCTGAATGCGTATCTAAAATCTTTCATCTCGCCAAACAAAGTCGTCGTCTCCCGTTTTGATGATAGCGCGTGGTCGGAAGATTACTTATCCAAGAATGGATGGAAGAATACGGATTACGTCGTTACCTTGGTAGGAGTTTCAGAAGATCCGAGTACCGAACCATTAAATAAATTAATGGCAGCATTGCTTAATATCAAACAATGCAAATCTCTTAGGCCCGACACAGAGGCATACAAATTTTATACATATCTGAAAACTGATAAGGAAAGAGAAGAAGAAAGAGATAGAGAGCAAAATTTCTTTTCTACGCGGTTAAAGGTGGTGATCAATTATGATCCGCACCCATACCAGCAGCGTTTTTTCAACCAGCGCGGCGAATTGTCTGCGGAAATCCTGCTTGATAAAGCGGAAAGGATTTGTTGGGACGCATCGCAACAATCGTCTTTTGGTGCGGCTAAGCCTGTCACACTAGGCGACATTATGTTGTCTGGAGCCGCTAACTCTAACAACGATTTTGGTGGAGCACTTCGCGAGCGGGGGAGCGAGTTTATCTCCTTGAACCAATACCTGATCGCAAATGGATTACGGAAGGGTGTTGAGGACCAAAAAGACCCGCGTCATCTGTCAGGTCAGGTTTCGTTTTTCGCGTTTCTCGCGTCGGCCTTACCAACCGGGGTGACAAAAGTCTTGCAAATTGGCGAGGCAAACTAAGGAGTAATCGACGTGCGCACTCTTCGCTCGCGTCACTCGCCCGTGAACGGGTCCCAGTCGGTGCGCTGGCGGATCGCATCGGCGCTGTTGTGCTCCATGTCTTGGCGACGGCGCTTCTCGATCCTGCGGCGTCGCTCCTGATCTTTCACAGCAGCGTCAATAAGCGCCTGTCTCTCTGTTTCGGTCATCGTGGTTCTCCTGTGAACAGGTCCCAGTCATCCACGCCACGCGCTATCTCGTGTACACGCTGGCCCTGCCCATCCACGAACTGGCCGCGATAGACGCCCGCAGGAGGCTTCGCGGACCTGATTTGCATGGCGCCTATCCGCGTGGCCGACATGATGTCGTCGTTCTCCTTGACGATCACACCATCCTTGCGATGGTACATCTCGAACTCGCCGCGCCATTCGGCGAGGTTGGGCGCTACCTTCAGCCGGCCATCGCGGAACCGCGTCAGCATCTCGACAATGCCGGGCTCTGTGAAATATCCGCCGGTCTTGTGCGTGGCGTGAGTTCCGAGCATCGCGAGACCTTCTTTGCGGTAGATCGCGGCCAAACTCTCGCCGCTACCTTTTTCGCGAGCGTTCCCATCATGGGGCCAAACCACTTTCACATCGCCAAGATTGCGCGTGAGTGCCTTCATCCGGCTCGCATGTACGGGTGGCGTCGCGCCGCTCATCTTAAATGCGGCCATGACGTAGATCGTATCGTCCGCCGCGTCATAGGCGAGGAGCACAGCGGCGAACGCGTGACCGATGCCAAAGTCTATGGCCCACATCCACGACAAGCCGCGCGCATCGAACTCGCCGAAGGTCTCATGGATGACGCGCCCATCTCTGTACGTGAACGGCGCGACGATCTGCTCCCAAGTCACATCCTCGAACACAGCGCCGGAGCCAAATAGGGGGAGCCCTTCCAAGCGAGCGCGACGCTGATATTCGGGGAACATACTCATCAGTCGCGCTCGCGTCGCCGGGTCCGCCAAGTGCGGCACATCAGACGAGCGCGCATGTATCATGCGGCGATGGCGGAGTGCTTCTGCGCTGCGCTCTGTGAAGCGCGGGAGTATCCTGCCTGAACCGTTTAGGGGTGTAAAACTCGACAGCACCAATCCCTTCGTGGCTATTGTTCGCGCCAGCAGTTCCATATAGATGTCCGCTGGCGCTTCTTCGTCCGCCCACACGACATCGAGCGTCGCGCCTTGCAGCTTGGTGCGCTCCATGTCGAACGATTTGAACGCGATTTCTGAGACGCCTCCGCTTAGATGGCGCACGAGCATCTTGTCGATTGCACCGCCAGCGCCGTGACCGGCGATCACTTTGATGATGCGGTCAGGCGCTATGAAGCCCGGCTCGCCATTTTCGACGCCAAGGAGATAGCGTTGCGCCACGTCGCGCACAGCGGCGGAACTCTCGCCCGCAATCCACATTCGCGTTGGGCCAGGGAAGACGCGCCCAGGCCAACCGTCAGGATACTGCCCCGTGGCGAACACGCTCATGATGTATGACATGGTGAGCGTCTTTCCAGTTTGATTGCCGGCGCGAAAGCCAACCTCAGTGACATCAGGCTCACCAGTAGCGATGACGACTTCGCGCTGTATGTCATACAGCTTCGCCCAGTGATCGCGGAGTTTGTTCGCTCGCTTCGCCTCGCGCTTGGCCTTCAGCACTTCAAGCAATTGCTCTTTTTCTGATTTGCTTGGCTTCTTCGTCTCGGCAGACATGTTCGTTCTCCATCAAAAGCGTGTCACGCTTGGCGCTGCCTCCGCGCTGTTGCGCGCCGCCGAGCGTGTACACGTTCATCAGTTCAGGCCAAAGCCGCTAGGTCCCACGGCGTCACTTGCGACGAGCGTAGCCGCCGCGGACGCGACGGATTGCTCGCGTGCCGCTTCGGCAGCATCGACAGCGGCGAGGTAAGCCTTGTCGGCAGCGACGATTGCTGCGGCATACGTTGCATAGCTTCCGCCCGCGTTAAACGCGGCGAGAGCGGTGTGGTAGGCAGCGACCCTGGTTTGGTTCGCTGCATCGAGAGACGCCAGTTTCGTCGAACCGGCGCTAGTGATTGCACTTTCATACGTTTTGCGTGCTGTCGTGGACATGATGACGTACTCCTATTTGCCGCTGTTGAAGGGGGGACCCTCCGCTGCCTGCGGCGACGATCAGCACGAGGGCGATTACGAAAGCGATGATGGCGAGCGCGCTCATTTGCGTTGGCGCATCCCTTCGCGCTGGGAGAGGCGCTGCCCCTGGCCATAGAGAAGCGCAAGAACGCGCGAACTCTCGAACGCGCCGCCCCGTGCGAGTTCTTGGGCGATGTCGGCGGGTAGCTTGTCCACGGCAACCTTGACCGTAGCGATGAGTGCCTGCCAACTCGGCGCGTTCGTCGCACGAAGCGCGAGCACACGTTGCTCGCTGCTGTACGTTTGACGCTGCACATCGGATGTGAGTGAAGCCCAGCCACGCGCGTTCGCGTCGAGCATGGCTTCCACGAGTGAGCGGCCAATGGCGGGCGGAACTTCCATCGCACTGAGAGCGGTGCGGAAATTGCGATCAACGTTGCCAAGATCGCCAGCCTCGATCTTGTGCCCGACATAGACACCGTTAAAGTCGTAGGCATCAGGGGCAACGCCGCCAAGCGATGCGTCGAAAGATTTTTCCAGTTCCGTGCGCTTGTCCGTCGCATCAGGCTGAATACGTTCAAGGCCAGCGCGGGCGAGTGCTTCTTCCAAAACTTCCGGCGAGCCAGTCCAATATTTTTGGAGCGTGGTTGCGGCTTGAATTTTCTGGCGATCATTGAGCGAGGGATGCTTGGCCGCGTTCAGATCCCCCGTCTGTTGCGAGCGATCACCTGTAAGATTTTGCCCGGATGGCCCGCCCGCAGGCTGCTGCGGTTGAAGGCCATGCGCGGCCAAGGTCTTCGCGACGGCATCGCCGTTAAGTCCGTACTTCGCTGCGGTCGCTTGGAAGGCCGCAGCAGTTGCGGCGCTGCTCGGCGGAGCGTTGCCGCCTCTGCTGTTGCCGTCATTGTTCGTAGTCATCACACATACTCCTTGCTTGGGTTAGAACAGGTCTTCGATGTTGGGTTCTTCGTGCTCCTCTTTCTCGTCAGCCGGCGCGACAGGAGCCATCGCGGGCTGTATCTCCTCAACGATCACAGCGTCAGTGATGTCCACGGCTTCACGCTTGCGCACCACGGGACGGCCAAGGAGTTTCGCGGTCGCTTCATCGGACATGCCGAGTTCCTTGGCGACGGCCATCAGTTCCGCGTCAATCTCGCTCTCGCTGCGATGCACGACGTTGAGCGTGTGCTCCGTGGCCGCACCGAAGCCGCCGCGCGACATGAGTTCCTTCACGGCGCTGATGCGGTCGCGCGCTGCTTCGTTGGGATTGCGGGCGATTTCCGAGAGGATGGTGATACCTGCCACGCCGCTCGCGCGCAGAGCCTTCAAGCCTTCCTCGCGCAGCGCGGCCTGAACCTTCTCGTCATGCGCAAGCTGCCACCCTTTCGCGGCCAAGACGTTCTGCGATGACGCGGAGAAGCCAGCGGCGCGAGCGGCTTCGGCAGTGCTGCATCCCGTCTGAACGAGGATCATGACGAAGAGGCGTTGCATGTCGCTGCGGAGTGCGCGCATGGCCGGGCCAAGCTGTGTCTCATCGAGGCGAGCGAGGGCTGTCGCCTGATCTGGGGTGGTGATGAATTTGTTGCTCACGGCGCAGTCCTCCGGGCGTGTACACGAGGTAAAATTTTCTTGCGTCGCGCTGTTAAGAAATCAGTTTTGTGCGTCTCGTCCGCTCTACGGTATGCGCCTGGGCAACGCGGCAGCATCGGCATGGGTACCCCCACACCCACCCCCCATGCTCGGAACCAAGTGGTCGCCGGTCCTCCACGTAATAGGGGATGGTCAGCGCGGAGGGTTGCATGGTCAGAGGGCCAAGCCGGGGAACGAACAAGCGATGCAGCAATGGACGAAACGCGGCGCTTTGAGGCTGGGCAGAAAACCTTGCTGAAATCGAGACCCGGAAAGCCGCAGAAATCCGCCGTTCGCATCGAGCAAAATTGCCTGGGCAGAATACAATTGACTTCTGCCCAGACGCATGAGAGCGTGGGGTCGAACGTTGAGAGGCAAGCATGTCGCCACAGCGCAAACGCGCGGCCATCTACGTCCGCGTCAGCACTGACAAACAGACCGTCGCTAACCAAATCGAGGCGCTGAAAGAGATTGCCGAGCGGCGCGGCTGGCAAGTCGTTGAGACGTACCAGGATGCGGGCGTTAGCGGTGCGAAGCACCGCGACCAACGGCCAGCACTCGACGCGATGTTGAAAGATGCTTGCCGCCGAAGGTTTGACGTGGCGATGGTTTGGGCAATCGACCGCTTGGGCCGCTCGCTTGTGAGCCTGCTTGATACCGTGAAGGCACTGGAAGATTGCGGCTGCGACCTGTTCATTGAGAAGCAGGCCATCGACACTACGAGCCTTCACGGCAAACTCGTGTTTCACATCTTCGGAGCGATTGCCGAGTTCGAGCGCGGCTTCATTACCGAGCGCATTAACGCCGGGCTTGCGCGAGCGCGGAAACATGGAACGAAGAGCGGCAACCCGTTTGGGCGTCCGCGCATTGACGCTACGCTCGAAAAGAGGATCAGGGCTGCCATTGCCAAAGGCGGCAAGGGCAAGCACAAACTCGCCGCCGAGTTTGGCGTTGGCAGCGGCACCATCGCTCGCATCAAAGCGGAGATGGAAGCCGCCTGAGTGCGCGGGCGGGGTCATGAGAGCGTCCTGCGGGCTGGCGTATAACCTCGCGCGTCGATACGAGGACCGCTGGCGAGCACTTGGCGTTCAAGATCGCCACTCGGATCATCAGCTGCCGCTCCGGCAGTAGGAGCTACAGGAGCAGGAGCCGGCGCGACCACAGGAGCCGGCGCATCAGGAGCCTTGCGGCCCTTCAGCACATCGAGCGTGTGCTTCGAGGCGCGCTCGATGACTTCCACCAGCGGCGTGATGTCCGCTGGCCGCTGAAGGAAGCGGTAATCAGGAACCATCGCTCCTGGGAACGTGAGACGCCCATCAAGCGCCGGATCGCCCATCAGGCGGAACATCTCGTGCGCGATCACAGCTTTGAGTTCGTCAAGGGTGCAGAGCGCGCCGCCGGGCCACTGGCCATTGAGGGGGTTCGCGGCCTTGGCCTTCTCGGAACTCTTCACCAGTTGCTTGTAGGCGGCAGCAACCTGCTCCAATGCCGTCGCGAGTTCAGCGGCAGCCTTGTCGCGAACCTTCAAGTGGCCCTGCACCGCATTGATCTGCGTCTCGTGGAGTGCCGCAACGCGAGCGCGTTCGATGGCAGCACGTTCCTCGACGGCGCGCTTGTGGGCCGCTTGGAGCGCGCGAAGTTCGCGCTGCGCAGCCACTAACTCCGCGTCGAGCGCGACCACAGCATCCTCGCTCGCGTTTCCGTTCGCCCAGTCAAAGGCCGCTGTCTCGTGGCGCTGCTGGATGTCACGCACGAGGGCGAGTTGACCGGCGATGCGGTTTTCCAGCTTGACCGGATCAGGCAGCGGAGCCTTAAAAGCGGCCTTCATCGTTTCAGTGAGTTTTGACATGACACATACTCCTGTTAGACGTTGGGGTTGGATCGACTAGGAAGGCACAGGAGAGCCCACCGTTGCGCGTGCCCAAGCCGCCGTAGGCAGGCAGATGGCGGGGCAGCAGACGGGCTCTCCTGGCCTACACGAGCGGCGCACGGCGGGACGATGAACCGCAGGCGTCGCCCATGATGAGAATTTACGTACGTTTTGTACGCATTAACGGTCGGCAAAAACTGGGCGCGTGCCCATGAGGGGCCAAGTCTTTGATTTCTCAGGGAACTCCCCTCCGCAGCCGGCGATAAACGCCTTAATGAAGAGGCCGGCAGGGTTTGTCCCGGCGAGTTGTCCCGCATCATCCGCAACGGGACAGTGTGCAGCCTACCTTGTCCCGCAGCTTGTCCCACAGGAGGACAAAGGAATTTCAATGGCTTACGGGTAGCTTGTCCCAGGCCAAGGACAAGGCATTCCTCACTGGTTTTCGTTGTCCTGTCCCACCCCACCCTATAAGGGTGGGACAAGGGACAACCCAGAGGACAGGGACAGGGCCAAGAGTAGGGGCGGTTACTCATCGTCGCCTCCCTCTTGGCCGGTCTCGACGTATGCCCAGCGCCAGTTCCCGCTCGGGTCCTTCGAGGCATAGGCGTCGAGCGCGGTCTTCAGCGCCTCGTCGCCCTTGTGCCCGGTCAGGTACTTCCGCAGGGTCGAGTAGGCGGTGCTGTCGATTAGATCGTCTCCCAGGCGCTTCAGGGAGGCGATGAGTTCCTTGGTCGAGACCGTGCCTCCACCCGCCAGCGCGCGTTCCACAAGGCCAGGGAGCCGCGCCCATTGTCCATTGTCGCCGGGCGCTGTGTCAGCCCCAGCCTTCGCCCGCTTGCGCATGGGCGCAGCCATAGCGTCGTACTGGTCGCGGTTGATGTGGTGGAGGACTGCGGAGGCACGGAGGACAACCTCGCCGTCATCATCGCGGACATTGGGAAGGTCTATGTTCTGCGCGCGGATGTGGATGCTCTCGCCGATGCCCCGCCCCTTAGTCTTGCGCACGATGTAGTGGGCGATGGTGGGATCGCCGGGCAGCGCCGGCAGTTGGCTTTGTAGATCGTAGAACTTCTCGATGCAGTCTAACTGCCAATCCATCCCGGCCAGGAAAGCCGTCGTACCGCGAGCGCCGCGCGTGCGGTCCTTGCCCATGTGGTGGATGAACAGGGCGAGCAATCCAAACTCATGCTTCAGGTCTTCCGCGAAGTGCTGCACGACGGCAGCCGCGCCAGGATCGTTCTCATCTTGGCCGGGCATCATCTTGTTCCACGTATCGAACGCGACGACGCGCAGCGGTGCGGTGCTGTGACGCTTGTTGGCCCAACGCTCAATCGCCCGCTTGAAACGGTCGCGGTCCTCCATGTTGAAGGCGTTGGGCACACCTGGGAAAACTCCCAGCGTGTCATCGAGGCTCGCGCCCAGCTTCTCTAATTCCTTGGCGTGCTCCAGCTCCCAAGCCGGGATGCGGTTCTGCTCTAAATCTTCCTGGGTCTCGCCCGCGAAATAGATTGCGCTGCCGAGTTTGCGCGGCGCGTACTTGCCCAGAAACGGGATGCCCGTGCAGACAGACGCCAACAGGTCGAGCGCGATGAAACTTTTTAGATCGCCGCTGAAGCCGACAATGGCACCCAGGCCAAGGCGCGGCAGATAGAGTTCAGGATAGAGCAAGCCTGCCGGCTTCTTCGCTCTCAACTCCTTGCGGGAGGGAATGGCGAACGTGTCTGCCTTCGCCGCTTTCGCCTGCTCGATAGCGTCGATAGGCTCGGCCACCAACTCGCACCCGTCGCGGTGCAGCGCGCGGAAGAACTCAGCGCCATGCTCGGCGACGGCAGCATCAAAATCTTGGTCAGTCGCGCCGGGGAATTGCTGCCTGAACTTGTGTCGGCAGGACAGAAGCGCCGCGCGTTCGAGCGCATCACCTTCGGCTTCGACCTTTTGCTGCCACGCGATCACATCAGGGTCAGTGCTGCCTTGTGCGGCCAACATTTCAAGGTCGCGCCAGCCGGACGGCTCCGCCTGGGAACGGAAGTCGGCCATGCGGCGCGTAAATCTGTTCGGCTTCGGCTCCGCCGCGAACTCATCTATGACCTTGGCCGTGTCAGTGATCGGACGGCCATCATCGGGCGGGGTCATGACTGCCTCCTGCGACGGTGCGGGCCATGCGCGTGCGCACCGAGAGCATCACGAGGCGGACGCACGCGCTGGGTCCTCCTCTTTGGCGGGCGCTTCGCCCGCGCCCATGCCAAGGAGGCGGTAAAGCGCCGCCTTCGGCACGAGCAACCGGCGGCCCATCCGAATGACCGGAAGTTCCCCGCTGTTTGCAAGCGCGTATGCTGAACCCCGTGAAATCCCAAGGATTTCAGCGGCTTGTTCGACGGTGATGGTCCTGCGTTCTTGTTGCATCGGGTATCTCCTTGTTGAAAATCTCTTGCCTTCCTGTCCGTTTGGTGATAAGTAACATAGGCAAATTAGATAAGAAGTCAAGCAAGAAAATTGCGAGAATGGCAATGATAACGAAAGGAATGGTTAATGCCGTCGCATGACAAGCTGGCCCCGGTGCGCGTCGAGCGGGACACTTACGCGCGGCTGCGTAAGGCGGCTGAGGCGGGCGGGCACACGATCACCGAGGAAGTACGCCGGCGGCTCGCCGCCTCATTTGATCGCGACGACCGCGATCCGGCGCTCGC
The DNA here is from genome assembly GCA_035945115.1 of Allostellaceae bacterium. Classification (GTDB taxonomy): domain Bacteria; phylum Pseudomonadota; class Alphaproteobacteria; order ATCC43930; family CGMCC-115725; genus DAHUYF01. The sequence continues at coordinate 11,693 of DASZAN010000008.1, forward strand.
CAAACTCCTGAGGTGGATCGGCAAGTTGGCTTTCTCGCTTCAGGCTGACACCGATGGTCCGTGGCACTCGGACCCGTTCGCTTTCGTCGCGTTCAGGGCAGGTGTCCTTGCATTGCTCGAAACGATGCGGCCCGCCGGTGATCCAGTTCCGCCGGAAGGACTGCGCCTATTCAGCAAGGACGACAACCCCGAGACGGTGGGGCGTGTACATGCGCGAATAGTGCTGCGATGGCAGGAATAGGAGGCGCGCACCGTGACGCGGCGCATCTCACGAGCGACGGCAAAGGCCAAAGGCCGGCGCTATTTCTTCACTGGCGAGCCGTGCAGCCAAGGCCACATCGCGCCCCGGTACGTGCGCGATGGCCGGTGCGTCGAGTGCAACCGTACACGATGCCGCGCACATCACTGGACCTATCGCGATCATCGGAACTCGTTGCGGCGAGCCGGCCACTCACGTAATCGCGATTACGAAAACACCTTGAGAAGGATGCTCCACAGCCGACGCCGAGACTGGGAAAACTTTAAGCGCCGGCGGCATTACGATGCGAACCAAGAGCACGAGAAAGCGATGGCGCGCATCTACCACAGAATGAACCGGGCCACGATCCTCGCGAAGCAGAAGGCACGACGCGCAGAGAAGAAAGAGGCAATCGAGCACGCCGTTGGCGTGGCCCGATACCACACGTCACCATCAAAACGCACCAGAAAGCAAAACGAGCTGTTGGAGGCGCGAACCCAAGCAGAGCGAGCCGAGGTACTCGGTATCACTGGCTTCACTGATAGCCGCGCCAAGAAACGCGACGCGAAACAGCAAGCCTTGTATGTGGCTCTGCACACGAACCCATCGAAGCGAAACTTTGCCCAGCAAGATTTGGTCGCAGAAGCAGAGTGGAAAGCCATGATCGCGGCCACGAGAGCGCGCATCCGTGACATTCGCCATCTGAGGAGGTAGCGATGTCAGCACTTCACAATGATCTAAAAATCACTCGTCGCGTCGCCGGTAATACCATCGAAGTGATTGGCGAGTGGGAGCACAGGTGCGAGTTGTTCGCGCTCCGCGCCTATCTCAATGGCGAACTAATCAGCACGACGAGCAGCGACAACTTGACGGCTGATGCTATCGGGCTGCTCGATGAAGTAGCGACGGAGATTGAACCACCCGGCGACGAACCCGATGAGGAGGCAGCCGATGGCAACTGTTAGAAAGCGCGTGTGGAAGACTGCCAACGACGAGGTGCGAACGGCTTGGCAAGTTGACTACACCGACAGCCACGGCGCTCGTCAGCGCAAGCACTTTCCCAACAAGAAGGCAGCCGACGCCTTCCGCATTAAGGTTGAGGGAGCGCTGTCAGACGGAACCTATCGGCCAGACGCGGACAGGGTGACGGTCAAGGAAGTGGCCGAAAACTTCCTCGAACATTGCGAAGGCCGAATGAAGCGAGACGAGCGCATGACGCGCAAGATGCTTACGGTCTACAAAGGCCATGTCCGTAAGCACATGCTGCACAGCGACCATGGCATCGGCGCTCGGAAGCTATCGCAGCTTACCGCGCGGTCAGTCGGCGAGTTTCGAGACCGGATGCGCGGCGCTGGCGTAACTGTGCCCACTGCAAGGAAGGTTCTGGCAACGCTGCATAGCGTGCTTGAATACGCCATTTCGCAAGATTGGGTGGCCATCAATGCGGCGCACGGAACCAAGGTGATTGGCCCGCGAAGCGAAGGCTCAAAGAAGATTGTGCCCCCGACCAAAGAGGACATGCGGAAAATCCTCGATGCAGCAGCCGACGAAGACAAACGCAAGGCACTCGAAGCCGCGACTAAGGAAGACAAGCGGAAAACGACCACTGCGGAGGAAGCAGACTTATACCTCGTGCTGTTCTTCGCCGCCTCCACTGGCGTGAGGGCAGGGGAGCAATGGGCGGTGCGCTGGTCTGACGTGGACTTCGGCACTGCCGAACTCCGCATAGCTCGCCGCGTGGATGTCTACGGTGAAGAAGGGTCGCCCAAGAGCGCAGCCGGTGTGCGAACCGTGCCATTGTCGGCGCAGCTTGTCGGACTGCTTAAGGCTTGGAAGGTCCGGTCGCGGTTCTCAAAGTTCGATGATCTTATTTTTCCGAACAGCGAGGGCGGCCATACTTCGCACGACAACCTGATCAAGAGGCGGTTCCTGCCGCTCTTCGACGCGGACCCGGTGAACGCGCCTACGCCACTCGTGCGGTTTACTTGGCACGGATTGCGGCACTTCGCGGTGTCATGCTGGATTGAAGCCGGGCTCGCGCCTAAAACGGTGCAAACCTTCGCCGGCCACGCTTCGCTGCAAATCACGATGGACCGATATGGGCACCTGTTCCCGAGCGACGATCACCGGAAGGCGATGGACCAGATTGCAAAGGGGTTGCTTGCGTGACATCCGCATACCGACCTGAGTTTGTTGACGCACTAAAGCTACTCGCCGGAGCCTTTGACGAGGTGGTTCAAGCGGGTTTCTCACGCCCTGTGCTTGTTGGTGGGGCGGCAGTCGAGTTCTACACCGGGGGCGCGGTCGTCTCAGGCGACTTTGATGTGGTGACGCCGGCTGCCCAGGACGAACTAGAGAGCGCGTTGCTGCGAAGGGGCTTTGTGCGACCTGAAGGGGTCGGCGTGTTGAAGCGCGGCCTCCACCATCCGACCCTCGGAATGGGGGTTGAGGTTGTCTCTGGTTATCTATTTAACGGTGCATCCGACGAAAGCCGGGTGAAATTGGTCACGCTAGAGGGTGCATTGGCAGTGGCTTTCCCTCCTGTCGAGGATTTAATCGCCGACCGAATGGGCCAATTTGGAGCCACTGGCAAGGACTTAGAGATGCTGGAACAGGCGGTAATTCTTTATAAAATCGCCTCGTATAGCCTTGCAAGCGTACTCGACGCGGCATATCTTGATCGCAGGATCAAACAGGAAACTCTAGGCGTTTACAGCTTGGAGTTTCTGATTGAGCAGGCCGATGACCGTAACGACGCTTGAACGCCAAGCTGAGGCCATTGACCGCTTCAAGGCGGACAAGGGCATTAAGGGCCGGGACTACGTTCCGGTCAACAGCGGCGTGCGCCGTACACAGGCCAAGCGGCAATTGCTTTCTGCGATGTCTAAAGCTGCTGCCGTACGTGGCGTCGAGCCCCGCTTCCGCGCAAAGTTCTAACCACTTCCACCCTGCTGTTCTGTGCGGACCACCTCGCGCGTTTTCGCCGCGCGGGCACACTGGCGGCACATGCTTGCTGGTAAGTCAAACTAAATCAGTCACTTAGATTGCAATGCGTTCACGCTCATAACCTGAAGGTCGTAGGTTCAAATCCTACCCCCGCAACCAGACTTAATTTACCCGCCCCGGCGTCAGCGCCGGGGCGTTCATTTATGAGTGCGAGCAGACTGCGGTAATCGCCGGCGAGTTCGGCTTCGAGATAGCCGCTTTCCATCGGGTGCAGCTTGATCGCGCTGCCGACAAGCGCGGAAATCTGCATTCGCGCCGCGCTGACATGATCGCGCAGCGTGTCAGCAAGGTCATCGACCAACTCGCGATAGATCTCCCTGGCATTGGGCAAGCCGATCGCCGAGTTGACGGTGAATGCCGGAGCCCCGGCTTCGGTCGTTAGCTTCGCGCGTTCGGCTTCTGCTTCCTCGAGGGCCGCTTTCGTTGTCGGTGTGATGATGCCGGCGCGGATCGCGGTCATGATGTTGCCGATCTCTTTCTCGACCTCCGCGAGGCGAGCACGACCGTGCGCATTAGCTCGCGCGCGATCGGCTTGTGCCTCTGCCAACAGCCGGGCGGTCTCGCGCTCGAAAAGCGCCAAGGCCTCTTCTGAAAAGAGGTCGCGCTTAATCGCCTCAAGAAGGCGATCCTCTACAACTTTGCGACCTACGCGGATGGCGTTGGAGCAGGCGTTGGGTCCTCTGTTGATGTTCGTGGAGCAGCCGTAATGAGTGGCGCTACACATTATGTAATTCGCGCCGCAGCACGCGCATTTGAGGAGACCCGAAAACAGGTACTTGGGACTAGCGCCGGTGCGAGCGTTCTTGTGCAGCGCCGTTCGGATGGCGGTGCTGCGCGACGCCTGCTCCGCTTGAAGCGCCTTGACACGGTCCCAGAGCTCCTGCGGTACGATGCGCAATTCCGGCAGCAGGCTAACGATCCACTCTGATGCTGGCCGCAAGACCCGTTTGCGCCGACCAGTGTCAGGGTTCTTGATCCAGTGTGATCGGCCCCAGACGTAACGCCCAATGTAGAGCTCGTTGCAGAGAATGCCGGTCCCGTTTTTCACGTGACCGTATATCGCGCTTGCCGCCCAGGTGCCGCCGTTCGGTGATGGGATCCTTAAGCGATTCAGCTCCGAGGCGATCCAGCGTGGCGCCCGACCCATTGCTGTCCATTCAAAGATCTGCCGCACCCACTTGGCCTGCTCAGGGTCGATCTCGCGGCGCACCGCTACGATCGTTGGGCGCCCGTATTCATCGAGGCGCGAGGTATCAGTGATCGGAACGTGTCGATACCCGTAGGAGCGACCGCCACAGTTATTACCCTTGAGCGCCTGCCCAGCCAGTCCGCGATAAGTCTTCTCTCGCAGATCATCCAGATACATGTCGTTCATCAGGCTGCGGAAGGTCGCTTGGACCTTCGCGCCCTTTGACGCGGAGTCGAAGCCGTCAGAGACGCCGATGATGCGGATATTCCAGAAGCGCAGCCGCCGGATCAGCTGCTTCATCTCAACTTCGTCACGAGACAGCCGGGATAGGTCGTCGACGATCAGCACATCGAATTTGCGCGCCTCGGCGTCGGCGACGAGCGCGCGATAGCCGGGGCGGTCAGCGCGGCTCCCCGAAATCGCTTCGTCGCGGTAACGCACTTCGACTTTCCACCCTTCGCGATCGGCAACACCGATGCAGTTGCGGAACTGGTCGTCTATCGACGCGTCCCGCTGTCGGTCCGAGCTATACCGGGCGTAAATCGCAGCTCGCATTCGCGCCCCGGGCTGTATGGTGAATCGTACCCTGCGGCATGGCCGGGCAAAACAAAGATTTCACGAGTGCTAAAACGGGGTTGTCTCAGCGCCTTCGACGCCTAGAACCGTTGCTACCGTTAGCACGAGGGCCCTTTGCTTCCTGCCGTCTACGATGATGCTTTTCGTGTGCCGATCCGCATCTCGCTGAGATAAGAGACCGCGTTCATCGAGACGCTTGAAAAGAGTATTTTTGGTCAGCGCGACACCGTCTCCGCCTTCGCGGGCGAGACGTTGCGCCATACGGAAAGCGCCTTCCGGAGATAGATAAACCGCGTCGCCATCAATCCAGCCGAGCCGCTCACCACTCGGTTGCCACCGTGTGGAACGTTCGCCCTCCGCTTCCCGCCAGCCGCAAAGACCGGCTTTACCTGGCATGCCCCCAGACGCGCGGTCGACGAGGTGGCCTTTGCCGCTTACGAGGGCATTGCGAATGAGTGCAACGAATTGATCGACCGGATCTTCGCTCGCTTGCAGAGCCGCCTGTCTCGCCGCCTGCGCCTCAAATGCGCGTCGCGCGCCGGAGCGGTGTTTTTCCGCGGCGGCGGCGGTAATGGCGCCTAGTTCGACCGCAAACGAAAGGAATTGGTCTACTCCAAGCAGGAGGCTGGCAATGTTTCCTGGCATACGGGCATGCGCGCCGCCAATGCCATTGCGAAGGTGTAGATGTCGCGTCTGCAGTTTGGCCTCGAGGTCGGCAGATTCGGTTGCGATCCAGCGCAAGTAGTTGCTCATAGATTGGGAAAGCAGGCCGCCGGCGGCATAACCTTGGAGCTTGGTCAAGATCGTCTGGTCAATTGCGCCGCTGTCGAGTTCGACTATGAACATCCGCGCGCGAAGCGATTGACCAGTGGGCACGTCTTCTCCGCTCGCGACCATCAAGCCGCGGGGGCTGAGGACAGGGCGAAGAGTGCTGTCAGCATTCATGCGATGCCGCCCGGAACGGTTACCTTGCGCGCGCAAGACGCGCTCCGCCGTCGCGTGAAGGCGCTGCACCTCGTGCGGGGCACCGCGTGGCGCAAAGTCGTCGATCGTGAACAGCGCATCCTTTACGACGAACGCTTCGCGCTCGAGTGCATTGGCTGTACTGGACCAGTTACCCGGCAAATGATCGAAGCTGAAGTTGCTTCCGAAATGCGCTTGCGCAAGAGCCGTAACCGCAGACTTGAATACTCCGGTCGGGCCGGCGACGTACAACGAGACGGTCACGGGCAAGAAGTGGGCGAGCGGTGCTCTATATGCTGCACCCATTAGTGCGTAGCCAATATCACCCAGCTCAGTCAGTGCTATAGACGCGCGGATAGCCGGTAACACGTCCTCATCCGTAGCCGGAAGTACATAATCACCCAGAGCTCCGGGGAGGTTGACCTCAATGCCGGCGACCGGCCCGCTGGTCGAAATGGCGCCGTTGCCATGAAGGTACACCAGCCCGTGCTCAGTCTCGCGCCATCCGGTATGTGCAAAGACAGTCCGCGTCGGGACTGGCTGGCATTGCATCTGGATCGCCACCGCGAGGTGACCGCGAACAGAGGGGCCTGGCGTGACGATTGCTGCAGCTCCCCATTCGCGCGCCACCCATTTCATCTCGAAGAACTCATCGGCTGCTATTGCGGTTCGCGCCAGCCGCCGCCCACTGGATAGCTGACCCTCCACGACGAAGGATCGATGCATATCCGCACCGTCGTCCCGGAAGATATCCTCGGATATGCCTGCGGTAAAATTGCACAGACGCACGAGTACTGTTTCGCCATCCTTCCCGACCTTTTCATAGTGCAGGGCTCCGTCCACCGACAGGTAGGGTGCGGCGCTGGCATTTTTTTGAACGAGTGCCAACATCCGTTCGAGGTAGCGGTCATCTTCAGAGGCAGCCTTCCCATGCGGATATGCGCGCAGAATGGCGACTATCTCGCTCTGGTTGAAACCGCGGCGCGAAAGCAATCCGACCATGCTCATGTCCATGCCGGAGCGAGACACGTCATTTAGTCCCGTCGTGTCTCCTTGCCACCGAGCTCGCAGCTGCGCGTCGCCGTCAAGCATGGTGTAGAAACGGGGCGGTATTTCCACATCATCGAAACTGATGCCACTGGCCTGAAGCAGTCGGCCAGTGCCGCCGACTGCTGCCCGTCCAAAGACTTCGATGTCATATGCCGTTTCGTTGAAATGGATCAGCTGTGCGAGGGTCGCCTCACGCCCTTTCTTGCGCTTCTTCTTCGTAGGCAAGTTGATGGTGCCGGGCACTCGCATGATGCGATCAATGTTGTGACAGTGATCGCCGCCAAAGATCATCTCCAGGCGCCGATTGTGTGCTTCCAGTGGTCCGACGACTGCGTCCACACTCGTCCCGGCCGCAAGCGGAGCAATCGTTACGGGGTCGCGAAGCTTCCAAAACGCTTGAAAACCGCCTCCGCTGTCTATCACCACCGTGGGCGTCGGCGAGAAGCGCTGGATCTGCTCCAGGATACGTGCTCGCTCAGCTTGAAGGTCGTAACCATCTCGTGGATCGATGTCGACATGGAGCCAGGCCAATGCCGCAATATCGAGCTTGGTTGCCTTCTTCTCAATCGCGTCGCGGACCGGATTGACGCTGAAATAGATGTTGCGCTTGCCTTGGTAGCGATCGACGAAGGCGGCAATAGCCTTCCGATCTGCTGGGTCAAAACAACGTGTGATCGTCGCGCCGTCTGGCACGATAGCGGTTAGCACGACGGTTTCGCGTCCAAAGTAACGCCCCAGGAACTCGACTGCTCGCGCCGTGTCGGGCTGAGGTGTCATTGCTCGCTCCGCGCGGCCATGGGCGCCGGCGTAGAGGCTTCGTTTCTCGGCTCCGGCAGTCGTTCATCGGCGACTTGGGCGCCGAGATGCCGCGCCACAGCGACTTGGGCGATGATCCGGACCAGCTCCTCCGCCGCAGCGTTCATCTTGGGCCTCGGACATCAAGGCCGTCGATGGCTGCCGCGAGCTGCTCGATCAACCGGTGGAGATCCGCGGCATCGGGCACTAAGTATCCGAGCTCAAGTTGACTGAGCCAGGATTGTGATTTGCCGATCGCCTGGGCTAACTCTGCTTGCGACCGACCAGCTAAGAGGCGGGCAATACGTATCGACCGAAGTTCATGTTCTTGCATCCTCCTTATCTATTAGGAGACGCCTGTAACTAAAACCCGGCTTAGCGGTTCGTGGCTTTTATTTACGGCGGCGGGAAAGCCGCTGCTCGATTGCCTTTGGTGACTTGCTCGCCAGCCCGTACAGCGACGCGAGGCTAAAAACGTGATGCGCTATGGCGTGCTGGGTAAGGCCGGTTTGAAGGAGCAGCCCACAGAGGTCCTCCTCCAAATCTCGCTTCGCATGTTGTCGCGGCGCGCCTGGTCCGGCGGGGTGCTGTGGAGGGTCTTTGACCCCGAGCGCATCGACACGCCCCCAGTAATACTGCCAAGCTATCGCCTTTTGAAAGATGATGCTCGCGGCAGAGACGTCTTCAGGATTCATCCGGGCTGGCGTGTCGTGGGATGGCGCGTTGCCTTGATCGACGTTGTAGCGGCTCATCGCATAGGACTCACGAATCACCGAAAGTGCAGCGTTCAAGAGACCAGTGAGCTTGCCGACGCGCGCTTCCGCTTTGCTGAGCTGCTCCGCTTCATAGGCATCGACGTCGAAGTCGGCTTGAGCGCGGGCACTAGAGGTCACGATACCGCAAAGTTCCACGACCCAGTCGGCGGCGGCTTCGGCAGTCAGCGGCAGTGCCGGGCGACTCGGGTACCAAGCGAACTTCGATTGATCGAAGCCGGCTACGAACTGCTCTAGTCGGGAGAGGGAGGAGGCGTCGAAACTTGCAATCAGATCTGCCCTGAGCCGTGACAACCGTGGTGTGCGATCGGACCCGGAGCGCTTCAAGGCTGGCTGATGATGGCTGCCTTCATTCTTCGATGACATAAAAGCCAATATGCTCGGCAGGAGTGAGCGGTGGAAGTCCCCGGGGGACGGTTCCCGCTATTCCCGCTATCCCCGTATCCTGCGACAAGCCCGCCTGAGCGGCGAAGGAGCGCTTATCTATGCGGTTTGGATTCCGCTGGACGTTCCGGCCGGAAGCGCTCTCACCAAAAAGAGGGAATATCGGGAATAGCGGGAAAGGTTCAGGCCAACAGAGTTTCGGTGTACCCGCGCACAGCGGCGCAAGCTATACGTTCTAGGAAGTACACCGAGCCGGGATGCTCATGTGACGACCCGCGATCCTAAGAGTGTTGTCGAAAACTGTCTCGCAACGGACGTCGCACATTCGAGACCAGTGAATGCAAGTCGTGCCGATGACCCTTGGCCACGGAATGGCGCAAAAACTTTAGGAACACAATCATGTCGCCTTAATGGCGCATCGTCATGACCGGGCGACCCTGCACTTTTGCCGGCACCGTGGACAACGCCCTCTCGCTCGAGATCGGTGACCTCGTCAGAGCCGCCGCGTTTGACGATCGACCAACCGGCAAGCATGAGTGGCGCGAGGATCCGAGTGGGCGAATGTGGGCCCAAATCTTGTTCACAGTGACCGCCGATCCGCATGGGCACGAAGTGATCGTACTCTCGTACCAGTGCCGTGGAGAACAGATTTCGCAACACATCGAAATTGATAGGACGCGGCCGTACTTCGGCGGTCATCGACGGTGGTTTAAGTGTCCAATCATACGCGACGACGACATCTGCGACGCGCGAGCGCGCATCCTGTATCTCCCGCCTGGAGGGCTGCATTTTGGTTGTCGCACTTGCCACAGTCTCACGTACTTGAGCTGCCGCGAAAGCCACAAGTTCTATCGTCTCACTGGTATAGGGCGAAGCGAGAGGGACGATGATGGTTATGCGGCTGCGCTGGCGCGATGCATGCGAGTGAGAAAATGAGCACCGAACGTTGTGACCGCTGTCGTTATTGGACCAGAGATCCATCGAGCACGATGGGTATCTGTCGACGCCATGCGCCCATGCCGGCGCTGGGTGAAAATGCGAATGACTGGCCAGCGCTGCTAGGGACATGGCCAGTGACTTACAGAGAAGACTGGTGTGGCGACTTCGCTTCGGGAATTACACGAACGAGGGACGCCGAGTGACGCTAGAAAATGGAATCCCCGTTAGTTTTCGTAACAAGGCACTTTGAGGCAACAATGGAAATGATGCGCGTGCGTACCGGCTCAGGATGGGTTTTGTATCACGGCACGTCGACTCACCGTTTAAAAAGGATACTTGCGGAAAATCGGTTGCGGAGGGCACCCGTGGGCGACGAGTGGGTCTCGCTAACCACGGAACGAGACGTTGCTGAACACTTCGCTGATATGGCAGTTTTTGGGGATCAAGACGACAGGGCGCCCGTACCGATAATGGAGTCCGATCCCGTAGTCCTTCTCGTCGACGGCGAAGGCCTCCTCAAACTCAACTATGACCTTCAAGCCATCAACTGCGACGATCCTGATCTCAACTGGGAAAAAGAAATCGCTTGCATGGAGGACATTGCGCCGTTCGACAAGGTACTGATCGACGTGGTTCCAGTAGCGCCAGATCCCAGCATAGATCTTGGACCTCCTGTTCAGCAGGTTGTCGAGTGAGCGCACCACAGCCTTCCACTGAGCGCAGCGCGACCCCGCGAGGCTCCCGGGCGAAACGGTTGCCCCTGCGTTAGGAGCGTGCTACGCGTGTTTCAGTGTCGGTCGGCTACCCGGCTCGGTCGGTTGAGATCGCGACGGGCGCACATGCTATGAGCATCCCGTTGTGAGGGGTGGGAAGGGCGCCCAGACGGGGTCACAGCAGCCCCGCCCCAGCGTGGTTTTTGAAAGCGTCGGCATCACGCACATAGCTGCGGAGCGTATCGACGCTCTTATGGCGCGAGACGTCCATCATCTTGAAAATGGAAGCGCCCCGCATCGCGGCGCTCGTCAAGAACCCAGCCCGTAGCGAGTGGGCGCCAAACTCGCCGACATTGAAGCCGGCGCGACCGGCGTAAGTCTTCACGATGAGGCTCACGCTAGGCGGAGTGAGCGCAACATCCGTGAGCCGCCCGCCCTTTGTGACGGGACGGAACACTGGCCCAGCGGTGATCTTGGCGCGCTCCAACCAGAGCCGCACCGCTTCCACCGGGCAGGCGCACGCACCGCGCACAATGGCGATTGCCTGGCCTTCCGCCTCCTGATCGGTCTTGCTGTGCCGGATCGTGACCCGCAAGCCTTCTGGGAGAAACGCGAGGTCGCGGACCTCAAGCGCCGCCAATTCCGAGCGTCGCAACGCGCCGGCAAATCCGAGCAAGAGGATCGCGCGGTCCCGCGTGCCGTGGAGTGTGTCGGGGACAAGCGCGACCATCTGCAGAAGCCGTTCGGCTGTGATTGGCGCTTTACGATCCGGCGCCACGCCCCGCGTTCTCCGTATGCCCGCGAGCGTCGCCTTGACCGCCTCATGCGTCGTGGGCGAGGGATGGTTCGCGCTTGCGTGGACGTAGCGGATAGCTGCGAGCCGCCGAGACAATGTCGAGGGTTTCACGCCGTCCTGCGCCTGAGCCGCCAGGAATGTCGCTACCGCTCCCGGCGACGCCGGTAGCGCCACGAGTGCGCGTGATGCGCACCATGCCCCGAAGATGCTGAAATCCGTCCGGTACGCCTTCCGTGTCGCGCGCGCATGTTGTTCCTTGGCGAAGCTCGCCGCGGCCTCCGCTTCCGTCCGCAGCGTGTCGGGCACACGGGTGGGCGCCGCCGCCGGCTCAATGGCCGCTCCCGCCATAGGGCTAGGGAGAGCTTGATCAGGAGCGTCTAGATCGGTCGGCATAGGGGCTCGATTTCGTTGTCAGCGAGAATGCCCGTTATCACGCGTAATTCTACTAAAGGTTGTGGCGCGGCAGAACAGAAATCAGACGCTTCCCGGTACGAATCCGAGACGGCTCGCGGCGGCTCTGCCCGTGGTTGAGCGAAAGCGCTTTAAACAGGCGACGAGAGCCCCAGGCATGGGCCGGGAGCGCAGCGGGCGGATCGGCAGCCGACCAGCTCTGCTTGGGATCAACGCGCTCCTCGTGTGTGCCTCACAAGGGGGCTTGTGTTTTCGTCGCGACCCATGGATCGCTCCCTGGACCTCCTGTCACTCGTGCACGAGATAACGGAGGGCGGACGCCGTTCCGGATAGCCTCTCGGAAATTGCCGAGAGCCACCCAAGAGGTATGCGGTTAGTTTGACAGTCTGAGTGGGAGCTTGTTCTAATTTTGAGAGCGTTCGATTGGAAAAGTTATGTTGGGGTGGCGCACGACGGCTGTGGCCGTGATTTGCGGCGCGGGCATGCTGTTTAATTGCATAGACGCCCGGGCGCAATCGATACCGAAAGAGATAGCTTCGCGCGTCGAAATCTATGCCATCCCAACCGTCACTCTGTCAGACCAGCAATTCCTGACTGGCGACGCCGGCGCCGGCAAGGCGGTGACGGTCGCCGGCGAATTTCGCATCGCGCAAGGGACTGGTCGTCTTCCCGTCGTTGTCTTGATGCACGGCTCGAGCGGCGTTCCTCCGACGATGGAAGTATGGACACGTCAGCTCAATTCGATGGGAATCTCGACCTTCGTCGTTGACGGCTTCAGTGGCCGCGGACTGACGGCGGTCGGTTCGAACCAGGCGCTGCTTGGACGGCTCAATCTGATCGTCGACATCTACCGTTCCCTCGAAATTCTCGCCAGACACCCGCGCGTCGACCCCGACCGCATCGTGCTGATGGGCTTTTCCCGTGGCGGACAGGCCACGCTTTATGCGAGCCTTAATCGCTTCCACAAGCTCTGGAACAAATCCGGCCTGCAATTTGCTGCCTATATCCCGTTCTATCCGGACTGCTCGACTACCTATGTTTCAGATACCGAGGTCACCTCCGGCCCGATCCGGATTTTCCACGGCACCCCCGATGACTACAATCCCGTGGCAAGTTGCAAGGCCTATGTTGCGCGGCTGAAGGAAGCCAAGCGCGACGTGGTACTGACGGAATACCCGGATTCGCAGCACGCCTTCGACCTCGGCCTGCTCGGCATTGACAGCAACTTGGTTTCGGCCAACGCGCAGACCGTCCGGCATTGTCACATCCAGGAAGGCGAGGACGGTGTGCTAATGAACGCGGACACCTATGCGCCGTTCAGTTACAAGGACGCCTGTGTCGAACTCAATCCACACGTCGGCGGTAACCCCACTACAGCTCAACAAGCGCGGGATGCGGTTGCCGATTTCCTGAAGCAGATTTTGAAGCTCGGGTGAGTCCACCAGAGACACTTTCACGCACGGAACAGGTGGCGGCGACAAGCTGGTCGGGGGTCTGCTTCTCGTGGGCCTTCGTATCGCGTCGCAGCAGCGCGTGAGTCCAGAAGTGGCACCAAGTTGCCGTAGATCGAACCCGCTTGGTCGACAGCGGCTATGGCCGGCGGGTATCAATCGTTAGATCTCATCAATAGCTCATGCGGGCACCGCGGCGGAAGGTTCCCATTTTGCATCTCACGCCGACATTGGACTCACCGCCTTGAGCAGGCGGCTTGTGTTTTGGACGCGAGACCAACGGGTCCCCCGCCCACCACCTGTGACCAGCGCCCGAGGTTACGAATGGAATTGCCGAATAAGGAGAGCTGCGGTCCGTAAACCGACTTGGGCCATTATGAGCCGAATGACAGCCGTCGATTTTTTTCGAAGCGCGTGGCGCAGTCCCTATTAGCCCGTGTGCTCATTAACTGAAGTCGACGCCAATGTCCGTTATGTGGCGCATCGCGGACTAAAGTCGGACATGCCGCTACTTCCGAGAGGTGCCAATAGGCGACATCGCGCAACCAGCTGCTCACTATCATTAGCGTGCTTAAGTGAACCCTCGCGCGGTCGTCCGCCCGCTTTTTCTCACGTAGACGGCTCGCAGGCGCGTGCGCCAAAGGTCTCAGACAGAACACGACTGCGGAAGAAGTGCGGCGCCCTCGAGCGCGATAAGTTTCGTTCGGCGCCGCGCTTCATTCCCCGTCCTTCAATGGAGGCAAGCCGAAAGACGACCAGGCGATTACGACTGCAGATCATGAGTAACCTGAAAAGGAACTGTGGAGTCCTCAACGGGATGTGAACCGCGGACCGAAGAGTTGTCACCTTCGGACAACAATGATGCTCGCCTTGTCATTGCAGGAGGCTGCCGACTAACGGTGCGGAGGTGGATTGGTGGCCTCCGACGATAACGCCCGACGAGGTAAGGCAAGCTTCCTCTCGTCGGGAATTAGTCCCGCGCCATGAGAGTCTTCATCATGACAAACATGGACCCACCGCTCTCGAAGGAGGAGGGACATGTCACGAAGCGGCACCTTCTCACTCAGTTTGGCGAGACCGATATTACGACCACACCCAGCGTAACCACGCTAACTGACAATATGAACATGGGGAAACCGGGAGCAGGCAACATGCGCGCTGCTTTTATGACTCTGACTCTCATTACGTGCACAGTGAGTGCCGCGCGAGCGGATTGCCTCCACGACCTCGGGCAATTTTAAGAGCAGCTTGCTGCGCAGAACCAGACGAGACCAACGGCGCAATCTCGAGCGGTAGTAAGAGAGCTCCAGAAGCTGGAGCGTAACGAGCGGGCTGACGAGATCGATTGCGTCAATACGTTAGTGAGAGCACGGCAAATTCTGGCGGCACCTGTTCCTCCAACGGCCGATGATCGCTACGCCCGCGATCGCGTTCATCCGTAACGCCATTCACGAGTGACTCACGAAGAGTTGAGCGCTTGATTCGCGAAATAACCTCAATCGCTTAATACACCCGCTCAATAATCGCTTAATACACCCGCTCAATAATCCGCCAACGAGGCAGGAGAAGAGCAGTGCGCGCTATTATTCTCATTGTGTCGTTCCTCACGTTTTCGTTCGGCGAAGCGCAAGCCGATTGCCTTCGAGAGGTCGAAGTTTTTCGCGAGCACGTCGATGCGCTGAAGCCGACTCCCGAAACGGAGGCGGCAACAAGAGAATTGGAACGAATCGACTGGGCTGAAGTGCGAAGCGAAGCAGGATGCTATAGCGTGCTTGACCGCGCCCGCTCCGCACTTTTTGTACAACTACCTCTCGCAAAACCAATGCACGCAAACGCAAAAAAACCAGATCCCGCATCATCACCGAAGTGAGCGTGGCCACTCGGTATCGCGGGAATTTTATCGCACTTCATCGCCGACGATTGGCCCGCTGTTGTTCGTCATGCCATTGCGCGGAGTTGCTTACGAGTCCCGCAAGTAAGAGAGCGAACACAACGCCTCCGAGCACCACGATCGTGACATCGAATTTGGCCATGACCTTTTTTTACAGGCCGCGTGTGCCGTCGCGCCGGTCGACCGAGAGTGACTACCGGCGCGCCGAGCGTAATCCGGCGCGCCGATTGTCGTCGCCTCGCGTTCAGCCTGGTGCTTTGACGATGATCGTGCCCTCCATATGAGGGTGGATCGAGCAGATGTAGCGATAAGTTCCAGGCTTATCGAATGTGAAAAAGTATTTTTCGCCGCCATCGAGCCCCGGTGATCTGAAGAGACGCGGCTGTCCGAGATCGGCGTTGACGATATTGTGCGGCTCTTCATCGCCGTTGAACCAGGTAACCTCGGTGCCGGGCGCGACGGTCAATGCCCTGGGCTCAAAGTCGAAGTTTTGGATGGTGATTTGAGCCGAACCGGCCGCCGCCACCTTGTGGGTGAGGACGCCGCCAGCAAGCCCGAGCAGCACGCATCCGGCCGCTGCTACTAGTGTGTTGCGCAAGAGGGAATTAATCATGACGTTGCCTTCCCCTTACGCCAGGGCGAGATCGGTGACGGCGGCGGGCTTCGCTGGAACAACAGTGACTTCGCGAATGCCGATGACGCTTCTGAGCTTGTCCGCGGGCACCTTGAGCGGTCCCGGTGCTGGACCTTCACCCGCCGGCGGTTGCGGAAACGCCGTCGACATGGCCGTGCGGTAGGTAACGTTGCCTTCAATCTTCTGCACGATCTGGTGGATGTGGCCGTTGAGCACGGTCACCGATCCGAACCGCTTCAAATAGGAGAGCGCCTGTGGCGCGTCCTCCGTGGCCCAGCCCCATTGCGGGTAGATCGGCCACATCGGGACATGCGTGAACACGACGATCGGCGTGCTTGAGCCGCGTCCCTTCAATTCTTTCTCGAGCCATTCGAGCTGATCTTCGCCGAAGCCGCCCGCTTTGGACTTCTCGAAGTTCTGGACATTGTTCAACCCGACAAAGTGAACCCCACCTTGATCGAAGCTGTACCAGCCACCGGGATTGGCTTCCTTGGCAAACCGCGCGAAGAACTGCTTGCCATCGTCGCCGATGACATCATGCTCGCCCGGGACGAAGTGCGTCTCGAACTTTGCCCCTTTCATGATCTGCTCGGCCGTGTCGAACTCGGCAGGTTTCGAGAGATGAGTAACGTCGCCGGTGTGGATGATCATGGCGGGGCGCTTGGGCAGTTTGGCGAAGCTGTCGAGCGCCGCCTGCATAGTGCTGTTGGGATCCGGATTCGCCTCCTTGTTGAAGCCGATGTGCGTGTCGCTGATCTGCACGAAGGTGAAGCCGTCCGGCGCTGCTGCGAATGCCTCGCCGATGCTCAATGCGCGTGGCACGCCACCAGAGACCGTCCAAACGACGCCGGTGCCAGCCCACGCCATGCATTTGAGCAGCGCGCGACGGCTCGTGCCGCGATTTTCACCCTGATCCGTATCCATGAGTTCCGCTCCTGTTGCGAGGTAGTCGGAGCTGAGATCAATTGAGAGAGTGGCTTATTCCACGACGCGCAAAAAACCTGGCGCGCATGTCCGATTCTCACGCAAACGTGAATCTGCGTAGAAAAAACCGAATCTCCCATGGGCGAGCAAAGATCGAGACGCTGGAGATCCCGCTACAACTCCCCGTAGACCCTGCAGCCTGTCGCTTTATCCGCGA
The DNA here is from genome assembly GCA_035945115.1 of Allostellaceae bacterium. GTDB lineage: Bacteria > Pseudomonadota > Alphaproteobacteria > ATCC43930 > CGMCC-115725 > DAHUYF01. The sequence goes on from DASZAN010000008.1 coordinate 28,643, forward strand.
AACGGCGAGCGAGCTTGCCCCGCCGCGTGATCGCGCGGTCGCCGCGCGAAAGACGTCCAAGGGTTCACGCACATGTGACTAGCACTCGCCGAATGTGGACGTTGGCGCGCAGATCGGTATCTGCAAAGCGGCAGGCGTGCCGCACTGACGGAGGATATCGATGAGCCACCGCACCACGCGCTTCTGCAACCAGCTTGTGATCCTTGCTCTGACGCTTGCTACCTCGGCCGCAGTCCTTTCCGCGTGCGCCGCGACTGACTGGGAACCGTACACCCCGGTCTACGAAGAATACGAAAGGTGACGCGCATCGAGACAATGCGGACCTTCGTAGGCGTCGGCCGCTCCTTAAGGTGATGAGGCGAAATTTTCCCGCGTGAAATACACGGAACGGCGCTCGGAGTAAGATATGAGATGGAGAACGTTCGATGCTGAGGTACCTCGACGAACGACTGCTAACGGCAATGGCTTTGATGGCCGCTGCAGCTTTGATGCTCGCTGCCATCGTCCTCTCAGCGGATCAGTAGCCTCTGCACCTTACAGCATGTCAGCGAAAATGGACGGAAGAACCCGTCGATCCAGTTCCGGATAGTCGTCGTTCCCGGGACGTCACAAGGAGGGGGCTCGCCGGTGCACGAAGGCGCGACTCTTGTCCCTGATGCGGAAGGTGCTCAGCGACAGATTCTAACATTGCAAGAGTCATCGACCATGAATCCGGGAGGAAACGTGCCCGCTCCGCAGTCATGTGACGTCCTCGTCATTGGCGGTGGTCCTGCCGGCTCCACTATAGCAGCTCTGCTTGCTCAGGGAGGCAGGCATGTCGTGTTGTTGGAAAAGGATCGGTTCCCGCGTTTTCACATTGGAGAATCGCTGCTGCCCCTCAACCTGCCTTTGTTCGATCGTCTGGGCGTCGCCGCGGACGTGCAGCGGATCGGCGTTCACAAGCCGGGCGCCGAGGTTATCTCCGATGAGCATGGCGCCCCGACGAGGTTTCGCTTTGCCGACAATCCCCAGCTGGGAATCCATCATAGTTATCATGTAAGACGCGCGGAGTTCGACAAGCTGTTGCTGGACAACTGCCGACGCCTCGGCGCAACGGTGCTCGAGGGCGTACGCGTGACTAAGATCGAGTTTGGCTCCCCGGGTCGCACGACTGTGAGGGCGAACGGCCCGGATGGCGCTTCGTCGCTGTGGTTCCCGCGCTATCTCGTCGACGCTTCCGGTCGTGACACAGTGCTCGCGAGTCACCTGCGGATCAAGCGTGTCGACAAGCGCAATAACACGGCCGCCCTGTTCGGCCATTTCCGCAATGTGCCGCGAAGGAAGGGCGAGGCCGAAGGGATGATCACCATGCATCTCTTTGAGCATGGATGGTTCTGGATGATTCCGTTGCCTGATGATGTCATGAGTGTCGGCGTGGTCGGCACTCAGGCTTTTTTCAAGACCAAGAAGGACGACCTCGGTAGTTTCTTCGCACGGGCTGTTGCGGCGAGTCCCAAAGTCGCGGAGCGGATGGCGAATGCCGAGCCGATCGGCCCGCTCACGGCAACGGCAAACTATTCCTATTACTCACAGCGTTGCACGGGCGATGGCTATATCCTCATCGGTGATGCTGCGTCGTTCATAGATCCCTTGTTTTCGAGCGGCGTCATGATGGCAATGAGCAGCGCGGCGTTCGCGGCGGAGGTGGTTGACGCGTGGCTCAGTGAAAGGAAACTGGGCGAAAGGTTGGGCCGTGACTATGAAGGGAAAATGCGCCGGGGCCTTCAGTCCCTATCGTGGCTCATTTACCGGATAAATTCTCCGGTGCTGCGCGACATCTTCATGTCGTCGATCGATTTTTTCAACACGCGCAATGAGCTCCTTGCGATCTTGGGAGGCGACTTCTACCAAGCGCCCCGGCTCCTCTCGCCCACGGGCCGATTGCAGGCCGCCTACGGCTGTCTCTACCTTCTTTCCAAATTGGGCTTTCGACTCCGGTCGGAGGGCCTTGTATGGAACCCGCCACGAGTTTGGCGACAAGAAAGAATGCGACAATGATTTGGGTTTCGAGCGTCGTGAGACGGACATCGAGTGCCTCTGAGGCTTGAGGTCGTCGCCTTTAGCGACGCAACCGCTGGAAACGAAGACGTCGATCGGACGGCTTACTCAGTTTACACGAGCAAGAAGCGAGTAACCCGTTGCACCATCGCAGCGGAGCGCTAAGCGCGAGTTTGAAGACCTAAGGAAAAATATGCGGCGCAAATTCGATAAGCGATGAGACGCGCTGCCTGAGCGTCAGGCCGCAAATGACGCGGGACGATGCGACGGGAAAGGCCCCGTTTCCGGCGGAGCCTTCCACACCGTACTTTGCCGAGATTGAGACTCGATCCCCTGTTAGATGGACGAGCTGCTCATTCAGTTGCTGACGCTAGAGGTGAGTGGGCGGGTGTCCTCAGAATAAGGGTGGTAGTTTTCCCCAAAGCTACAGCCTGCAAGCGCTGTCAGCGCGAGGATCAAAAGAATTCGCTTCGTGGTCCTCTCGATCTGCATGAGTTGCGCTCCTGTTGCGAGGTAGTCGGAACGGAGATCAATTGAGGGCGTGGGTTATTCCCAGGGCGAACAGGAAGGTTACAGCGTGACGCTATTTCTCACGCGAATGTGAACTAACAGAAGACGAGGGGATTGCTTGCGGATGCTGCGACCAGATTCGGGGCGCGAGATGCAGCTCCTGGCGGGGGCCGGAAGGGATCACTTCCGTAGAGCATTCTGATCTCCTTCGTCTCCCACTACGGAAGTGGGTCTGAAATGCAGAGTGCCGAGTGGGCGATCTATTCCGGCTGGCGAATTTTTCGAAAAATAATGTCCCACCATCCATGGTCTGGCCTACGATCTTCTTGAGCGCGATCTTGCGCAACCTGGCGCCTCAGTGCCCGTGGCAGCATGGCGTCGAGCGTGTCGTCGCGGCGCCAGAAATGGTGATAGAGCGCCGCCGAGGCGTGAAGCGCAATCATGCCGAGGAAAAGGAATCCGACCGTCTCGTGCAACGCCAAGAGCTGTTTCGCAAGTGGGCGGTCCCGGCCGATCAGCGCTGGCAGCTCGCCGAGGAAAAACAGGTTCACCCGATCGCCATGGGCGTTGGTCTGCAGGAGCCCCAAGATCGGTTGGGCTAGTAGGAGGACGTAGAGCGCATATTCACTCCAATGCGCCGCGAAGCGCATCGCCCGCGGCATGTCAGCAGGCCAGTTGGGGAAGCGGGAAAACTGACGCCAGACGAGCCGACCGAGCGTTACGATCCACACGGTCAGGCCGAACGAGCGATGCAGCTGGATGAATGCAGTGGCCTCCTTATTAGACGATGCAAGATCGATCGAGAAGGCAAGCACGAAGATCGTGACGACTAGGAACAGGGTCAACCAGTGCAGGAACCTGATCACCGGGTCGAAAGCGCGCAATTCGGGATTACTATTGGTCCGCAGCATCCGGATACCTCACTCATGCCCTGCAGGGCCGGCAGGAGGGTAGATCGAATCGGATGCGCGCTTATTCCCGCGATCTCCCGCGCCCATGCAGCTGGTCGATTCACCCGCCGCGGTCGCCTATGAAAGCCTCGCACACATCCACAGCTTTGGCAGATGCTGACTGAACGACGCGATAAGCTCTCGTCGATCTTCCACTCGTCGGCTCCGGAGTGTCCGGCCATCAATCCGGCTCGCGCCACGCTTTCTAGGCAGCGCCTGAGGGGAGGAGGGCGGCATTTGTTTGCTGCCGCCGGTCGGCTGCGGCTCGCCCGGTTGGGAGAGTGCTGAAGAGCGCACGAGGTCCTGCTTTTTCCTCCGGTGGCGAGTGCTTGTTGCCGCGGAGTGGGAATGTCTTGATGGGTGGCGAGGATGCCATTCGGCGGTTTGCGCTTGTGCTTCTGCCGAAGAAAAATCTCCTGACCGCGCAACTCGGCCGGTGTCGCATTTGGCTGTTCCGAGCGCACGCGGTGAAGCGCTGCGCTCCCCATATAGTTGTGAGTTTCGCCCCGACAAGCGCTCCAGCCCGAACCTATCGGAGCTGCGGATGCGGACGAGCTAAAAAATTTTTTGATGCAGAAATAAACCGCCGTCGTATTCGATCTTCTCTCGGGAATTCGACAAACCGATGCTGGAAGCACCTTCCGGAGAGGTTGCGTCAGACGCAGAGCAAATCAGACCTAGGCGTAAAAGAGGAGCGAACTCTAAATCCATGCTCAGTTCAAGCGTAACGAACTTCATCTATCAGCGCATCGTCGCGGGTTTCAATAAGGTTCACATCACCCTGAAAGCGCGGAACGGTTAGACTCTGACCTCAATCAACACTGCTCCCGAGGGTTAGGATCATAATGGGTGACCGGAAGGCCCCCGCTCGCCCAGCGTCATACGACAAGAAGGTTGCTCTCGTTCTGCAAGGAGGGGGAGCGCTTGGCAGTTACCAAGCCGGCGTTTACGAAGCTCTCTCGACATCCCAATATCTGCCCGATTGGGTGGCCGGCATCTCGATCGGCGCGATCAACGCTGCGATCATCGCGGGCAATCCACTAGAGAAACGCGTTGAGCGTCTGAGAGCATTCTGGGAAGGTGTTACGGCGCCGTCGTCGCTATGGCCAGTCTTGTCCAGCGTGATAACAGGCGACCGCTGCCGAACGAGTTCGCTGAACGCCCTTATGTTCGGGCAGCCCGGCTTCTTCGCGCCGCGTCCGGTGATGCAATGGCTGCTCGGCGTTACGCCGACCAGCTATTACGATACGTCTGGCCTGAAGGATACGCTCGAACGGCTGGTCGATTTCGACCGCATCAACGCTCGTGAAATCCACTTCAGCGTTGGCGCCGTAAATGTGCGAACCGGCAATTTCGTGTACTTCGACAATGCTCACACGACCATTCGGCCCGAGCATATCATGGCCAGTGGCGCTCTGCCGCCCGGCTTCCCGGCAGTGGAGATCGATGGCGAGTGCTATTGGGATGGCGGTCTCGTCTCCAACACCCCGCTGCAGTACGTACTGGAATACATCCCGCGCCGTAGCCGGTTGACATTCCAGGTCGACTTGTTTCCCGCCCGCGGGCGCCAGCCAACGGATCTTGAGGAAGTCGGCGAGCGCGAGAAGGACATCCGCTATTCCAGCAGAACCCGCGTCATCACCGATCTGTTTCGCACGATGCACGACGTACGCCACAACATCAACAGCCTCTGGGATCAACTGTCTGAGAACCTCCGGAATACGCCAGAAGCGAAATTCCTTTATAATTTTGGTTGTGTGACCACGATGGACGTCGTCGAGTTAATTTACAGGCCGACTGAGCCGCAGGGTTATTTTAAAGACTACGAGTTCAGCCGAAACACGATGCGGATCCGGTGGGCGCAAGGACTGTCCGACGCGCAAACGACATTGCTTGCTGCCCCGTGGCTCACACCGATGCCGCCCGAGGTTGGTGCCCGTACCTTCGATGTGCTCGAGGATCTCCGCCGGAACAGGGCCTCCGGTCAAGTATAAAAATGGAAAGTTAGCGAGAGCACGATTCGATGAAGACCGATGACGTGGAGTGAAAGCGCCTTTGGCACGCTGTCAGGGCGGCCGATCCCCTGAAGCCGCTTACCCTCCTGGTGGCCGAGCCCCGCCGGCTGGCGATCAGACGGTTGGGATGGTCCCGCCGTCCAGCACATAGTTGGCGCCGCTGACGAAGGCGGCGCGGTCGGACGCCAGGAATGCGACCAGCTCGGCGACCTCCTCCGGCCGGCCGGGCCGCCCGATCGGGATGCCGCCCAACATGTCGACGATCTGTTGGCGCGCCGCCGCTTCGCTCGCGCCTGTGTTGCGGACGATATCGGCGATCATGCCCTGGGCGCCTGACGTTTCGATGAAGCCGGGCGAGATCATGGTCACGCGAACGCCGTGGGGCGCCACGGCCTTGGCTAGGCCTTTGCTGTAGGTGGCGAGCCCCGCCTTGGCCGCGGCATAGACGAGCGTGCTGTTGGCGGCGATCGGCAGGCGGGCAGAGACCGAACCGATGTGGATCACCACGCCCGATCCTCGTTCGATCATGCCGGGGACGAAGGCGCGGTCCAGCCGCGCCGGGCCCATCAAGTTGAGGTCAATGATCGCCTGCCAGTCGGCGTCGGACAGGGATTCGAACCCGCCGGGTTTGGTTTCCACGCCGCCCGCGTTGCTGACCAGGATGTCGAGCCCGCCCCAGTCGGCCGTCAGCCGACTGACAACGGTCTCGACGCCCGCGGCGGTTCCGATGTCGGCCGGGATGAACAGGACGTCGTCCACGGCGTGCATGGGCGCCGACCGTGCGGTCGCGACGACGCGGGCGCCGGCGAGCTGGAAGCGGCGAACGACCGCCGCGCCGATGCCGCGCGTGCCGCCGGTCACCAGCACGCGCTTGTCCGCGAACTCGTCCGCAGATGTGGGGAACGGGTAGGGCTCGGTCATGCTCGTGCCAGTGCTCTGTTGTGGATGATGATCAACTGGGTGATCCGCTCGCCCCGGAGGCTGAAGTAGAGGCTCAGAATCAGCGGGTCAGGCAGGCCGGTTTTGTCGTAGGTCCCGTCGGTGCGTGCGTGGACAGTGATGGCGCCGTGGCGATCGAAGGCCTGCAAGGGCGTGAAGGTGACGCGGTCGCCGAAGATCTCTTTCGCCGCGAAAGCGCGGATCGCCTCGGCTCCGGCGAATTCTCGCTGGACATCATTGACCAGAGCGTCCGGGTCGAAAGTCGCCATCCAGGCGTCAATATCGTGGCCGTTGCAGGCAGCGAGGTGGCGAGCGATGGTTGGCGGCAGATCGTGAGTGATATCCCTGGGCATGGTTGGCTCCCGATGTTTGTTTTCTGCTAATGCGAAAACTATCGGTTCCTCGGAGGAGGCGTTAGATGTTCAGATCGGATAGCATCGATCCCGGAAGGGAATAGATTAGTCGTCCGTTTCGGCGAGCAGCTCAGCCAGAAAGTCAACAAACACGGCGACTTTGCTGGGCTGACGGCGAGACGCGGGTCGCACGGCGCTGATCGGAATTCTGGCCGGCTCATGATCGCGCAGGATTCGCCGCACGGTTCCGGCGTGTATGTCGGCCGCAAAAAGCCAGCAAGGCGCCTGGGTGATACCGAGACCGGCAAGGACCGCGGCGCGGAGTTGTTCGCCATCATTGCTGCGAAACGATGCCGCCGCCTGATAGGATATCATCCCGGCGCGGCTAGCGAAGGTCCAGGGTCGCGGTCCATCCTGTGAGACGAAAATCACGCCGTCATGGCCGTCGAGATCGCTAAGGCGCGTGGGCTCTCCCTTACGTTCCAGATAGTCTGTGGATGCAACAGCGATGACAGCGGACTCGCCGATCTTGCGCGCGATAAGGCTAGAGTCCGCAAGGGCGCCATTGCGAATGGCGAGGTCGATGCCTTCTTCGACGAGATTGCTCGTCCGCTCGGAGACGAGCGACTCGACAACGACCTTGGGATAGCGAACGCGGAACGCAGGGAGTTGCGGCACGACATAGAGGCGAGAGAAGGCGGGCGCGGCGGTGACACGCACCACGCCAGACGGCGAGGCCTGGCCTGAGCCGATGCGGGATTCGGCTGCCTCGAGATCGCTGATCAGCGATACTGCGGACTCGTAGAAATCGCGCCCGGCCTCGGTCAGACTCAGACTGCGGGAGGTGCGCATGAGTAGTTGCGCGCCAAGACGTTCCTCGAGCGCGGCAACCTGCTTGCTGATCGCCGGCTGCCCGGTTCCAAGCTCGCGGGCGACCGCCGAAAAGCTCCCGCTCTCGACGACGCGCAGGAATATTTTGATGCCTTCGAGCCGGTCCATCCAACTCTCCGCAGGGGAATGTTACGAAGATCAGCAATGATTCGAACATTATTTCGGCCTAGTCTATTCCAAACCCAGCGGGCACGTGCGGTGATGCGCCTGCCGCTGACTCAAAGGCCCCCGTTCTGGAATCGGCCCATAATCGACGTCGAAATCTTTTGATTCCGCGGCCCAACCGCGTCAGCGTCCACTCGGACTCGACGTTCCCCTGGCCATGGACGCGGAAACTCGTTGTCGCCGCGGGTGTGGTGACGGGTCCGCTTGTTCTCGCATGAGATTCGCCCGTTTCATTCCGGCTGCTTGAGGATGAAGCGGCCCGACATCATCGAACGATGACGTTGATGTGAAGCCGCCAAGCCTGACGATCGCTGTAAAACCAGTGGATACGGCGGCAACAACGCCGAAGACATGCTCCCAACCTGTCGACGGCATAAACAGGGCTAGAGCTGCAGGATGAAGCTGTAGCCCGCATATGTCGCCGGCACCGCAAAGATACCTACCGTCAGCCAACGAATGATCCGTGAATGACTCCGGAGGAACACTGCCTTCAGACATCACAGTGACGGCGGGCATGCGGCAAGACTCCGATAGCGCTCGTACGTCGAGGATGAGGCTCATACAGGAACCGTGGATAACCGACTGACTTCCGGTTGTGGCACCTCTCGGAAGTAGCGGCATGTCCGACTTTAGTCCGCGATGCGCCACATAGCGGACATCGGCGAGCGGCTTCAGTTAATGAGTACACGGCCTCATAGGAAAAGGCCCTGCATCACGCGCGTCGATAAAAAAATCGGCAGGCTGTCCTCGGCTCATAATGGCCAAGTCGGCTCACGGGCCGCTGCTGATGTTGAAGTTACATACGTAACCTCGCGCGCTGGTCACAGGTGGTGGGCGGGGGACCCGCTGGTCTCGCATTGAAAACACAAGCCGCCTGCGCGAGGCGGTGAGCCGGGAGATGGGTCTGCTTGCGAATGCGACCGTCGCGATCGATGGCAGCAAGTGCAAGGCGGTGAACAATCGTGACCGCAATTTCACGCGGGCAAAGGTGGAGCGGCGCCGCGCGCAGCTCGAGGAGAGCGTCGCCCGCTATTTGAGCCAGCTCGACACTGCCGATCGGCAGGAGCCATCAGAGGCGCTTGCCATAAAGACTGCGCGGCTCAAAGAGAAGCTCGCCAAGCTAAGCGATGAGATGCGGCGCCTTGAGGGTTTTGAGGCTCGCATGATGACAGACAGGCTGGATGCGGTCGCCGACCGCGGGTACTTCAGCGAGGAGGCTGGCATCACGGTCACTCTGCCGAAGCCACAGACTTCAGCCAATAAGATGAAGGGCCGGTTTGTCAAACCGGACTTCCGCTACGTTGCGCAAGACGACGTCTACATCTGTCCGGCTGGTGAGAAGCTTCTCCACCGCTTCACAAACGAGGAACACGGTCTGATCTTGCGGCGCTACTGGGCCAACGCGCGCCCGACCTGCGCCATTAAGAACCGCTGTACCGCGAGCAAGGAACGTCGGATCACCCGTTGGCAACACGAGCACATTCTCGAGGCCGTCCAGCGCCGGCTCGACGAGCATCCTGAGAAGATGCGCCAGCGGCGCGAAACGGTTGAGCATCCCTTCGGCACAATCAAAGCGAAGATGGGCGCAACCCACTTCCTGATGACGTGCTGGCATACAACCTCACGCGCGTCATGAACATAATGGGGCCCGGACAGCTCATCGCAGCGATCAAGGCATAGTCGATCAGGGCGTAGTCTTCGCTCTCACAGAGCGGTCCGTGTCCATCGGTGCGGGACGACCCCGCTGGCAGCCCCGCACACCCCAACCGCTGTCCGTCACAGCGGTTTTTACACAACCAAGACCCATCTCGGACATCAATGCCACGTCGTGCATAACAATGTTGGCTATCGCTACGATCCAGGAAGCCAAGAGCGATAGTCGAGCGTCAACGTCATGACCACGCTGTTGCTATGTTGACCAAAGAGATCGCCGACGCGTGCGTGGGCCATGTTGCGAACATAAGCCACATCGATATTGAAAGGCGCAACCTTGGCGGAAAAGCCGGCGGTCGGCGAGGTTTCATCGAGACCAGCGCGAAACACCAAGCGACGCTCCATGAACGCCTGCTCGAAGCCCAGATTGGGGTTGAGCCCGTAAGTGTGGGTGTCAGCGAGGCTGTTGCGCCGATCAAGGTATGTGCCGCCGACATCGACGAGCGCGCCCGTCCACGGCGAGACCGAGCCGCCGAACCGGTATTCCGCTGTGTGTGCATCGCCAGATTGCGTGCCTAAGGAGTCAGTGCGGCGCTCGCGGTCGTTGTTGAAGAGCGCGCGAAAGCCGACCAGTACAATCGGGTCCGGCTGCCAGGCGACGCCGAAGCCGCCCGACGGCCGCCATTCGGTCTCCCAATGCACTTTTTGGGCGGGATTGGTGACACTCGTAGCGTCGAAGAACGACGTCTCATAGGAAAGGAGGACGCCGGCCGAAACTTTGTCGCTGATCGGCAAGGCGATCTTGCTAAAAAGCGCATGATCGGAGCCATGCCCATGGACCGGCACCGGAGAAGGCCCCAATCCCGGTGACTTGGCGTTGAAGCGAACGTCGTTCGTGTCCTGACCGAGACCGATCGCATAGATCGCCAAATCATGCCACAGCGCAGGCGTGGTCACACCGGCCGCCTCGAAATGGAAATCGTTGCCGTTGGTGTAGCGGGTATTGCCATAGTCGGCGAGGGCCGTGCTGGCGTCCTTCCACACGAGCCCGTAGTTGCCCCAGGTCGCGCCGTCGCCGCCGAAGCCGATCGAGCGCACGCCCTTTTTGATCTGACCTGACGAGAACTCACGCATCGACAGCTCCGGCGATTGCGCGTACGCCAGTGGCGACAAGGACCAGGCGACAAAAACCGCAAGCAAGAGCACAGGTAGTGTCAACCGACGACGTTCTTGCATGTTTTATGTCTCCGATTTTCTTTTCCTCGTTCGTGCAGTTTCAATCATCTTACGGTCCAGTCCTGAGATCAGTCAGCCGAGAGCTTACTCGGTCGGCCCGGCAGTGCCATCACGGCTTTCGCAGCGCGGCTGCGGACGGCGCCGCACTTTGATGAAAAACCCTAAAGGACCGTCCTTGCGCTACCATAATGGCGCAACGCCCTATTGGCACCTCTCCGAAGAGTCAATCAGGCGCGAAATGTCGGTTCAGCGGCGTAACGCGGACGTTTCGTGCACGAGCTAGAAACGACGTTGTTGACCCTAAGCGGACGGACCTCCTAGTGGTGAAAGTCTAACGCTTGGTGCCCGCGCTTGAGCTGCTCCCGAGCCCGCTGCCGAATGCGACGCGAGCGGCGATCGCGGCCGGGTACAGTCGAGAGAGCGCGAGCTCGATTGGTCAAGCGCAAGCCCTTTGCCGGCTGGTCGGCTAGCGCCGCAGGAGCCACTTGGCATCGCGCATGACTACTGCGTCGAGGTCGTACGTCAATTACCGCTGGCAGTACTCAGGATGCATCAAACACGTATCCTGATGCTGTTGCTTGCGTATGTCGCCGTGAATGGTACTACCGCTGTTCTCGTCATTGGCACCGCTATCGCTCTGATAGCCCGATACGCAGCCGGCGGTTCCGAAGACCAGCAGCGCGACGATCTGAAGCGCGGTGACGTTCATCTCCGCATCCTCCCATTCGTCGCTGGGCACCCGCTAACTCAGGATCTGGTACCACCGCGCATAAGGACCAATGCGATGCTCCACCATGCGCGCGGTGACCGCGCCGCCGCTAAGGTTCTCGCGCGCCTTGTGCAACACCTTGATCACCAAGCCGTGCGTCGTCCGGGGATGGTCGTTAAATCGCTCGATCCGCACGTAGTCGCGTCCGGTAACCTGCTCGATCGCTTGCAGGATCGGCGTTCTCAGCTCGAGGGTCGCACCGACGGCCATCATCGCGCCACCAATGCAGTACCGTCCGTCAGCGGTCTGTAGCTGGCCTTGGCACCAGCGCCGTTTGTTGCTGAGCAAAGCGATCACTTTGTCTAACTTGTCGAGGATATCGACCCTGCGTTCGTAGTCGTTGCCGTCGAAGGGCATAGCTTCCTCCTCACCGATGGTCGCCAATCGGCGCCTCTTTGGAGGGCGCATATCAGTCGATCTAAAACCCATTGCCAGCGCCGGGCAAGCACAATGCGGAGCTCATCCATCGTTGCCGCGGGCGTTCGAACCTAGCCAACCATTCCGAACGACTGAGACACGCCCGATTGGGAGCAATCCTTCGTCAAAGCGATCTTGGCCAAGGGCGAGAAGGGGAAACCCTCTCTCGCCCGACTGGCTTTCAGAGACGCACTACTTAGCGCTGCCGCGGCTTGGGTTCGCCCAAATATCCCGCATCGAAGCCGAGGCGCCACGCCGCGTAATAGGCGCTCATTCTGCGCTCGCGGCGATGTGGTGTCTCGTAATAAGCGTCGCGACTTCCGTCGAGTAGCCGGGGTTTGGCGCCCTTTGCGCGCAGCGCGCTTCCTTCGGCATAACCAACATCACGTGCTTGCTGCGGATCAACGAGCGCGCAAATACCGTTGAGCGTTGACATGCCGCGAACCCCTTCGGCCGTCATTCAGTTGTGCTGCTCCATAGCACATGGGAGTGCACGATCTCAAACCGGCGGAACGCGCTTGAACGGTCACGCCGCTTCTCGCTGTCGCGTCAAATCTTCAAAGGTCGTGAAGACGATGGCGCAATGCTCGGCGCAGGATGCTTCGCCCTCACGCGCCACCGGCTTACCGCAATAGATGGCGTCGCCCTGCTCATGAATGGCGCGCGGGTCTCCGGTGACGGCGAACGGCCGGTCCACCGCGGCTCGCTAAGCGGCAGCTGCGCGCCGCGACACTTCCGCGGAACGACCGCGATGTAGCGCGTAGATGCCGACTGCCCACTGAGCAGCCGGATGCTGCAGTAGTGCGGCACGATAGTCCTGCACATACGTCGGCAGCTCGAGGCGCAGCGGGTACTGGATCTCCCGTGGTTGCAGTATCGGTGACAGCATCGCCGCCGCTGTGAGATCGGCCACCGTGAATGCATCGGCGACCAGATAAGCGCGGCCTTGCCGTTCCCGCTCGATCCGATCGAGCGCCGCGTTCACGGCGGCGCGATCGGCCTCGAGCTTCACGTCCTTGATCTTGTGGCGGAAGCGGTAAAACGCCGGGAAAATCCATGCGAGCGGCCGCAGCGTCTTGTACGCTTGGTCGGGCATGCCCGTCGTCAGGACGCGCAGCGCGAGGTCTGGATCGTGACGGAATAGCGGTGTGACAACGGCGGCGCGCAGCGCAGGGCCGAGCTGCTCGTCGAAATAGTCTTCTAGTGCGAGCGCGCGCTCCCGGGCAGCGGCGTCAGCGGGATACAGCGGCGGCTCGGGGTAGTGTTCCTCGAGCGCCGCAATGATCCGCGTTGAGTCGCCGATCGCTCGGCCGTCCAGCCATAGGATGGGCAACGTGCCGCGCCCCGTCGCGCGCCAGGCGCGGAACAGGTAGTTCGGGCCGAGAACCTGGCGGCGGTGCGCGACGCGCTTATAGTCGAGCGCCCAGCGTACCTTCTCGTTGTAGTGCGAGAGCGGGATGTGCCACAGCAGGGGCGTCTCCATGGCGAGCCTCGATGGATGGGGTTTCAAGCTTACTCGAATGGGCCGACAAGATGATGGCCGCTTTTGGCAAGATGCGCGACCGCCATCGGTTGCTATGGAAAGCCTCATCCGCTCGCCCGCGTTCGGTAAACCGGACCGCGAGCGCGTCGGGAGCGATGGCTCAGATTGGCACGACTCGGAAGAAGCGACGGCGATGCGTGACGTCTGCTTAGCTGCGCTCAGCGGACTCCTCACATGAGCCAAGCTACTTCCGAGTTGTGCCATAAGGAGACATATGCAGTCCAGCAAAGACGGCGATCACAAACCATCACTCGATCACCTCGTCGGCTTGAGCGAGTAGCGTCGCGGGTACATCGAGGCCGAGCGCTTTAGCGGTTTTGAGATTAATGACGAAATCGAATTTCGTCGGCTGCTGCACCGGCAAGTCGGCGGGCTTCTCACCTTTGAGAATGCGGTCGACGTAAGCGGCCGATCGACGAAAGATGTCGGCCGTATCGGGCCCGTAGGACATGAGGCCGCCGTCGGCCGCAAACTGACGAAACTGGTAGATGGCCGGAAGCCGGTAGCGCTCGGCCAAGCCGATGATGAGGCCGCGATTGGCGACGGTAAAGGCATCGGCGCCGCTTATCAAACCGCCGCCAGGCTCACGCGCCAGCGCCGCGACGGTCGGTTCGATTTCGGCTGCATTCTCGATCATCGCCGGCGCGAGCTCCACGCCGAGGCGGCTCGAGACAGAACTGAGTTGGCCAAGAAAGCCCTTATAATAGGGTGTGGTCACGGGATTGAAGAGCAGCCTTGCGCGCGTGACCTGCGGCGCCATCTCCTTCAGCAACTCCATCCATTTTCCCACCACCTCGAAGTCAAGGAGCGTGAAGCCGGTGATGTTGCCGCCGGGATGCGCCAAGCTCTGAACGAAGCCTTGCCCCACCGGATCGTTGACG
>DASZAN010000009.1:0-8859 GCA_035945115.1 Allostellaceae bacterium
CTGCCGCTTCACGTAGGGCTTCACGTAAGCCGGTGGCATCAGCCGCACGGTATGGCCAAGTGCCGCAATCTCACGCGACCAATGATGCGATGTGGCGCAGGCCTCGATCCCGACCAGGCATGGCGCGAGCTTGTGAAAGAATGCCAGAACATGCTGGCGCTTCAGTTGACGGCGGACAATAACGACGCCGGCCACATCGACGCCATGGACCTGAAAGACCGACTTCGCGATGTCGAGACCGACGGTGGTGATCGCTTCCATGCTTGGCTCCCCCGAAACCGCGACCGCCCCAGCGGCGATCACTTCAATGGCACTTACGTGCCGGTGGGGGGAGCCGTCCACAGCATCAGAAGCGGAAGCAGCTTGCCGCGAAGCTACTAGATCAACAGGCCAGTATTCAGCCGGGAACAGCCAATTAATGGCTGCTTCCGCGACATGTTTCGACAGCTTGGCGGCATCCGAGCGTCAGACGCGGTCGCGCCCGGCGGCCGGTAAGCGGTGCCATCGGCGGTGTGGCCGCAGCGCTACTTGGTCTGTCTTCTGGAAAACGCCGTTACGATCTTGCTTACCGAACCGTTTCGGTCGCTTCTGAAGAAGAGCTGGAGGCCATCCTTGGCGAGGGTTCGCTCGTAGGTCTGAATTTCGTACCCGCCATCGTCAAGGATCCCGAGCACTCGGACGGTAAGCATGCGCGCGGAAATCGACGCCCAGCTAAAGCCGTTGGCCAATTCCGATGCAGCGGCCTTTTGGACGTAGGCGCCCGCTCGTCCGCTCGGCTCGAAGACGATACGCGTACTATCGCGCCTAACTCCCTTGCCGCCGATTGATTTCCTGACAGTCGTCCAGGCGACGAAGAAAGCCGCTATCCGCCTGCCCGATTTCGACGTCGAAGTCGCGCCGGTCGACGCCTACAGGCCAGCCTTGCACATCAACGGCTTGCGCGGTTCCATTGTAGCGGCCATAGAACACCTCGGGACCAGTCGCCTGCTCCGCGGTCGCAATGGTCGAAAACCCAAGAGCTGTCACGAGCAGAGCAATCCAATACATGATCCTCATCTGCCTACTCCTGTTCGCGCAGGGCTTCGCTCGCATATCAGTCAGCTTAAGTCCGAGATGCGGGTTCTCATAGATTATTCATCCGGTTCTGCCGGGGAAGCCGAACGTCGGAACACTGCTCTCTCTCGAAGGCTGTCCGGATCCTCGAGCAACCTCGGCACCGTTAGGGATTGGCGTGCTGAGCTACGAAAGCGCTTTCGAAGATCCGCTGCTCGCCCGAGACAAGCCGCCAGTTTCGCTTCGGCTTGAAAATGATCCTCGCCAGAGGCTGCGAAATCCCCTGCCCTCATCGGAAAAAAATTCAATAAAAGCTTAACGTTGGATCAACTGTACATGGGGTATCCTTCCCCCATGCCCCAGGCGTCCCGCTTGTTCCCGCTTGTCGTGGATAGGGACCGAAGCCTGGCGTTCCCAGAGGCTCCGACTGCGCTTCCTTGGCCACTAGTCGAAGCCCACGAAAATCAGGCTCTCATCAATCACGGCCAACCAATCGCAGAGCTTGCGAAGAACGGCGGCATTGACTGGAGCGAGATGGTCGCTGTGCTTGAAGACAGACCCTGGCATTGGACGTCCGTCGGTCAAGCGGCGGAGCGGTTGGAGGAGTTGTTTGCCGATTGGGTTTTTACGCTACCGAAGCAGATGAAGGCTGCCGCCCAAAAGCCGATGATGGGCACGGAATAAGGTCTCGCTTTAGAGAGCGTCCTTTCTCGGAAACTTCGCCGAGACCCGTGCCTTGGGAGAAACTACGAAAAACACGCGTCCTGGATCTTCAAGCGCCCCGCCCATCCGACTGCTTCCACGCCGAATCACAAACAGCAAACGGGTTTTTTGACAAACTACTAAGTCGTCATCCCAGAGTCTTGACATCCTCGGGGAGTTGCAGCGCCGCGCGCGTCAGAATGCTGTTCGGCGATCTCAGCTCGTTCAGGATCGTGTAGTGGTGCGTCTTTACGATGGGGATGAGAGAACCGGGGAGCCGCGCGTGCGCGCGGTACGCGTGATAGCCCCGACTCATCGCGATCATCCCCGGCAGCTCCAGCACGCCATAGGCGATGTCGAGCGGCTTGTTCGGGCTGGGGAGGCGCATCGGCGACAGCGCGACGATTTCTTCCTCGGTGAGCTTGACCTTGTCGTTGACCGAGGGCGAATCCCGAAGAGGAGCCAGTTCGTACACACCGGAGATCGCCAGTCCGGCGGCGACACTCGGATGATCCAACAAAAAAGCGGTCAGATGCCCGCCGGCGGACCAGCCGGACAAGATGATCGGGCCGGCGATACCGTGCGACTTCCCCTGATCGCCGAGCCAATCGAGCGCGGTTTTCAGCTCCTTGGTGATCTGGGTGAGGCTCGCGCCTGGTGCGAGCGTGTAGCCGGGCAGCGCCGCCGACCAGCCATGTGCCATGACACCTTCCGCCAGGCAAGAGAACGTCTCTCGGCTATTGCGCTGCCAGTATCCGCCATGGATGTGAACAAAGCACGGGGCGCCCGGATCGCTGCCGGGAAACAGGTCCCATTTAGTCCGCTCGCCGGGAGCGTAAGGCAGCGCCAAATGGCCGGGGTGCTTGGCGCGCAGCGCCGCCGACGCCGTAACCCACTCCTCGGTGATCTTTTTGGCGATCTCCGGTCCCACCTGGGCGGTGTTGTTGAACGCCGCGTCGCGTTCGGCGAGCGACATGGTCTCCCAGTCCATGACTCTCGCCAAGTCTCCGGCGTTGGCACTCGGAGCAATAGCAGTGGCGGCGGCGGCAATAATGAAAGCGCGGCGATTGCTCTTGACCATGGCGGTCTCCCTTTCCCCTGCGGTTCTTCTGTCGGCTTTGACTTTGCGTTCCCGCTACCCATCCATGTGAGGGAGGGCGGAGTCCTAAAATATCACGCGCCGCCGTCAGGTCATCCATCAGCCGTGTTATCCTTCCGCTATGGACACCATCCGCTTTGGGATCAGTTCGCGACTGAGCAAGCTCAAGCCCGTGATATCCGGGTCTCCTAGCCGCGCTGAAATCGATCCTAAGGTATCAGCTTTGGGGGCGCAGGGTGTGCGAAACGTCACAATCACCCGCTCGGTCCGGGACGGCCACCTCCGAGGCTCCAACGCGAAAACTCAGCCTCAAACCAAAGGTCAGTTCGTCGCGCTAACACCGATGACTCCACTGATCGGCACCCACTTCTCGCCGTCAAATCGATGAAGGACGAATTGCTCGATGGGTCGATAGTCGGTGGGACTGGTGTTGAAGGTAAGGCCCCGCAGCAGACCCGGCGCACGTAAACCGCTGATGTGGGTTGCCTGATACATAAGGTTCTGTCGGGTAAGATCGTCGCCGCACTGTTCCAGGACATGGGCAAGCGTATAGGCCCAGGTGTATGCATAGAAATTGAGAACGTCATCTGGCTCGCCACCTGGATAGTACTGCTTCATAAAGGCGAGATACGTCTGGTAGTCCGGATCATTCGCCCAGCGCGGATCGCCGGGTGTGATGCTCCATGCCGCGGAAATCAGGCCGACCGACTTCTCTAGCCCCGCTGGCTTGAGCACGGTTGGGATTGAAGCGCCGGGATAGGCCGTGATGTGCAGCGGCCGCCAACCGATGTCGTAGACCTTGCGGATGACTTGAGCCACGATTCGCGGGATCGCTGCCGTGAACAGAACATCGGCGCCCGAGGCCTGCAGCGCTATGACTTGCGATTCGACCGTCGGGTCCATCGCATCGTAGGTCGCTTCCATAACAATCATCTTGGCCGCACTATCACCTAACCCGTCCTCGAAGCCGCTGAGATACGCTCTGCCGTAGCCGTCGCGCTGATAGAGCACACCGATTTTGGCTTGCGGCTTCGTGTCCGCGATGTATTTCGCATAGACGCGCGCCTCGTCCGCGTATCCTGGCGTAATCGGCATCGTCCAGGGAAAGCGCTCCGGGTCGGCAAAGCGGGCGGCGCCACTCTGGACGAACAGCTGCGGCACCTCGAGTTGATTGAGGTACCGTTGCACGGCGGTGCTGGTTGCTGTCCCGATGATGCCGAAAATCGCCAGCACATGCTCCTGCTCGACCAGCTTGCGCACCTGCTCCAGGGTCTTGGGCGGGCTATACGCGTCGTCGAGCGAGATGAACGTAATCCTGCGCCCGTTCACACCGCCATGGTCGTTGAGCATCTCAAAGTAAGCGGCCTCTGTCCGTCCGATCGAGCCGACATTCGAGTTTGGACCGCTATAGGGCATGGTGTTGCCAATCTTGATTTCAGTATCGGACACGCCCGGGCCGTAGATCCTTTCCGCGGCGGCCATCTGTGCCGATCCCGCGAGAACCGTCAGCCCCAACGTCACCACGATCTTTCGGGCCCACCCGTTGATGTCCACCCATTGCATGTCTCTCTCCCTAGATCTTGCGAGAGTGACAGATCGGCGGCGCAAACCGTCGTGCTCGGGCGCCTCTATGCCTTTTGAGCAAGAGCGCCAACGCGCAACGAACCAACTTCCCATCCTATCCAAGGGATAGGTGAGCTCCTACGCTACCAGCTTCGACATACGCAGCATGTGCGAAACGTCACACCCCTCCCACAGAGGGCTGGCAGTGACTCTCGTACGCCCAGGCGCAGCTCTAGACCTATTGCGCGCTTATCTCGACGACGTCACCGAAGGGCACCCACGTCTTTCCGTCAAAGCGGTGCAAAATAAATTGCTTGATGGGACGGTAGTCGGTCGGACTCGTGTTGATGGCGATCCCGGGAAGCAGGCCCGGCGCGTGAAAATTTTTCAGGTGGATTGCTTGATACATCAGGTTCTCGCGCGTCAGATCGTCGCCGCATTGCTCAAGGACATGAGCGAGCGTATAGGCCCAGCCGTACGCGGTAAAATTGGTGGGGTCGTTGGTGTCGCCGCCGGGGTAATACTGTTTCATAAAGGCGAGATAGGCCTCGTAGTCGGAATGGTGCTCCCAGCGCGGATCGCCTGGCTGCATTCCCCACCTCACGGAGATGAGACCCACTGATTTCTCCAGTCCCGCGGGCTTGAGGACCACAGGGATGTTGGCGGCGGCAAAGATCACCATGTGTAGCGGCTTCCAACCGATGTCATAGACCTTGCGGATCGACTGCGCCGCCATCCGCGGAATTGCCGCCGTAAGGAGAACGTCAGCGCCGGACGCTTGCAGCGACACGATTTGCGTGTCGATCGTCGGGTCGGTCGATTCGTATGCCGCTTCCATGACGATCATCTTGGCCGCGCGGTCGCCGAGACCTTGCTTCAGTCCGTCGAGATAGGCGCGCCCGAAATCGTCGTTCTGATAGAGCACGCCAATCTTGCCTTCGGGCTTTGCTTTCAGGATGTATTTGGCATAAGCCAACGCTTCATCCACATATCCGGGCGCGATCGACATCGTCCAGGGATAGTGCTGAGGATCGGCGAAGCGCGGTGCGCCGCTCTGGATGAAGAGTTCCGGCACTTGACGCTCGTTGAGATAGCGCTGCACCGCGGCGGCTGTTGGCGTGCCAATGATGCCAAAGACCGCCAGCACCTGCTCTTGCTCGACGAGCTTGCGCACCTGCTCGACGATCTTGGGGGGACTGTAGGCATCATCGAGCGAGATAAAGGTGATCTTGCGGCTGTTGATTCCGCCATGCTCGTTGAGCATTTGGAAGTAAGCAGCCTCCGCGTGCCCAATCGTTGCCGCGGTCGAAAGCGGCCCGCTATAGGGCATGGTGTTGCCGATCTTGATCTCGGTATCGGATACGCCCGGACCATACTTCTTTGTTGCACTGGCTGTTTGTCCGGTAAGCGAACTGGCGAGGATAACAAGCCCCAGCGTCAGCGCGAGCTTTTGCGCCGACACGCGGAAATTCGTCCGATTCATGTGCGCCTCCCAGAGCTTGCCGGAAAAAGCAATTCGGCGGCCGAGCCGCGATGCAGTTTCTCGTTTGTTGAGCAAGCTCAAAGAAGTCTACACCTGATCACGCCGAGGCAGAAGCTCGGTTTCTTTTATCTCTTCTAAAGAAAGCACGGTAATCTGCGACCGCTCATCCCAGCTCCTCCAACAACGCCTTCGCCTCCTTCAGGTCGGGCGTGTCGAAGCCTTCGGTGAACCAGCCGTAGACCGGCGCGAGGAGATTGTGGGCCTGGGTGCGCTTGCCTTGGTCGCGCCAGAGCCGCGCCATGCTCATCGCCGCGCGGAGCTCCCAGGATTTGGCCCGCTGCTCACGCGCGACGGAAAGTGCACGCTCGAAATACGTTTCCGCTTCCGCCCCCGCCACGTCCTGAGGTAACGATGCGAGCACAATTTCGCCAGCAATGCGATTGACCTCAGCTTCCCACCGCCTCTCCTTGGCAGTCGCGACATGGGCCTTCGCTTGGCTAACGCAGCGCCAAGCCTCATCGAACCGCTCGAGTTGTGCATAGGCGCTGGCCAAGTGGCAGTCGAAGTACGGCTTCCACAATGTTGCTTCCATTGACCTCGCGGCCGCAGTTCCGGAGGTGATCAGGTGAACTCCCTCCTGGGCCTTGCCGGTCCGGGCCAACACGCAACCGCTAGTCGTCGTTGCTACGGCCTTCCATAGGACAGCACCCTTGCGGTCAGCTAAAGTGGCGAGCTCATCGACTTGCGCGGTCGCCTCCGCGAAGTTGCCGCACAGCAGATGGATCACTGACGTGAAGGCCAGCGCAAACATCAAGGTGGCGGCTTGGTCGATCTCGCGCGCATCTCTGAGCGCATGGTCAGCATCTGCGAGCGCATCCTTCGGATAGCCGAGTGCCCACAGAGCGTGTGATCGCCAGCACAAAATTGCCACCTTTTGGTCTTCGCCAAATCGCCTCGCCAGGGGACGATGCTCGGCAGGATCGTAAAGCTCGATTGCTCGATCGAGATGAGCTCTGCCTCCGCTGATGTCTCCGGTGCACAGCAAGGAAGGGCCGATGACGCGATGTGCTAACAGGAGCGGAGCCGTTGTCCCGTCTCTCTCGGCAAGCACCAGGAACTCCGTCGCAAGCTGACGCACCACGTCACCGTTGAAAGCCACGATGTTCGCGGCCCAGAGCCCGTGAAGTACCAAGAACAATAGCAGAGGGTCTTCGGGAAACTCTCCGAGCGCTTCAGCCTCTTCGATCAGTCGACGCGCCCGCTCCACAGCCCTTTTCGGTTCCGGCGCGGAATACCCTTTGACATGGAATAGTGGAGCTATCAGCGCGACCTGGAGCTTAATCTCCTCACGACGCAACGCCTGAGTAGCGGGTAAGGTGGCAATTTGCTCAAGCGCTCTGGTCAACTGCGCTATAGCCTCTACCAGAGCGGATCGCTCAATTGACCGTTGTCCAGCTTTGCCCCAAAGGCTCAAAGCTTTCTCCATCAGGCCGGCTTCCGTGTCGTGTCGTGCCACGAGTTCCGGCTGGCTCTCGGCAATCTCTGGAAACCGGCTCTCAAGGATTCCAGCGATGCGAGCGTGCAATGCACGTCGCGGCTCGCGCAGGAGCGTGCCATAGGCCGCGTCCTGCACCAGAGCATGCTTGAAGGTGTACCCCGCATCGGGCGGTGTACCACGGCGGAAGACCAGCTCGGCGCTGACAAGCTGGGCCAAACCGTCATCCAGTTGTTTCTGCGGCATCGGCGCAACCGCGCTGATCAACTCGTGCGAGAACTGCCTACCAAGCGCGGCGCCGATCTGCGCCACCTCCCGCACCGGCGCTAAGCGATCAAGCCGCGCCAGCAGGGAGGCGTGGAGCGTCGTCGGGATCGCCAGTGGCGACAGCGATCTCGTTACAGTGTAGTGATCGCCTGCATCGGCAAGCTCGTCTCTCTCGACCACCGCCTTCGTCAGCTCTTCGATGAACAGGGGGACACCGTCCGTGCGATCAACGATCTGGTCGGCGATCTCCCTCGGCAGTGCCTTGCCGCCTGTCAGCCGTGAGAGCATCTCCACCCGTTGCCGTTGGGATAGACGATTAAGACTGAGCAAGGTCACCTGCGAACGGCCCACCCACCTCGGCGTGAACTCCGGTCGGAAAGTAATGATCAACAACATCGGCAGGCTCGGCACGCGATCAACGATCAGATCGAGTAGTTCTAGCGAGGTCGGGTCGATCCAGTGCGCGTCCTCACAGACCATCACCACCGGCTGTTGCCCCGCCAACCCAGCGACTTGCGCGATTAGTGCTTTGAACGTCTTCTCCTTGCGCTTCTGCGGCGTAAGGTCGAGCGCGCGGTAGCGATCCTCGGTCGGAACCGACAGCAACTCGGCCAGCAGGGGAGCCGCCTCGCTGAGATCGTTCGTCGCCCGAGCGAGTACCGCTTCCAGCTTGTCGAGCCGTTGTTCGTCCGTGTCTTCGCGCCGAAACCCTGCGGCCCGTTCAAGCTGCGAGATCGTCGGGTAGAGGGCCGCGTCCTGGTGGTGCGGTGAGCAGAACAGGCGCACACGGGTGTATGGCTCAGTCCCCAATCTCTCGAAAAGGGCCTCGACGATCCGCGACTTGCCTATTCCCGGTTCGCCTGAGACCAGCACGATAGAGCCCTCGCCTGCCTTGGCTTGTCTCCACCGCCGTAGCAGCAACTCCAGCTCCTCCTCGCGCCCGACCAGCGGGGTAAGCACGGCTCCGTGCTGCGCCTCGAAGCGGCTCTCCACCGTACTTGCGCCGACGACCTGCCACGCTTGTGTCGGATCGACTAACCCCTTGAGCGTGATCCTGCCCAAGTCTCTGTACTCGAAAAGACCACCTGTCAGACGCCGCGTGCTGTGGGAGATAACCACCTGCCCTGGCTCAGCGAGGGCTTGCAGTCTCGCAGCGAGGTTTGGCGTGTCGCCCACGACCCCGCGCTCCTGCGCCTC
>DASZAN010000010.1:0-1902 GCA_035945115.1 Allostellaceae bacterium
CTGCCGCTTCACGTAGGGCTTCACGTAAGCCGGTGGCATCAGCCGCACGGTATGGCCAAGTGCCGCAATCTCACGCGACCAATGATGCGATGTGGCGCAGGCCTCGATCCCGACCAGGCATGGCGCGAGCTTGTGAAAGAACGCCAGAACATGTCGGCGCTTCAGTTGACGGCGGACAATAACGACGCCGGCCGCATCGACGCCATGGACCTGAAAGACCGACTTCGCGATGTCGAGACCGACGGTTGTGATCGCTTCCATGCTTGGCTCCCCAAAACTGCGACCGCCCCAGCGGCGATCACTTCAATGGCACTTACGTGCCGGTGGGGGAGCCGTCCACAGCATCAAAAGCCGACATCACTCCAGGTTCACTCGATCGCTTCGTTGCGATGACGGGGCGCGCGGAGTCCTTACGCCTCGGTGGCGTCGAGTGAGTAACCGGCGGCTCGCACGGTGCGGATTACGTTCAGTTGGCCATTGCGATTAAGCGCTTGACGCAAGCGGCGGATGTTCACGTCGACGGTGCGTATTTCCATCTCCGCGTCACGGCCCCAAACGGCGTGCAAGAGCTGCTCGCGCGAAAACACACGGTACGGACGTTCGAGGAAGAAGTGCAGCAGCCGGAACTCGGTCGGGCCAAGATGGACCCGCAATCGCCCGCGCATCACGCGGCGCGCAGGAAGGTCCATGGCGATGTCGCCAAAGCGAAGTGTTTCCGCCCGTATATTCGGGCGGCTGCGGCGAATGACCGCCCGCAGCCGCGCCATCAGCTCGCCCGGGCTGAACGGCTTCACCACGTAATCGTCCGCGCCGCAGTCGAGACCGCGCACTCGATCCCACAGGTCGCCGCGCGCGCTGAGCATGATCACCGGCAGATCGCGCCACGCCAGCGCGCGGCGGATCTGACGGCAAACCTCGAGTCCGGAAATGCGCGGCAGTCCCCAGTCGAGGAGCACCGCATCGGGCTTGCTCTCGCGCAACTGCAGCAACGCTTCTTCGCCGTCATGCGCCTCGTTGACAGCGAACCCTTCGCGTTCAAGATTGTGGCGTAGCAGTATGACGAGCGCAGGTTCGTCCTCGACCACCAGCACCAAAGGCCGCATCTATTCCTCCTCTCGCCGATCGCCACCGTCACCGCGCGCCCAAGCGAGAGGCGATCGGCCGCCTCTCGGCCGGGATTGCGCGAGCGGCGGCATGCGCAAGAAGACGGAGCTTCCGCGAGCGCTTGGCGCTCAGGAGATGAAGGCTGCAGGCACTGGGTTCTCGCCCAGGGCGTTGCGCAGGATGGCCCAATGCATGGTCTCGTCGCCGAGAATGCTCGCCGCCGCCTTCGCGAGATCCTCGTTGGCGAAGACGGGGACCGCTCCGAGATAGGCCGAGGCCGCGCCCTTCTCGAGGTCGGCGGCAAACCGAAGCACGTCGGCCTGGTTCTTTAGGGTGCTCACAGGGAAGTTGTAGTCGGCCGATTTCTTGGCTGCGACCGGCTTCCCGCCGATCCGGCTTAGAAAAGGGTTGACTCAAGAGCAGTTCGCCGAGATCTCTGGCTTCAGCCAGCAATACATCAGCAGCCTCGAACAAGGCCGTCGCAATCCGACCATAGTGACGCTATACGAGCTGGCGACAGCACTCGGCGTCAGTCACGTCGACCTTGTCCGCCCGCACCGCGGCAGCTAACACCCTCTCGTACGCACCTTGTCTTAGAGGGCAGCTTCAGCCTCTGCATCAATTACGATCCCGCGCCAATCGCGGCGCGGACGGGAGCTAGTGGTACCAATCTGACATTTGGAATCCTATCCGCA
Source organism: Allostellaceae bacterium (assembly GCA_035945115.1). GTDB lineage: Bacteria > Pseudomonadota > Alphaproteobacteria > ATCC43930 > CGMCC-115725 > DAHUYF01. Next base: position 1,800 of record DASZAN010000010.1, read on the forward strand.
CGAGTCCGATCAATGGGATAGGAGATGCGGGCCGGAGCCAAGTGTCAGATTCGATCCACTAGTGGTACCAATCTGACATTTGGAATCCTATCCGCACGAGTCC
>DASZAN010000011.1:0-5603 GCA_035945115.1 Allostellaceae bacterium
AAACGCCTCAACCCCGCATAGCCGCAGCCATGCGGGGCGAGGCGTTAGGCCGCGAGCTGCAACACCTTGCCGGCTTCCCGCTCCAGTTCGACACGTCGATCCTGGTGCGGGATGGTGCGCGCGAGGGCAGTGACGGCGGTCGTCACGTCCCAGAGCGTCTCGATTGGTCGATTCTCTTCGAGTTCGTGTACAGCCTTTATGTCGGCTGTCATGCGCTTGCCGAAGCGCTTGCCCAAGAAGTCGTCGAGATCATCGAGCCGCCGTTTTCGTGCGTTCTCGATGCACTGCTGGACCGGTTTTGCCGACGCATCGGCGTACTCGTCCAGCACGGGGACAACTTCTTCGAGCCAGCGATCTGGTGCTCCGCTCGTGTGACGGACGCGGATTTCGTTGAAATCGCGCGCGTCCCAAACGATGCGGTTGCTGCAAACATAGTCGAACAAGAAGAAAGCACATCCGAGGGTGGCTGCGCCGACCTCTGAGTTCCAGCAGAAGAACCCGCGGGCGAACGTGCCGTGCATACCGGCGCGCGCTCGGGGATCTCTATCCGGTTACGCTCGTCTGCGAGGAACACGAAGCAATCGCGATCGCTCGCATAAAGGGTCGTGTTGGACTTGTTGACCTGGACATCTTTCCCGAACTCACCGGGAACGCGCCAGGTACCCGTCACGCCGTCGCCGAAGCGCTCGATGAGCGCCTCGATCAGCTCGGCGTTCCAGACGCGGCCGTAGCGTGGACCTGTTGCCGCCTGGAGCTCATCCACCAAGCCGGCATTGCGTGCCGTGCTTAGCGTGCTGATCTCCTCGATGTCTCGACCGAAGCGGAAGCCGTAGTTGAGGCAGTCCGCGACGATCGGTGACGGCAGTCTGTTGCGCAGATACTCGGCGGGGGCACCGACGAGCGCTGCGAGCTGGCCGAACGACCAATGCGTCGGCTCCATCAGACCGTCAGGTCCTTCGATCAGGAGCCCTCTCCGGGGATCACTCTCGTCGGGCACAGCTTGCAGCCTGCGCGTCGAGATGACCTTGGCGCTGCTTGACTGGCGCTGTTGGCGCATGAAGTTTCGCATGTCCAAGAGGGAGAGGTAGCGTTCATCATGCGGACGCGAGGCCCACTACGCCACAGCCCTCATCGGACTGTAGCGGCCTCCGCCGGCATGGGTGCGCCCAATCCGGCGCCGCTTTTGCGGGTCGCTGGTCTGGCTCATGCGAGTCAGGATCAGCTTGGCCCGGTTCCGCAGGACGCACTCGGCGTATTCCCGGATGATCCGGTCCTTATCCGCTTTCGTGGAAGCAAGCTCATGCAGCAGCCGGGCTTGTCGACGCAGCGCGTCGAGCACCTGCTCGTACATGACATCACCTATTTTAGGAGGCGGGCAGCGATTATTATCTCTACGACAATAATATAGGAGATAGACGTTGGAATATCAAGTATACAGTCAAGCTAAAGATTGGGCGATCGAATATTACGCTTTCGCCTATTGTGGTTACGAGCCATATACTGCGACGGCTATCTCCTGAAGTGAAACGGGCGGCTCTTGCATAGCAGCCCATGGGTGCACTGCAGTGACGAAATCTAACGGCACGGAACACCGGCTCGTCACTGGAGCGGCCTTCGCGCGCGCGATTGTCGCGACCGCGCAGCGCATCCGTAGGCATGAGTTGGAAGGAGAAGTCGGCGACCTCACGCTCTCGGAGTTTGAGCGCGGAGCGGCGCCCCTCCCGTCAGCAAGTTGGGACGGCCGTCCGAGCCGCATACAAATATGGCGTCTTGGACGCCTTGCCGCCGAGCGGGGTGGCGGCACCTCCCTTTGTATTCAGGCCTGCTTCAAACTCGATGCTGCCCCGAGGTTTCGCCGATGACCTTCCTGCGGTACCGCTGATCGGAAGACCTGCGAAGATCGCTGGCTTCCCGGTTGACTACCCTCTCGGCTTACCTGCATCGGTCCTCTCCGCGAACTCTAAGTGGGCCGCAAGCAGCGGCAAAGGTCATCAGCGGCGAGTGCGAGTTCGCCCATACTGGAACCGTGCCGGTCGCCGAGGAAGTCCTCAAAGGCCAAGACATCGTGATCCTGGCAATGCCGACCTCGGATTTCCCGCTCCGCTACGGCTGGAACGCCTTCCCGATGTTTTCGTTCGGCACACCCTCGATATTCGCGACCACTCTCACTCCGCTGCCTGCGGCATCGGTACCGGACGCACTGCCGTGCCGACCTGCCGCGCGTAGGCCTCGCGCCAGTCGAGGCCCTCCTCGCTCAGGAAAAAGCCGCTGCGCGCGGTGAGGTAGAGCGTGGGATCATCGACGCCCGGCGGCCCGACCCCCTCGGCCCGCCAGGCGCGCGCCCCTTGCAATAGCCGCCGGCGGGTGTGAGTGATCATGCGGTCAGAAGGGCCGAGATGCTCGAACTCATGGTCGCTGATCGCGCCAATGCTTTCAGTCACCGCTTGGTCTTGAAGGTGGATGCCGGCGATGCCGGTGAAGCTCTTTCCCGCACGCTGTGCGGCGCGGTCGATCTGCCAGTCATTGTCTTCATTGGCGCGCAGCCGCCAGCGGCCGTACCAACCGGTATCGTTCGCTAGGTAGTCGTGCGTCCGTGTCAGGTGCGGTGGCGCTGTGCCGTCACGCCTCACCAGAGGGAGCGACGGCGACGACGCCTTCCAATGGAGGTGCAGGAGCATCGTGTGCTCGTCGTCCATCGGGACCCAGGCGCGTGCGCCGAGGTGGGTCGGGAAGGCGCCGGCGGGCGTCTGGGTCCAGAACGGAAATAGGAAATTGGCAACGCGCCAGTAGGTCTGCCCCGGGTCCGCCGGCCGGTACGCGGCGTAGGTCGTGCCCCAAGGTGCGTCGGAGACATGATAGTCAGGTGCGCGATTCATCACCGCGTAACGCAGCATGTCCTCGGGATCGAGATCTGCGACATCGAGGCTCCCCATGTGGAGGAAGCCGAAATGCGACGTGTCGATATCGCCTTCGAGCGCCTGCAGCCAATTGCAACGGCGCTGCACCAACTGCTGGGTCATGTCGGCGGCAGGCAGCAGCGCCACCTCGATCGCTGGCAATGGCGGCGGCGCCTCCTGGCGCGCGCCCATATAAACCCAGACGAGACCATTGCGCTCCGTGGTGCGATAAGTCCGTGCTTTGACCTTGCCTTTAAAATCCTGCTCAGCCGGCACGCTCGGCATATCGACGCAATTGCCAGCCGTGTCGAACTTCCAACCGTGATAGATGCAACGTATGCCATGCTCTTCGTTGCGGCCCAAGAACAGCGAGGCACCGCGGTGTGGACACCGCTGGTCCATCACGCCGATCCGCCCGGCGCCGTCGCGGAAGGCGATTAACCGCTCCCCGAGCAGCAGGAGCCGCATCGGAGCACCCTCGACAGAAAGTTCCGAGGACAATGCGGCCGGAATCCAATATTGCCGCATGAACTCGCCCATCACGGTACCCGGTCCTACCCGCGTCAAGTCCTCGCGATCGCGCGCCCTGCTCACGCTCGCCTCCCTCGCGACATCCTCCGTCGATCAATGAAAGGCTACGCGTGTTCCTCCGCACGGTCAAACGCGCTCCTGGGATTGGGTCGTTCCACTTCAACCACCCCAGAAGTTCAACATTTCTCCCGGTGACGGGGTGAGGCTCAAGTAGGCTGGGCGGTCTAGAAGCGGAAGAGCGTCTTGACAGCATTCGCTGTAGCGCTCGTAATGATTGTGTCCGAGATAAAAACGATGATCGCTGTCTGAGGGAGGCCGCGATGTTCCGGGGGAGCTTTCGCCATGCCGGCGGGTTCATCGCCGGGGCGTTGTTGCTGAGCGCGACCATGAGCGCGCAGGCAGAGACCGCAAAAAAGATCAAGATCGGAGTGGTGTACGACTACAGCGGGCCGCTGGCGGCCGGCGGGTCGGAGCTTCATGCGCTCGGCACCAAGATCATGATCGACTATTTCAATCAAAAGGGCGGTATCGAGGGCTACCAGATCGAACCAATTTACGCGGATGCGCAGAGCAAGCCCGATATCGCGATCAACGAGGCCGTGCGCTTAATCGAGAAAGAAAATGTCGACATCTTGCTCGGCTTTTTTTCGTCGGCGCAATGCGTTCCCATCGCGCAACGGGTCGATCAACTCAAAAAGTTCATGTGGATCACCACCTGCATCTCTTCGGCGGTGCTCGAGAACCGGAACCTGAAATACGTATTTCGGCCACAGCCAAGCGGCCGACAATTCGGCTTAGCGTCGACCGGCTTCATCGCGGCCTATGCGGAAGAGAAATTCGGCAAGAAGCCCAAGGACCTCCGTGTCGCCATCATCCACGAAGACGGGGCTTACGGGGTCGACGTAGCGGGGGGTACCGAGCAAGGGGCCAAGAAGGCCGGCTTCGAAATCGTGCTCGACGAAGGCTATGCCGCGACGACGCCCGATCTGTCGTCGCTGGTCACCAAGCTCAAACGCGCACGTCCGGATGTCATTTTTCACACCGGCTACAACCCGGACATAACGCTCTTTCTGCGGCAGGCGCGCGATATGGGGCTGCGGTTCAAAGCGCTGATCGGGCACGGCGCCGGTTACGGTGTGTACGACAAGCTCAAGGAATCGGTTGGTACCGACGTCAACTACTTCTTTAACGTTGATCCCATCTCTATCTGGCTTACCAACGAGAAGGCGTTGAATCCCGATCTCCCGGCCATCATCAAGATAATCGGCGACGAGTACCAGAAGGCCCGTCCGGCAACCGTGATCAAGTCCGCCCATGTTGGCATGGCGGCGAGCAACACCTTCGTGCTACTCACAGAGGTGTTGCCCCGCGCCATCAAGGAATACGGCGGTATCGATGCGGATGCGCTGCGCAAGGCCGCGTTAGAGGTGGATCTGCCGGAAGGCGGCACCATGCTCGGCTTCGGCGTCAAGTTCGGCGGCGAAGAGACAACCGCCGCGGGCCAGAACGATCGCGCGTTCCCGGTCATCATCCAGTACATCGACGACAAATCATATGTGGTGTGGCCGAAGAGCCTGCAGACCCGCGAGCCGGCGCTGCCGTTGCCAGCGTCGTCACCTTACGCGGATCGGTGATCGGCGACTCTACGTGCAAGGCGTATCGCAATTCAAACTGCGACCGATACCACCGGCCGCTACTCATCGCCGTAGGCCGTTGATGATCCGGCAGATCGGGCGCCTTTCCTTCGCGCGGAGATCACTGCAACTCGCTGGCGAAGCTTTGTTGCAGGGCCGTGAGCCGGTCGAGCGCGATCTGCGGCAATGGGCCTTTCTGCGCCGCAGCTAATGCTTGCTCGAACTGGAGTGGTGTAGCCATGCCGACCAGTATGGTACCCATCGCAGGATGGGAGATCGCGAAGCGCGTCGCTGCTTCGGTCAGGCTTTCGGCAAATCCTTCCGGCACCAGCGGCAGCAGCCGGCGGGCGCGCTCTACATCGGCGTCGTAGCTTCCGCCCGAGCCGATCGGGGTTGGCGGCGCACCGGCGATCGGATGACGATCGGCCGACCCGGACAGCGCGCCACCGGCCAGCACTCGGATACCCACCACGCCGGTGCCCGTTGCCTGCGCTCGGTCGAAGACGCGCCCGTAGTCCTGTGCCGGATAGTGATCCGGCAG
>DASZAN010000012.1:0-53709 GCA_035945115.1 Allostellaceae bacterium
TCCGCAAAGCCGCCAAGCGAACCGTCGAGGACACCTGGCGCCAGATCGGAACCCTCCTCAGCAGCGTCTCGCCGCAAGAGTGCGCCAACTACTTCCGAAACGCAGGCTACGCTTCAACCTGAATGGATCAGACTCTAGGCACGCTTGCGCGCCAAGATCACCTCGGAAGGGAACAGCATCTGCTGATGGTATTCCCGGACCTCGACCGCAAAGCCGTGCTCACGCAATCTGTCTGTCAGCTCAACGCCGCGACACCCACCCATGATCTTGGGCGAAACCCTATAAATCCGGTCATACAGGTTGCTGCCGAGGGTTGCGCCGATGGTCATGTTGACCAGAATCAGCTTGCCGCCCTTTTTTAGGACCCGCCGGAACTCCGCTAACACTCTGTCCATGTCAGCGCACGAAATCAGGTCAAACATGTAATTGTTGACCAGCAGGTCGACTGATTCCGTCGGTGAGGGTAGGTCGAAAGCGGTGCCGACGGCGAGGGCGTATTTCGCCCCGGGCAATTGCCTCATGCGATTTTTTGCTTTCTCCAGCATACCGGCGGAGAGATCGATGCCGAGATTGTGTCCGTGAGGGTTTCTCTTCACGATCTCGTAGAAGGCGAGTCCCGTCCCAACGGCCACTTCCAGGATGTCTTTTCCGTCTTCGATGGCGGCGAGCTCGATCGCCCGATCCCTGGCGCGCGATTCGGTCAGCTTGCCCCAAACGTCATAGATGCCGGACAGCTTGTCATAGACCCGCCCGATCTCATTTTGCGAAACCTTGGCATCGAGATTCGTCGTCGAAGAGAGCGCCGCGCAACTGCAACAGGAAATGGCACGACGGGGTAGTAATGATTTCATCGATGGTGCCTCGGTCAGATCATAGGGCTCTCACTCACTTCGCTCTCGCAAGGCTGGCGATGATTCCCTCCCGCTATTCGCGCAAATCCCATACGAACTTGCATTCCTTGGCACCATCGGCGATGCGATGGCCGGGGCCGCCGCGGTTGAAGACGATCTTGTCCGGCAGGTACGAGTTGAACGCCGCGTTGTCGACCTGGCAGATGACTGGCGTGAGCTCGGGAACGCCAACACTCGTGGTCAGCTCGTGATAGAGACAGCGGGTGATCTTGATCTCGAAACGGCGCTCGGTGCGCTCCACCACCTCCATTGTGTTCCATTTGGTGAAGCCGGTTTTGTTCACCTCGATCTCGGCGTCGCAGAGGTTCTTGAAATTGCGCTCGCGCTCGGCGGCCTTGTAATTGAAGTTCCAACTGGCAAGCCCGCCCGTCAGAATCGCCACGCGCATGATCTCGAACGCCTTTTTCTCACCGATGCGCTTCTTCATGTTGATGTAGACCCAAAGCGGCAATGCGGCGAGGTCGATCAAATCCTGTGGGAAGCGCGGATCGATCGTTCGCTTGAAGCTGCCGACGGTGAGCTTGCAGCGAAGCATGAAGAGGAAAGGAAACCGAAACTCGTTGCGCAGCATATGCAGGAGAATCGGTGTCGTGACCTTGCGCAAGTCCATGTCGGCGCCAACACGAAGGTAGCCCGTCCTCGCCGTCTCGACAGCGTTGACCCGGCCGGGCGCAGCAGCAATTTCCGCCATGTTCGGTTCCTCCTTCAATCGCTGTCCTGATGCTATCGGTTCGTGTGCTCCGCGCTTTGATTTAGATCATGCCGTGCGGACTCCGCTTGCAACGGTCACATGACCATGAGGGCGGCCGGTGGAATGAGGAGCCATTGCAGCAGCGGCGAGAGACCGGTCCCGAATGGCGGGACCAAGGGCATCGCTGGCGCATACGCCCAGTTCTGGAGCACATGGACGTTCAGCCATTCGCTGAAGATCGTATAAGCCACGCCAATAAAAGTGCTTGCGACGGTGACGCTGCGGCAACCCCGTTCCGGCCATGCGCCGTCGCCCGCAAGCACGAGCGCCAACAGGAGGGCGGCCGCGAGAATGATCACGTCGCCCGCGGTGCAATGGGCGACAACGTAAGCAAGGCCCTCCGTCGACGACGCCTCCCCGATCGTGTAGAGCGGCAATTGCGCCACTTCCCAGACTAGGTTCGCGGCCGTCGCGAGGAATAGATACCGGAGCGCGATCGTCCGACCCGACGACGACACCGCGCTCCGGATAGCGCGGAGGCCCATGGCGCCGGATGCGCGCCGTCAGCGTTTGGCGGCGCGGCCGTGGGTCCCGCTGGCGAGATCGGCGAGCCGCGGCATGAATCCCGGCACCTCTTGCCTATAGCGCTCGTACTCGGCGCCGAATTCGGCAAGCGCCTCGCGCTCCTCGGTTCGCGCCAAGCGCACATACATGGCGACGAGAACGGGGAACATCACCAAGGTCAGTAGCGTCGGCCACTGCAGCAGGAAGCCGAACATCACCAGGATGAAGCCGGCATATTGCGGATGGCGGATGTGGGCGTAGATGCCGGATGTCGCGAGCACGTGGCGGCGCTGCGCTTCATAGAGCGCCTTCCACGCTACCGAGATCAGGACGAAGCCGCCGCCGATGAAGGCGAAGCTCAAGATGTGAAACGGTCCGAAATGTGGATTGGTCTTCCAGCCGAACAGCGTCTCGAGCAAATGTCCGGCGTCGTGCGAGAACCAATCGACATCGGGGTATCGGCTCTGCAGCCAACCCGAAAGGAGATAGATAGTCAGCGGGAAACCATACATCTCCGTGAAGAGCGCGACGAGAAAGGCGCTGAAGGCGCCGAAGGAGCGCCAGTCGCGCTTCGTCTGCGGCTTGAAGAAGCTGAAGGCGAAGAAGATGAAGATCGCCGAATTGATGATGACCAGCGACCAGAGCCCATAGGCGGGAACATCATCGTGCATCGTATGGTCCTCCGGTCATCGGTCGCTGGTGAGTGTTAGTGAGGCGGCTGCCGTCGGTCGGGCGGGCTTCCCTCGAGACTGTGTGCGCCATGTCCGTGATGCATGAAAAGATGCATCAGCGGACAGGCCGCCAGGAGCAGATAGGGCAACGCGCCGAAGACATGCGCTGTATGCTCGGTGAGTAGAAAGAACCCGGCGACGACCAGAAATCCGCACAGCACGAGGCCGAACGGCGTTCGCCACCAAGGTGCCTGCGCCTCCTCGCTCATCGCTTAACTACCACCGCGCCGCGAAGAAGTTGTAGAGCGGGCCGAAGATCAGTGCGATGTACCAGCCATAGGCGAAGCTCTCGACGAGGCCGAGAAGAAAGGTCGGCCAGCTCAGAAGCTTGAAGCCCGGAAGGAAGATGGCGAGCGCCGCATGATCGATCGGCAAACCTGGGACGAGCAGATAGCCGATGACGCAGAGCACGTAGGAAATGACGAAGAAGATGCTTGCGCTCATTCCAAGGGCGAGGACCGGGATATGCGGTGCACGCGCCTGCGGCGATATGCCCTGACGGGCTTGCATCGACGTGTCAGCAATAGCCATGATGGTTCTCCTTCTCCCTTAATGCGGTGGCCCGCGGGTGTCCGCTTCGGCCGTCACATCATGCCCATGGGTCCCAAGAACAACTGGTCGATGGTTTGCTTCTGGGCGTCGTCGAGCGCCGCGTAGAGCGGCTTCAGCGCCTTGTTCATGGCGCGCAGCGACTCGAGATGCGCGGCCATCAGCTGTTCGTGCTTGTCGAGTCGGTCCGGCAGGCTCAGCGTGGCCGAACCGCGCTGGGTCATCATGGCGTTGCAGTGCGCGAGCATGGTCTTGGCATTGTCCCGCACGGCGGCGGCGTAGCTCGCCCAGAGCGGCTCCTGCGCATCGGTGATCTTGAGTTCCGCCTTGAGATAGGCGAGGCGGCCGTCGGTATGACCGGTCATCATCGTGCACATCGCCCGGCCGGAACCACTCCACGCCATCATGCCGGGTCCCATGCCCATCATTCCCGGGCCCATGCCGGAGCCCATCATGCCGTGCGGACCCATCATCCAGCCGCCCATCATCGGGCCGCCGGATTGCGCCTGGGGCGCCGCTTGGTCCTGTGCACCGACGCCGCCCGCGATTGTCGTTGCGATCATGAGTGCCGCAGCGGTGGTGAGGAGTCTCATAGACCTCATGACTGTTCTCCCCTCAAGGGTGGCGAATTGATCAATGATCCCCTTTGAGGGGGCTCGACACCTTGATCTACATCAAGGGGGGTGCCAGATGCTGGATGTAACAATCTCAACGTGTTGACGGTCGTAACCCTCCAGCAAGGGAAAGCTTTGCACGATGGATAGGCCCGGCCGCCCCGAGCATCACGTGGCATCGGCTTCCGAAAGCCGCAGCGCTCCCCGCGATCCGGTGTGCGGCATGGCGGTCGATCCGGCAACGGCGAAGCATCGAGCGACGCCCGGGGGCGCCGTCTATCACTTCTGCGGCGCGAATTGTCTCGCCAAATTCACGGCCGATCCCGCCAAGTACGTGACGCCAGCCGCGCGCGTCCCGAAGCCGTCTGCGGCGAAGGGCGTCATCTACACCTGTCCGATGCATCCGCAAATCCGGCAGATGGGTCCGGGCAATTGCCCGATCTGCGGCATGGCGCTCGAGCCGGTGAGCGCCCCGCAAGAGGCGGGACCGAGCGCCGAGCTCGTCGACATGACGCGGCGCTTCTGGATCGGCGCGGCATTGGCCGTGCCCGTGGTGATCCTCGAAATGGTCGGGCACGTTCCAAGACTGAACCTTCATCAGTACATCGCGCCACAATTCTCCGTGTGGATTCAGTTCGTGTTCGCCACGCCCGTGGTGCTGTGGGCGGGATGGCCGTTCTTCGTGCGCGGCTGGGCGTCGGTTCGCAACCGCTCGCTCAACATGTTCAGCCTCATCGCACTCGGCATCGGTGCCGCTTATCTCTACAGCCTCGCCGCGACTTTCATGCCGTCGGTGTTTCCGGCAGGCATGCGGAAAGAAGGCGGTGTCGCCGACGTCTACTACGAGGCCGCCGCCGTCATCACCGTGCTCGTGCTCCTTGGCCAAGTGCTGGAATTGCGGGCGCGCGAGAAGACCGGCGGCGCCATCCGCGCCCTCTTGAAACTGGCGCCCAAGATGGCGCGGCGCATTGGTGCACACGGTAATGACGAGGAGGTGCCACTCGAGCGCGTCGCGATCGGCGACCGGCTCCGCGTGCGGCCTGGCGACAGCGTGCCGGTTGATGGCGTGGTGCTGGAGGGGCGGAGCGCCATCGACGAGTCGATGGTCACCGGCGAGTCGATGCCCGTCGAGAAGGAACCGGATGCCAAGCTGATCGGCGGCACCATCAACGGCACCGGAAGCCTCGTCATGCGCGCTGAGAAGATCGGCGCCGATACGATGCTGGCGCGCATCGTCGAGATGGTTGCCGAGGCGCAGCGCAGCCGCGCACCCATCCAGCGGCTTGCCGATATCGTCTCCGCCTGGTTCGTTCCGGCGGTCATCGTTGTCGCGGTGGCGGCCTTCATCGCGTGGATGATCTTGGGACCGCCGCCGGCGCTCGCTTACGCGCTCGTCGCCGCGGTCTCGGTGGTCATCATCGCTTGTCCCTGCGCGCTCGGCTTGGCGACGCCGATGTCGATCATGGTCGGCGTTGGCAAGGGCGCCACCGCGGGCGTGCTGATCAAGAATGCCGAAGCATTGGAGCGCTTCGAGAAGATCGACACGCTCGTCGTCGACAAAACCGGGACGCTGACCGAGGGGAAGCCCCGCATCGTTGCCGTCGTGCCGGCCGACGGTTTCGACGAGACCACGGTCTTGGCGCTGGGCGCGAGCCTCGAGCGCGCGAGCGAGCATCCGCTCGCCGCCGCCATCGTGGCTTCCGCGAAGCAGCGTGGCATGACGATGCAGGATGTCAGCGACTTCGGCTCCGTCACCGGCAAACGCGTCATCGGCACAATTGGCGGCCGCAAAGTGGCGGTGGGCAATGCCAAGCTGCTGAGGGACCTCGGCGTCGCCAGCACGGACCTCGAGGCGCGCGCCGACGCGCTTCGGCGCGACGGCGCAACCGCGATGTTCGTCGTCGTCGACGGCCGGCCCGCCGGCATCATCGCGGTCGCCGATCCCATCAAGGCGACGACGCCCACGGCGCTTGCGAGCCTGCGCGCGAGCGGCGTCCGCATCGTCATGCTGACCGGCGACAATCGCACCACGGCGCGGCGGTCGCGGCGAAGCTCGGCATCACCGAGATCGAAGCCGAGGTCCTGCCAGAGCAGAAGAATGCGGTTGTCCGTCGCCTGCGCAGCGAAGGTCGCGTGGTTGCCATGGCCGGCGACGGCGTCAACGACGCACCCGCGCTCGCCGAGGCCGATGTCGGCGTGGCGATGGGCACCGGGACCGATGTCGCCATGCAAAGCGCGGGGGTCACCCTGGTCAAGGGCGATCTCGCGGGTATCGCCCGCGCGCGAGCGCTGAGCCGCGCGACCATGCGCAATATCCGACAGAACCTGGTGCTCGCCTTCGTCTACAACGTGCTCGGCATTCCCCTGGCCGCCGGTGTCCTCTACCCGGCGTTCGGCCTCTTGCTGAGCCCAATCGTCGCCGCCGCAGCCATGAGCTTCAGCTCGGTATCGGTCGTTGGCAACGCGCTGCGACTGCGGTTGGTGCGGCTCTGAACGTTATGACGCGCTGCCCGTCTATTGGGCCGCGATCGCCTTCTCCGGCCGTATCTCCGCCTGAAGAGCGCGGAGGTCGGTCTCGTCGAGCGTCTCTTTCTCGAGCAATTGTGCAGCGACGCGCTGGAGCAACTCGCGCTGCTGCTCGAGAATGGCGACGCTGCGGGCAAAGGCGCGCTCGACGATGCGCTGCACGGCGCCGTCGATGGCGTGCGCGGTCTCGTCGCTGTAGTTGCGCTCATTCCACCCGGGCATGCCGGGCGCACTTTGGAGGAACATCGGCCGTTCCTGGTCATAGGAGACGGGGCCGAGTTTCTCGTCCATGCCGTAGCGCGCCACCATGTCGCGCGCGATGCTCGTCACCTTGGCGAGGTCGTCGGCGGCGCCGGTCGAGAAGTGCTGGAATATGACGTACTCGGCGGCGCGGCCGCCCAACAGCACGCACAGGCGGTTCTCGAGCTCCTCTCGCGTCTGGATGAAGCGATCCTCGCTCGGCCGCTGGATGGTGTAGCCGAGCGCGCCAATGCCGCGCGGGATGATCGACACCTTGTGCACGGTGTCGGTGCCCGGCAGCGACATCGCCACGAGCGTGTGCCCCATTTCGTGGTGGGCGACGACGCGGCGCTCTTGCGGATTGAGAATGCGCTTCTTCTTCTCGAGGCCGGCGACGATGCGCTCCACCGCGCTGGTGAAATCCGCCATGGTGATGGTCTCGCCGCGTCGCCGCGTGGCGATGAGCGCCGCCTCGTTGACGAGATTGGCGAGGTCCGCGCCGGTGAAGCCCGGCGTCAGTGCCGCGATCTTCTCGGGATCGACGTCGGCGGCGAGCGTGTGACCTTTCAAGTGCACCTCGAGAATGTCGACGCGTCCGCTCTTGTCGGGACGGTCGACGAGCACTTGGCGATCGAAGCGGCCCGCCCGCAGCAGCGCGGGATCGAGTATCTCCGGCCGGTTGGTGGCGGCGAGCAGCACCAAGCCAGAGCGCGCATCGAAGCCGTCGAGCTCGACAAGGAGCTGGTTCAAGGTTTGCTCCTTCTCGTCGTTGCCGCCGCCCAGGGGATAGGCGCCCCGTGCACGGCCCAGGGCATCGAGCTCGTCGATGAAGATGATGGCTGGCGCCTTTTGCCGCGCCTGCTCGAAGAGATCGCGGACGCGGGCGGCGCCGACGCCGACGAACATCTCGACGAACTCCGAGCCGTTGATCGAGAAGAACGGCACGCCGGCTTCGCCCGCCACCGCCCGCGCCAACAGGGTCTTGCCCGTGCCCGGCGGACCCACCAAGAGGATGCCCTTGGGAATGCGCGCACCCAAGCGGCTGTATTCCTTCCGGTCCTTTAGGAAGTCGACGATCTCCTTCAAATCCTCCTTCGCCTCGTCGACGCCGGCCACATCCTCGAAGGTTACTTTCGTGTCGGTCTCGACATAGACCTTGGCCTTGCTGCGGCCGATCGACATGAAGCTGCCGCCGAGCCCGCCCCCTTGCGCCATGCGGCGGATGACGAACCACCACACGCCGAAGAAGAGCAAGGTGGGGAGGATCCAAGAGAGCAAATCCGAGAGGAAGCTGCTCCGCACCGTACCGGAGAACTTGACGCCGTACTGCTCAAGCAGCTCGGAGAGTTCCGGTGGCACGCGCGTGGTGATGAACTGCTTCTTGCCGTTTTCCGGTGCCTTGAACTGGCCCTCGAGGTAGTTGCCGGAAACGCGCACGTCCGCCACCTTGCCGGCCTTCAGATCATTTAAGAATTCGCTGTAGGGAAGGACATCAACCTGCTGGCTTTGCGCCCAAAGCTGCTGCAGGAGGATGACGCCAAGAATGGCCGCGAAGACATACCAGATGTGCAGCTGGTTTCGTTTGTTCATCGGTCCCTCTCTTGAACGCCCCACAGATATGGGGCGCGTCCTCCGGGGCAGCCATCGCCGGATTGGCGGGAAAGAAAAAATTAACCATGAGCGCCCATGCTGATCCGGTACCGCGGATTCGGAAGGCACATGACGGCACTCGACAATCGCCTGGTGACGTTGGTGGACGGCAGGGCTCGCTGTGCGATTGCGCCGGGGGCGGGCGGTGCCGTTGCCGGCTTCTGGTGGGAGGGCGAGGGGCGCCGCATCGACTGGCTGCGCCCGGCGAGCGCGGCGGCGGTCGCGCAGAGCAATGCGCGGGAAATGGGCTGCTTTCCCATGGTGCCCTATGGCAGCCGCATCCGCGATGGGCGGTTTCTCTTTTGCGGCCGGGAAGTCATCGAAAGCTCCGCCGGCCCCGACATGCGCCATGCGCTGCACGGTCATGGCTGGCGGCGCGATTGGAGCGTCGCCGAGCGCAACGATCGTCGCGTCGTGCTCGAATACGCCCATGAGCCCAGCGCCTGGCCCTGGCGCTACCGCGCGCGGCAATGCTTCGCGCTGGCCGAGGGGGCGCTGTCGATCAGTCTCGAGATCGAAAATCTCTCGGATGGCTTGATGCCGGCGGGACTGGGCTTCCACCCCTTCTTTCCGCGCACGCCCGAGGCGCGGGTCGCCGCGGCGACCCGCGGCGTCTGGCTCACCGACGCCGAGATCCTGCCGACGGAAAAGACCGACGTGCCGCCGGGATGGGATTTGTCGGCCGGTCGGCGCGTCGCCGATCTCGCGCTCGACAATGTCTTCACCGGCTGGACGGGTGACGCCACGGTCACATGGCCCGAGCGGCGCGCGGGCCTTGTGCTGCGCGCCACCCAGCCGCTCCTCTCGTTTCTCGTCCTCTATACGCCGCGTAGCAGCGATTTCTTCTGCGTCGAGCCGGCGAGCCACTGCACGGACGCAATCAATCTCGCGCGCGAAGGCGTGGCCGATACCGGCTTGCGCGTCCTCGCTCCGAATGCGCGTCGCAGCGCCACGGTCACGCTGACGCCGCAGCTCTTGTGAATCTCACTCTGCGACGACGCCGAGGAGTCGGGACGTCATCGGCGGACGCGCCATCGGCGTGGGCGTGCAATGGCCGCCACGACGCCAGACGCAAAAGCCGTCGAAGCATCCCTGTCGGCTAAACCCGAGCGCCGCGGGCGGCGCAACCGTCGAAAGGAGGACGTTGAACGCCGGTGCGCGGCTGGCGAGCTCATCGCCGTCCTTCGGCCAGTACATCGGAACCGGCTGATGAAGGTAGGTGTAACCGCCATAAATGCCCCAGTCCTCGCCGGCAAAGCCATGGAGGCCGATGCCGCAGACGTCGGATTGGTGGGACACCACGGATGCCGCGAGCACCGTTCCTTGGCCGCGCAGCCGCAGCTTCGCGAGCGCTTCGCCGGTCCATACTCCATGCGCAACAAGGCACCAAACGCTGACCGCGATCGCGGCCGAGAGAACGCCTAGACGCCCCTGGGGCGACCATCGACTGAATGTCGCCACGGGCCCTTCGACGACAGCCGCCAACCCCGCGCCGGCGACGATGGCGAACAGCAGGATCGCCGGATAGAAGAAGCGATATTCCTTGTGAGCGAGGCCCGAATGGACCGCGAGATAGGCGAGTGCAGCGGCCAAGAGCATCGGTCTCTGTTTCGCGCCGAGCCAGAGGAGAAACAATAGCAGCGCCAGCGCGAGGCCCCACACGTAGAATTCGAATTCACCATAGAACCACCATGGTTCGACGCCGTAGGATTCGCTCACGTGATAAAAAATGTTGTAAAGCGTGTAGCGCCAGATGGAGGCAAGGGGTGCGCCAAGTGTCGCCCAATCAAGCAGCGCAGCAACCCCCACCGTCGCCAGTCCACCACCGACGATGGCTGGCAGTCGCTGGCGAAGCGTGCGGGTCTCGTGCCAAAGCGCGATGACGGCGAGCGCCGGCGCGAGGTGCGGGCGAAGCACGAAGGCGAGGCCGAGAAGAGCGCCGCCCGCGAAAAGGCGGCGGCGTGCGGTGACGACAAAACCGGGTTGAAGCACGTATGCCGCGACGACCAAGACATGGCTGGCGACGACTTCGCTGAGCGTCCGGCCGCTGAAATAGATGACGTCCGGGGCGGTTGCGACGACCAGGCCGCCGACAATCCCGCCGAGGATCCCGAAGGGTCGTTCGCACCAACGAAATGCACAGAAGACCGGAACCGCGGCAAGCGCGACGCAGGCGATCGCGATGAGTGGCAGGTAGTAGTCGGGACCGTCTCCCGCGAGCCGGGCCGTTTCCATCAGCGCCGCGACCAAGCCGGGCAGAATCCATGAGCGGATCCCGAGACGGAACTCCCACGGTACGAGTCCCGTCCCATAGACCAAGCGGTGCGCTTGTTCCGTCACCTGAAAGATTTCATCGGCGTGATTGAGGCTGGGGACGAAGAGAACCGGAACAAGCCGCAGCGCCACCGCCAGCACCAGGACAGCAGCGAGCGCCCAACGAGCGCTATGCCGCGCCGCGAACGGAACTGGAGCCGCTGTCGCAGAAGGCGCGTCGACCGTCAACGTCTCACCCGGTGCCTGATCTCATCGGGACGATAGTGAGCCAGCGTTAACAAGGCCTTGCGCACCCTCCGGGGCGCCGGCGCTCGCCCGAGCATCGCCCGCTTTCGGTTTTCCAGCCCCGCGTTAGGACACTCTTTGCCATACCCACCTATGGTTTTCGGGCGATGCGCCACCTGTGGACCCTTCTCAACCAACATCTGCCGAAACCCGCGTTCGGGCTATTGGGCAAAGGCCGAATTCCCCTACCACCGGCGAGGACGACGTCAGCCGCACTGGAACCGGTGCGTTCCGAGGCACGGAAGACCTCGAGCGTCCTGCTACTCCTGCTCGTCGCGGCTTTCGTTGCCCGGCTCTGGCCCGTGCTCGTTCACCCCGGCATCAACCACCCCGATGAACTCTTCCAAACCCTGGAGCAAGCGCACCGCCTCGTCTTCGGCTACGGCCTCATCCCCTGGGAGTTCGAATACGGGACTCGCTCTTGGCTTCTCCCCGGCACGATCGCTGCCCTGATGTGGGTGGGGCGGCTCTTTGGTGCCGACCCGACCGTGTATGTCGGTTCGGTCCATCTCGCCCTCGCCGCGTTGGCGACCACCACCGTGCTTTGCAGCTTTTTTTGGGGCGGGCGGCTCGGCGGACGCTGGAGCGGGCTTGCGGCCGCCGCCTTGCCCGCGTTTTGGCCCGACGCACTTTATTTCGGCGCGCGAACCCTGAGCGAATGCGTCGTCGCGCCGCTCCTCGTCATCGTGCTCTATCTTGTCGATGCCGCGACTCCGATTTCACGGCGTCGCCTCTTGATCACCGGGTTCCTGCTCGGCCTCATCCTCACGCTCCGAATCCAACTGGCGCCGGCGGTGCTAACCATCTTGCTGTGGAGCGCGTTCGCCCAGGGGCGGGGACGGCTTGCGGTGATCGCGGCGGGGCTCGGCGCGGCGATCGCGCTTGCCGGCGCTCTCGATGCGGTGACCTGGGGCCACCCGTTCCAATCGGCTTGGCGGAACCTCCTTTACAACACCTATTACGGTGTCAGCTCCTCCTTCGGCACCGAGCCATGGACATTCTATCTCGAGCTGCTGGCGCGCTACTGGTGGCCGTTCATTGCGCTCTTGGCGCTGTTCATCTCCGCCGGAGCGCGGCAACTGCCGCTGCCGCTTGTCGTCGCCGCGATCATCTTGGCCACGCATTCGCTTGTTCCGCATAAAGAGCATCGCTTCATCTATCCCGCTGTCATCCTGCTGTTGGTCGTCGCCGGCAACGGCATGGCGCGGATCGGCTCCTGGATGGTCGTGCGCCGCATGGCGAGTGTCCGTCTCAGCAGCATCAGCCTGACAGCGGGAAGCTTGCTGATGTCGCTCGTGCTGGCCACATCGCCGCCTTACCACGAGCTGTGGGAGCGCGGATACGACATGGTGCGCGCCGCCTCCTATGTGTCGGGGCTGAGCGGGGTTTGCGGGATCGGCACCTATCGAAGCTATGGCGGCTACACCTATTTCCACAAGCCTGTACCCTATTACTGGGCATACGAGCGCCCTGGCTTCGAGCGGGATCTTCCTGCGTTCAACACGATGATGACGGCAGAACCCAACTCGATCCCGCCCGGCTATGAGCTGCGGCAATGTTTCAACAATATCTGCGTGGCGCAACGTGCGGGATCTTGCGAGAGGTTGCCCCCGACCGGGCTGCCACGGCCGGCCTTCGTGCCGGATATCGCCGCCGATCATCAGGGGTTTTGACCCCGCGGCGCGGCCGCGAAACACATTTAACAGCGCCTTTACCACGGCCGATTAGGCTGCGGTCGTGCGGCGGTCGGGACGTTCGATATGCGATTTTCAAGCATGAGTGGCGCGGGCGAGGCGCCGCCCGGCGAGGGGGCCGACCCGGCGCTCACGGCGAGGCGCGCGCGGCCCGTCGACTTTTCTGCTGATGCGCAGCGCGGGTTGCCAGCCATTGTCGTCATCTGCGGCAGTCTTGGCTTGCTCGGCTGGGCATTCTATGGCGCGGCTCTCGCCCTCGAGCCGTTCCAGGACTGGATGGTCTTCCATACGACGGCGCGCGCCTACTACGAGGGTCATCTCGCGTCCATCTATGATGGCGCGTGGTTGACCGCGCAATTGAACGAACGCTTCGCCGCTTGGCTCTCCTGGCCACTTCCTCTCCATCCCTGGCTCTATCCACCCCACTTCCTTCTGCTCCTTCTCCCATTCGGCGCGCTGCCCTTCAGCGTCGGCATGGCGTGCTTCTTGCTCCTCACCTTCCTCGGCCTCATTGCCGCGATGTGGTGCTACGCGCACGATCGACGGAGTCGCGGGCTGCTGGTGACGTCGCTGCTCCTCTGTCCGGCTACGGCGATCACGGTGATGTTGGGGCAAAACGCCTTTTTGACGAGCGCGCTGCTGATCGGCGGTTTCGGCGTGTCGCGGACCCGTCCGCTGACCGCCGGTTTCCTGCTCGGTGTCGCCAGCTACAAACCTCAATTCTGGCTGATGGTGCCGGTCGCGCTCATCGCCGCGCGTCAGTGGCGGGTCTTGGCCGCCGCCGCTGCCTCTGCCCTCGGTCTCGCCGCCGCAAGCGCCGCCATGTTCGGCCTCGAGACGTGGCGGACTTGGCTCGATTTGATGATCGTGCCCAACGATCTCTTTCAGCGCTGGGTCGTTGCCGGTCGTCTCAATGGCCAGAGCGTCTATGCTTGCGCCATTTGGTTAGGCACCTCGCCGACGGTCGCCGACATGGCTCAGATAAGCGCCGCCGTTCTCGCGATCGCCGCGGTCTACTGGTCGTTCCGGCAGCGCATCGCGGAAGACCTGCAACTCGCGATCTTGCTCGCGGCGACAGTGCTCGCGGCACCGCACGTGATCGGCTACGACGCCGTGATGCTGGCGGTCGCCGCCACCTTCGCGCTTCGGCATGCGCTCCAGGGCAGCTTCGGGCGTGGCGAAACGGTTCTCGCGGCGGCGATGTGGCTTTCGCCGCTCATCAACCCGCCGAGCTTGGTTCGGCTGGGGGTGATCACGCCGCTCCTCATCGCTCTGTTCATCGCGTTCATAGGGGCGAGAGCCGGGGTCGCGAGTGCCGATAACCGCCAAGCCGCCGTCTGTGCCTAGCCGCGATCGTGTTGGGGATCGGATCGGGGGTCCTCGGTATTGTTCCGAGCTTCACCTGCACCGTCGACGCCGCGACCCGGAACACCATATCCATCGAGACAAGGAACATTCTCCTCCACCAGAATTTGGAGCTGCAGTTGGTAGCTGCGGAAGCGAAGCGGCGCACCAACTCGGTCTACGCCGCGCGCGAATTGACGAGCTGCGCCAGTCAGCAGAAACGCGATGAGGGTATGTTACGCCCGCGGATTCTCTATATCTTTCTGCACGGTTTCGAGCCGCCGGCCAACCAATGGGGCGAAAAGGCGTCTTGTGAGACTATCAGTGACGCCCGCTTCTGCGACATCGCGGAACGGTCATAGCGCCGCGTCAATGTTTGCAAGGGCAAGCCTGGATCACAGCGCTTGCGGTCGGGGACCCTGATCGCAGATCGGCGGCGGTGGTCAGGAAAAACGAAGGAGCATCCGACCGTGACCAGCACCAGCCAATTCGTCGATTTCAGCATCACCGTCTGCGGCGTGGCTGAGCTCGAAAGCCACAGCACGCGCGGCATCACCCATGTGCTGTCGATCCTCGATCCCGGCTTTCCCGATCCTGACGCCTTCGGCGCGTTCGGCGAGCACGAGCGGCTCGATCTGCGCTTTCACGACATTGTCGATGTGCAGCCCGGCTTGCGCCTGGCGCAGGATGAGGACGTCGAGATGCTCTTGCGCTTCGGCCGCGATCTGATGCGCGAGAAGGGCGCGCATCTGCTCGTGCACTGCCACATGGGCGTGTCGCGCTCGACCGCGGCGATGGCGCTTATCCTCGCGCAGGCGCGGCGCGACCGGCCGGCGCTCGAAGCGATCGCCGAGGTGCGGCGCATCAGACCGCGCATCTGGCCCAATCTGCGTGTCATCGAGCTCGGCGATGCGTTGCTGGGCTGCGGCGGCGAGCTTGTCGACGCCGCCGTCGCCCGCTACCGCCACGTCATGGAACGGCGGCCCGAGGTCGGCGAGATGATGCGCGAGATGGGCCGTGGCCGCGAAGTGCGCATGGCGATCGCACGCGCCTCAACATCCTGAGGTCAGAGGCACTTACCCCATTTGGTATCAATCCGGGAATGCCGCACAGCTCCCGCGCGTTCTAGCGCGACGGGAGATCGACCAAACCGATGGTCAAATGATGCGGCCGATTGCGATTTTGTTGACGGGCGCCCTGCTGGCGGCGTGCCACACGCTGGCGCCACAAGCATATCGACCGGGCTTCAGCGAGACGGGGCTTGCTTCCTGGTATGGGCCCGAGTTCCACCGCAAGCGCACCGCCAGTGGCGAGCGCTTCGACATGGACGCCCTCACCGCCGCACACCGGAGCCTGCCCTTCGATTCATATGTGCGTGTCACCAACGTTGCGACCGGTCGGTCTGTCGTGGTGCGCATCAACGACCGCGGTCCCTTCGTTGCCGATCGGATCATCGACCTCTCCGCCCGCGCGGCGCGCCAGCTCGGCATCAAGGAGGACGGCGTCGTGCGGGTGCGGATCGAGGTCGTGAAACGCGGCGAGGCGAGGATCTAGCCTTCCTCAATCCTCGATGATCGCGACCGCACGCGTCCAGCCGGCCGACGCGCCACGGATCTTCACGGGAAAACAGCTCACCGTGAATCCTGTCGGCGGCAGCGCTTCGAGATTGTGCAGCTTCTCGAGGTGGCAATAGCCGATCTCGCGGCCTGCCTTGTGGCCCTCCCAGATGAGCGTGGCATCGCCGCTCGCGGCGAATTTTTCCTTGGTGTGGACGAAGGGCGCATCCCAGCTCCAGGCATCGGTGCCGGTGAGCCTCACGCCCCGTTCCAAGAGAAAGAGCGTCGCCTCCCGGCCCATGCGCAGCCGGCGGCGACGTAATCGGGCTTGCCGTAAGCGGCGCCGGCGCGCGTGTTGACGATCACGATATCGAGCGGCCGGAGGTGGTGGCCGATGCGCGCGAGCTCGTGCTCCACATCGGTGGCAGTGACGACGTAGCCATCGGCGAAATGCCGGAAGTCGAGCTTGACCCCGGGCTGCAGGCACCAATCGAGCGGCACCTCGTCGATGGCAATGGCGCGCTCGCCGCGGTTCATGGTGGAGTGGAAGTGGTAGGGCGCGTCGAGATGCGTGCCGTTGTGCGTCATCAAGCGGATCCATTCAATGGCCCAACCTTCGCCATCCGGCAGATCCTGCTCGTGCAAGCCAGGAAAGAATTTGACGACGTCAGCCGCGGTGTTGCGATGCGTCAGGTACTCGATGCGCGGTCCATAGCCCGGCGGATCAGAGACGACATCATTCTCGAGCGGCATCGAAATATCGACGAGGCGTCTCGTCACGATGGCGTCTCCTGCGGACCGGCGCCGCCCATCATAGCGCAAATCTCAGCTATGGAACGCGGCAAGGGCAGCCTGGATCGCACGGTTCGGCTCGAAGTCGATTCGCGGGTGGCGGAAGGGAACCCAATGGAAGCGCTCGCGGAAGAGCGTGCCGGGATGGGGTGCTCGCGCATAGTCGTGCATGGGCAGCGGGCGAAAGCTCTCGATCTCGCCCTGGATATGCTTGAGATTGCCCCGTTCGGAGCGATAGAGCGCGAGGAGCGCGCGCTTCTCCGCCGCTTCCTGCGGTGAGAGCCGCAACACCGTCTCGTTGCCGCGCTCATCGGCAAAGCGCTGCGAGCGCACCATGCCGCCCGCGTAATTGTATTCGGCGAATTCCCAGACCGGGGTTTTCCCGCTGACGCGTGCGGCAAGAAAGTTGGCGGTATCGTGATCCTGATGCGCGCCTTCCCAGGCGGGCGCCCACACCAGCTCGGCCGCGCTTTGAGCGAGCGCGCGGCGGAGCTCGGCCGCGGCCTCGGACAGATGATTCTTGAGGCGGCGCGAGGGACGCTCGGAAAAATGCGCCACCTCGATGCCGAGCCGCTCGGCGGCCAGCCGCGCCTCGGCGCGCCGCCGCGCCACGAGCGCGGCGTAACGCGCGCGCTGCCACGGCCAAAGCGCCTCGCGCGGGGCGATGCCGGTGGTGAGGTAAAGCCCGAAAAGGCGCGCACCCTCGCGGCGCGCGCGCGCCACCGCCGCGGCGCAGCCCGCCACTTCATCGTCGGGGTGGGGAATGAGGACCACGATGCGGCCCGCCATCATGCGGCGGCGTCCATCCTCGCGTGTCGGCGGATACGCGCCGCGTCCTGCCAGCGCGGGAGCAAGTCTTCAGCGAGAACGTCGGCCCAGGATGGCACCGCGCGCTCGGCATAGCGCCGCGCGCTCCGTCCCATCTGGCGGCGACGCTCGGCATCACTGGCGAGCGCCGCGATCGCTTCCACCCAGGGTGCCGCATCCTCGCCGCTCAGCACGAGCCCAGTCTCGCCGGTGCCGACGAGCCGCCCCATGCCGCCGTCTTGAGCCACCAGTACGGGAAGTCCGGAAGCCAACGCCTCAAGAACAACGTTGGCCGCTTCTTCGATGCGCGAGGGGAAGGCAAGAAGATCCGCTGACGCATAAAGCCGGGCCAGCTCCGCCGGCTCGACGTTGCCGGGACAGGTGGCGCGCGCACCGAGGCAATGGCGGATGGTGTCGCGATCGTCGCCGTCGCCGGCGCAGAGGAGCTGCACATCGACACCGCGCGACACCAGCGCCGCCATGGCTTCGGCGAGAAGCATGACATTCTTGCCGCGGTTGAGGCGGCCCGCGCAAATGACGACGACGCGGTCTTTCGGTATTCCATGTGCTGCAGCGAGCCAGGCGCGGTCGCGTCGTGCCGGGTTGAAGAGCCGGTGATCGATGCCGCGCCGCAAGAGGCCGGCGCGCTCACCCAGATGCTCGCGCGCGAGCGCAAGCTGATCGGGCCGCGAGACCAAGGCGAAGGCACAGCGGCGCTGATACTCGGCGAGCTGGCGAAGCATGCGCGCCTCGACTCGCTCGGGGATGCGGAGGCGCTTCAGCAGGAACCTCGAGAGGAGGGAGGGGCCGAACGCGCGCTCCACCGTCTGCGCCGTGAAGATACGGGCGTATTCGGGCGTGTTGGTGTGGACGGAGTTGACGATCGGAATTCCGGTTCGCGCGCTCACGGTCATTGCCGTCCGCGCATAGGCGAAATAAGCGTCCGTCGTATGGATCACGTCATAAGCTGGCAATTGCTTTGCCAGCCGCTTGTGCCAGCGCGCGAGATCGGTATGGTCCGGTACGTGCGAGAGAAACGATAGGCGCTCCGTGCTGAAGACCGGCGGCTCAACGATGTAGCGCAGATTGTCGGCGAGGGTGCGCCGCTCGGGCTGCCGACCCATGAAGTGAACGGTGAGATCGAGCGTTCCGGCATATCCGCGCGCCGCCTCGGCGAGTCGCTCCCAGCAGCGCACATGCCCGCCCGCTTGCGGTCCGAGCGGGAGGTCGACCAGCACGCCGACGCGCAAGACGCGTGTCGTAACGCGCGCGACGGAAGGGTGTTCGGCAATGGTGGCGTGCGTGTCCATGCGGAAGACCTTGTTCTTGAGCAGCGCAGTGAGACAGGCGCTGAAAACACTTGTTGATCCACACGCATCCCTGCACGTTGGCAGGCCGAGCGTTTGCTCCTTACGCATCAGCTAACACGACGGCGGCACTTATGGCGCAAACCGCGGAAAAAGAGCAAGAGGCGGAGAGCACCGCCCCGGCGCGCGTCGCGATCGGTTCGGAGGAGCATAAGCGCCTCTTCTGCTCGCTCTTGCTCGATACCTTTGATCCCTATCGCCCAGCGGTTATTCCCTGGCCGGTGCTCGCGCCTGACGCTCTTGACCGGCTGAAAAACCTAAGTTTCTGGGACCTTGCGCTCGAGACCGAAGAGAATGCCGGGCGGCGCATGCAAGCGTTGGCGGATGCAACGGATGATTCGCTCATCCGCCGCGCGATCGCGCTCAACGCGTTCGAGGAACGCCGGCACAAAGCGGTGCTCGAGCACATGATGCGGCATTACGGCATTACCCTAAAGAGCGATGTCGTCGCCGGCCCGATTTGCGAGCCGCGTTGGGCTTTCCTGCGCACCGGCTACGGCGAGTGCTTCGATTCGTTCTTTGCCTTCGGCCTGTTCGCGCTCGCCGAGCGCGCCGGCTTTTTCCCGCGCGCGCTCATTCAGGTGTTCGAGCCCGTCGTGCAGGAGGAAGCAAGGCACAATCTCTTCTTCGTGAACTGGGTCGCCTACACGCGCGCAAACCTCGCGATTGGCCAGCGTCCGCGCTTTCTTGCCGAGCGCGGCGCGGCCTTGGCGGTGCAAATCTGGAAGCGCCTGGGCACCGCCAAGGAAATCGACGGCGACAATTTCACCCGCAAGGGCGGGAGCGCCATCGGCATCGACATCGCTCCCCGCCCGTTCCTCGAGCTCTGCCTCGCTGAGAACGAGCGGCGGCTTTCGCGCTATGACCCGCGGCTCCTCCGGCCGCGCATCATGCCGGCGGCTGCCCGTCTTGCTATGCGGTTGCCGCGTTCCGGCGGCGCAGCTCGATGATGTAGCCGGTGGCAAGCGCCGGCGCGCCCAGCACGAGTTCACGACAGCGTTTGGCGAGCGAGAGGGCGAGACCCATTTCGCCGCCGAACCCCAATTGCGCCGCAAGCACCATGAGGGCGCCGTCCTGCACCCCCAGTCCGCCCGGTATCACGAAGGCGGCCGTCCGTGCCGCGTGGCTTAAGCTTTCGAGGATGATGGCGTCGGCGAGACTGATGGGATGGCCGAAGCCATAGAGAATGATGAAGGTCTCGCCGGCGCCGGCCACCCATCCGGCGAGCCGCCACACCGCGGCAAGCACCACCTTTTCGCGGCGCAGATAAAGCGTGCGGACGCGACGGTCGAGCGCTGCCGCATCCTCGACGTCGACCCAGCGTCGCACCGGCGTCGCCACGCGTCGCACGACCGCTGCGGCAAGCGCGAAGATCCCGGCACGCTGGAGAAAGTAGAAGCTGGCAGCGCCGGCGGTAAGAATGGCGATCGCCAGGAGGAGCCCGCGCAGCAGCGGGCTTCCGCCATAAGCGACGCCGAAAAGCGCAAGACCGAACGCGGCGAAGAGCACTTGGGTGGCGACGCCGAGCGTCACATCGACCACCACGGAGGCACCGGCCTCGCCGGTGTGCGTGATGCGTCGCGCCAGCTGGGCGCGCAGGAGCTCGCCCAGATGCGGCACCGGGAAGAGCCCGTTCATGCCCTCGGCGATCCAACGGATGCGGAAGAGCGCGCTCAATCGCGGCGGCGAGGCGAAGAGACGCTGCCAAGCGACGACGTCGAGGAGCAAAGGGACCGCGTGAAAGCCGATCGCGAGCGGCAACCACAGGCCGAGCGCCGTCAGCGCCGCGAGCACGCCGGCGGGATGATTGAGGGCGATGAGCGCGGCCAAGAGGCCAACGCCCAAGAGCCACGCGACCACGGTCGAGGCGCGCATCGGCCGCGCAAGCTAGAGGATTTTCACGCGAGGCGCGAGCGTCGCCGCGTCGCGCCGCCGCTCAAGCGCGTCGCCGCTCGCCGAAGGGCGCGGCGGCGGCGGCGCGCTGGCTCAGCTTCGCCGAGTAGAATGATGCGTTTTCGCGGCCGGCTGCCGCATCGCGGGCGAAAGTAATGAGATGATGGGCGACGAGGCCGACATGGATCACGTCCTCGATGCGTCCTTCGCGCAAGAGCGGCCAGGCCATGCGCCAGAACACCTGGCGGTAATCTGCTATGAGCCCGACGCGCAGCACGAGGTTCGCCATGATGCGGAGCCCCTTGCGCAAATTCGCGAAGGATGCGCGCTGCGGGCTTGCCGGCGGCTTGACGCGGTTGGGGTATGTCCGCTCCACATTGTAGGCGAAGCGGCGATAGAGTGCCTCGGGCCGATAGGCGTCGGCGATCACCTTGCGCCAACCCTTCACGACGGTCTCGTAGGGAAGGAGAAACTCGACGTTCGATTCGCGCGCGGGATCCTCGACGAGGCGACCCTGCGCGGCAAGCCGGTCCCAAAGGGGCGTGCGCGGCAGCGCCTGCAGCAGATTGACCGTGAGCATCGGGATTTGCGACCGCTCGATGAAATCGAGAATGCGGCGCGGCGTTTCCGGCGTGTCGGTGTCGAGTCCCATGATGATGCCGGAGACCACTTCCAGACCGAAGCGATTGAGAATATCGATGGCCTCGAAGACCGGGAGATCGGCATTGTGGTCTTTGGCGATGGCGTGGAGCGCGTCCGTCTCCGGCGTCTCGATGCCGCAGAAGACGGTGGTGAAATAGGCCTCGCGCATCATCGCCAGGAGATCGGGATATTTGGCGATGTTGAGCGTCGCTTCGCAGGCGAACTCGATGGGATAGCGGTTCCGCTTTTGCCATTCGACGAGATGCGCCACCAGCTCGCGTGCGGCGCGGCGATGGGCGATGAAATTGTCGTCGACGAAATAGACCGCACCGGGATTGCCATGGCGCAACATGGTGTCGAGCTCGCTCGTCACCTGCGCCGGCGATTTGAGGCGGGGGACGCGGCCATAGAGCGCGGGAATGTCGCAGAATTCGCAGCGGTAGGGGCAGCCGCTGGAGAACTGCACGTTGCCGATGAAATAGCGATCGAGCTCGGCGAGGTGATACGCGGGAGGAGGGAAGTCGGCGAGCGGCAGCCGCTCGCGCGTGGTGAAGCGGATTTGCTCGGTTGGTCGTGCGGGATCGCGATCGAGCCGCGCGATCAGGCGATCGGTGGCGTCGCCGAGCTCGCCGATATGGAGATAATCGACGCCGCCGTAGCGGTCGGGATCGCCCGAGACCGAGGGGCCGCCAAGCACGGTCGGCTTGCCGAGGCGCTGCGCGCGATCGCTGATGGCGAGGATGTGCTGGCGCTGCACATGCATGCCGCTCAGGAACACGGCATCCGCCCAGGCGATTTCGTCGTCGCGGGCAGGGCGGATGTTCTCGTCGACGAAGCGCACCGGCCAATGCTTTGGAAGGTAGGCGGCAATGGCGAGGAGGCCTTGCGGCGGCATGAACGCGCGCGTCCGGCCGCGCAGCGCATAGGCGTTTTCGAACGTCCCGAAGGACGGGCTATAAGCCGGGAAAATGCAAAGTATGTTCCGCCGGTTCTCGGCAATCGCCGCCATCATTCGCGTGCCCTGCTGCGGCGCCTCGGCCGTCGGCTCCATGAAACGCTCATGCCGCGCCACGGGTTCATTTGGAAAAATCGGAGCGAAGAGGGACCCCCCATGCAGATCGCGCAACATCGCTTGCATATCGCCACGGCGGGACAAGGCCTCTATGAGATTACCGCGCCCGTCGTCGAATGGCTCGCCACGCAGCGTGTTCGCGTCGGCCTTCTCACGCTCTTCATTCGCCACACCTCCGCCTCACTCCTCATCCAAGAGAATGCCGCGTCGGAGGTGAAGAGCGATCTTGCCGACTTCTTTCGCGCGCTCGTGCCGGAGGGACGCGGCCGCTATCGCCACGACGACGAAGGACCCGACGACATGCCCGCGCATATCCGTGCCGCCCTGCTGCCGACTCAGCTCTCTGTCCCCGTCGAAGACGGGCGGCTTCTTCTCGGTACATGGCAAGGCCTCTACGTCTTCGAGCACCGTCGCGCGCCGCATCGGCGGGAGGTCGCGCTTCAGCTACTCGGTGAATAGCTGGCGTGATGTAGCAGCGGCTTTCAGCCGATCTGCGCGGCATCTGCCGGCCTGGCGTGAAACGCGCTGGTAGCGAGCCGCCCTCGGCGTAACGCCCAGCGCGATTGACCGCGCTCAAAATCCCGCTTAGCACCATAAGAAAGTACATAACCCCAAAGAGGGAGATTTCGCGGCGTGGCGTGGAAGCTCGTTCGTTCGAACGGGGAGGCGCACAAGGAGAGCGATCGCTTTATCTGGCAGCTCCCCTGGAGATGGCGAGCCTAACTCCCCCAATTCCTTGCCGACCGCTGGAATTCACTAGGTGGGTCTCAGAACGAGACCCGCGCCTTCGAGGGATTGTGCTTGAAAAGATAAAAAGAATGAATGATCGTTCTCGCCAGTAATGCTGCGGCGGGAGATCGCATCGGGGAGGCAATGCATGTTGAGCATGGTGTGGCCGCTGTTCTCGGACCTGCCCGGTTCCGCCGACATCGCAATGGTCGGCCTCGCCCTTGCCTCGATCGCCTATCTGAGCGTCGCCCTCTGGCGCGCCGGCGGTTACGTTCGGCGCGGTAGCGCAGGTCGCTCGTTCTTGCCGCCGGTTACGGTGCTCAAGCCGGTCTGCGGCGCCGAGCCGGCGCTCTATCGGTGCCTGCGCTCCTTCTGCTTGCAGAACTATCCGGCGTTTCAGCTCATCTTCGGCGTGCGCGATGCCGCCGATCCCGCGGTCGCTGTCATCGAGCGCTTGATCGCCGAGTTCCCCGACCGCGATCTGAGACTCGTGGTGGACGGGCGCGTCCACGGCACCAATCTCAAGGTGAGCAATGTCGTCAACATGTGTCGCGCGGCCAAGCACGACGTGATCGTCGTCTCCGACAGCGACGTGATCGTCGAGCGCGATTGCCTTGCGCAATTGGTGGCGCCGCTCGCCGATGCGGGCGTGGGGGCGGTGACCTCGCTCTATAAAGGGGCGCCATTGGCTGGGTTCGCCTCGCGGCTCGGGGCTCTCTACATCAATGATTGGTTTCTCTCCTCGGCCATGGTCGATGCCGGCATGCGCGATATCGCCTACTGTTTCGGCCCGCTCACCGCCATCCGGCGCGAGGCGCTCGATGCCGCTGGCGGTTTCGACCGCCTTGCCTTCCACCTCGCCGACGATTTTCTCCTCGGCCGGCGCATCGCCGCCGCGGGCTATCGCGTGCTGCTCTCCGACTGCATCGTCGATGTCGTCGTCGCCGAGACGGCCCGCTCGCTCTTCCCGCACGAGCTTCGTTGGGCGCGCACGGTCCGGACTTTAAAGCCGCTCGAGCACGCGCTCTCGCTTGTCACCCATCCGCTTCCCCTGCTGCTTCTTCTCTTCGCCCTATCGCCGACGGTCTGGGCGGGCGGCATGATCGCCCTCGCGCTTGCCTTGCGCATCGCCCTACATTGCGTCATGGCGCGGCGCTTCTCGTCGGAGAGGACGATCAGGCCTTGGCTCGTGCCGATCCGCGAATGCCTCTGCTTCGCGGTTTGGCTGGCGAGTTTCCTTGGCAGCGCCGTTCGTTGGCGCGAACAGCGCTTTGCCATCGGTCCCGGTGGCACGCTCGTGCCGCGCGAGCGTCTAGGCGTGACGGCCGCGCCATTGCGCAAGCGCGCTGCCGAGGTTGCATGAAGCGGCTCATTGTCACCGCCGATGATTTCGGGCTCGCGCTTCCCGTCAACGACGCGGTCGAGGCGGCGCATCGCCAGGGAATTCTCACCGCGGCGAGCCTGATGGTGACGGGGGCGGCGGCCGCGGATGCGGTCGAGCGCGCGAAGCGCATGCCGCGGCTGGGCGTCGGGCTCCACCTCGTTCTCGTCGATGGTCGGCCGGCCTTGCCGCCGGAGGAAATTCCCGATCTCCTCGGCGCGGACGGCCGCTTCTCCACCGATTTGTGGCGGACCGGCGTCAAGATCTTCTGCTCGGCCGCGGCACGGCGTCAGGCGGAAGCAGAAATTCGCGCTCAGCTCGAGGCTTTTCGCTGCACCGGTCTCGCCCTCGACCATGTCAACGCGCACCATCACTTCCACCAGCATCCGACCGTGCAGACAATCTTGCTGAAGCTCGCGCCCGAATTCGGCATCCGCGCCATCCGCGTGCCGCGCGAGCCGCCGCTATTGGCTTGGCGTGCCACCCGCACGGGCCTGGTGGAGCGGCTCGCCACCTGGCTTTTTCAAGCGCGCCGCACCGCGCGGATGGCGCGGCGCTTCAGTGCCGCTGGGATCCGCTGCAACGACTGGATGCTGGGTCTTGGCGACAGCGGGCGGATGCAAGCGGAACGCGTGCGCGGATATCTCGCGGTGCTGCCTGACGGCGTCTCCGAGCTCTATTTTCACCCGGCGGTGAGCCGCTGGGATGGTCCCGACGCCTGGCCCGACGACTACGATGGGGCGGGCGAGTTCGCCGCGCTCCTCGACCCGGCGGCGCGCGCCATGATCGCCGATCGCGGCATTGCGATGACGAGCTTCGCCGGGCTCGCGGACCGGGCGGCGTGAGGCTCGGCGTCGTCGCCACCGCTGTGCTCGGTGCCGGCGTCACGCTGGCCCTCATCCTTTATTTCGGGTTTGCCGCAATCGCCGCCGCGCTCGCGGTTGCCGGCTGGTCGGGCGTGGCGGCGATCACGCTCTATCATCTCGTGCCGCTCGCGCTGTGCGGCCTCGCGTGGCGCGCGCAACTTCGCCGTCCGCCGGCCAGCATGCTTCGCTATGTTTTGTGCCGCTGGACGCGGGATGCCGGCGGCGATGGTGCGCTGAGGCGCCCTCTCGCCGCGGCGCCGGCACGCGTGCTGATGGCGCGTGACCGCCGCCAGCACGTCGGCCAGGGCGCGGTCGACCGCCGACCACCAATCAGCTCAACGCCGGCTGTGCAAAAGGTAGGCGAGCGAGTAGCCGACGGCAGCGGCGATGAGGAGGGCCGCCAGCGGCCGTTCTTCGACACGGCGGGCGATTTCCTGTGCCTGGCTTTCGCCGCGCCGATAGATGTCGTCCGCCATGTCTCGCGCCTGCTCGCCGGCGCGGCGAGCCGTGCTCCGTGCCTGCTCGCTTGCCTTCCGCGCGGTTTCCCAGGCGGCGTCCCGCGCCCCGGCGATCGTGCCCGCGGCGTCTTGCGCCATGGCGGTCGCCGCTTGCGCCGTTTCCTTCGCCCGCTCGGTGATCTTGTCGGCGCTCGCCCCGGCACGCTCGCCGAGTTTGCTCGCTTGCTCCGTGAAATTTGTCGCCATCTCCGCCTCTCCCGTGACAGTCGCGGTCACCCATAGGAAACGACGGCGAGACGCGGTTGTCCCGCAGCGAGAGCGGTTTCCCTCCGGCACGCGCCAGAAGCGGCGACCTTGTCAGGCGGCGCGAATGGCGGCGAGGAATTGATCGATTTGCGCGCGCAAGGTTTCCGCCTGCTTGCCCAACTCTTCGGAGGAATGGAGGACCTGCGCGGCGGCGGCGCCGGTTTCGGCCGCGGCGGCGGTGACGTTGCCGATGCTCTGCGACACCTCTTGCGTGCCGCGGGCCGCCTCCTGCGTGTTGCGGGTGATTTCGCGCGTCGAGGCGCCTTGCTCCTCCATGGCGGCAGCGATCATGGCGGAAATCTCGTTCATGCGGCCGATCGTGCCATCGATGGCCCGGATCGCCTCCACCGCCTCCTTGGTGGCGCCCTGGATCGCGCCGATCTGGCCGGCGATCTCCTCGGTCGCCTTCGCCGTCTGATTGGCGAGCGACTTCACTTCGGAGGCGACGACGGCGAAGCCCTTGCCGGCCTCGCCGGCGCGCGCGGCCTCGATCGTCGCGTTGAGGGCCAGAAGGTTGGTTTGGCTCGCGATATCCTGAATGAGGCTCACCACCTCGCCGATCTTCTGGGCGGCATCGGCGAGGCTCTGGACCGTGGTGTTCGTGCGCGCCGCCTCTTCGACCGCTTTGGTGGCGATCTTCGAAGACTCCTCCACCTGACGGCTGATTTCCGAGATCGAGGCGCCCATTTCCTCGGCGGCTGCGGCGACGGTCTCGACATTGGCCGAGGCGAGCTCGGCGGCACTTGCCACGCCCGTCGCTTGCCGGCTCGTGACTTCGGCGGTCGCCGACATGCTCTGCGCCGTCGCGCGCATCTCTGTCGAGGACGCCGAGAGCGTCTCCAGCGAACGGCGCACGGAGCGATCGAAGCCCACGAGCTGCTCGTCGATGGCGCGCTGGCGCCGTTCCTTGGCGGCGTGCTCGTCGCTTTGCACGGTGCTGAGCCGACGGGCATCGAGCATGGCGCGCCGGAAGATCTCGACCGCATCGGCCATCTCGCCGATCTCGTCCTTGCGACCGTGGCCGGCGACATCGCTGACCTCGTCGCCCCGGGCGAGCCGCTTCATGATTGCCGTCATCGCCGCGATCGGCATCCCGACGCTGCGGCCAAGCCACGCGGCGGTCGCGATGCCAAGCACGCCGGCCGAGGCAGCGAGAACCAGCAAGACCCAGCTTGTCGTCGATAGAACCGCCTGAATATGCGCACCAGCCTCGGCGGCGCGTGCATCGCCGCGGACGGCGGTCAGCACGCGGTCGAGCTCGGTGGCGACACTCGTCACTTCCCAATATACAAAGCAGGCGCCGATCGTACCCAGTGCCACGACCAGGCCGAACGCACTGTAAATTCTGGTACGGATCGGAACGTCCCTGAAGGGCAAGGGAGGCGCCTCTCTCTGCCGTTCTTGCGGCAGCGCTGTCGTCGTCGCCGAAATCTAGCGGCGAAAGATTGCGTAACGATTGATGGGAGGCGCCGGCGAACGCGGCGCCGCATCACAAGGCCGCGGAAACCGACATTGCGGTTTGCGCGACATCCGCGGTCTGCGGACCCAGCGGATGAACTTCCTCTCTGACGGGAATTTCGCGGAAATTGACGGCGCCCAAAAGGCCGTCGATGGCGGCGCCGCTTTCGGAGAGCGGCAGCAGAACGCTGCGATAGAGGATGGGCGTCTCGTGGTGCAGCCCGATACCGCTGCGGCTGATCGGCAGGCGCCGCGCAAGCACGCGCGGTACATAGGCCGTGGCGGCGTGGAGGAGGGTGTTCTCGCCACAATCCGCCAGCGTCTGCCGCTCGAAGGCGGGCCATGTGGGATCGCCGAGCTTGTCGCCGATATAGGCGAAGCGTGAGGCCTCGAGATGGGGATCGAGATCGACGAGCAGGCAATATGCCCAGTCGCGCCCGAAGAGCGCGGGATTGATTTGCGCGCGGCGCGGCAGGCCGGTTCCACGGCAAAGACCGCGATATTGCGCGAGGATGCGCATGATCAACCGCTGCTCGCTGTGCCGTGCGTCCATGACCACCTACCGATGGACGCAAGGTTAGGGGATTTGCGGTTAAGGAAGGCTTAGGAGGACGGCGCTGGCCGCCCCAGCGCCGCAAGGCGCTGCGCGGCGGTGGCGAGCGACACCACGACCGCCACGGCGATGACGTGCACGCCGAGATCGATCACCGTGACGTCGAAGGGGTGGAAGAACTGCAGCGCAAATGCGGCAAGTGCGCCCACGCCCAGGCCGCCCGCTGCGCCGACCGGCAGAGGCGAAAGCGGGATCGCGCGGCGAAGCGTGATCAGCAGGCTCACGCCCAGCGGCAGGCTCACGCCGAGAATGAAGCGGAGGCAATGTGCGCTCTCGCCCAATTCCCAGCCGCTCGGTCCGACGGTGAGCCAATGGCGATAGCAGCCATAGCTGCTGCTGGCGAGCCAGAGCATGAGTGGCGGCAACGGCAGCAGCAGCCAGCGGCGCGGCCGATCGGGAAGGCTAAGCTCAAATGCCGCGACGATCGCGGCAATGCCGGCGGCGAGCGTGCCGACCATTTCTATGACGAGGCGGGGGTCATGGGCGCGCTCGACGAAGACGTGCCAATCGGCGAAAGCCGCGATGGCGCCGCCGGTGAGGACCGCGACCGCAAACAGCCAAAGCCCGGCGCGATAGAGCGGCGGCCGAAGCCGGCGAACCGGGCGCGCCTCCGCCGCCAAGCGCTCGATCAGCTGCTCCGTCCGCTCCACCACGCTAGCCGTCTCCTCCGAGCCGTTTCCGCAGCGACTTGATCGCCCGGTGAACGTTGACCTTGAGCGCAGCGACCGACCGGCCGCTCCGCGCGGCGGCTTCCACCAGCGACATCTCGCGGAGCTTCAAGAGTTCGATCGCCTCGCGCTGCTGCGGCGGCAGCGCCGCGACCGCCTCCGATAGCCCCTCGGTGGCGGTGTAGACCTCCACACCCCTGTTCGCGGCAGGATCGGGAAAGGTTTCATAGGCCAGGGGGTCCGATATCTCGAAGGCGTCGCGCCGCGTCTTGCGCCGAAGCGCATCGATCGAGCGCCGCTGTGCGATCATCGCCACCCAATGCGAGAAAGGGCGAGTTGGGTCATAGGTGTGGCGAACGCGATGAATGGTGAGAAGCGCGTCCTGAACCACCTCTTCGACGCGATCGGCGGTGCCGTGCCGGCGCCGCGCGATCGTTCGCACGAATGGCGCCACTTCCCGCAAGAGGCGCTCATACGCACGTCGATCGCCGTCCTGCGCGGCCGCCATCAGGCTCGACCAGCGTCGCTCCGTTTCAGCGTCCTCGCTCAAGGGCAAGCTGCATCTCGACCGATTCGAAGGAGCTGTAACCATAGGGGCGAGCGCCGCGAATAGCGAGAGGCGGCACGAGTATTTCCCGGGACTCGCGCTGCGGTTTTACCCACGAAAAATGGTTTTGCCCACGCAAAATAGGGAGTACCGAGATGAACATGCCTCTTACCAAGACAGGCTTCCTCGTGGCCTCGGCCGTCGCCGCGACGGTGGCACTGCCGCTTCTCGCCAATGCCGGACCCGCGCCGGCGCCGAGTTTCCAGGCCGAGAAGTGCTACGGCGTCAACGCCGCCGGCAAAAACGATTGCGCCGCCTCGAACAGCCATTCCTGTGCCGGCGAAGCGAAGCAAGCCAATGATCCGAAGTCGTGGATCTATGTGCCGGTCGGCACCTGCACGAAGATCCAGGGCGCGAGCCTCACGCCCAAAGCCTAAGACTGCGAGCGCGGGGCAGAAGTCATGACGATCGGTTCACCATCGCCGGTCTCGGTCGGGATCGGTCTGCGTGCGCCGCATATCGACGAGGTCATCGACAGCTGCCCCGCCATCGCTTGGCTCGAAGTGCACGCCGAAAATTACATCAGCTGCGGGCCGGCGCTGCGCCGGCTCGAGAGGATCCGCGAGAACTACGCGATCAGTCTGCATGGCGTCGGCTTGTCACTCGGCACCGCCGAAGGACTCGACAGCGAACATCTGCGCCGCTTGCACGCGCTCGTCGATCTCTGTGCACCGATGCTGGTGTCGGAGCATTTGTCGTGGAGCATGAGCGGCGGCGTCTACCTGAACGATCTCTTGCCGCTGCCCTATACTGAAGAGGCACTCGCCATCGTCGCGCGGAACATCGACATCGCGCAGGAAGCGCTCGGCCGGCAGATCCTCATCGAAAATCCGTCGCGCTATCTCTCGTTCCGCCATTCGAGCATCGCCGAACCCGAGTTCCTTGCGGCGCTCGCGCGTCGCACCGGTTGCGGCTCGCTCTGCGACGTCAACAACGTCTACGTCACTTGCACCAATCTCGGGCTCGATACCGCGCACTATCTCGATGCGATCCCCGCGGAAACGATCGGCGAAATCCATCTCGCCGGGCACAGCCGCGTGCTGCGCGACGGGGTCGCCATGTTGATCGACGATCATGCGTCGCGCGTCGCGCCGCCGGTCTGGGAGCTCTATCGCCGTGTGCTGGCGCGCATCGGCGCCGTGCCGACGCTCGTGGAGTGGGACAAGGCCCTGCCGCCGCTTGCGGTGCTGCTCGGCGAGGCGCGCGCGGCGGCCCTCACAGCGGAGCAGACGATCCATGCCGTTGCCGCTGGATGAGGTGCAGGCGGTGATGCGCCGTGCGCTCCTCGACGGCGAGACGGGCGCGTTGGTGCCGCTTATCGAGGGGCGCGAGCTTGCCGAAACGCAGCTCGCGATCTACCGCAACAATGTGTTCGCCTCGCTCACGGAGGTCTTGCGCGGCACATTCCCCGCGATATGCCGTCTCGTCGACGACCGCTTCTTCGCCTATGCCGCGCATGAATTCATCCGTCGGCACCCGCCGCAGCGGCCGTGCCTCGCCGAATACGGCGCCGAATTCGCTGATTTTCTTGCCGGGTTTCCACCCTGCCGCGAGCTTCCCTACATCGCCGACGTGGCCCGGCTCGAATGGTTCTTGAACGCCGCCGTCACCGCCGGGGACACGGCGCCCTTGACGCCGTCGGCCTTGGCGGCGATTGCGCCGGAGGAGGCGCCGCGCGTCGTGCTGCGGTTCGATCCCTCCCTGGGATTTCTCGCCTCGCCTTGGCCAATTGATCGCATCTGGGAAGCCAACCGTCCCGGCGGCGATGACGGTGCGGCGATCGAACTCGCGGCAGGCGGCGTCCACCTCGAAATCCGCCGACGCGATGGTGCGGTGGTCTTTCAGTCGCTCGATCGCGCAACCTTCGCCTTTCGTCAGGCACTCGGCGAGGGGGAAACGCTGGAGACGGCGAGCGCGCGCGCTCTCGGCGTCAATGCCGAATTCGATCTTACCGGCGCTTTTTCTGACCTTTTCCGCGAGGCGGTGGTGACTGGTTTTGAGATTGCCGAGGTGCCCTCTTTATGAGCACGGGAACCGTCAGCAAAGCGATCTCGGTGCGTTCGCATGTCGCCGACATCGTCGCGCGTCTCGAACGGTTTCCGCTGGGCGTGCTGCAATTTATCTTCCGATTCGCGATCGCGGCCGTGTTCTGGAATTCGGGAATGACGAAGCTCGCGAGCTGGCAAACGACGATCGTGCTCTTTCGCGATGAATACAAGGTGCCGTTGCTTCCGCCGGAGTTGGCGGCATCGCTTGCGGCGGCGATCGAGCTCACCTGTCCGGTGCTCCTGGTTCTCGGGCTGGCGGCGCGGCTCGCGACCGTGCCGATGCTCGCCATGACCGTTGTCATCGAGGCCTTCGTCTATCCCGAAGACTGGATCGAACACCTGGGTTGGGCGGCGTTTCTCTTGTTCATTCTCACGCGTGGACCGGGTCCAATCGCGCTCGACCGCTGGCTCGTGCCACTCCTCCATCGACCGCACTGACTCAAATCTGCGTCAGCCCGCCATAGGTTTCCGGCCGCCGGTCGCGGAAGAATTGCCAGAGGTTGCGCACCTCGCGCACCATGTCCCAATCCATGTCCGCGACCAGCAGCTCGTCCTTCTCCTCGCTCGCCTTGGCGATGATCTTGCCGCGCGGATTGACGAAATAGGCGGAGCCGTAGAAGCGGCCGATATTCCAGGGCGCCTCGGTACCGACGCGGTTGACGGCGCCGATGTAGCAGCCATTGGCGACGGCGGCTGCGGGCTGCTCGAGCTCCCAGAGATATTGGCTCAAGCCGGCGACGGTCGCCGAGGGATTGACGATGTATTCCGCACCGTTCAAGGCGAGCGCGCGCCAGCCCTCGGGGAAGTGCCGGTCGTAACAGATATAGACGCCGAGCTTGCAATAGCCGGTCTCGAACACGGGATAGCCGCTGTTGCCCGGCTTGAAGAAAAATTTCTCGTAGAAGCCGGCGACCTGCGGGATGTGCGTCTTGCGGTATTTACCGAGATAGCGGCCGTCGGCATCGATCACCGCGGCGGTGTTGTAATAGACGCCGGTGATCTCTTCCTCATAGATCGGCACGACGATCACCATGCCGTGCTTCTTGGCGAGCTCCTGCATGAGCCGCGTCGTCGGCCCGTCCGGGATGCGCTCGACCGCGGCATACCATTTCGCATCCTGGCTTGGGCAGAAGTAAGGCTGCGTGAAGACCTCTTGGAGGCAGAGCACCTGCACGTGCTGGCGTCCCGCAGCGTCGATGAGCGGGAGATGCGCCTCGATCATGCGCTGGCGGATTTGCTCCGGCGACATCGATGTGTCGCCTTTGAGGCTCATCTGGATGAGGCCGCCCCTGACCGTCGCCATGATCGCCCTCCCGGCTGCTATTTCCGACCTCCGCACTCGCGCCGAGATCGCAGCCAACAGTATAGGCGCGTCGCATCGGCGATTGCAGCAATCGCGCGTCTCCCACATTTGCACCAGCGATTGCGCGGCGCGCGCCTCTTCCACCGCGATGCGCGCGCCCGCGATCGTTTGTTTCGTCTGCCGGCGACGAGGCTTACAGCGAATTTACGCGCGCATCGTAGGCCTTCCCCTGTCGTCGCGCCGGAGCGACGACGAACGAGGAGTTGAGAGATGCAAGAGATGCAGGAGATGGAACAGGTGATCAGTGCCCGCGCCTATGCGCTCTGGGAAGAAGAGGGGCGGCCCGATGGGCGCGCGCTCGCGCACTGGCTTGCTGCGGAGCGCGAGTTCCGGGCACATGCGAGCGAACCGGCGCCGCAGCCGGCGAGTTCGCGGAGCGCGACCAAGGGGGCGCCCCGGGCACGAAAGTAAGCGCTCGGACGGCGCCGCCCGTTCGGCGGGTCGCCGAAAGGCTCCTTGGGAAACACGCCGCCGCACGCTACGTTAGTAGGGCGCTGGCAGCGGATGAACCCAAGGAGGAGAGCTGTCGACATGCCCCGACGGATCGGCGTCATCACGACGATCGTCATCGCCGCCCTGTCGGCGCTCACCGGCGGCTGTGTCTCCGAGGCCGAGCTCCGCGCGCAGGACGAAGCGCAATGCGCAAGCTACGGCTTTGAGCGCGGCACGCCGGCCTTCGCCGGCTGCTTACAGCAGGAGACCCTGGCGCGGCGCTACATCCTCAACAGTTATGATGCGGGATACGGCCCCTTCGGGGGTCCCGGCCTTCCCTTCTGGTATGCACCGCCGGTGGTGGTGTTGAGGCGGTAGGACCGCCCCAAACAACGGCACCCAATCGCCGGCGGGTGTTCCGTGCGATCACTCCCTTCTCCTGGTGTTTCGACGTTGGCGCCCCTAGCATTTTGGGGGGTGCCGCTGGCGCGCGGCGGGCAAGGAAGGAGGCGGGAATGTTGAAGGCATCGGCGGGGATCGTGCTCCCCACCTCGATCATCGGCTCTCTGCCGCGGCCGGCCTGGTATACCGCGGTGCTGGGCCGCCAGACCTTTCTCGAAGCGATGGTGAATGCGCGCTATCGCGAGCAGTACGAGGACGCCGTCTCCGTTCACCTCCGCGCGCAGGAGACGGCGGGTCTCGACATCTGCACCGATGGCGACGCGCATTTCGACGATCAAGTGGGCGGCATGAGCTGGCAGAGCTATCCGCTGACGCACATGGCGGGATTCTCCAGTGCCGCCGAACGCTCGACATACAATGTTGCCGCCGCCGCCCATCCGCGCGGCCACATCTTGCACGACTTCCTCGAGGCGCGCGTGCTGCCGCGGATCGTCGGGCCGGTGGGACCCGGCGATCTGCAATATGCGGCGATGTGGAAGGTGGCGCAGCGCCTCACGGCGAAGCCGGTGAAATTCGGCACCATCCTGCCGGAGCTCCTCGCCGCTTCCGTCGCCGACGACTACTACAAAGATCCGGTCAAGCGCACCTGGGCGCTGAGCGACGCGCTCAATCGCGAGCTCCATGATCTCGCCGATGCCGGCTGCCCGGTGATTCAGATGGAGGAGCCGCAAATCCACATGGTACCGGTGCGCGGCAAGACCTTCGGCAAGCTCGATACGCGCGAGCTCGTGCAAATCTTCAACAACACCGTGAAGGGACTTCGCGCCAAAACCGAGGTGTGGTGCCACACCTGCTGGGGCAATCCCTCGCAGCAACGCATCTTCAAGGAGGTGCAGAGCTATCGCCCGACCTTGGCCGCGCTCGACGAGCTCGATACTGACGCGATCACTTTCGAGACCTGCTCGTCGGGTCCCGGCGACCTCGCGGCGATCGGCGGCGCCATCAAGGACAAGAAGGTCGTCATCGGCGTCATCGACCACCACACGCTCCAGGTGGAGCGGCCCGAGCAGGTGGCGGCCCTCATCCGCGAGGCACTCCAGTACATTCCGCCCGAGCGGCTCATTCTCTCGTCCGATTGCGGCATGGGCCGCGAGGGCATGAGCCGGCGCCATGCCACCTACAAGATGGTGGCGATGGTGCTGGGTGCGAACCTAGTGCGTAGGGAGCTGGGCCTGCCCGAGGCGCCCTGTCTCACCGCCGATCCGCGCTTCTCGCTGATCCCGGCGAGTTCCGCCTCGTCGTGAGAGAATTCGGCCGGCTCACTGTCGCCGAGCCTTCGCGAAGGTGAAGCGCGCGCAGGGCTCACGTTCCCAACCGCACCGCCCAATCAACTTTCCGGCTCTTCCCCGCACGCGTCGCCGCGAATGGCGTTGTCCGCGAAGGAGGGGTCGATGCAGGAAATGGTGTACGTCGTCGCGCTGGTGCGATGCGTGTCGGGTCACTGCGAATTCGCCTATCCCGCGCCCGACATGCCGTCGGCCTCCTATCAGGAGTGTATGGAGAAGGCCAAAGTCTTCGACTTCGCGCTCGCCAATCGATATTGGACCGAGGTCAATTGCGTCGAGCTGCCGAAGGACAAGCTCGCCCACTTCGTGCTGAAAGGCGTCGATCCGCGCTGATCGGACCGCTTCGAACAGGGCGGCTTGATCGAGCTCCCGCCAGTTACCTATCGTGACGCAATTCAACGCAGAGGGGGATCGCGCGATGCACGAGCAATCGCCTGACAGCCGCCGTCGCTTCCTCTTGGCATCGAGCGGCATCGCCGCTGCCGGCTTGATGCTGAGCGGTTGCGCAACAGTGGGCGAGCATCGCGGCGAAGATAAGGAAAAAGAGGTCACGGCGAATGAAGACCTGATGCGCGAGCATGGCGTGCTGCGTCGGGCTCTTCTCGTCTATCGCCTGAGTGCGGCGCGGCTGCGCATCAACGAGAAATCCGTCGCACCCGACGGCCTCAACAAGACGGCGATGCTCTTCGGCACCTTCGGCGAGGACTATCACGAGCGTCAACTCGAAGAGCCCTTCATTTTCCCCGCGGTAAAGCAGGCGCATCCAGCGCTCTCCGGTCTCGTCGACACATTGATGGTTCAGCATCAGCGCGGTCGCGAGATCACCGACTACATTATCGACGTCACGCGCGGGAGCAGCATCGGCGCGGGCAAGGTCGAGCCGCTCGTCAGAGCGATGGATACGATGGTGCTGATGTACGAGGAGCACACCGCGCGAGAGGACACGGTGCTCTTCCCCGCCTGGAAGGACGCGCTCTCCGGCCGACAGTACGACGAGTTGAACGATAAGTTCGAGGAGATCGAGCACCGCACCTTCGGCAAGGACGGCTTCGAGGACGCAGTCAAGAAGATCGCCGACATCGAGGCTCGGCTCGGCATCGCCGATCTGGCCCAGTTCACCGCACCACGCGCGCCGTCCGTCAAGGCGCGCTCTTCCGAGAAAACGAGATGAGGCGCAGGCGGACGAATTTATCCGCTCTATGGTTGTATGCTTCGCCTCTAGATGCAGAAACGGCGATGCAGTTATCTGATCGAGCGAAACAGCTTCAGAGTGAAGTCGTCTCGCACTGAACCGTCGAGTCATGCAAGGGCCGCGCGCTTTGTTCCATCGAGTCGCGCGATCTTTCCGAGTCAATCGTGTGTCAGCGGAGAACCATTCCGCGCATCTCTCGCCAACCATTCAGCTGCTGATCGAGCGTGCGCGAGTCGCATGTGACGAAAAGATCGCAGCGTGAATGATAACCGCTTTGGTGTGGCCGATGTCACACGGCGGTCGGGCTATAGGTGCTAGGACTGCCTTCGGTACGTTACCCAGAAACCGAAGGACATTCGACGATGACCGCGATCTTCGCTCTTATCGAATCTGAAATCCCCCGATTGAGGCGCTATGCCGCGGCGCTCTTCCGCCATCGCGATGGCGCGGATGATCTTGTGCAGGACACGATTTTGCGAGCGCTGGAGAAATCGGACCTGTGGACGCCGGGTACCAATTTGCGCGCTTGGCTCTTCACGCTCATGCACAACTTGTATGTCAATCAGGTCCGTCGTTCCGTGCGAGACGGACAAAGGATCAACCTTGATCGCATCAATCCGAGTTCGGCGCCGGGGCAGATCTGGTCGCTGATCCTACGCGACGTCAAGCGTGGCTTGGCACGCTTACCCGAAGAGCAACGTTCCATCGTGTGGTCCGTCGCCGTCAACGGAATGAAGTACGAGCAAGCCGCGCGGACTTATGCTGTTCCGATTGGCACGATCCGATCTCGATTGTGCCGGGCGCGCCAGACACTGAACGCAATCCTTGAAGATGAGCGCAGCGAAGGATCCGAGGGGGACCAGAGCCCC
The DNA here is from genome assembly GCA_035945115.1 of Allostellaceae bacterium. GTDB lineage: Bacteria > Pseudomonadota > Alphaproteobacteria > ATCC43930 > CGMCC-115725 > DAHUYF01. The sequence continues at coordinate 36,941 of DASZAN010000012.1, forward strand.
CGCCCTGCGGGCGAGCATCAGCGTCTGGTTCTAAGGTAAGAGCTTGACCGCATCACTGCACGACGCCCTGGCCCGCGAAATCGAGAAACAGGCTGATGAGATCATGGCGGAGATCAACGCATTGCTAGCCAAAATGGCGCGGCTGCCGCACTCTCGGCGGTTCGCGTTGGTGCCGCAGGCGCTCGAGCTGTTTGCGCGCATGGAAGGGCTGATTCCGAAGTACCAACACGCCGCAGTCGCAATCGCAGAGTTCGAGGGAGGCGGCGAATCCAAGTCGTCAAACTGAATGCGCAGCCGCGGACGCGCCCGCGAGGCGCCCATCTTGATATAGATCAAAGTGACGGGCGCAATAGGACCGTAATTTTCGGCCGGTCGAATCTGATCAAGTGGGTCGATGTAACTTTGGTGAGGAAAGCACATGGCAAAGCTCGACGACGTTTTCGACAATTATTCTCGTTCGACCAAGAAATCTGAGGCGACCGACAGCGAAGCATGGTTCTGGATCACGCTAACCGTGGCGTGTCTTCCCTGGCTCATCGCTTTGGTGGTCTGGCGGAGTTGACGGTATCGAAATCAAGCCCGCCTGGTGAGGGTGAATGATCAAGGTGGAAAGACTGGAACGTGCGTCGCCCGATTCACGGGCAATCCGGTCCAAGGTGCGACACCTCGAGCACGCGATGAATTGCTTGCCGGATGAGCAGCGTACCGTGCTTGTCCTCATCGGTCTCGAAGGGATGGGCTGCGAAGAGGTCGCGCGGATCTGCGCGGTTCCGGTCAATGTGGTCCAGTCGCGACTTGATTGCGCGCAACGGCGGGTGCGCCAAATTCTAACCGAGCAGAATTTCGGAAGTCTCCGATGATCGAAGTCGGCCGCCGTCCCGTGCTCATTCTTTGGGCCACGATCGTCGCTGAGCGTCTTGGATTTGAGAGAAACGAAGCGCTCACGCTCGGCCGGGCGGTGGCCAGACTCGGCGGCCGCATGAGCGAGGCGGCGCTCGACGTGATCACGCCCGGGGAAATTGCCGAGTTGCGCGCCAACCTACGCCCGGGAGGCACCATCGATGTCCGCGTGATCGACCGCGTTGTCTCGATTGCGCGAGTGCCGGAGGGATTGCGTGCGGTTGTCAAAAATCGGCCGATCGATCCGGCGTCTGTCGAGGCGTACTTGGGCGAAAAGTTTGGCAATCAAATCGACAACGTCGCCGAGGCGATGATCACCCTCGCCGAGGCGCTGCCGGTATCGCTTTTGGCGGAATGCGCCTTCGAGCTCTATGAGCAATTCCGGCCTGAAACGAGCGAGCTTGATATCGATCGCATCACTGCCTGCATCCGAACCAAGCCGCGAGGTGATGCCGCCACCGATGATGAACCGCTGGATGAGGACTGGTGCGAGGATGCCCAGGGTGAGATGCCCTCCTTTCGCGGGCCGCAAGCGCTCATCGGCGGCGGCATGGTGCCGTCGCACCGGGTCGAGCCGCTACGTCGCGAGCGGACAGCTCTTGCCCCTATCGATCATGGACCTGCGGGAGTGGCCGATGCGCCCACGACCGGAATGCGCCGGCGCGCGATCGGACCGCCGGTGTCACCTCAGCCGCGGCTCGTGGCGGTATCACCCGTAACTCGGCCGATGCCAACACGCGGTGGCCCTGCGCATCGTCCAACGTCGCCCGTGGTGCTGGTGCTCGCGGTTTTTCTCGCCGGCGCGGTCGGCGGAGGGGTCGGCGCCCTCCTCGTCGCACCATCGGAGCGGACAAATGTTATGGCCGAACTGGCGGACCTTCTTGCGCGTCACCGGCAGACCTTATCAGCGCTCTCGGAGATGTTCGACCCGGAGCCGACGCAGTCTGCCGTGTCCTCTGATCCGAGCGCCAGTTCTCCAGACATCGAATCAACCGCCGTTGACATGTCGCCGCCACTCCCGCCAGCGACGGCTGTGGTGCCATCGTCAAGCACCATGAAGGAGACGCCGGAGCACCCACCCGTCGACAGCGACGGTGCATTCGAGGTCGCACGGATGAACCGGGATGATGAAGCTTCAGGCAGTGAACCAATCCCGGTTCGCATATCGACGCCACTCGCTGCGGCGACGGCCGTCGTTCCATCATCAAGCACAGAGAACGAGAGGTTGGAGAATCCGCTCGTCGATAACGACGGCGGATCCGAGGTGGCACGGGTGGAGCCACCATCGACGACCGTGAACGGGGCGCCAGAGCACCCGCCCGTCGACAGCCACGCGTCACCCGAGGTGGCAGGAATCGCCATGGCACGCGGTGACGAACGGATGCGGCAGGGTGATGTGGTCGCCGCACGGCGATTCTATGAAATGGCCGCCGGCGCCGGCATGGTTCAGGCGGCAACCGCCATGGGGCGCACCTTTGATCCCCTTTATCTCCGACATCTCCGCGTGCGCGGGGCATTCGCCGACGCCGAGAGAGCGAAACAATGGTACGAGAACGCAGCGAAAGCGGGCGACATGGAAGCTCTGGCCAGGATCGAGCTGATGACTTGGAATAGCTCGCATCGCTGAGCACCTCGACGCCGGCGGCCGTCCAAGACCTTCAACGGCCTAGTGCATGTCCTCAAAATGCTTGACGTGCGGCGTCTCTCTTCGGGTGGAAGCAGTTTTGTCTTTGGGCTTTCGCTGATCGCGGCGAACCTCGTACGTCAGCTTTTCCAATGCTTCCATGGCTTTGGCCCTGATTCCCTGCCATCGGCCGAGGATCTGATCCCAATCCATCGCGACCTCCCTTCGCTGGATTTGATCGCCCTAATTGGCAGGTGGGAGAGCAGAGTGACTTGTTCAAGACTCTGACCAACGCCGCCCCATGCTGCGAAGGCGATCTTTTACGTGACGGTCCAAGATCGCGAATTTAGAATCGATGCTGCGCGCGGTTCGTTCATCACCATGATCCGGAGGAGGCCATGAGAATCGGGATCATTGGCGCCGGAAAAGTTGGCCGCACCCTCGCCCTCATGCTCCACGAGAGTGGGGTCGTCCCGACGCTTGCCGACATGCATCGGCCACCGCTTCCTGACGCGCTCGCCCAAAACTTCCGCGACCTCGATGCAACCGACCCAGCCGACCTCGGGGGATTTGTCCGCGAAAACGACGTGGTCGTCTCCGCCGGGCCCTTCCGAATCAATCTCGATGTCGCCCGCGCCTGCGCGGAAGGCGGGGCTGCCTATCTTGATTTCACCGAGGATACCGAAACCGCCGCCGCGGTCCGGGCGATTGCTGCGGGCAAGAATGCACCTTTCGTGCCGCAGTGCGGACTGGCACCGGGCATGGTCAACGTCATCGCCGCCGATCTCGCCGCGCAATTCGAGCACGTTCAGTCGCTCAAGCTCCGCGTTGGCGCGCTTCCGCAAACGACCGGCAACCACATCCGCTATTATCTCACCTGGAGCACCGCCGGCCTGGTGAATGAGTATTGCCAACCGTGTGACGCGCTCTACCAGGGTCGGCCGATCAAGACGATGCCGCTCGACGGGCTCGAGACCGTCGTTATCGATGGTGTCCAGTACGAAGCGTTCAACACATCGGGCGGCACCGCGACCATGTGCGAGACTTTTACCGGACGCGTTGACGACCTCACCTACAAGTCGCTCCGCTATCCCGGTCATTGCGAGAAGATGCGTTTCTTGCTGCACGACCTCCAGTTGCCCCAAGAAGAACTCGAGGACATCCTCTCGCGCCAGCTGCCCAGTACCACGCAAGACGTCGTGGTTCTCCTCGTCGAGGCCGTCGGCACGCGAGCGGGAGCGCTCGACGCGCGGAACTCCGTGCGCAAGATTCTCCCGGCCAAAGTCGGCGGGATCGAAGTGACCGCCATCGAGCGAAGCACCGCGGCAGGAATGGCGGCCGTCCTGGAGCTCCTCGCAGAGGGACGCCTTCCCGCCGGTTTCGTGCGGCAAGAGAGCATCCCCTTCACCGATATTCTCAGCACAAAGTGGGGCTCGGCGGTGTACGGCGACGGCCGCTGAGCGCGTCTTCGTTTGATGGCGAAGGATATCGTCCGCTAGTATCCGCGGGATTCCTCCGGAACTCGTCCACGTATATTGGCGAAAAGTTGGGGACGTTCCGCGCCGACCGACGTTCGGTCACCTCGGGGAGGATGGCAACATGTTCAGTCTTGAGCAATTCGTCGCCGACTGCCGCGCCGCACGGGCAGAGGATCGAGCGCACCGCGCGGTGCGCGAGCTGGTGGCGCAGGCGGTCTCTGAGCCGGCCGCGGTTCTCCGCGGCCTCGGCGAGCCGTCGCGGGCCGGCGTCGACAAGCTCTACCAAGCGCCCAATCTCCTCATCCTCAACGTGGTCTGGGCGCCGCGCTACACGGTCATGCCCCACAATCACAACACGTGGGCCGTGATCGGCATCTACACGGGCCGCGAGGACAACATCTTTTGGCGCCGCTTGGCCGGCGAAGAGGGCGGCCGGATCGAGGCCGCTGGCGCCAAAGCGCTGAGCGCAGGGTATGCAGAGCCGCTTGGGGAGAACATCATTCACTCCGTGATCAACCCCATCTCCCGCCTCAGCGGTGCCATCCATGTCTATGGCGGCGATCTTTTCGCCGCGCCGCGCAGCGAATGGGACCCGGAGACGCTCTTGGAACAGCCCGGCGACGTGGCGCGGACGCTGCGCCTGCTCGAGGAAGCCGGCGCCGCCTACCGCAGCGCCTGACGAGCGACCCTGCGTCGCGGAAGCCAGCACCTTCTGAGGGGACGATGGCACGCACGCGACGCGACACAGCCTCGAGACGTGCGCGGCGCGCTCGAGATTGAAACGACGGGGCAAGCCCTATGGAAATTTGGCTCGCGGATAGTTTGCGACACGACTGCACTCACCAGCAACCGTTGGATCAATAGCCGTTAAGCGGGAGAAATCGATGTCTCAGCACACGTATAACAACCTTGGCACCTTTCACGGCCCGGTATTTCAAGGATCGACCATCAACAATGCGGGACAGATCGCCGGTACGCTCGCCGGCGCGACCCCAGCTTCAAGAGAGGCGCTGCAAGCTCTTCTGCAGCAGCTTGGGGAAGGTTTGAAAACCGTGCCGCCGGAGAAGATGGACGACGCAAATGCCACGGCCGCTTCCGCTGAGGATCTGCTGAAGGAAGCGGGCAAGCCGACACCCAATAAATCGCGTCTTCGTTTGCTCGGGGATGCACTTCTGGGCGGCGCGCGGGCACTTGGCTCTGCGGCGCCGACCGTCATTTCAACGGCACAAGGCATCGTCGATTTAATCGCCAAAATCCACGCCCTCGGCTAGGTCCGCCGCTACGAGGCCGCGCCTTGCCATCGGAGTTCAATAATCCTGGGCGGTATTCGGGGCCTGTGTACCAGGGCTCCGTGATCAACAACTACGGCAATGTCGTGCCATCGGTTGTTGCGCGAGAGGAGCTGGAAGCGGGGCTGGCGCTGCTCGTGTCTCTACCGACGAATACCGTTCCTGGCGCTAGCCCGTTGCCGCTGCACTCACGCATGCCTTTGTCGCGCAACCCGCTTTTTGTGGGGCGCGACCAGGACCTCCAGCAAACAGCGAGGACGATCAAGACTGGGGAGGCGGCGGCGGTCGCTGCAATGACGGGTCTTGGTGGTATCGGCAAGACGCAGCTTGCGAGCGAGTTTGTGCATCGCTACGGGCAGTTCTTCGCAGGCGGTGTGTTCTGGCTCAATTTCGCCAAGGCGGAGGATGTTCCGGGCGAGGTTGCGCGCTGCGGCGGCGCGGCGGGATTGGCCTTGCGCGATAATTTCGACGAGCTGGCGGAGGCCGTGCAGATCGACCTTGTGCTCGCCGCTTGGAGCAGTTTGCTTCCGCGCCTGCTGATCTTCGACAATTGCGAGGATGAGGGGCTGCTGTGCCGATGGCGCCCGACCACCGGAGGCGCCCGCGTCCTGTTGACGAGCCGCAGAGCAGTATGGCCTCCGGCCCTTGGTGTCCAACCCCTACCGCTCGGCGTTCTGTCCCGCGGGGCGAGCGTGGCGCTGCTTCGCAAGCATCGGCCTGACTTGTCCGAGGACGATCCCGATCTTGCCGCCATTGCCGAAGAGCTGGGATATCTGCCGCTCGCCCTCCATCTCGCCGGCAGCTATCTCCAGAAGTACCGTCATTCGCCGATAGGCCGGCCCGTGACCTACCTCGCCGAGCTTCGGCGCCCGGATTTGCTCGATCATTTATCCCTGGTGGGCGGCGACTATTCGCCGACCGGCCATGAGCGGCATGTGGCCAATACCTTCGGGCTCAGCTTCGACAAGCTCGCCCCTGCCGATGCTACCGATGCACTTGCCCGCGCGGCCTTGTTTCGCGCGGCATGCTTTGCGCTAGGCGAGCCGATCCCGCGCGAACTGCTGAAGGCAAGCCTCGGTTACGATTTGAACGATGGCGCCGCGGCCCGCCTCGCCGAGGATGCGCTATCGCGAGCGGTCCAGCTTGGGTTGATTGATCAACAAGCAAGTGGCGACCTCACACTGCATCGTCTGCTCGCCGCGTATCTGAAGCGCGTGGCGGGCGACGAGCAGGCGATCGCGCAAGATGCTGTTGAACAGGCCGTAGGCAAAGCAGCGCAGGGTCTCAATGCAGCCGGCTATCCCGCGCCGCTGACGGCGTGGCGACCTCACCTGCGCGCGATCACCGACGCCGCTGATGGTCGCAGCAGCCGCCATGCCGCGGTCCTGTTGGCCGCGAGGGGGCACCATCTACGGATGATCGCCGACTTTGCTAGTGCTCGCGTGGCCTATGAGCGCGCCCTCTCCATTACAGAGAAGGCCTTCGGACCAGACCATCCCCACGTCGCCGCGAACGTGAGCCACCTCGGCACTGTGCTCCACGACCTCGGCGATTTCGCCGGCGCCCGCGCCGCCTACGAGCGCGCGCTCGCCATCGACGAAAAGGCCTTCGGACCGGGCCATCCAGAAGTCGCCAGAGTTCTGAGTACCCTCGGCACCGTGCTCCGGGACCTCGGCGACTTTGCCGGCGCCCGCGCCGCCCATGAGCGCGCGCTCGCGATCGATGAGAAGGTCTTCGGACCAGACCATCCCGACATCGCCACTATCGTGAGCAATCTCGGCCTCGTGCTCGAGGACCTCGGCGACCTTGTCGCCGCCCGTGCCGCTTACGAGCGCGCGCTTGCCATCGATGAGGAGGCCTTCGGTCCAGACCATTTCACAGTCGCCATTCGCGCGAACAATCTCGGCAGCGTGCTCGGGGACCTGGGCGACCTCGCCGGCGCCCGCGCCGCTTACGAGCGCGCGCTCGCCATCGATGAGAAAACCTTCGGACCAGACCATCCCAACGTTGCAAGGGACGCAAACAACCTCGGGGGCGTGCGTTGGCGCCTGGGCGACCTCGCCGGCGCGCGCGCCGCTTACGAACTCGCGCTCGCCATCGCCGAGAAGGCCTTCGGACCGGGCCATCCGACGGTCGTCACAATAACGAACAATCTCGGTGGTCTGCTCGGGGACCTCGGCGACCGCCTCCCGCTCGTGCGGTCTCCGGACAACGCGAAGCGCCTTTAGCCCCACGAGCCAAGGCATGAATTTGCTGGCACCCCTACTAACCGGTGTTGGCGACGTGAGATGAGTTTTCCCCCGCTTCTTAGCGATTACCTGCTAGCAGTGAGCAGCGACACGCCAAAATTCCTGCTCCGCGGATTGGGGAAGAGTTGGGGAAGAAAGTTGGTGACGAAATCTAGACTAAGCTTCTGAAATTGTTGGCGTCCCCTACCGGATTTTACGCAGAAGGACTTACAAGTGCAGAAATGGCGGCCACTATTGCATTTCGTGGTCTTGCACTGGGGCACAAATCTGGGGTATAAAGTCGCTAGAGGTCACGATGGCACATTACCGGCTCGATCATCTCGAACTTCGTGGTCACCAGTGGTACGCCCGCCTGAACGTACCAGCAGACGTTCAGGCCAAGTTTAGACGACGTAAGTTTCGGGTTGCGCTGAAGACGACCGACCGCAAGGTCGCTCGTGACCGTGCTGCCTTTAAGGTGGCTGAATGGCGCGAGCTAATCGAGAGGGCGCGTGGCAAGTCGGTTGATGAGATGCGCTCCTGGCGCGAAGTGCTACGACGGGCCGACAGCGAGGATAAGCGGAAACAGGTTTTCGACGAGATTGTAGAGGAAGCCTTGCGTCACCACGGCTTCCTGTCGACCGTCCATTTCGATGAGGAAGCTACTGAGGAAGAGCGCGCCAAGGTCGCGCGTCATATTGGTGTAGCTACGGGCGGGATCGTCGAGACGAGCGAGTACCTGGACGAGTGGATCAACTCGCTGCATACGAAGTCGAAGACGACGGCAATGCGGCGTCAAACCATCGAACGCCTTGCCGCCAAGTTCCTGACGTTGGCCGACATCTCTCGCAAAGAAGTTGTCCGCTGGGTCTCCGAACTCCGTTCGGAATTGAGCAGTGCCACCGTGCAGCGCCTCATGTCAGATTGCAGGGTTTATTGGGCCTATCTGCGGTCTCTAGAAGTCGCGCCCGACATCCAGTCACCATTCGAGCGCCTAGGCTTCAAGAAACCGAAGCATCGATCTTGGCTGCCCTACGAGCCGGGGCAAGCGGTCCGGCTACTGAAGGCCGCAAAAGGAGACTTGACCGACTTAATCCGACTGGCGATGTACACGGGCGCGCGGCGAGAGGAGCTATGCGCGCTTCGCCTTGAGCACGTGAAGGCGGATCGGTTCGAGATCATGGACGCCAAGACGGAAGCCGGTGTTCGCACGGTGCCGATCAACACCGAGATCAAGGCGACATTGAAGCGGATGATCGGCAAGCGGCGTGAGGGCTTCTTGTTCGAGCACCTGAAGACCGACCGGCACGGAAAGCGTGGCGACCAAATTGGAAAACAGTTCACAGCGCTGAAACAACACCTTGGCTTCGATGACCGCCACTCATTTCATAGTTTCCGGGGGACCGTCATCACGATGTTGGAGCGCGCGGGCGTGCCCGAAAGCACGGCCCAGGACATAGTGGGTCACGAACGCTCGACGTTGACTGGATCGACTTACTCGGGCAAGAGCACTTTCGAGATGAGGAAGGCGGCGCTCGCGAAGCTAAGCTATCCAGCGTAAGACGTAGCCTGTTACCACATCCGTGTACGGCTGGCATCGCCCCGCGGCGGGCCCGAGCGCTCGCCGCGCAATGCGCCTCAACAGCGCGCGGCCCGCGATGCAGCGCGTTGATTCGCCCAGGAGCGAGTAGCAGCCTCATCGCGGTAGCGCTTTACCGACTCAAATCGGACAGTCACCCGAGGTCCGAGGAGTGCCAAAGGCGGACCTGGCTGGGCTACGAGCAACGATGACGAAGCGATGGCCCCGGCGGTAGCGACCCGCGGGACTGACGGGCAAGTGTGTCGCCGGCCGCGCACGTGCCGGCGTGCACCACGATCAGATCGACTGCGTCGCCGCTTTTACCTTGGCGGGCGTGAACGGTACCGAGCGGAGCCGAACGCCGATCGCGTCGAAAACCGCGTTAGAGATCGCCGACGGAATCACTGCCGCCGAGGGCTCGCCCGCGCCCCAGGGCTTCTCGGTCGGCCGGTCGATGAGATCCATCACCACCTCTGGCACCGCCGGGAAAGTGATGATCGGATAGCTCGCCCAGTCGAGGCTCGTCACCATCGAGCGGTCCCAGGTGACCTCCTCGAACAGGGTGCGGCTCACCGTCTGGATCACGTTGCCTTCGATCTGGTTCTTGAGCCCGTCCGGATTGATGATCTGGCCGCAATCATGCACGACGTAGAAGCGCGGCACGCGAATCTTACCGCTGCGGCGATCAACCTCTACTTCGGCCACCGCGCCCACATAGGTACGGTTCAACTCGTATTTCACGTAACTGAGGCCGCGCCCTCTGGCGATGTCGCCGCCGCCGCTTTGGTTCTGCGGCGACGGCCGCTTCTCCCACTTCGCGAGCGCGGCCAAACGCTGCAGCAGTTCCGTTCCGCGCGGATCGTTTAAATGCTTCAGGCGAAACTCCAGCGGGTCGGCGCCAACCGCGGCGGCGAGCTCGTCGATGAAGGACTCGTTGGCGAAGGTGTTCTGCATACGCCCGGGCGTACGGATCCAGGAAGGGCGGAAGGGCGTCTCTGCCAAACGGTGGCAGGTCGTCCGGATGTTGGCGAAGACATAGGGGATCGCCGAATCCTGGATAATGTTGCCGGGTGCGAGCGTCGTCTCATGCGGCAGGCCAGCCAGGCTCGCCGCGACGAGCGGCACGTTGCCGGCAGCGCCTTCGGGGACGAAGAACTGAGACTCCCAGGCGATCACCTCGCCCTGCGCGTCGACCGCTGCGCGCAGATCGATCAGGGTTGGTGGGCCTTTCGGGTCCCAGCCATGCTCGTCTTCGCGCATCCATTGGACGCGCACCGGCTTCCCGACGGCTCGAGCAAGGAGCGCGGCATCTCCTGCCGCATCCTCATGGCCGTTCCGACCGTAGCAACCGGAACCGTCGACATAAATGCAGCGTACGTTCTCGGGCCCCAAGCTCAGCATCGCCGCGAGCTGCTTCCTAAGATTGTGCGTCGCCTGCGACGGCGTCCAACAGGTGAGCTGGCCGTCATTGATCTCGACAATGGCGCAGGACGGGCCGATTGAACCATGCGTATGGATGGCGAAGTCATATGTTGCCTTGAGCGACTTAGCGCCCTTCTGGATTGCGTCCTCCACATCGCCGACGTTGCTGGTGACGTCGTCCTTCGAGATCTTGGTGGCGCGCACGTGTTCGAAGAGCTTCGTTTGCTCAGGAAGCTCTGCCCAGTTCGACCAGGTAGCCTTGAGCTTGCGTGCCGCTTTGATCGCGCCCCATTCGCTCTTAGCAACCACGCCAAGGAAGCTGCCTTCGCGCACCACTTTGACGAGGTCGGGGATATCCTTGACCGAGTTCTCGTCGACGCTCTCGAGGCTCGCGCCTAGAGCCCACGGGCGCACGACGCGGCCATGCAGCATGCCGTCAACGCGCATATCCTGCATGTAAGTGAAGCGGCCCGTCACTTTGTCGGGAATGTCGAGGCGCGCCACCGACTTGCCGACGATGCTGAAGGTGGTGGGATCCTTCGGCTTGGCATCCTTGTCGAGCTTCAAAGCGAACGTCTTGCCGCCAATGAGCCTGCCGTAGCCAACAGCGCTGCCGCCCGATTTCGGCTTGATCGCGCCGTTCTCGACCATGAGGTCTGAGGCGGCAACGCCGAGCTTCTGGGATGCGAGCTCGAGAAGGTGCTTGCGCGCGGTCGCCGAAGCCTGGCGGAGTTGCATGCCGCCGTTCTGGATCGAGAGGCTGCCATAGGTTGGGCCCTGATCCGGCGTGAGCGCCGTGTCGCCCTGGATCAGCGTAACCTTGTCGAGCGGCACATCCAGCTCCTCGGCCACAATCTGGGTCAAAGCAGTGCGCACCCCGGTGCCGAGGTCGACCTTGCCGGAGAAAACGGTCACCTTGCCATCGGCGCCAATGGCGAGGAAGCCGTCGACCTCGTCGGTGGCAACAGACTTGGTGAGGCTCGCCTGTGCGAAAGCGGGCGAAAAGCGGCTGGCGAGAGCGAAGCTGACGATGAGCGCGCCGCCTCCCTTGAGAACGTCGCGGCGCGTGGCGATGGCGATGATGTCGCTCATGTCGCACTCCCCCCGCTCAGATGCGGCCAGCCGCGCGCATCACCGCGCGGACGATCCGAAGGTGCGTGCCGCAACGGCAAAGATTGCCGGCGAGCGCCTGACGAATGTCGGCTTCGCTCGGATTTGTGTTGTTGGTGAGGAACGCCGCCCCCTGCATGATCATGCCGTTGATGCAGTAGCCGCACTGCACCGCCTGCTCGTCGATGAACGCCTTCTGCAGGGGGTGCGGCTTTGCCAGCGAGCCCAGGCCTTCGAGCGTGACGATCTTCTCCTTGGGTCGGACCATCGACAGCGGTAACACGCACGAGCGCACCGCTTTCCCGTCGACATGCACCGTGCACGCGCCACATTGCCCGAGACCGCAACCGAAGCGCGGTCCATGCAGCCTCAAGCTATCGCGGAGCACGTAGAGCAGGGGCATGTTGGGATCGTCGACGGCGACTTTCACCGGCCGCCCGTTGACGTTCAAGCGCACGGGGTCAGTCATCGCTTCCTCCCCGATATTGCTGTCGCTGATGAAAGAATGATGAACCTGACACGAGCGAGGTGTCAACGCGCTGTCAGCATGAGTCAAAGAAAGCTGCTGATCGGGAGCGCATGAAGCGAGCGATGGTGCGAGAACGGAGAGCAATTTTATCGAGTTCAATACCGTTTCGAAGCGCTACCCAATCTGCGATTGATGTGACTAGAGTGAGTACTCATGAATTCCGCCGGACGCGAATGTCAGTTCTCCAGCGCATCACGGACTCAACTCGGACATGGGCCAATGTCGCCGAAGTGCCAAAAGGCGACATCGCCCCGCTACTCGATCACCTCGTCGGCGGCGAAGCTGATGGTGGAGGAGAGGGTGAGGCCGAACGCTTTCGCCGTCTTGAGATTGACGACGAGCTCGAATTTCGTGCCTTGCAGCACCGGCAGATCGGCGGGCTTGTCGCCTTTCAAGACGCGCGCGACATAGCCGCCGGCTTGGCGATACGCATCGGCGATGCTGGTACCGTAGGTGATCAAGCCACCCGCTTCGACTTACTCGCGAGTGGGGGAGATTGCCTCAAGGGCATGCTTCGTCGCCATCTGCGCCACCACCTCGCGTTCACCCTCAAGGGTCGGCGGTGACGAGGAGCGCACCGGCCTCACCAGCTGCAAGTTTGGCGAACGCCGGCTCTAAATCTTGCGTGCAACGCACGCAAGATTGTGAGCGTGCGATACCCGATCGTCGCCGCTGCCGCCGCAATTTCGCGCGCTTCCGCCATCGACGCGGATTCGCGAACACACCGATGATGGAGGATTTGGGCGCCAGATCGCGCACCAGCTCGACTCGCTTGCCGCCGAGGCTAGCGGCGATACGAGAGATATTCGCGGACCGTGAGGGTGACGACGTCACCGACACCGCGGCGGTCGAGATTGCCAGAGGTCGCGTGATGTATCGCGTGCATCCCGCGCCAGAAAGCATAGGGCGTCAACGTCAATACGCTCAGTCGGCCGAGTACAGTGCAAGCGGGAGCGCGGCCCAGCCGTGGCGGCCGACGCCATAGAGGAGCGCTGCTACAAGGATCAGAAACGGTAGGCTCGCGTTAAGGAGCTGGGTCACGGCGCGTTTGGTGTCGGGCCGGGCATAAGGGCCTACGATCTCTCGCCAGGAGCGCTTGGAAGCGCCGGGTGTCGAGTGCGGTGGGCCGGTGATCGTAGGGCTTCGCACGCGGATCAAACTTTTGGGCGGTGTGCGTCAGCGCTGAGCCGTGATGATCGCGCGGCGCATTTATGCGCCGCCGTTGGGGTCGCCAGGTTTCCGCTCCATCTTTGCCGCCTCGGCCTCGAGATCAGCAGCGAGAACGTCCTGGTCGGCAGCGCTGTCCAGATGCTTCGTATGACTACCCGGAAGCTCCGGCTGCCTTCACCGGCGGCTTCGCATCCATGAGCCGGTGAGCGCAAATATCGGCGGCGCCAGCGATGGGCTCTTCGATCCCCGCCGGTGTTGCCCAGCCGCCCTTCGCAATGAAATCGCTCCGGCTCCAGGAACTGCTGGCCTTGAGCGACGCGAGGTTGATGACTGTATCGGGTGCACTTTCAAAGCGGCTAACACAGATAGTGGCGGCTAAATCGGCGCGTGCCGCCGTGGCACCCTGGGTCACCATTCGTTCGGCAGTGCCGCTCGTCACCCAGCCGCCCCAGGTAAAGCCTATGATCAAGGTGGCAACGATGCACCCCGCGCAGGCCCAGAAAGCCAGTGTCTTTGACGCCTGGTAGTCCTCCCAGCGTCTGCGAAAGCTCTGTTTTTCCAACATGACTTCGTTCCTCCCGTGAGATTTGGGACACCGGGAAAGCTCCGCCGTTTTGAGGGTGGGCACCGGCGATGGACCGATTCCCGCGCCACGACGATAGGTCGAGAGGGATAGGGTTAGTAGGCTCGGAAACTACCTACGTCACGCGGCTTGACCGACTGTGCGGACCGGAGAGCGTGGCGAGCGCTCGATCGTGGCGGTGTTAGGTCGACCGCCACCTCTTGAGACCCTCGCGGAGAGCCCGGCCAAGTCGAAATGCAAACTGAGACGTGCCACCAACTGGAGGCGAAGGCGAGATCGCAGTCTTTATCTCTCGTACCGCCCGGCCGAACCGAAACGCGATGCCCGGTCCAATCTCCTATCGGGACACCCTCCTGTAGGAGTTTCTTTTCCAGGACTGTCTTGAGCACTCTTGCATTCGCTCGTTCATGCTCGGTTGCGGCTGCGTCTTTGACTACAGCACCAAGGCTGCGCAGCTTTCGACGAATAGCCTCAACTGGCTTCATGGCTTTTCCAACCGTGTCGACAGACCGTAACATAAGGCCGAGCCGGTCGAGATACCGGAATTCACACTCACCGGTACGGCGCGTCGAGCGCAAGGTTGTTGGCAAGCTCCGCTTCCCAGCGATCGCCGTTCGCGAGTAGCTTGTCCTTGTCGTAGAAGAGCTCCTCGCGCGTCTCGGTGGCGAATTCGAAATTGGGACCCTCGACGATGGCGTCGACCGGGCACGCTTCCTGGCAGAAGCCGCAATAGATGCACTTCGTCATGTCGATGTCGTAGCGCGTGGTACGGCGGCTGCCGTCCTCGCGCGGCTCGGCTTCAATGGTGATGGCAAGCGCCGGGCAGATCGCTTCGCAGAGCTTGCAGGCGATGCAGCGTTCCTCGCCGTTGGGATAGCGGCCAAGCGCGTGCTCGCCGCGAAAGCGCGGGCTCAGCGGCCCCTTCTCATACGGGTAGTTCACCGTCACCGCCGGCTTGAACATGTAACGCAACGTGAGCCACAGACCGGAGGCCAACTCGGCAAGGAGCAGACTGCGAACGTTGCGACTCAGGTCGAAATGAGCCATCTCAGCCTTTTATCTCTGCGACGATGGCGGCAAGCCGCAGTTCCACCGCCAAATTGGTGATGTCATCCGCGAGCCGGAGCATCTGACGTGCCAGCAGCTGGTCCTTCGCCGTTTTCCCCCGCTCCCGAAGCGCCGTCGACTTCGCCCACAGGATCTCGGGATCAATAAGATGGTCGGACATCGCGTCCTGCCCGATGCCGTTGGAGCACCGCTCCTCCAAGGCGAGCCACGCTCGCTTCGTCGATTTTGGCAATCTTTCGGGCCGTTTCCGGACGGACACTAGAGTGCATACTCGTCGCACGAATATCCGAGGGTCACAGTCCAGGTTGGCGCGGGATACTCCGCCTGTAGACGAGCCAGTCCAACATCCCCACCGGGCCAACGCGTGACCATGATGCAAACCCCGGTGGTTTTATTTAGGACCGAGTAGTCACTACTATCTGAATTCTCAGTCTGCGCCGATATAGGGGGCGACAGCATGAAAATCCCCGTAAAAGCCAACGCCACCAGGCCACCGCGGATCGATTTATTCATTGCATCCTCCGTCGCGCGAAAG
The DNA here is from genome assembly GCA_035945115.1 of Allostellaceae bacterium. Lineage (GTDB taxonomy): Bacteria > Pseudomonadota > Alphaproteobacteria > ATCC43930 > CGMCC-115725 > DAHUYF01. The sequence continues at coordinate 52,456 of DASZAN010000012.1, forward strand.
GGCCGAGATTTCGCGGTCCTCGTCACAACTTTCTTGCAGCTGTGCGGTTGTCTGTGGATGTTGGCTTGGCGGATGTAAAACTCAAGCCTATGAGGCTCGTTTTTCTTACTAGCAAAGGTCCGTTGGCCTGCAAGGCCCTCAAATGATTTCGCATTTTCAACGGCAGGAAAGAAGCCGAGGCCGCATTGGCTTCAGCGAATGCAGCAACCCGCGAGGCAGGGTCACCTATGTACGACGGGCGCGTATTCTCATCGGTTACCGACGGAACGTGGCGCGGGAACGACATCGCCATCCGGAGTCATACCCTTCAGGAATTTGAAGAGGTCAGTGTCCGTGGAAAGAACAAGCGTCGTGTTTTCGGCGATGATGGACTTGTAGGACTGCATGGTCCGCGTGAATTCATAGAACGCCACCGCTTCAGGGCTCTGGTTGTAGGCCCTCGCGTAGATTTCGGTGGCTTTCGCGTCCGCCACGCCGCGGATCTCCTCGACCTGCCGGTAGGCTTCAGACTGGATCTTGTTCAGGTCACGCACCCGGTTGCCGCGGATTCTGGCGGCCTCGCCGTTACCTTCGGACAGGAAGCGTTCCGCGATCTGCCGCCGTTCGCTGATCATTCGATCGTAAATCTTCGGGCGCACGCTTTCATTGTAGTTGATCCGTTTGAACCGGATATCGAGCAACTCGATACCGAACACGCGAACCTTCGCGGCAGCCTCGGCAAAGATCTCCTGCTCGACCAGTTTGCGTCCCTTCTGGATCGGTACCAGTGACCCCACATCCAGCTCCCGTCCCGCGTCAGTCAGGAGGACGTCGCGCAGCGGCACGCGGTCCTTGGTCGTGCGGATGATCTCGATCAGTTCATGCTTGGCGACGGCGTTGCGGGTCTCGCTGCCGAGAACATCGTCCAAGCGGGACTGAGCACTGCGTTCGTCGTGCAGCCGCAGAAAGTATTGGAGAGGATCTACAATCCGCCAGCGGGCGAAAAGGTCGACCGAGACGTAGAGCTTGTCCTTGGTTGGCATATCGGACGGGTTGCCGTCCCACTCGAGCACTCGCTTGTCGATGACGTTGACGTCCTGGATGAAGGGCACCTTGACCTTCAGACCAGCGGCAGTCACGGGAGCGCCGACAGGCTCGCCGAACTGGGTGATGATGGCTTGCTCGACTTCGCTCACCGTATAAATCGAACTCGTCAAGACATACGTCCCGATGCCCAAGATCGCCAAGATCGCGACGAGCTTGATCCCGCTCATG
>DASZAN010000013.1:0-6072 GCA_035945115.1 Allostellaceae bacterium
TCCGCAAAGCCGCCAAGCGAACCGTCGAGGACACATGGCGCCAGATCGGAACCCTCCTCAGCAGCGTCTCGCCGCAAGAGTGCGCCAACTACTTCCGAAACGCAGGCTACGCTTCAACCTGAATGGATCAGACTCTAGCGCGCGGACTGGGTCGGCAGCGGCCGTTCCGCGACGCCGCCGTAGCGGTCGACGATCACCGTGACCTTGCGGCCGTTGAATTCTTTGGGCGCCTCCTCGGTCCAGCTGCCGTCGGGCTGCACGGCGGGGTTCGAGATATCGATGTAGCCGCGGCGGCGCAGGGCCTCCCGCCGGGCTGACTTGACGGCGTGTGACCAGCATTGAGACTGTCGTCTCCTCGCCCAGACCGAGAGGGCCGCGTCCATGAAGCTTCACGGCTATTTTCGTTCGTCGGCCGCTTTCCGCGTCCGCATCGCGCTCAATCTCAAGGGCCTCGGCTACGAGCAGGTATCCCTGCATTTGCGGAAGAACGAGCAGCACCGGCCGGAATTCCTCAGCCTGCAGCCGCAGGGCCTCGTGCCCGCGCTCGACGATGACGGCGCAGTCTTTATTCAATCCCTGGCGATCATCGAATATCTCGACGAGACGCGGCCGAAGCCACCACTGCTGCCGGGTGCACCCGCCGAGCGCGCGCGTGTACGCGCGCTCGCCCAAGTGGTGGCGTGCGACATTCATCCCATCGATAATCTGCGCGTCCTGCGCTATCTCGCGAACCCGCTGGGCCATGACGAGAAGGCGGTCGAGACATGGTTCAATCATTGGATCAGGCTGGGCTTCGATGCACTCGAGCGGCTTCTCGATGACCGCCGGACCGGCACGTTCTGCCATGGCGATGCACCGGGACTGGCCGACGTCTGTCTCGTGCCGCAGGTGTTCAACGCGCAGCGTTACCCGAGCTTCGACTTGGCGCCCTATCCTCGCATCCGCCGCGTCTTCGACGCGTGCATGGCGCTCGACGCCTTCGAGCGCGCACGTCCTGAGAAGCAACCCGACGCCGAGTAGTCGGCGACGCACCCTGCGCGCCGGCATCGGTGCCGCGGCGCTGATGCTCGCACTTTCGGCCGGCATGGGCGCGCTCGCCGCCGGTTCCCCCGGTCCACAGGCGGATGCGGCGACGCTTCGCGCCGCGCGGGGCGCGGGGGTGGGTCCCGAGGTGCATCTCGAGTTCGAGCTGCGGCACGACCGCGAGGCGCCAAACGCGCTCACGCTGACAATCGGCAGCGACTATCTCGATCTCGTCGAGCACGGCCGCGAAACGATCTACGATTTTCGTCTGCGCCGGCGTCTCGTGCTCGACCGCGCGGCCCGCACCTTTACCAGTGTCGCGCTCTATAGCGACGTCGCTTTTCGTCGCTTCGACATGGAGAAGCGCGCGAGCCTTGCCGAGATGATGCAGCGCGCCACCGGCGGCGAGGCGCAAATGCTAGGGCTGAAGCCGTTCTGGATCGAGAGCGAGGTCGGCGTCTCGAGCGGCGTTTCGCCGCGGCCGACGGTGACGCACGAGATCCTCGCCGACGGCGCTTCGCGTTTCCGCGTCGACGGCGACGAGGTGGCTTATGTCGCGCCGATGCCGGAACGCTTTTCCCTGCGCGACGGCCAAGGCTTTGCACGCTTCCTGCGCTATCGGCTGGCGCTTCACCCGGATATCGTCGCGGCGATCGAGGAGGACGGACGATTGCCGCGGCGCCTCGTCTTCGTCACCGTCAACGGCGAAGAGCGGCATGTCGCAGGACTCGTGCTGCACCGCGCCGAGCGGCGCGAGGGCGACTACCCGCTTCCCGCCAACGCGCGCCCGCTGCCGCTCCCGGCCGGCGCCGACGATCTGGAAAGTGCGAGCCTCCGACGTCTGCTGCCGCTGATGCTCGAGGCGGTCGCCAGCGGACGGGAGCCGCGCGCGCTCGCCGACTATCGCCAGGCGGTCGAGCATGCGCTGAAGCGCCACGACGGCTTCGCGGCGGCGCTGCTGGTGGCCGAAATGACGTTGCAGTATGGACGCGAGGCGAACGACTGCACCGGGGTTGCCGACTTCCCATGCCGAACGCCCGAGGACTTGAGCCGCGAGCTTGGCGGCGATGCGCGAGCGGCTACCCTCTATCGTGCGCAAGCGCTCGGCGGCAAGGATGGCAGCGATGCGCTCGCCCTCTGGCGCGGGCTCAATCGCGAGGGCGAGCCTGAGGGCTATATCGTCGATCTCTTCATTGCCAATCTTGAAAGCGCCGCCAATCATCGCGAGGCGGCCGTCGCGGCGTTCGAAAAAGTGCTGCGGGGCAATCCGGTGCTCGGCGCCCTCTATAAGGATCTCGGCGATCACTATCTGCGTGTGGGCCGGGTCGATCTCGCGTGGATTTGCTACGACCTCGGCCGGTCCTTGCGCGGCCGGTCGGAGGCGAGCTCGCTCAAGGTCGTCGACGCGCTCGAGCAAAGCCTCGCCACGCAATATCCGGATTTTTTCTAAACATTTCGGCAGTCCCGCGCTTTTCTCGGCGCATGCCGCACGATCCTGGCGGATTTAACGACGGCTTAGGCTTGAGCGCCTACGATCGCGCGATTTCGATGAAACGACGGGGCGGGACGTGGGCATCAATCGCGATGACAAGGCGACCGGGGCTGAGCGCCGACGGCGTCCGCGCAACCGGACCTTCTGGAACGGTCAGCTCCATACGCCCCATGGTCGCTTCGACTGTCGCGTCGTCGACATGTCGAGCGGGGGGGCACAGGTGCGGCTCGCGCGGCAGCCTGACGGGCCCGTAGTTCCCGTGTTCGGCAAAGAGCCCGTGACCCTCGTCATCACCCGGCTCGGTCGTTTCACCGGTTCGGTGGCATGGCAGCGCGAGCGGGCTCTCGGCCTCCATCTCACCCGCCACCAGGGCGCGGGCGACAGCGTACCCGCCGCGAGCGCCGAGCGTGCCGGTCCCGTGCAGAGCGCGCCGCCCCCTGAGCAGTGGGCCGAGATCCAGCGGGTTTTCGCGACAAATCTGCCCGGCGCGGCGGATGCAGCGCCTGTCACTGCGGTTCGACCGCGCGACGCCACGAGCAAGGCCGAGCGCGAACGCATCGACGGAGCAGTCGCCGCCATTCACCCGCTCATCATGGAAGCGATCCGGCCGGAAGTCGCGGTACGCATGCCGGAAGCGCAGTTCGAGCGGGAAATCGCGGCGCTCGTCGCCGACATCGCTCTTCAGAACAAGGTCGCCTTGAGCGGACCCGAGCAGGCGCAGGTGTGCCGTCGCATCGTCGCCGAGATGATCGGCTTCGGTCCGATCGAGCCGCTGCTCGCCGACGAAACCGTCTCCGACATCCTGGTGAACGGCCCGCGCCAAGTTTATATCGAGCGCTACGGCAAGCTCGAGCTCAGCGACGTCACTTTCGGCGACGACCAGCACGTCCTCAACGTCGCCGCGCGGATCGTCAATCGCGCGGGTCGGCGCATCGACGAGTCGACGCCGCTCGTCGATGCGCGGCTTCCCGACGGCAGCCGCATCAACGTGATCATTCCGCCGCTCGCGGTGCGCGGGCCGATGATGTCGATCCGAAAATTCGCCAAGCGCGAGATCACGCTCGATATCATGGCGCAGCAACAATCGATGTCGCCGGCAATGGCGGCGCTGCTCAAGATCGCCGGGCGCTGCCGGCTCAACATCCTCATTTCCGGCGGCACCGGTGCGGGAAAGACCACGCTCCTCAATGCGATTTCACAGACGATCGATCCTACCGAGCGGATCATCACCATCGAGGATGCCGCGGAATTGCAGCTGCCACTTCCCCATGTGGCGTCGCTCGAGACCCGGCCGCCCAACCTCGAGAGCAAGAATGAAATCACCATGCGCGACCTGCTCAAGAACGCGCTGCGCATGCGTCCCGACCGTATCATCCTCGGCGAGGTTCGCGGCGCCGAAGCCTTCGACATGCTTCAGGCGATGAACACCGGGCATGACGGCTCGCTCGGCACGATCCACGCCAGCGGCCCGCGCGAGGCGCTGACCCGGCTCGAGAACATCGTGACGATGAGCGGCTACGACCTCCCCGTGCGCTTCATCCGCGCGCAAATCGCCTCGGCCATTCACCTCATCGTCCAGGTGGCGCGCATGCGGGACGGCAAGCGCCGCATCACCAGCATCACGGAAATCGCCGGGCTCGACGGCGACATCATCGCCACCCAGGAGCTTTTCACCTATCGCCTCGACGGCGAGGGGCCGGGTGGCGAGCTCGTGGGCACGTTCGCGAGCTCGGGGTTGCGGCCGCGCTTTCACGAAAAGGCCGAGTATTACGGGCTGGGCCAAACGCTCGCGACCGTGACCCGGCCGCTGGCATCGGCGGAGTTCGCGATCCGCTGATTGCATCGCGCGCGGCGTAAAAAAAGAGGCCGGGGCGGGGCCCCGGCCTCGGCGCTTCTAGTCCGATGCTTGTTCTTAGAAGTCCATGTCGCCCATGCCGCCGCCATGCGGGGCGGGAGCGGCCGCCTTCTTCTCGGGCTTCTCCGCCACCATGGCTTCGGTGGTGACGAGAAGACCCGCGACCGAGGCCGCATCCTGAAGCGCGGTGCGCACGACCTTCGTCGGGTCGATGATGCCGCTCTTCAGCATGTCGACGTACTCGCTGGTCTGCGCGTCGAAGCCGAGATTCGGGTTCGTCGCCTCGAGCAGCTTGCCGACCACGATCGAGCCGTCAACGCCCGAATTCTCGGCGATGAGCCGCACCGGCGCTTGCAGCGCGCGGCGGACGATGTCGATGCCGACCTTCTGGTCGTCGTTCTCGGGCTTGAGCTTGCTTAGCACCTTGGTGGCGAGCAGCAACGCCACGCCGCCACCGGCGACGATGCCTTCCTCGACCGCGGCGCGGGTCGCGTGCATCGCGTCGTCAACGCGATCCTTGCGCTCCTTCACCTCGACCTCGGTCGCCCCGCCGACGCGGATCACCGCGACGCCACCGGCCAGCTTGGCCAGCCGCTCCTGCAGCTTCTCACGGTCGTAGTCGGACGTGGTCTCCTCGATCTGGGCCTTGATCTGGCCGACGCGGGCCTGGATGTCGGCCTTCTTGCCGGCGCCATCGATGATGGTGGTGTTCTCCTTCTCGATGCGCACCTTCTTCGCCCGGCCGAGCATGTCGAGCGTCACGTTCTCGAGCTTGATGCCGAGGTCTTCCGAGATCATCTGACCGCCGGTCAGGATCGCGATGTCCTCGAGCATCGCCTTGCGGCGATCGCCGAAGCCCGGCGCCTTGACCGCCGCGACCTTGAGGCCGCCGCGCAGCTTGTTGACGACCAGGGTCGCCAAAGCCTCGCCTTCGACCTCTTCGGCGATGATCAGCAGCGGCTTGCCCGATTGCACCACCGCTTCGAGCAGCGGCAGCATCGGCTGCAGGCCTGACAGCTTCTTCTCGAAGATCAGCAGGTACGGATCCTCGAGCTCGGCCACCATCTTGTCGGCGTTGGTGACGAAGTAGGGCGAAATGTAGCCGCGGTCGAACTGCATGCCTTCGACCACGTCCAGCTCGGTCTCGAGGCTCTTGGCCTCCTCGACCGTGATCACGCCCTCGTTGCCGACCTTCTGCATGGCCTTGGCCAGCATCTCGCCGACTTCCTTGTCGCCGTTGGCCGAGATCGTGCCGACCTGGGCGATCTCGTCGTTGGTCGAGACCTTCTTCGAGCGCTTCTTGATATCCTCGACGACGGCGTCGACTGCCTTGTCGATGCCGCGCTTGAGGTCCATCGGGTTGAGGCCGGCGGCGACCGCCTTCACGCCTTCGCGCACGATGGCCTGGGCCAGCACGGTGGCAGTGGTGGTGCCGTCGCCCGCGGTGTCGCTGGTCTTGGAGGCGACCTCGCGGATCATCTGCGCGCCCATGTTCTCGAACTTGTCGGCGAGCTCGATCTCCTTGGCGACGGTCACGCCGTCCTTGGTGATGCGCGGCGCGCCGAACGACTTGTCGAGCACGACGTTGCGGCCCTTGGGGCCGAGCGTCACGCGCACCGCGTTCGCCAGAATGTCGACGCCGCGGAGCAGCCGCTCGCGCGCGTCGCCGTGGAACTTGACGTCCTTAGCAGCCATTGAAATG
>DASZAN010000014.1:0-17772 GCA_035945115.1 Allostellaceae bacterium
GATTCTAAAAGGCGCCAAGCCCGCCGATCTGCCGATCGAGCAGGCGACGAAATTCGAATTGATCATCAATCTGAAGACCGCGAAAGCACTGGGTCTCGAAATTCCCCCGTTGTTCCTTGCCCGCGCCGACGAGGTGATCGAGTGAAGAGGCGGGGGTGAGGCGGCGCGATTTCATGACCGCCGACGACGAGGTGATCGAGTAGCGGGGCGATGTCGCCTTTTGGCACTTCGGCGACTTTCCGCGCTCAGTAGTTGGCGACCGCTTCCGATGCAAAAGCGGAAGTCGGTGCATGAACAATAATTACTGTTCTCGATCATATGAGAACCGGCAAAGCGAACCTTCTAGAACCGAAGCTGCAGTGCACGAAGCTCTTTACCTGATGGAAATGGCAACAATGACATTGAATGTCGCCCCGACCCGTACCCTTGCCTACAGATCCCGCTGGCTGGCTTCGTCAGGCTGCGGAGGTCCTTGTGGCCAGCGGGAATGAGCATTGTGCGTGGGTCGGAGATCGCGCGGTGCTGTGGCTGCAGCATGGCGGAGACAAGCTCACTCTCGAGACTGCCCTCGGTTTCCAGCCAGGTTGGCGGGCGCTCGCAACGCGCCACCGGCGCAATGAAATACTCCGGGAGATCGCGCGCATTTACTTTCCTGAGCTGCAAGGCCGTAAACGAGCGCGCGCCATAGCCCGCTCCGCCGGTGCTTACGAGGGCAACGGCTGGCTGCGCGACCGGCGCTCTGGGCGCCGCCCAGATGGGCTCAAAGGATTGTTTTACGACCTTCTCAGCATCGGCGAGGTGCCAAGTGAGGAGCGATTGCGCCAGCTTTTCTGCGACTTCCCTGGGTAATGCGGTAGGGCTACCGATTACCCACCAGGGCCGGCAGCATCGTTTGAAAGGACACTCATATGGCCTTCAAACGAAATCAGCCCACGAGCGAACCCGCTGACGCGCCGTTCCAGCGCATCGACGATGATCCCGACTACGCGAAGGCCATCGGGCTACTTCAAGCACTCGAGCGCAAGCATTACGAGCTCAAGAGGACCATTGACCGACTGACGCTCGAGGAGCTGTTTAGACGCCATCCTCACGGCGAAAAATCCAGTCCTCGCTATGCTCTGCTGTTCGCTCGACTCGAGTCGCTGCGCGCCGAGCATACCGCCTCCCAACCGCTGGATGTGGGCCAAGCGACGTCGCCCGAGGTTGAGGCGGGGCTCGATGTGATCCGCGGCGGCACACCGGCGCTGCCGAAAGATCACGCCGCACAGATTGCGGAAGCGAAGCTGCAGCTCGAAGTCGTCGGCAGAGCGATCGGCGCACAGACGCGCATAGTCAATGAGCTTCGTTCAGAGAAATCCCTGCAGCTCTGTCACAGGCTGCAGCCATTGCATCGTGACCTCCTCCTGGAGGTATATCGCGCAGCGCAAGCGCTGGCGCGCACCACGACAGCAGAGAGGAAGCTGCGCGCCGAGATGATGCTGGCCGGTTATGAGCCCCGCCCCGATGTTATTGGCGCACCGGGCCTGGCGGCCGCAGTGGTCCTCGGTAGTGAGGACTATCATGACAGCCAATTGTCCTTCTTTCGCCGCCACCTCGAGCAAATCGGTGTCCTCAAATGACCTACTCGATCGACGTGCTTATAACGTGGCGCAACGAAGTGGCCGCAGAGCTCACGACTGCGGAAAAAGAGTTTTCGTCGGCAGCGGAGCGTCTTGCAGCGGCCGAGGCCAATATCGACGTGCATCGGCAGTCCTATCGCAGCATCGAAGAAGCTGTGCGTCCGCTGCGCTCGCGATCGGCCGTGCTGGCCACAGCGGTCACACTGCGCCTGGTTGGAAAAAAGAAGGATCTCGATCGAGGTCTTGGCGAAGTAACCCAAGCGCGAGGTTGCCTCGAGAGCGCAAAACGCCGCGTCGACGACCTCAGGCTCGCGCTCGAGCAGCTCGTTGAAATAATTCCCGCCGACGCCCTCGGGCCCTCTGATGCCGTTAAGGACGTGGCAGCTTGATCTCTATGCGGCGCGCGCCCTCGCCAGATCAACGCGCGCTGCGGTCGCCGCTGTCGGCAGGCGCGTTGCCGATAGCGGCGTAAATTGGCGGGACCAGCATATGTCAAACTTGAGTGACCAAACGCTACGTCGGCGGACCATCGCCGGTGCAGTCAAGACGCGCGCTGAGAGGGTGCGCTATGCAAACGAGCCCGAAGAAGAGCTCCGGCGGGAGGTACGAGAAGTGTCTGAAAACGAGGCCCGCGCGAGTCGGCAGCTTACCGTCCATACCCATTGCGTCGACGTGGCGCGCCAGCAAGCGGCCGAACGGGAAGCGCAGATAGCTTCGGAAGTAGATGCCTACCATGCAGCGTTCCGACTTTGGCGTCATTGGTAGTCGCACCCGTAGGGGTGTGAAATCTCCGCAGGACACGGGTGCGAGACCGTGACGGGGCTCCACACGCACCGCCGCGAAATTGACTATGGGGGTACAAAATTCAAAAAAGTGACCGCTCAATGACGGAAACCACACCCACACACCTTTCGCCGCGTTCGAAAACGCTCTGGAATGACCTGGTGCCTCGGCGGGCCAGATCGCCCGAGAGATTGACGCTGCTGCAGCTGGCGCTCGAACAGCTCGATAGGGCGGATGCCGCCCGCGCCGACATCGAGCGCGACGGGCCGACCTTCCGCACAAAAAAAACGGGCACCATCCACGCGCACCCCGCGCTCGCAATTGAGCGCCAGGCCCGCATGACCTTCGTTCGGCTTTGGAAGCAGCTCGACCTGCATTGGAGCGCCGAACTCGATAGCGGTCTAGACGGCACCCTTCCTCTGGAAAGGCGGTGGTGACTGCCGCTACGGTGGCCGCGCAAAGAGGCGCGGACGCATCAGCGGATTGAAGATTCGATCAGGTCGGCCGGTACGGGATTTTCGAGTGACGGATGACCCTGATTGGAATTCCGTGTGCCTGTAGTAGCGTTCGCAGGGCATCTTCTGTTCCTGTCGACGCGGCTGGGCCGATTACAATCTCGACGACGCTCCCTCTCGCGCGGATGGGAATACCGTGTTTGATGAACGAGACTAGATCACTGCCACGAGCCCGCGTCGAAATGTGCGGTCCCAAGTGGCGGTGCTGGCCCAATATGAACATGCGGACTTCGTGCTCATGTTCATAGGCTTCGTGTTTAGAGGTAAGACAGATCAACAGCAGTTGTGATGCGATGAGGGCGTTCGTCATCTCTCTAAGAAACGGTATCCCTACTGTCTTGTCGCTTAGCATGTCTCCGGTCTCCGCAATCGCGGTTTCCAGGGTACGTACTGCCCTCCTGATTGGAGCGCGAAGGCGGCTCCGAGTGGCCGTCCTGCCGTAAGTCACCGGCGACACGAACACTTTCTCATGAGCTGGTTGGTCCGGGCTGTCTGTCGGCGCAAAGAGCCGGGGCGCGAGTCCGAGAGCAAATCCACGCCCATTATTTCCGTACGCTCGCCACTGCCCCAGGTCGTTTCGCTCCCTGCTAAAGCTGGCCAAGAAAAAACCAAATGTGCTTCGAAAATTGCGGTGGCCTAGAATGTCCGTCACCATTTGACAGAAGATGTTCACCCGACGGTCTTTGTGTTCGCCAATCTCGTTGAGCAGCTCGTGCGCGACCTCAATCCCGAAGGTCAGCTCAGTTGGGTCGTTTAGGTGCAGGAAACTGGTAAACCAGATTTGCTGCGTTTGAATTATGCCGATCAAGCCGCCCGCGTCGGTGTAGTGGTATAAGGGTTCTCTGGTCTGCTGAGACCTGTCAAAGGTCCGAAGCCGTCGGTCTGACCAGCGAATGAAATCATCAACAAAACCGTGAAGCACAGGCGAAAGTGTTGGAGCAGTCATGAAATGTCAGCTCATGTTGCCCACGCTATTGCGCGATAACCAACCCCTACTCGCGTGAGGCTGTGCGACTGTTATTCGCTCGCAAACAGATGGAGGATCTTGTTGACCGCGCTGATAACCCTCTCGGCGCGGTCGAGCGTCTCCGCGACGTCTTTGGCGTCCGCGTCAAGCACAGTCGGATTTCGGATTAGCCAATCCGCCGGGGTGAAGTGATCGAATTCCGGGCTGTCAGGCGGCAGCACACGGAAGCACGCCTCTGCTTTTTTCAGAAGTCGGGTGGTTGTTGGGTCGGCAGCGGCGAGACTTGCCTCGGTGATCTGAATGGCGGCCGGCAAAGCAAACGCCTCGTTCAACATTTTTGCGTAAATCGACGGCGCGAAGACGTCCTCAACGTCGGCTTCGGCGACGCCCAGGAGTGACGCACACGTGAGGAGTCGATCACTTTCTAGGATTCGATTCTGCAGCAGCGCCTCGATCTTTTTCCGATCGGACTTCGCGAAATCAGTCAATGCCGCGATATTGAGCTTGGCACCGGAAAAAAGAGCCACGAAGGACTGAATCTTGTCGATCCCGCCCGCCGGGCAGAGGGTCCAACGAGAATCCAATTTCGTCCGTCCGCGACGACCGAGCGCGGCCGACCAAGCGTGCAGATAGAGGATGTCGCCAGGACCTTCGAGAAGCAATGTGTTCTTGCCGATAAAGAGCGTCTGGGTGATCTCGTATCCGAGCGCACCTTGTAGCGGAAACAGCGTGTCGCGATCTACCGCGAGAACGTCAGCGCGCACCTTGGTCCCTTCGGATGTCCAAACGCCAGGACGCGGCGAAGTCACGCGATCCTCCACGATGCGGACTGCCGAAAATTTATCAGGCGGCACCATGAAGGGAGAATGCGTCGAATAGATCACTTGGTGATCCGGTGACAGCTTGTTTTCAAAGTAGCGCAACAGGTCGGCTTGCGCCTTGCCATGCAGCGTCAGGCCAGGCTCGTCGAGAAGCAGAATCAACGAACCAGCGTTCTTGCGAACCTGGGCAAATTTCACCAGGAACGAGAAAAACCAGATGAAACCCGCGCTACGCTCGTGGAACGGTAGCGTCAGCTTGTGCAAGTTGTTCCGGACGCGTGCACGCGCAATTATGCCCTGATTGAATGGCGAGGGATCACCTGGCTCCGCCTTTGTGACGCGGACCTCGATCTCGAGGTGCGGATTTTGCGTCCAGAATTCTAGGAGCTGGTCGGTAATGTGGTTAGATGCGGCCTCGCATTTCGCGTTGAGACCCTCGTAGGTTTGTGCGGCCACAATGTCGGCGATCGATGTACCCGCGTATTCGAGAAAATCGACGAAGACCTGTTCGCCCAGTTCGATCGGTGGTTGCTGTTGCCCCGCCTTGCGAGGCGGGAAGGTATCAAGCCGAATCTGGCCCACCATGCGGTCGTAGTGCGAGAAGTACATGAACTGGGGCAACAGCGGCTTTAGCTTTGCCGTGATTGCACCACGGATCTTCTGTCCGGGGAACGAATTGAGCTTTTGGAGCAGCGCCTCCTGGTGCGGCGTGCGGGATGCGATTGCGCTCAGCGCTTTTCTGAGAGGTTCGGTACTTTCGGCCCCTGCTAGTGGCTCGCACTCAGCCGCGCTCAGCTCGTGTACCTCCATCAGGTGCTGAATTACCTTTTTGTAGTCGATCGGCACTTCCCATTCCGGTTCGCTTGCGCGGTAGCGCCGAAGAACGACGACGGGTTTGTTCAAGATCGCGCCCTCACCGAAATCCGCGGCGACCTGCGAGCGCTCCTCCGCCGACAGTGCCCAGTGAGTTCGTATGACGATCGCCTCCTCGCCCTTGTGACGGGCCGCATATTCGGTGAGAAAGCGCCTTGGATAGTCACGCTCTACATCGAAACTGATGGGAGTCGCGGGATGTGGGTTGAGTCCGGCGAGGGCGTGAAGCAGCACGGTTTTGCCAGACTCGTTCTTGCCGACAAGCCCGAGTAATTGCTCGATCTTGAATTCCCCGGAATTTTCCGCACTTCGAAAATTTGTGACCTGCGCCATTGTCAGCTTCATGCGACAAGTACTCCGGCGGCCGAGCGCTCGAGTGGAATTCTGTGAGTTGGAGCGCCCCTTTTCTTTGTTGCCCCAGACTTCTCCACAAGCTTATTCGGTGCTTATTTGCTGCGAGATGCCAAAACGCTCGCGACCACTAAGCCATTGAGATAATTGGGGCGAGTGACCGGATTCGAACCGGCGACATCCAGAATCACAATCTGGCGCTCTAACCAACTGAGCTACACCCGCCACCGGATGCGCTGCTGCTCCTAGCGCGCCAGGCCCTGAAAGGTCAAGCATCACCGGCAAAACTGCGGCGATGCCGGCGACGTCGCGCGCAGGAAAAAAATTTTATCATCTTTTGTCACCAAGCAGGCTTCGATCACCCGCCTTGGGTGCGCCATGCTTTTCCTTATTTGCCGGTCAAAGTCTTGGTATAAGAAAGCGACAGGAAGAGCCGGCAAGGCCAAGCGACAACCAGCGGGGGAGGCGATCATGCGAGCGGTTTCGCGGCGGACATTCTTGCGAACGGTGGGTGCAGCCACAGCGGCGGCGCCCGCGCTTCAGCTGCTGGGGAGCGGCAGCGCCCGCGCCCAGGCGGGGAAGGCGCTCACCATCGCCTATAACGTGAACCTCCCATCCTGGGACCCGACTGTGGGTCTTTCGGCGGTCAATCCGACCATCCAGTCGATCTACAAGACCGTCTTCGACCAATACATCGACCAGAATCCCGATCTCTCCTTCAAACCCGGTCTCATCACGAAGTGGGGCTGGAACGATGACAAGACCAAGATCTCGCTGACGCTCCGCGACGGCGCCTTCTGGCATGACGGGACGCCCGTAACACCGGCCGATGTCATCTGGTCCTTGGAGCGCGCCGGCAACGAGAAGTCGGGCAATCCGATCCAGTTCGTCTGGTCGAAGATCGGCAACTTCAAGGCCGAGGGCAACACCATCACCGCCGACGTCAAGGAATTCGAGCCGACGCTCTTCAAGTGGATGGCGTTCCTCACGGCCTACGTCCTGCCGAAAGCGGCCTACGAGAAGGCAGGTGCGGAAGGCTTCGAGAAGAAGCCGATCGGCTCCGGCCCCTACATGGTCGAGGAGTTCGACCGCAACTCCTTCGTGCGCCTCAAGGCATTTCCGAAATGGTGGGGCGGCAAGCCCGCTTTCGAGAGCGTCGTCTTCAAGTTCGTCACCGACCCGACGAGCCGCGTCGCCGAGGTGGAGAGTGGCTCCTCCGATCTCACCATCGAGATCCCTTATGAGGAATACGATCGGCTCCGGCAAAAGCAGGGGCTCGCCGGAGTCACCACGCCCGTCTCCGACATTGCCATGATCTTCATCACCAATGTCGATCCGATGCTGAACGAGAAGCTGCGCCTCGCGCTCTATCATGCCATCGACAAGAAGGCGATCGTCGACCGCTTGCTGCGCGGCTACGGGGTGCCGATCGAGACGCTCGAAGCGCCGCAATACGCGGCCTTCGATCCCTCGATCAAGGTCGGCCACAACCCCGATCTCGCGAAGAAGCTCATGGCCGAGGCCGGCTTCACCCCGGAGAAGCCAGTCAAGTTCACCATCCAGACGACGCGCGGCTTCAAGCCCAAGGATTACGAGATGATCCAGGCGATCGTCGGCATGTGGCGGCGGATCGGCGCCGAGGCCGAGATCGAGGTCTACGAGATCGCCAAGCACTACGAGCTTCGCGCTCAGCATAAGCTGGCGCCCGCCGCCTTCTATAACTGGGGCAACTCGATCGGCGATCCCTCGACCTCGACCGGCTTCGCCATGTTCGGACCCTCGCCGCATTCGGCGTGGAAGACGCCGGATGTCGACGGCATGATCGGCCCGCTCTGGGGCGAAAAGGACGAGGCAAAGCGCATCGCCGGCTACAAGGCGGTCGACCGCTACATCGCCGAGCACGGCCTCGTCATCCCGCTCTTCCAATACGTGCAGCCGATCGTCCACCGCCAGGGCCTCAAGGTGGTGCCGCACATCGCCAACTACATCCTGCCGCAGACGATGACGCCGGCGTGAGGTCGCTCGCGCGCACGTACCATGGAATCCTCCGCCGCCGCTCGGGGCGGAGGTGGGTGGCTTAGCTCGCGTGCAGGTTCCGGTGGATGCCGAGTGTGAGCGGTAATCTGCCGCGCCGTGCGGCATGTCTCGGTCGTGCCAGAAGCCGGCGCCCGCCTTCTCTTATCTTTGCGGCAGCCCGGCGGCTTGCCAAGCCTCGGCGAGGGGCAGGAACACCGCCGGCTCGATACCGACGGTGACGGAAAAGCGGTCGATGGTGAAGGTCGGGTCGAGGGTCAGCACCTCGCGGGCTTCGTTCCTGGCTTCCTCATGCCGCCCTAGCCGCACAAGCGCCGCCGCCAGGAACAGGTGGCAGATGCTGAAGCGCGGGTTCAGCCGAACCGAGCTGCGCGCCGCCTCATACGCCTCCTGGTTCCGGCCGGTGTGGAGGTACGATATCGCCAGCGCGTTGAAGGACAGATAGTTCAGAAGATCAAACGGGCTGAGGCGAAGCGCCCGTTGCGCCCGTTCGATGGCCTGCTCCGTCTCTCCCATGAAGGAAAGAACGAGCGCGCTGCTGTGGAGCGCAAAGATATTGCAGTTGCTCAGCGTCAGCGCGCGATCGAAAACGCCGAGCGCCGTGTCATGGTCATGCTCGTCCAGCGAAATGACGAAGCCGGCAATGCCGAGTGCCGTGGCATCGTCGGCGGCGGCGGAGACCGCCTCATGGGCGTGGTAGATGGCTGCCGTGCGATCCTCTTCTCGCAGCGCGAGGCGGAGGCGCGAATGGTAGCACCAGGCCAGCAAGGCGTGCGACGTGGCATAGCCGGGCTCCAGCTCAAGCGCCTTCTTGAGCAGCGGAATGGCCTTCTCCGCGTCCTCCGCCGTGTGGCTATAAGTGAACGGCAAGGCCCGCAACACCAGGTCATAGGCGTCGAGGCTCTCCGGACGTTTCCGCTTCGCCCGAGCGATTTCCGCCTTGCGCAGGTTCGGCTCGATGGCGCCGACCACGCTCATCGTGATCTCATCTTGCACCGCGAAGATATCCTCGAGCAGACGGTCGTAGCGCTCGGCCCACAGGTGAACGCCGGTCTCGGCCTCGATCAATTGCGTGGTCAGGCGAATGCGGTTCCCCGCCTTCCGCACGCCGCCTTCGAGCACGTAGCGTACGCCCAGCTCACGCCCGACCTGCTTCACGTCGACCGCCTGGCCCTTGTACATGAAGCTCGAGTTCCGCGCGATCACGAACAGCCACTTGATCCGCGACAATCCCGTGATGATGTCCTCGACCGTGCCATCGGCAAAATAATCCTGGTCCGGGTCGCCGCTCATGTTCTGAAACGGCAACACCGCTATCGACGGCTTGTCGGGCAACGCCAATGCGGCGGGGGTGCCTGTCGCCCCTTCCGCGAGCTCGATGCGATAGACGCGCACAGGTCTCTCGATGTTCTTCAAGCTCTGCTCGCCAATATCGACGAATTTCGCCTCGACCTTGCCGCGCACCTGTCGCCACGCATCCTCCGAGATCGCGATACCGCCGGGCTCGGCAATCCCCTCCAGCCGAGCCGCGAGGTTGACGCCGTCGCCATAGATATCATCGCCCTCGATGATGATGTCTCCGAGAGTGACGCCGATGCGGAAAACGATTCTGCGATCCTCAGGATGGTCGGCGTTGACTTCGCGCATGGCCCGTTGGATCGCCACGGCGCACTCGACGGCATCAACGACGCTCGCGAACTCAACCAACGCTCCATCGCCCATGAGCTTGACGATGCGACCGCCATGTTCGCCGATTTTGGGATCAATGAGCTCTTTTCGATGTGCCTTAAGCGCGGCGAGCGTCGCGACCTCGTCGGCCGCCATCAGCCGACTGTAGCCAACAACATCGGCGGCCAGGACCGCCGCAAGCCTCCTC
This sequence comes from Allostellaceae bacterium, assembly GCA_035945115.1. Taxonomy (GTDB): domain Bacteria; phylum Pseudomonadota; class Alphaproteobacteria; order ATCC43930; family CGMCC-115725; genus DAHUYF01. The sequence goes on from DASZAN010000014.1 coordinate 9,840, forward strand.
TGGCGGCGCTCTTCGACCATTCGCACGTGACCGACAAAGCGGATGCCCTTCCGGGGCAGGGTCTTGATCAGCCGCTGTTCGTCGCCGCTGTCGCCGACCGCCGATCGGGCTGCGTTGATGCAGCTCGCCAAGGCCGATTCCGAGACGATGCGTCCCTGCCAGACGGTCTCGATTAGCTCATCGCGGCTGACGACGCGATCGCGGTTCTCGATGAGGACGGCAATGAGATCGAAGACTTTGGGTTCGACCGCCACCAAAGACGAGTCGCGTCGAAGCTCTCGCCGGCCGCAATCAAGAGCACAATTGTCGAACAAAAACAGCAAGTTTTCACCGCTGACTGCTAAGGGAGCCTATCATACCGCGAGCGCCGCGAGAAATGAGCCGCCTCGACAAGGAGAACACAAGACATTCCCGAGCGTAAGGCGAGGTCTCCCCAAAGCGCCAGATCTTCAATCTGTTAGGCTTGGCATCCTTCGGCATCGGAGAAAAACGCCATGACTGCGCAGACTTTCCCACTCAGCCGTCGGCAAATCTTGAGCGGAGCCACCGCCGGTGCCGTCAGCCTGATGTTGAGGCCCGCCCTCGCCGCAGATCCCATCACGATTGGCTTCGCCATGTCGCTGACCGGCAGCAATGCCGGCGCGGGCAAAATGATGTTGCTCGGGCTTGAAATCTGGAAGGACGAGATCAACGCCAAGGGCGGTCTGCTCGGGCGGCCGGTCGAGTTCATCCATTACGACGACCAAAGCAACCCGTCGCTCGTGCCGGGGATATATTCAAAGCTCCTCGATGTCGACAAGGCCGACCTCGTCATCTCCGCCTTCGGGACCAATCAAATCGCCCCTGCGATGCCGATCGTCATGCAGAAGCAGATGGTCTACATGTCACTGTTCGGTACCGGCGTTAATGACGAGTTCAAATACGACCGCTACTTCCAGATCCTGCCGAACGGGCCAGAAGGAAACCGCAGCCTCTCGCGCGGCTTCTTCGAGGCGGCGCTATCGATGGAGCCGAAGCCGCGTACCGTCGCCATCGTGGGAGAGGACACGGAATTCGGGCACAACATCCTCGAAGGCGCTCGCGTGAACATCGAGGCGGTTAAGTTGCAAACCGTGTACGACCGCAATTTCCCGCCGAGCACCGTCGACCACGGCCCGATTATTCGAGCGATCCAAGCCGCCAATCCCGACATCGTGTTTGTCGCATCATATCCGGCGGGCTCGACCGGCATGGTACGTGCCCTCTACGAGGTCGGCTACAAGCCGCGCATGTTCGGCGGCGCCATGATCGGCCTCAGCTTCGCGTCGATCAAGGCAAAGCTGGGACCGTTGCTCAACGACTTCGTCATCAACGAGAACTACGTACCGGAGCCGACGATGAGGTTCCCCGGCGTCGGCGAATTTCTCGAGCAATACCGGAAGCGAGCCGCCGCCGCTGGCGGCGTCGATCCGCTCGGGTTCTGGTCGCCCTTCGCCTATGCAGAGATGCAGATCCTGGCGGAGGCGATCAATACGGTCGGCGGCGTCGATCAGGCAAAGCTCGCCGCGTTGCTGCACAAGACGACATTCAAAACCATCATCGGCGACGTGAAGTTCGGCGCCGCCGGCGAATGGGAGAAGTCGCGCATTCTTTTCGTGCAGTATCAGAACATCGAGGACAACGACATCAATCAGTTTCGCCAGCCGGGAAAGCAGGTAATCCTCTATCCGCCAGACCTGAAATCGGGAAAGCTGATTTATCCCTTCGGCGCAGGACAGAGAAAGTAGCACGTCAGTCGCGGCGCAACCTGCGCGGCGGAGGACGCCTTGAGCGCGCCGGCGAAAGTGGACGAAGCATCGGTTCTGATCGCAGGCGGCGGCCTCGTCGGGCTATCGACGGCGCTCTTTCTCGCGCAACATGGCGTTCGTTCGCTCGTCATCGAGAAGCGACGTGGCGGTTCGATCCTGCCGAGAGCTGCTCATTTCCATTTGCGTACACTCGAGCTGTTTCGTCTCGCCGGCATCGAAGATGAGGTCAAACGACGATCATCGGTGGAGTTCGTCCCCGAGGGTCCCATCGTCGACATGGAGAACCTCGGCGGAAAAAAGCACGGCGATATCATCGGTAGCCTCAACGAAGGGGTCGAGATACTGAGCCCGTGCCGGCGGCTCTTTATCAAGCAATCGAGCCTCGAGCCGATCCTTCGACGACAGGTAAAACGGAAGGGTACGCACGTACTGGACGGGCACGAGATCGTCGACATTCGGCAGGATTCTTCATCCGCATCGGTGATCGCGAGAGATGTCCATTCCGGCGCGGAAAGGTTGTTGCGGGGCCAATATCTTGTCGCCGCCGATGGCGCGCACAGCATTGTGCGGGATTGGCTCGGTATCCCGCTCGAAGGGCGCAGCGTCTTCTCGAACAGTATCACGATCTATTTCAAGGCAGATATCTCGCGGTATGTCGGCGACAACTCGTTCAGCGTGGCATACGTCAACAACGCGGACCTAGGTGGCATCTTTCGCCTGAGCCGGCGCTTGAAATCGGGCTTCTTGATCGTCAATAGAGTCGGCAATCCCTTGAAGGACCCGGATGCCACGAATCCCGCAAAGGAGGTTGGCGAAGCGCGGTTGAAGCAGTTGGTACGATGCGGTATTGGCGTTGCTGACCTTCCGGTGAAAATCCTCGCCGTCGCGCGTTGGCACGCGACGGCAGAGGTTGCGGCGCGATTCGGGCACGGGAGGATTTTTCTGGCCGGCGATGCCGCCCACCTAATGCCGCCGAACGGCGGATTCGGCGGAAACACCGGTATCCAGGACGCCCACAATCTTGCCTGGAAGCTTGCGCTGGCGCTCAAGCAGGTAAGCCCGCCGACACTTCTTGAAACATACGAGACGGAGCGCCGGCCGATAGCATGTCTCACCGCGGAGCAAGCATATACGCGCTATGTCCTGCGGACAGCGCCTTACCTTGGTGTGAACGGCGTTCAAGCGATTGTCCCGGACCTCAATTTGGAACTCGGCTACCTCTATGATTCGCCCGCCATACTGTCGGAAGCGGATGGTGCCCAGCTCCATGATGACCCACATCGGACCTGCGGACGCCCCGGCTCTCGCGCGCCACATCTCTGGCTTGAACAAGAGGGGCGCCGCATATCGACACTGGATTTGTTCGGCCGGTCGCCGGTCCTGATCACGGGTCCCGGCGGCGGCGCGTGGTGCGAAGCGGCCAGAAACCATCGAAACCTCGACGTGGCATGCTATCGCATCGGTGTTGATGTGGACGATCTCAGCACAAGGTTTGGTCAGGCGTACGGCCTTTCCGCCGGCGGCGCCTCCCTCGTCCGTCCGGATGGATTCGTCGCTTGGCGCGCACCGTTGATGGCAAGCGATCCGGAACGCGCGCTAAAGCACGCGTTAAGCAGCTTTCTCATGTGCTGATTTTTGCAATGCAGCGAGCGGCGACCTTGGCCCGATGGCAGGCAAATTTTGATCGAGCGCTGGGCCAATTTTTCCCAATAGGGCAATGTCGGCCGGCTTCGGGCCCCCGCAAGGCGGGCGAAAGGCAAGCCAGATCAGGGCGTTATCGGTCGGCCTTCATGGCACGCCACTTGCTCTGCGGACATCCGAAGCGCCGCACCTGGCGCCTCCGTCATGAGCGAGGGTCCCCCGTGCTGAACCTTTACGAACGCTATCTCAAACCCAGTGCCAGCGTCCCGGTAATGGTGTTGGCCGTTGGCCTGTTATTCATGGTGGGTTCGATCGCGTTGAGCACGCGCAGCCTCTTCGCTTTCTTCAGCATTCAGGGTCTGGTGATCGTCGGGGGCGGTGTGATCGCCGTTGCCTTCATGAGCTTCGAGACCGAGGACGTCCGCAAGGCGCTCGACGAAATTGCCGCCATGTTCAAAGCGCGAAGCGCACCGCCAGCGGACACGCTTCATCAAGAGATGCTCGAGATCGTTGCCTGGGCGTACATGGTCCGGGAGAAAGGCATGCGCCGCCTCGAAGCGAGTCTGGCGAAGCGCGGCATAGACGATCTCTTCGTCAAATATGGCCTCAACATGGTCGTCAGCGGCTATAGCGCGAGAGAGGTGCGCGTGATGATGGAGACGGCCGCCGACGGCCTCTACGACCGGGATGTCGCTCCGGTCGAGATCTTGCAGTCGATGGCAAGCCACGCGCCCGCCTTCGGCATCATCGGCACGGTCATCGGCATGGTCGCCATGCTATGCGGCCTCGGCGACAACGTCGCCGGCATCGGCACCAGCCTTTCCGTCGCCTTCCTCTCGACCCTCTACGGCGTCGTCTCGGCGCGCATGATCTACATGCCTGCGGCGGCGAAGCTCAGGCAGTCCGTCGCGAAACGGCGTTTCCGCAACCAGATGATCACCGAGGGCATGGTGATGCTGGTGTCGAAGAAGACACCGATGTTCATCCAAGATCGCCTCAATAGCTTCCTGCGGCCGGAGCGACATGACTATCTCGACGCCTTCACCAATGCCACTCGGGCGGTCGCCGGCGCGCCGGCGCTGAAGGCGATCGCCGCATGAAGCGCCGCTGGCAAAGAGAGCGGCCGGACGTCGGCCATGCCGACGACTGGCTGATGACCTATGCCGACATGATCACCTTGTTGCTGTGCTTCTTTGCGGTGCTATTGGCGGCTTCAACATCGAGAAAGGACGTCGCCCGTGACATCGCGATCGCGCAGATCGCGCCGGCCGCGACGGAATCGGTCGAGCCCGCGCCGATCAGCGCACCCGTTCATATCGCTACTCACGTGGCGGATCCGGTCGAAGACCCTGCCGAGCGGCCAATGCCGAAGGTTGCGCATGTGAGCGCAGACGCCGCGCGGGCGGAAAGAGATGCCTTGCCTCCGCAGCCACTTTCATCGATGGGCGACATCCCGACGGCGAACGAACTAAATCCCGAGTCGAGCGGCGATCGGATCAAGACGGTCGAGATGAACAGTGCGACTTTCTTTGACAGGGGGTCGGCGACTCTGAGCAAAGCGGGTGAGGCTGTTCTCCGGGATATCGCCCTCAAACTGTCGTCAGAGTCGTTGCGAGATTATCAGATCACGGTCGAGGGCCACACCGACGACATACCCATCAGCACGACGCAGTTCCCATCCAATTGGGAATTGTCGACGGCGCGCGCCGCCGTCGTCGTGCATTTCTTCTTGAACGAGAACATCCCCGCACAGCGACTTCGCGCCGCGGGCTATGCCGATACCTTTCCTAAGGCGCCCAATCGCGACCCCCTGGGCAACGCTATTCCCGAAAACCAAAGCCAAAACCGCCGCGTCGTCATCAAGCTCGAGAAGATCGAGAAGTTGGAACGCCACGCCGTCAATGCGGGGGGTCGCACATAGGCAGTAGCGATCTGTCGCCTTCAAGCATACTGAGGTGTTGCCAAGGAGCGCGATCGACGGCGATATCTAACGATGTGTCGTCCCGTCACTCGCTCCCCCCACCCCAGCCCTCCCCCTCGAGGGGGGAGGAGGTTCTCCCCGGCGTTGTTCGCATTCCCCCTCCCCCCTTGAGGGGGAGGGAAGGGAGGGGGGTAGCGCCGCGCCTCGCGGTTAGCCGGTGCCGCTCGCTTATCTGACGAAACGTCTCCTGATGGCGGTGCCGACCTTGTTCGGCGTCGCCATCGTCGTCTTCGTGCTGCTGCGGGTCGTTCCTGGCGATCCCATCGCGATGATGATTCCGCCCGGTGCGCGCGAAGCGGATATCGGCCGCTTGCGCGCGCTTTACGGATTGGATCAGCCGATCCTCGTGCAGTTCGGCCATTGGCTCGCCGATGTCGCGAGCGGGAAGTTCGGCAGCTCTATCAGTCTCCGCCAGCCGGTGGTGGGGCTCATCCTCTCGCGCTTGCCCGCGACACTGGAACTCGCGCTTGCAGCGATGATGCTCGCCACCGCCGTCGGCATCCTCTTGGGCGTCGCAGCGACGTTCTGGCGCGGCCGCTGGCCCGAAGCGGCGGTCGACGGTTTCGCCGGTCTCGCCATGGCCATTCCCGATTTCCTCTGGGGGCTCATGTTCGTCCTGGCGCTGGGCGTGCTCCTCCCGGTGTTGCCGATTTCGGGGCGGATCGATCCACGGCTCGAGACCAATTTTGCGACCGGCTTCTACCTCCTCGAAAGCGTGCTCCGTGGCGAGTTCCGGGTGACCGCCTCGCTCCTCTCGCATCTCGTGCTGCCCATGGTGGCGCTCGCCTTGCCGCTCACCGCCGCCGTGGCCCGCGTGCTGAAGAGCGCGCTCAAGGAGGCAATGGCGCAGGACTACGTGCTGATGGCGCGGGCGCGCGGATTCAGTCCCTGGCGCATTATCTGGCGCGAAGCCTTCCGCAACGCCTTGGTGCCGACGGTGACCTTGAGCGGGGTGCAGTTCGCGTTTCTGTTGGGCGGCACCGTGCTCATCGAGCGCATCTTCAGCTATCCCGGCATCGGCAATCTCGCCATCGGCGCCGTCATCGACCGCGATCTGCCGCTCATCCAGGCCGTCGTCCTCACCTTTGCCGTGCTCTTCATCGCGCTCAACCTTGTCATCGACATGACCTACGCGCTTCTCAACCCGCGGATCCGCCATGGCTGAGGTGCGGCACCTCTCCCTTGGCAATGGCCGCGTGCTTTTCGGCGCGGCGGTCGTGCTGCTCCTGGCGGCAGTTGCGTTCGCCGCGCCACTTCTGGCGCCACACGATCCCTTGGAACAGGACCTGCTGCTCTCCTTCTCGCCGCCCTTCTGGCGAAACGGCACCGATGCGAGCTACCTCCTCGGCACCGACAGCCTCGGCCGCGACATCCTCTCGCGCCTCATTTACGGCGCGCGCATCGCACTCACCGTGGCGCTGGTGGCGGCGACGCTGGCGGCGCTCCTCGGCACGGCGCTGGGTCTTCTCTCCGGATATTTCGGCGGATACCTCGATGCGGCCATTTCGCGGCTCGTCGATGTCTGGATGTCGTTTCCGCCGGTGCTCCTCTCGGTCGTCCTCGCCGCGGTCGTGGGGGCCGGTCTCAAAGCCGTCATTCTCGCCATCATCGTCGTCGACTGGACGCGCTTCTGCCGCATCGTCCGCGCCGAGGTGCTGGTGCAGCGCGAGCAGGATTACGTCGCCGCCGCCGTCACCATCGGCCTCAACCGCTGGCGCATTCTTTGGGTCGAGATTCTGCCCAACCTCGTGCCGACGCTCCTCGTGCTCCTCACCCTCGAGATGGGCGTCGCCGTCATCGTCGAGGCGATCTTGAGCTTCGTCGGTTTGAGCGTCGCCTCGGACGCTCCCACCTGGGGCGGCCTCATCCAGGAAGGCCGGCTCTATATCAATCAGGCCTGGTGGATGATGGCGTTGCCGATGGCCTGCATCATCACGACCGTGCTCGGCTTCAACGCGCTCGGCGACGGCTTGCGCGAGGTGCTCGACCCGGTGCTGCGACGCTAGACCCGGGCGCTGCCGCTCGCGCAAAACCTGGGCGTCAGGAGTTGGCGAGTCCGACGAGCGCGCTGTAACCATTCCAAACAATCTGAATGCCGATGCACAGGAGGATGAATGCCGAAAGCCGCATGAGAACGTTGGTACCGCTCACCCCGAGAGCGGCAACGATTCGCTCGGCGAAGCGGTAGCACACAAAGATCGTCGCGGCGATCGCGAAAAGGCCGGCGACCGCGCCGCCGCCAAGCAATGCCAGATGGGCCAGATCCGCCCCTCCCTTCGGCCGCTGGCTGCCCAAGGTGATCGCCACCGAGATCGATCCGGGACCCACGGTGAGCGGCATGGTCAAGGGATAGAACGCGTCGATCCGTGGGCCGGTTCGCTCGGCGCTAGAGTCTGATCCATTCAGGTTGAAGCGTAGCCTGCGTTTCGGAAGTAGTTGGCGCACTCTTGCGGCGAGACGCTGCTGAGGAGGGTTCCGATCTGGCGCCATGTGTCCTCGACGGTTCGCTTGGCGGCTTTGCGGA
>DASZAN010000015.1:0-8708 GCA_035945115.1 Allostellaceae bacterium
GCGGCTCCGGGTAGGCGTAGGCGTAGAAGGCTGCTTGCGGAAATGCATCGTTCCCCGGCCAGAATCCCGCGCTGCTGACCTCGTGCGAATAAGCTTCACGCGTGACAGCGTCTGGAAGACCGGGGACACCGCCTGGATGGAGTGGCGCCCGACGCCCAGAAAAGCGCGTCACCGCAAGGTCGAAGCTGCCCCAGAAGAAATGAACGGGACTCACCTTGCCGAGAAACCCGCTGCGGAAGAGTTTAAAGATACGATCTGCTTGGACGAGGGCGCGCCAAAACCGCTGGGCGGCAGCTGCATCATAGGCGGCGTGGATGTGGTCTTCCGAAAACCGGATCGGGTTCGGTACCTCGTTCGGCATTTCGTTAATGGCAACGGTGATGCCGAGATCCGCCAGGAGATCCATCAACGCGCGATAAAAATCGGCAACCGTCTGGGGTTGGAGCGGCAGCGCGCGCTGGTCGCCTCGGCTGGTGCGCACGCCTAAGCGATGGGCGATGAAATCGAACTCAAGCTCGAGAATGTCGCTGGTACCGATCGGGATCGGCGAGGTGCCAATTCCACGTGCTGTCACATAGAGAGGCACTTGCCACCCATGGTTCACCCATGGCGTCAACTTCAGCCGCGTCTTGCCGACGATTTGCGTCCACAGTTGCAGGGTGATGGCTGTATCGCGCCATGCATGATACGACAAATCAGGCCAGGCGGACCCGCTCATGGAACGCCTCCGCTCCAGGTAGAGCGTGGGTTTACCGCATCCATGAAGCCCAGCGCCACCGACGGGCAATGACATCGACGCACGCACATCAAGTGCATGCCGCAGCCTATCACCGCCTGAGACGACACATTAGTGGAGGCAACCTCTGTGCCCATCTCGCTGCACCGAAAGTGACACTTTCCGTGGCAGGTCAAGGAGCCTCGGCAGCGGCACGTTCAATGAAACCGGAAGCGGGGATTGGGGTGGGCTGATCGTTGAGAGGAGCGGTGAAGCGTCAACGAGCCTGCTGCACATGTAAATGAGGAGAGATCATCATGCGGCAGGGTCTTGTCGCATGAGTCACACCGCGTCTTAGGCTGAGCGAACGTTTGCTTTTTTAGTGTGCCTGTGAGCTAAAGCTATGCGACCAGACCAACCGCGTCGCCACGGTCGTGCCCTCTCCCTCTCTAAGTTCCCGAGAGTTGGCTGCAATCAAAACTGCCTCGATGTTTTTATCGTCCTCTGAAAGAGGCACGAGCACGCTGCGGTAGAGGATAGGCGCATCGAGATGAACGGCGCTCCCCTCGACCATGACCAATGAGCGCTCATCCGCCGCTCGACGAAGGAAGGACAAGGCAGTACCGAGAAGGGTCATCTGAGGACAACGCGAGATCTGCTCGCCCTCCAGCACCGTTTCTCGCGACGGCAACAGATTGGTACCGACGACGATGAAGATTGATTGTTCAAGAGGGCGCCTGACACGGACGAGCGAGCAGTTCGCCCAATCATCACCGACCAGCCACGGGTCAACATCATTGAGACGCGGCAAGCGCTCACCCGCCGCCCCTTTTGTTACATGGTGAAGCATGCGACCGACGAGGCGCCGGTCTTGCAGCGGCGTCGCCAGTTGATCCGCGGTCGGACCGTGCTTATGCAACCATTCGCCCAATGCTTCCGATCCTCATAGGCGGGAGCGTTTCTCGGTTCTCAAAGCGGTTCAGCTATATCAAATTGGTAAAGAATACGTGACGGTCTGCATGGGGGACTAGCGAGCGTATTGAGTGACGATGGCGCGTCGTAGGTGCCCACCGAAAGTGACACTTTCCGAGCCACGTCAGGTGTCTCTAACAGCGGCTCTTCGGTGACACTGGTAGTCGTCATCTGCGCCAGCTCTCGAACGGTGACGATCTCGCGGCCATCGACCGCGGCAACGCGCTGCGCCACCTCCTTCGCCTCAAAGGAGCGTGACCCAAGCAGGCCAGTGCGCCTCTGCTATTCGAGGCTTGCGACCGCTATTGCGCCGCTCCCTCGACGGCGAAGGAACGAAATTTCGCCAGCTTGTCACGCATCGGCAGAAGCTCCGTATAGGCTGCTGAAGTTCGCCAAGCGCGAATTTGTTCCACGCTATCCCAAGCTGTTATGACGACGCGCGATTTCGGCGGCTCCCCTTCGATCGTAGTGGTCTTACCTCCAACGGCAAGGTATTTGCCGCCAGCTGCTTGAATCACGCCGCGAACCTTCGGGACGTAGTCTTTGAGATAGGCCTCTTGGTTCAGCACATCGATCTCACTAATTAGGTAGACAGGCGGCTTGGCCTGGGCATGGAGGCCGTCTACCGCGACGGCGCCAAGCCCAAAGCCTGCGAGCATGGCCAGGGTTACTGTGTAATGAGCTTTCATGGCTTTCCTCCCTGTCGAAAGCTTTACACGTGCGCTGACGCACGCGTCATGTGATTTGAACTTTGTGACGCCACCGTGAAAAAAGGCGCGTCGTTATGAGTGGGGTACGATCCAGCCGATGAGATCGGCGCTGCCCCCTATAAGATCGGGACTTCGGCACGTCCCTTGGCAGCTCTGAGACCAAAGCTATACGGATTTGCCGTGCTCTGGAAGTGTCGTCGATAGACGAGCTCGCTTTCTAAGCACGAGTCCTCAACCCCGACCCTTTCAGCTGCGGTGCCGCTACTGGTGTGGTAGCCTTTTGCGGTGGCCCTGAACTTCTGGGGAGAGGGCTGCATGAAACGACGCAAAGTCTTCATTGTCTCGGTGCCGTAGCGGCGTCCCGAACTCACGAGCTTGAAGCCACAACTGGCGCAGATGTTGGGAATGATGATCTGAGGCTACCAGTGGGCGTAGGGGCGACGTGGGGCGGTGCCGCTCCCGCACTCGAACCGGAGGGCGCAAGTCGATGGCGCTGGTCGCCTGATCTCGCGAGCCAAGATGACCCAAAACGCTCGGCCAGGTGTCAGCAGCTCGGGCAGTAGACCATTATCTGAGTAGGCAAGTAGTATTCCCCCACGTTGGTCTCTCTCCCATTTTTCGATAGCCTTATCAGTCCGGCCCAGTCCGTGCCCGTGGAGGGGGAGGCCGCTTCGATCGTCCAATTGTGCTCGTCAACCCGCGTGACGGTCACTGGGGTACTACCCGGATAGTATGTTGGGTTAAAGCGGACGAACCACCCTCCAATATTCACATTTAGATTTGTTCTCCCGACTGACGGCACAGGCATCTGGAGCAATCCCCCGACAAGAGTGCCATTAACGGTAACACTGCTCGTGCTCATGTATGCATCCCTTAGCGTCGGATTAGTAAACGGAACCAGCGGAGCTCCGCAGGTCGTGCAAACCGTCTTGGCATCCTGGAAGGCCACAAACAGCGTCCGGCTTCCCGCCAGATCATGTAGGGCTGTATCGAGGTTAAGGTTGCCCGAGGCGTCGAGACGCGCCTCGATGGCGCCGCCGTCGACGTATGCGCCATTCCCGTCACTGCCAATCTGATCGCTTCCGGGGCTCTGGATACTTGACTGGAAGGTCACAGTAACGGGAATTCCGGTTCCGGCCCCGGCGGCGTCGATCAGGCCCGCGACGGCGAGCACGCCACATGACGCAGCGAAAGCTACCGCGCTTCTGTTCATGACCCCCTCCCCATATTGGGGATGCCCCGCTCGCTGTCAAAAAAGCGAGGCGCGCATCCCTGGTTGAACATGCTACGCGGCCTGCGCGTTGGTTTCAATGGCGCTGAGTTAAGAATGGTCGCCTCTTACGCATGACGAAAAATCGCGCGCGTCGTGGCCGCCATTCAAGACGAGTTCGGACATACCCCGGTCGAATTTTGCGGAACGAACAGTGCTGCACAGGCAGGAACACCAACAACAAGGCCCTTTACCGGGATTTTGAAAACCATCCTGAAAACGACGCCGGGAGGGGTCATGGTCGGGGACATGGGAACCCATCGTTTTTCGGTGCCTATTTCGCCATTTGCCAAAGAGCACCGCGTTGGCGCATTACGCGACGGCGTTCAGGCAGGGGTTCGCCCAAATCCTCTCCGCCTTCATTCGTGGGTTAAGAAGCGCTTCAAGGCTACCCTCAACCAGTAACGAATTGACTGCCACCGGCTCCCCGCAAACGCGCACTATTCCCAATCGAGGAGCCTTTCTCGACTTCAGTCAGCGCGACCACACGACCTGTTAAATGTTTGGGCGTATCTCAGTGGCGAGAACATTGGGGGAGCACATGCAGCAATATGCGGGTTCGGCAGAGCGCTGCGGTATCGAGGTGATAGCGAAGGCACGCAGGGACATCACAGAACTTGCGACCGAAGCGGATCGCCTCATCGGTCTTCTTTCGCAGCGACCGAGGACAGTCGAGCGTGACGAGGAAGAGAAACACATCCGGCACGCGTATCAGTCCAGGGCGCGGGATTGTGCAGCTCTGTTCTTGGCCGTGCTATTGGAGACTCGGATTCCAAGCGAGGAGTTCGCGCAGAGCACAACGCGCTTCGAGGAAGGTCTCACAGAGGACAGGAAGCGCCACGGGAATGCTGGGGTGCAAGTGTACCTCGCAGCTCTTCACCAAATAAACGAGATGACGAGGTAGTTGCCTCTTGGCATATGACCTTCGGCAAACAAGGTACTCGCTGCAATCCGGCGGAGCTTTGTCATCATCTGCTCGTCACAGGTTTCGATGCGCCACCGCCAGACAGGTGCTCGTCTGAATCGAAGCAGTCAGTTCCTGGGTGAGGCGAGGCCCCGTCCACAGAACGGGGCCCTTTTGGTTGCCGCTTACGGTGCCGTGCAAGTGGTGAAGTTGGGTGCGTTGTTGCCCCAACAGGCATTGAAGGCTTCGGCGGGACCGGGGCCGGAGGGATTCGAGGTCTCACCATAGGGGTCGACGAGCTGAATGGAGTTGGCACTCGCGTCCAATACGAGCGCAGCGCCGCTATTGATGGACGGATCGAAGTTGGCCGTGCCGAAGTTCGCGAGCGGAAGCACGCCCGCTGATGAGGAGGGAGCCTCTTGGATCCACTCCGCCGAGAGCAGCGTGGAATTATAGGTGACGGTCGTCTGGAACGTCCAACCGTGAACCGGATTCTCATTGACCATCTGCAGCTGCCAGGTTTGGGGACTTCCGTCGGGGAGCGTGCAATTGTTGGACGTACATTGCAGCGACGCGGTGATCACGTCGCCGGGCTGCACGGTATTGGCGCAGGAGAGTGACGTGCAATTGTTGGGATTGCTCGAAGAGATGATGATCGGGGCGTTGGGCAGCATCTCGATCCAGGCGTAGTATTCGGTCGTGCCGACCACCGAAGCGTCGTGCTCGGTGCCGAGCTGAATGAGCGTGTTATCGACCGTGGTGCAGCTCGAGCTCTCGCAATAGCCGCCGATCCCGACCCACGAAGAGGAATATTCCCATTGCGGGTGGGATGATGAGCAGATCTTGTAGCTGTGCTTGCCAAAGCGAAAGACGTGACAGGTCGGAGGCGGCGTCACGTACGAGACCTTGTTCACGGTCCAGGTCGCTTGCGCCTGAGGATAGGAATTGCCGGTCTCGGAATTTGAGACGGCGTAGCCCGACCAATTCGATGTCTGTATCTCATTCAGCGGCCCCCGCTTCAGCGTACCATCAGTGTCGCGGTGAGGCTGGATGCGCGAATGCGAGACGAGCACCGGCGCGTCGATGGTGGACTTCGTTGCGGACGGCGCAACTGCTGCGACAGCAAGCGCCAAGGCGAGACGGGTCGCGCGGCGGGAGTAAAAACGGGTTTTCATGAGCAGCCCCCAAACGTTCGCGTTCAATTGAATTATCATATAACTTCAGGGTGCATGCCAAGCGAGTTCGCATTCGCTTTTCGACAAAAATGTAGTGCGGGGCGGCGGAACGAACTTGAGAGACACGCAATAGTTGTGCATCACACTGGCCGCGAGGGCCTGTCCACCGGACGAGCGACCCTTGCGGTCCGTCAGCTGTGGTTCTTATTGAGGGAGGGCGGCAAGCATGTTGAGGGGGAGGCGAGCTGCGATTTACGCAAGACCCAGCACCGACAAGCAAACGGTCGAGGGCCAGATTGCTGAATTACGCCGGATCGCCCATGCGCGCAATTGGGAGGTTGTCGAGCTCTACACCGACGACGACATCAGCCGCGCCAAACGCGGGGACAAGCGACCGGCATTCGACCGGCTCTGCAACGATGCGTCCCAAGGACGCTTCGATATTGTTATGTCGTGGTCGGTTGATCGCTTGGGCAAGTCGTTGCAGGAGCTTGTGGCGTTCCTCAGCAAGCTCCATGCGGCCCACGTAGACCTATACCTCAATCAACAACGAGTCGATACCAGCACGCGAACAGGTCGCGCCATATTCCAGACGATGGGAGTGTTCGCCGAGCTTGAGCGCGCGATGACGATCGCCCGGATCACCGCTGGGCTCGATCGCGCCAAAGCTAAAGGAAGACGCCCTGGCCCGAGGAGCCTTCCGCCAATCACTGTCAGCAAGGTAAGGGATGCTCTGGCGAAGGGGGCGACCATACGGCAGGCAGCAGATATTGGCGGGGTGGGTGTCGCCACGGCACACAAGATAAAAGTTGCTTTGGCGACCACAGCAGAGGGTCCTCACATCCGAACTCATGAGGAGCCATCCTAACCAAGCGACGGCAGAGATTACTCGGCTGGTGCCATACGCATTCCCGGGAATGCAGACTTTGGTCCCGCGTCAATGCCTCATCAAGCAGTGGCAGGGCTTGCTCGAGGGTCAGTTCTAGGCGCTGTTTTGAAACAAAACAGTGCTGCCGAAACAGGAACAACAAGAACAGCCCAAATCCCGACTTTTTGAAACTCGACAATGAAAACAAGCCCCGGAGGGGGCATTGTGCCGGGTATGGAACCATCTTTTTTTCAGCCGCTTTTGAGCGGCGCGTGAATGACGACCGTGCGCGCGCTCAGCGGTATTCTCGTTAATCGCAGACTGATGTCTCACTGAAGCCTGCCCGTGTGAGTCGTCTCAGTGGGTGAGTCACTTTGACTCATTGGGGTCGGTTCGCGGTTTATGAGACAGTCCACCTCCAACGTCTTTGATTCTGCGAGACAGGAGGCGAACATGAAGGTGGGCTACGCAAGGACATCGACCCTCGATCAGACTGCTGGCTTCGAGGCGCAGCTCAAGGAGCTGGAGCAGGCCGGGTGCGAGAAGGTCTTTCGTGAGCAGGTTTCATCGGTCGCTCATCGCGCCCAACTCGAAGCGGCGCTCGACTTCATCCGCGAAGGCGATGTGCTGACCGTCTGCAAGCTGGATCGGCTCGCGCGCTCGACGCAGCATCTGCTGGAGATCGCTGATGGCGTGAAGCGCAAGGGCGCGCACTTGCACGTGCTGAACCTTGGCATGGATACGAGCACGGCCACGGGCAAGCTGCTGCTGACCGTGATCGGAGCCATCGGGCAGTTTGAGCGCGAGATGATGCTCGAGCGGCAGCGTGAGGGGATCGCCAAGGCGAAGGCGGAGGGCCGGTACAAGGGGCGTGCTCCGACTGCGCGCGCGAAGGCGGTGCAAGCACAGGCGTTGGCGAAGCAGGGTGTGGGAGCGACGTCAATTGCGAAGCAGCTGAGAATTGGACGGGCGAGCGTCTATCGGATTCTGGCGGGGTGACGAAAGGGTACTATTCCTAGTGGGGACGATTAACGGAATGGGATATATGATGTGTGTAAAGAAAAATCCCTGGAAGCTCCCGCCAGAAAGCCGCCCCCGTCCTTCCCCGCTCCAGAATCCAATAGGACCGCATACGGTGACTCAGGATTCGCAGGTGGGCGCGTCCGCTCCCCACCGGCGGCCCGCCCAGATGACTCTCAGTGACTCTCCAAATGGCTCCTGTGACTCCAAGCCTGAGAAAGCGCTTGCATCCGCGAGCCGGTTCTGAGAGTATCCCGCCCGCATCACGAGTAGGGCTGACGCCCTCGCCAACCTGCCAAGTCTGACCTGGGTAAGGTGGCTCCCCGAGAGGGGGATGCGGTCGAGATCACGGCGACAAGTCGACACGGGTCAGAGCACCGCTGCGTGCGTCAAGCCCTCCTCGCGAAACAGCGACGGAGGGTTTTCTTATGATTTGTTCTCGAGTACCGAGTCGTCCGTGAAGAACGCGAGTTGGGCGCGATTTAAGCGACCTGAGAGGCAGCGTCTTTCTCGGAGAACGCGGCGATCAAGGCGCGCAAAAACTCCGCGAGCCAGCGGAGGAGCAGGCTGAAGTTGTAGCCGGCGGCGGCGAGGACGGCGTTGATGCGGTCGCCGTCGCGGCCCTTGAGGTAGTTGCGGTCCATGCGGTGCTCGGCTTTGACGTGGCCGATGACGGGCTCAACGGCAGCTCGTCGGCGCATCTCGCGACGGATGGCGGCGGTGACGCGGCGGACCTGGCCGCTAATCCAGACACGGAACTTGAGCGGGTGGTTATGGCCGCGATAACCCTTGTCGACGTGGATGCGGCGGGTCTCGACGCCGGTGAGCGCCTCCAGGTCCCTGATCACCGGTCCGAGCGTATGGCCGTCGAAGGGATTGCCGTGCAGCGCCTTGGCGTGAAGCACGAACTGGCCGCCCTTGGGTGAGGTCACCGGCGTCGCGATCGAGACCTTGCAGCCGAACTCGTAAGGCGCGCGCGCCTTTCCCTTGCCGATGCATTCGACCTCGGGCGCGTGGAGCGAATACACCTTGGGGCCGCGCTGGCGATGATCCTGGAGACGGACCTTGGTGGCG
>DASZAN010000016.1:0-41129 GCA_035945115.1 Allostellaceae bacterium
TCCCGAGCATCCGAAGACGCGGCGTCTCGTCGCCGGCGTCGTCGCCGGCATCGGCGGCTACGGCAATTGCGTCGGCGTGCCGACGGTGGGCGGCGAGTGCAATTTCCATCCCGCCTATAACGGCAACATCCTCGTCAACGCCATGACAGTGGGCATTGCCGATGCGAAGCGCCTTTTCTATTCGGCGGCGGCGGGCCCGGGAAATCCCGTGATCTATGTCGGCGCCAAGACCGGACGCGACGGCATCCACGGCGCCACCATGGCGTCGGCCGAGTTCAGCGAGGATGCCGAGGCGAAGCGCCCGACGGTGCAGGTGGGCGATCCCTTCACCGAGAAGCTCCTCATCGAAGCATGCCTCGAACTGATGGCGAAGGACGCGATCGTCGCCATCCAGGATATGGGCGCGGCCGGCCTCACCTCGTCATCGGTGGAGATGGCGGGCAAGGGCGGGCTCGGGATCGAGCTCGATCTCGACCGCGTGCCCATGCGCGAAGAAGGCATGACGCCCTACGAGATCATGCTCTCGGAGAGCCAAGAGCGCATGCTGATGATCTTGAAGCCCGAGGCTGAGACGGAGGCGCGGCGCATCTTCGAGAAATGGGAGCTCGACTTCGCCGTCATCGGTAAGGTCACGACGAGCGGCAAGCTCGTACTGCGCCAGGGTGGTGCAATCGCCGCCGAGATTCCCGTCGGCCCGCTCGTCACCGAGGCGCCGCTTTACGACCGGCCTTGGACGGCACCGAGCGCGGCACGCGAGATCGCGGCGTCGGAGGTGCGGACGCGCCTGGACACACTGCAGGCATTGCAGAAGCTCCTCGCCTCGCCCGATCTCGCCTCCAAGCGTTGGATCTGGGAGCAGTACGATCACCTCGTCATGGGCCAGACGGTGCAGCGGCCAGGCGGCGACGCCGCCGTTGTGCGCCTTCTCGGCAAGAGGAAGGCGCTGGCAATGGTGACGGACTGCACGCCCCGCTACTGCGCCGCCGATCCCAAGCGCGGCGGCGCGCAAGCGGTGGCGGAGACCTGGCGCAATCTCACCGCGGTCGGCGCGCTCCCGCTCGCCATCACCGACAACATGAATTTCGGCAATCCCGAGCGGCCCGAAATCATGGGCCAGTTCGTGCAGTGCATCGAGGGCATGCGCGAGGCGTGTCTCGCGCTCGACTACCCCGTCGTCTCAGGCAATGTCTCGCTCTATAACGAGACGAACGGCAACGCGATCTTGCCGACGCCGGTGATCGGCGGCGTCGGCCTTGTCGAGGATGCGGCGAAGAGCGTGAGCCTCGCCTTCAAGGGGGCGGGCGAAGCGATCCTCCTCATCGGCGAGACCAGGGGGCATCTCGGCAGCTCGCTCTATCTCCGCGAAATCGCCGGCAGCGAAGCGGGCGCGCCGCCGCCGGTCGACCTCGCCGCCGAGCGCCGGAACGGCGATGCCGTCCGCGCGGCAATCCGCGCCGGCGAGGTGACCGCCTGCCACGATCTTTCCGACGGCGGCCTCCTGGTCGCGCTGGCGGAGATGGCGATCGCCGGCGGTATCGGCGCCAGGGTAGCGGCGCCCGCCGGCATCGCATATGAGCACGCGTTCTGGTTCGGCGAGGACCAGGCGCGCTATCTCGTCACGACGCGCGATCCCGATAGGGTGATCGCGCGGATGAAGACGGCGGGCGTGCCGGTGCTGCGGCTTGGCACCACCGGCGGCGATCGCTTGACGCCGGGCGACGGCGGGAGCATCGCCGTCGCCGCGTTGCGCGAGGTCCACGAGGCATGGTTGCCGGCCTATATGGACGGCCCCTAGACCGCGCCAGCGGCTTCAGCTCGCGGGATACTCGTCGCGCAGCCGCAGCCATTCCATGTGATAGCCGAGCGCGTCTTCATCGCGGCCCTTGGGCAGCAGGTCGAGGTAGTGATAAGCGCCGTTCAGCATGTCGAGGCCGCGCGAATATGTGGAGTAGGTGTGATAGAGGCTGCCGTCGGCGTCGCGGGCGAAGACGCTGATCACCGGCACGTCGGGGATGGTGAAGCGGAGCGTCCCGTAATTCGTATTGCTGCCGGGCCGCGCCAGATCCTCGGGCGTAAGATAGGCACCGAAATCGTGGTTGAAGACGCCGTCGGTGCCGCACGACACCCACTCGAAGCTCCATCCCATGCGCCGCTTGAAGGCGTCGAGCTTGGCGATGGGCGCGCGCGAGACGGCGGCGAGATTGGCGTCGCGTGCCCGCAGATGCACGACGATGCGCTCGAAATTGTCGGCCCAGAAGGAGCAGCTCTTGCAGGCCGCGTGCCAGTCGGGATTGAACATGAGATGGAAGATGATGAGCTGCGACTTGCCGCGGAAGAGCTCGGACAGCCGCACGGGACCCTGCGAGCCCTCGAAGACATAGTCGTCGATCCGCACCCGGGGCAGCGCGCGGCGGGCGGCGCTCACTGCGTCGCGCGCATGCGTCAATGCCTTCTCCTGCTCCAGCAAGGCCTTGCGCTTGGCCAACCATTCCTCGCGCGACACGGTTTGCTCGGTCATCGCCTCCTCCTCGTTTCTTTCTCGATCCGGATTTAGGACGCCCGCGCCTCTCGCGGCGGTGGCGGCGGGATCGTCAACTCGAAGCTCGGTCGTGCGGCGAGGCGCCGGTAGTAAGCGGCGAGATGCGGCAAGCCGTTGACCGCGGCGGCGCCTTCGGGACAGCGTTGAATGTAGTAAAGGATCGGCATGAGGTTGAGATCGGCGACGGTGAGCTCGTCGCCGGCGAAAAAGCCCGTCTTGCCCAAGGCGCGGTCAAGCACGCCGAGTTGCGCTTGCATTGCTGGCACCACTTCGTCGATGAGTGGACGATCGGGCGAGCCGTCCGGCGTCTTCGGAAGGATATAGGCGAAGAAGTAATTGCGGATCATTGTGCCATATATCACCGAGTTGACGAGCGACACCCATTGTTCCGTGAGCGCCGCGGCGCGCGGCTCGGTCGGGATCAAGCACGGGCCGGGAAAGGTGAGATCGAGATATGTGGCAATCGCCTTCGATTCGTAGAGCTCGAATCCGTCATGCCGCATCACCGGCACCTTGCCAAGGGGATGGATCGCCGATACTTCCGGCGAATGCGGCGCCGCACCCTCGAACTCATAGTCGATGCCCTTCTCGGCGCAGACCATGCGCACGAAGCGCACATATGTGGATTGCGGAAACCCGATGATTTCGACCTTTCCCATGGCCACTACCCCTCCCGTTTTGCGGTGGCACGCGCCAAGCAATCGAAACTCGAAGACCATCCGTGCTGATGGCGATCTCGGCTCTCGTGGTCGAGAAAGCGCGCTTGATGCAAGAGGAGGTGCGTGCCGCCCGGCGCTGATTCAAACCGCACATCGACGACGGTTTCATGACCGCGCCGGCCCGCGGCGTCCTCCCACGCCCAGGTGAAGACGAGGCGCCGCGGCGGATCGATCTCGAGGTAGCGGCCGCTCACCGTATTCCGCGCGCCGTCCGGTTGGCGCATGGTGGTGCGCCACGCGCCGCCCGGCCTGACGTCGAGCGCGTGCTCGGGAATGTCGACGCCGTCGGGTCCCCACCACGTCACCAGCAGCTCCGGGGTCGTCCAGAGCCGGAAGACCTCTTCCGGCGGCGCAGCGATCAGCCGCTCTAGGCGCAGTTCATCCGCGCTCACGATTTCCCCCGCTTCGGGACTTGGCGAGCAGCGGCCGCCTCGAGCCGGTCGAGCGCCCCCTCCCAAAACCGCTTCTGCTCGAGAAGCCAGCGCTCGATTTCACCTATCGCTTCTGGCCGGACGCGGACCAGGCGCCATTGCCGGCGCACGCGCCGCTCGATGAGCCCGGCTTCCTCGAGGATGCGCAGATGCCGCGACACCGCCGGGGTCGAGATGTCGAGCGGCGCGGCGAGCTCGCCCACGGTGCGCTCGCCCTCGCGAACGAGCCGCTCAACGATGCCGCGCCGCACCGGCTCGGCAAGCGCGGCCAGGATTACAGTCAAATCGCCCATCGCCGTCCGTTATTTAAAGGTATCGTTATTTAACATAAAACGAAACTAAGGGCAAAGCCGCGATGACCAGGGCGGCCGCCGAGCGATCCACAGGCACGTCGGTTGCCGCGCGCCGCGCGCGTTGACACCAGAGAGGGGCAATGCCATATCGAGGCCCATGGCCATGGACGCGGCGACCATCGAGCGGCTGATACGCGAAGGGCTGCCTGATGCGCAGGTCACGATCGAGGACCTGCGCGGCGATGGCGATCACTATGCCGCGCACGTCGTCTCGGCCGCCTTCAAGGGCAAGACGCGGGTGCAGCAGCATCAGATGGTCTACCAGGCGCTGCGTGGCCGCATGGGCAACGAATTGCATGCGCTGGCGCTGCAGACGAGCGCGCCGGAAGATTAACCGCGAGGAAAGAACAGCATGACTACCGCGAACACCGTCTTCGACCGCATCAAGCAGGATATCGCCGACAACTCCGTCGTCCTCTTCATGAAGGGCACGCCGGTCTTTCCGCAATGCGGCTTCTCCGCGGCGGTGGTGCAGATCCTCACGCATCTTGGCGTCAAGTTCAAAGGCATCGACGTGCTCGCCGATCCCGAGATCCGTCAGGGCATCAAGGAATTCTCGAGCTGGCCCACCATCCCGCAGCTCTATGTGAAGGGCGAGTTCGTCGGCGGCTGCGATATCGTGCGCGAGATGTTCGAAGCGGGCGAACTCGGCGATTTCCTCAAAGAGAAAGGCGTCGCCACTCGCGCTTGAGCTCCGGCTATAGCAAAAAAACGCGCTCCGCCTGCAAAGCGGGGCGCGTTTTTTATTGCCGGCGCTAGTACCGCCCGTCCATGTCGGCGATCGCCGCGTGGACGAGGTTGCTCACGATGTCGAGCCGGCGCGAATGCCAGGGATCGGGCACCCGGCTATTGGTGATATAGGCGAAGGAGACGCCGGTCTCGGGATCGGCCCAGCAATAGGACGAGCCGACGCCGCCATGGCCGAAGGTTGTGGGTGACGCGAGCGAGCCCAAGCCGCGAATGCCGGGCGTCACGCCGCGCGAATGGGGGCCGAGCCCGCGATGCATCGGCATGCCCATATAGGCGTCGACGCGCTCGCCGGTGAAGTTGCGCGTCACGTACTCGATCATCCGCGGCGAGACGAGGCGCGCGCCCTTGAGGCTGCCGCCATGCGCCAGCGCCTGATAGAAGGCGGCCACGGCGCGCGCCGTGGCGAAGCCGCCGCCGCCGGGCACACCGGCGCGACGCCATGCCTGAGTGTTCTCATGGACGAGACGCAGCTGCTTGCTGCCGTCCTCGGAAGGCGCGTGCATCTCCGCGGCGCGCTCGCCGCCGCTGTCCGACACGCCCACATAAAGCTCGCCTTCGAGGCCAAGCGGCTTCACCACCCGCTGGCGGATGAAGTCGCGGAAATCCATCTTGGTCACCGCCTCGATGAGCACGGCGCAGACCCAATGGGCGGCGAGCCGGTGATACTCGACACGCGAGCCCGGCGTCCAGTCGAGGGTGAAGTCTGAGACCCGCTGCCGCAGTTCCGCATGGTCCTCCCAGGCCGAGGCCGGGATGTCCATGCCGGCCGAGGGGAAGCCACCCTGATGCGTCAGCACCTGCAGCAAGGTGATGTCGCGCTTGCCGTGCCGGGCGAACTCGGGAACGTGATCGGCGATGGCATCATGGAAGGTGAGCGCCCCCTCTTCCACCAGCACCCACATCGCCGCGGCCGTCACCACCTTGGTATTTGAATAGAGAAGCCACAGCGTGTCGTCGCTCGCCCGCACCGGCGATGGCTCGAGCCGCGCCTGGCCGAAGCTGCGGAAGAGCGCGAGCTCGCCGTGCCGTGCGAGCGCGATTTGCGCGCCGGGATAGCGCTTCTCCGCGATATGGCCGTCGATCACCCGGCACAGGCGATCGAGCACGCGCGTATCGAACCCTGCCTTTGCCGGATCGACGGAATCGAGAATGAACGCCATCTGCTTCCTCCCACTCTTGCCTTGGCGCGACATTGCCGCGGGAGCGGCGGCGCATCAAGACCCGTGCCGCGCGGAAGAGTCAGCCGGCCTGGAGCTGACCCAGGAACCGTTCGGTGTCCTCGCGCAGCCGCTGCGCGTTGTCGGCAAGCGAGCGCGTCACCTGGAGGAATTGCGAGGTCGCGGTGTTGCTCTCTTCAGCCGCCTGATGGATGCCGCGGATATTGGCGGAGACGTCGGCTGCGCCCGTCGCCGCCTGCTGCGCGTTCTTGGCGATACCGCGCGTCGCCGCGCCCTGTTCCTCGACGGCAGCGGCGATCGAGGTGGTCACCTCGTTGATTGCCGTGAGGCGCCGGCCGATGCCATCGATGGCGCTCGCGGCGCCATGCGTCGCGTCCTGGACGCCGCGCACTTGACTCGTGATGTCCTCGGTCGCTTTGGCGGTCTGGTTGGCGAGCGACTTCACCTCGGAGGCAACCACGGCAAATCCCTTGCCGGCTTCGCCGGCGCGTGCTGCTTCGATCGTCGCGTTGAGCGCCAGCAAGTTGGTTTGGCTTGCGATCTCGCTGATGAGCGACACCACCTGCCCGATCTTTTGCGCGGTCTCGCTGAGGCTCTTCATCGAGCCGTCGGTGCGCTGCGCCTGATTGACCGCGTCCGTCGCGGCGGCGTTCGATTGGCCGGTTTGTTGGGCGATCCCATCGATGGAGCGCGACAGCTCCTCGATCCCGGCTGCGATCGCCTGCACATTGCTCCCTGCTTGGTCCGCCGCCGCCGCCACCGCGACCGCGCGGCGGCTGAGATCGCCGGTGGTGGCCCCTAGGCTTTCCGCCGTCGTGCGCACGCGCTCGGCGGCACTCGCTACCTCCTCGATCACCTTCAACAGGCGCGTGCGGAACTGATCGACGATCTCGCGCTGCGCCGCCTTTCGTTCGGCGTCACCCTCCTCGCGCAGCCGCTGCTGCTCTTGCTGCAGACGGTCCACCTCGAGTGCGTTTTGATGGAAGACCGTTAGCGCCTCGGCCATCGCCCCGATCTCGTCCTGGCGATTGACATCGAGCTTGAGCGCCGCCTTGTCGCCAGCCGCCAGCCTGCGCATGGCGTCGGCAAGCTTGATCAGCGGCCGCGACACGCCGCGCGCCATGAGAGTGGCGAGAAGCGCCAGAAGCACGCCGCTGCCGCCGAGGATCGCCAGCAACGTATTGCTGAGCGCGCGTCCTTGCGCGAGATCGGCACCGATCGCCGCGTCGACTTCGAGCACGCCGCGCACGTCGCCGATCTTCCAATCCTTTTTCGGCGAGTCCGCCAGGCCATTGTGACAGTCGACACAGGTCTGGGCCACCATACGGTCGGGCAACGCCACGCGAAGGACCGGTTGGCCGTTGAGCATCTCTCGACGCGTAAAGATGCCCTCCGGATTGCTATTGAGATAGTGCCACGCCTCGTCCTGGAAGGGATCGAGTTTGCGGTCCTTGCGATTGGGGAAGGGATAGGCGCTGTAAAGCCGGATGCGCGTGTCCTCCTTTTCCAGCCTGGCGCTCATGTCGTAGATGAATGTCGCCGGCAGAGGGATGGCACCCTCGACATTGTGGTAGTCGACCAGGGCCTTGGCGTGGCCGCTTGGCACCAGCCGGCTCACGACGCTCTCGGTGTAGTAGGCGCGCAGCGTGCGAAAGATGCCGATGGTTAGCCGGGCGCTCGCCGTGGCGCGCTCGACCGCGCTCTGCTCGACCCAACGCGGGATGAACCAGACGGCGCCCAGCATGAGGAGGCCGATCGTCCCGGGTACCGGAAGGATGAGCTTCCAGGCAAAGCTCTTGCGCGCCGTCCCAACTGCCACGCTCCCGCCTCACACACCTCGGCGACAGAGAGTCTCTAACGGGACATTGGTAAAAGACGAGTGAACGGGCGCGAAAATTCTAGGTAAACTTGAATCCGGCCATGCTGAGGCTCCCGAGCGCAAAGCCCTGATGGATCCGCACCGCTCGCCCACCCTCGCCCGCCGCACCCAAGGCCACGAAGAGCGGCAGGAAATGATCGGGCGAGGGCTGCGCAAGATGGGCGAAGGGAGCGCGGGTCGTCCAGTCGAGAAGCTCGGGCGTACGGCCCTCGGTAAGCGCGTCGGCAAGCCACTCGTCGAATTCCCGTGCCCAGTCGAGTGCCGGCCCGCCCTCGCGCGAGAGCGCGCGCAGGTTGTGTACGGCACCGCCGCTGGCGAGGATCAAGACACCTTCGTTCCGCAGCGGCTTCAACGCCGCGCCGAGGCGGTAATGCCAGGCAGCGTCGCGATCGAGCTGGATCGAGAGCTGGCTCGTCGGGATATCGGCATCGGGATACATGATCCCGAGCGGGACCCACGCGCCGTGATCGAGCCCGTGCTTCATGTCGAGGGCGGCATTGATGCCGGCGTTTTCCAGTAGCGCCTTGCCACGACTGGCAAGCTCGCGTGTGGCCGGTGGATCGTAGTGCATGCGATAGAGCGGCTCAGGAAAACCGTAAAAATCGTGGATCGTCTCGTTCTGCGCCGGTGCGCTCAGCGCCGGCTCCGCGGTCATCCAATGCGCGGAGACGCAGAGGATCGCCTTGGGCCGCGGCAACTCCGCCGCCAGCTTGCGCCAGGCGTCGCCGGTCTCGCCCGGGTCGAGCGCCAGGGTCGGCGCGCCGTGGGACAGGAAAAGAGTGGGAAGGACAGTGGTGGCCATCTGTGTTCCTCGGGCTCGCTCGGTTCAATTGGGCCGTGGCTGGTCCTTGCGCAAGCCCCGGCCTGGCTTCGGCGGAATTAGCAGCACGCGATCGACGCGCCGCCCGTCCATGTTGACGATCTCGAAGCGAAATCCTTTGACGGCGATGTGATCGCCCACTGCTGGCACGCGATTTATGCGCGCCATCATGAAGCCGCCCAAGGTCTGGAAGTCACCGGTTTCCTCGCCCGGGAGCAGCGTGAGACCGGTCAGGTCCTTGATCTCGTCGATCGCCACCATGCCGTCGACGAGCCACGAGCCGTCGTCGCGCCGCACCACCGTTTGGCTCCCGGCATCGGTCGGATCGGCGATGTCGCCGACCAGCGACTGCAGGATGTCGTGCAGCGTCACCACCCCCTCGAAGTCGCCGTATTCATCGACGACAAGGGCCATCGGCGTTCCCGATTTCTTGAAGATCTCGAGCGCACGCAAGGCGGTCACGGTGTTGGGCAGATAAATCGGCGGACGCACCGCCGCGCGGATATCGAAGGGGCGCGCCGCCAGCAGCGCCGTCAGGAGATCCTTCACCTGGACGATCCCCAGCACCTGCTCCGGGCCGCCGACAACCACAGGGAAGCGTGAATAGTCGCTGTCACGGATCTTGCGGCGGTTCTCTTCCTCGCTGTCCTCGACATCGAGCCACTCGACTTGCGTGCGCGGCGTCATTACCGCGCTGACGCGGCGGTCGCCGAGGCGAAACACCATCTGCACGATCGCCGTCTCCGCCGCCTGAAAATGCCCAGCCGCGGTCGCCTCGCGCAGCATCAGAGTGATCTCCTCTTCCGTCACCGGCGGCGGCTCGCTCGGCCGTGTCGGTCCGATGCGCAAGACGAGGTTACTCGAAACGCTGAGCAGCCGCTCGACCGGGCGGGCGATCTTGGCCATCACCTGCAAGAGGCGCGAGAGCCGCGCGGCGATGAATTCGGGCCGGCTTAGCGCGAGCCGCTTCGGCACGAGCTCGCCCAGGACCAGCGTCAGATAAGAGATCACGATCACCACCGCGGCGAAGCTGATGGTGGTGGCGTAATGGCCGAGCGTCCCGCCCCGCATCTCCAAATACTGCGCCAGGGTATCGGCGAGGGTGGCGCCGCCGAACACGCTCGCCAGCACGCCGATGACGGTAATGCCGATCTGTACCGTCGAGAGAAAGCGTCCGGGATCGCGCTTCAGATCGAGCGCGACGCGGGCACCGTCGCGACCGAGATTGGCGGCGTGCTGCAGCCGCGCTTTGCGCGCGGAGACCACGGCCATCTCGGCCATGGCGAAAAAGCCGTTCAAGAGGATGAGGAGAAAGATGATCGCGATCTGTAGCCAGAGCATGGCGATCCCGAGGGTTTGGCGGTGCCTCCCCCTAGAATAGGCGGGATCGCCGGAGTTCCGCTATTCGCTCAGCGGAACATGCGACCCTTGCCCTGAGGCCCAGCCAAAGCCGCGGACCGCATCTAGAACGAGCGTTTTTTTCGCCATTTCGCGGCGCTCAGAGAGATGCGATCTGCCACGCGCTGTTTGTGAGCCGAAATCCACGCCTCCGCCGCCGAGAGCGTGGGGAAACTGGTGACCGTCGTTGGATGCGTCTCTGGAATGGTCACCTCGACCCCGAACGTTTGATCGTTCGCGCGTATAACGCGGTACGTGGCGCCGGCGTGTGGGTGTCTCTGTTCCATGCGCTCAACCTATCTCGGGCGGTTTGTCGCCTCGCGCGAGCGCGAGCGCCTCATAGGCTTCGGCACGGTTAATGAGAGGGCCGGGGCGACGGCTCACGGCGGCCATCTCTCGGCAGCTCTCCGCCATCTGACGACAGGCCTCGATCTCACGCACTGTTCCGCTTGTGACGTGCTCGGCCATGGTGAAAATTCCTTGCCTTCGCCGGAAGCTGCTGCGACGCAGCATTGCGCATGACATGACGAGCGTGCCGGCACTCAGCGCTCGTCGTCGCCCTTTTTTCGTTGCCTTGAGGCCGGCCCGGCGGCTTTCTCGTCGGCTTCCTTGGCGAGGCGTAGTGCGCGCAACCGCGCGATTTTCGCGTCTTGCGCCTCTCGCTCCTTGTCGCGGGTGGCAGTGCGCTCGGCTTCCTTCTGTCCCAGCAGCTCGTTCGCCCTGCGGCGCGCTTCGCTCAGTCCGTCGCCCTTACTCATCGATCGTTCTCCTGCGGTTCGAGCGCCAATCGGGAACAGATAACAGGCGACCTCAGTATCCCTCTCGCTCCATTCGCTTGCGCAACATCTTGCGGTGGCGGCGCACGGCTTCGGCTTTTTGGCGTGCGCGACGCTCCGAAGGTTTCTCGTAGGACCGGCGCAGCTTCATCTCGCGAAACGTCCCTTCGCGCTGCATCTTCTTCTTGAGCACGCGCAATGCCGCATTGATGTCATTATCGCGGACGAAGACTTGCATACATCGTCTCCGAGCACCCCCTCTGCGGGTTTCATGGTCACGCCGCAGAAGCCGGTGTGCTGACAGGTGTTCAGTCGGCAAGCGACAAGTGATCAGCCGCTTGCTTGCCGCGGTTCTCGACAATCTCGAAGCGGACCTTCTGTCCTTCATGCAGGGAATTGAGCCCAGCACGCTCGACCGCCGAAATATGGACGAAAACGTCCCTACCCCCATCGGTCGGCTGAATGAACCCGAAACCCTTTTGCGCATTGAACCATTTAACCGTGCCAACAGCCATATCGGCCTCCTTGGATGCGTTCAACCATCTCGCGCGACCACGCGCGGAGCGATCAAGTATCGGCCTCATGGATCATCTTGGAGAAACGCCACGAGAGGCGATGCGGCAAGCGCCGAAGCAGAGCCTGATGCCAATAAGAATGGTACGTCAGCGCACGAAAGGCAAGGCGGATGAAAGCGAAAGAACCGGCGCTGCCAGTCAGCGTCGAGCAATGCGCGCGCCGAAGTCTGTGAAAGACGTTCGGCTCGTTGCAAATGTAGAAAGCAGCGTCTCGGCGCCGGCCCTATCAGGTTCGGCTTGCCGGACGTGAGCCTGGCGGTAAAGAAGTCGGAATTATACCAATCTCCCGCGCCTCCGCTCGAAGCGCGAGCTTCTCATAGTCCTCCGCGATCCTGAGCATCATTTCGCGGGCAGATGGTTCGGTCATCTCCCCGGCGTGAACTCGTGCTTCTTCGGCTCTTTCTCGCCAGTGCCTTGCATCGAACATGGACGCCCTCGGGCCTTCGCAATGGCGAGAGCGCGGCTCTCATTTGCCGGCGGGAGACGGTCTCTCAGTCACCAGCGTGCCCCTGCACAAAGCTGGCGATATCAGATGGTGCACCCTCCATACCTTGTCGTCGAGGAAATTAGTCGCTTACGCACTCCCTCGCACGGACTTCGAGAGCGCCTACAGCCACCATACACCGTCGCGGACGAACTCAGCGCGAATAGAACTCGACCACCAGGTTGGGTTCCATCGATACAGGATAGGGCACGTCGGCGAGCTTGGGGGCGCGGACGAAGCTGCCCCGCATCTTGTCGTGGTCGACTTGGAGGTAGTCGGGAACGTCGCGCTCGGTCGATTTCGACGCCTCGAGCACGATTGCCAGCTGCTTCGACTTGTCCTTGACCTCGACAATGTCGCCGTCCTTCACCAGGTAAGAGGCGATGTTGACGCGGCGCCCATTGACGCGGATGTGGCCGTGGTTGACGAACTGGCGCGCCGAAAAGGGCGTCGGCGCAAACTTCATCCGGTAGACGACGGCATCGAGACGGCGCTCCAAGAGCTCAATCAGGTTCTCGCCGGTGTCGCCGCGTCGCCGCGACGCCTCTTCGTAGAGGCGCCGGAATTGGCGCTCGCCGATATTGGCGTAGTAGCCCTTGAGCTTCTGCTTGGCCATGAGCTGCGTGCCGAAATCGGACGGCTTCTTGCGCCGCTGGCCGTGCTGGCCGGGCCCGTAATCCCGGCGGTTCAAGGGGCTCTTCGAGCGCCCCCAGAGATTGACGCCGAGGCGTCGGTTGATCTTGTACTTCGACCCTACTCGCTTGCTCATGTCGTTGATCCCGTTATGGGTTGTTGTTGTCCCGATAGGTCCCGCGCAAAGCGCAGGACGGGGCCAAAGACCCGCTTTCTCGGGAATGGAAGCGCGCCACTATAGTGATTGCCGCGTCGCTGTCAAACGCGCCCACGCTTGCGTGGTGCGGCGGGGACGGCGCGGTTGCGCGGCCCGACGAAGGCGGTGATGACGCCGTGAAGCGTCCGCAACTCCTGGGCCGTCGGCTGGGCGCGTTGAAAGAAATTACGGAGGTTGCGGATCATGCCCGGCCGTTTGTCCCTCGTGCGCAGGAAGCCGCTGCGGTCGAGCTCTTCCTCGAAATGGCCGAAGAACCGCAGCAGCTCTTCCTTGGTGGCAGGCTTGGAATGGCCGGTGACGAGCTGGTCTTCGGGCGTCTCATCGCCGGAGGTGTACCATTCATAGCCAACGAGCAAGACCGCTTGCGCGAGGTTGAGCGAGGAGAAGGCGGGATTGAGCGGCACGGTCAGCACCGTATCCGCGAGCGCAATGTGGTCATTGACGAGCCCGGTTCGCTCGGGACCGAAGAGAATGCCGCAGGCTTCGCCCGCGCCCATGAATTGCCGCATCTCCGCCGTCGCCCGCCGCGGCGTCAGGATGCGCTTCACCATGAAGCGGTCGCGCGCGGTGGTGGCGTAGACATGGCGGAGATCGGCGATGGCGGCTTCGACCGTGTCAAAGACCGCCGCCTTGTCGAGCACGAGATCGGCGCCGCTCGCGGCGGCGATCGCTTTCTTGTTGGGCCAGCCGTCCCGCGGCTTCACCAGGCGGAGCCCGGTCAAGCCGCAATTGAACATGGCGCGCGCGGCGGTGCCGATGTTCTCCCCGAGCTGCGGTTGCACCAGGATGATCGTGGGGCCACCCTGCGCCGCCAACCGGCGCCGATCAGTTCCCGCCACGGCGCGGCGCTACCCGCGCCGTCCGGCGCGCCAGAGCTTGTAGGTGAGGCTGTCGTGGAGCGCGTTGTAGGAGGCGTCGATCACGTTGGTGGAGACGCCCACCGTCGACCAGCGCTCGCCCGCGCCGTCACTCGTTTCGATCATGACGCGCGTCACCGCCTTGGTTCCTTCCTGCGGCGTGAGTATCCGCACCTTGTAGTCGGTGAGGCGGATGCTCTCGAGCTCGGGAAAGACGGGCGTCAACGCCTTGCGCAGTGCCGTATCGAGCGCATTGACGGGACCGTTGCCTTCGGCGACCGTCATCAGCGTTTGTCCCGCCACTTCGACTTTGATCGTCGCCTCCGACAAGGTGATGAGCTCGCCCCGCGCATTCCAGCGCCGCTCGTCGATGACGCGGAAGCTCTGCAGCTTGAAGAAGTCAGGCACGCCCTCGATGGCGCGCCGTGCCAGGAGCTCGAAGCTCGCCTCCGCGCCGTCATAGGCATAGCCTTGGAACTCGCGTTCCTTCACCTGCTCGACGAGCTGCGCCACCTTGGGATGGCGCGGATCGAGCTCGAGCCCCGCCTCGCGCAGGCGCGAGAGGATGTTGGAGCGGCCGGCCTGGTCCGACACCAGAATATGCCGCTGGTTGCCGACGAGCTCGGGCGCGATGTGCTCGTAGGTGCGGGGGTCCTTCTCGACGGCGGCGACATGCAGCCCGGCTTTGTGGGCGAAGGCCGAGTTCCCGACGTACGCAGCATGCCGATTGGGCGCGCGGTTCAGAAGCTCGTCCAACAGCCGCGAGGTCTGCGTCAGATGCCGAAGCGCATCGGCATCCACGCCGATCTCGAAGCGTGCCGCATACTCGGGTTTGAGCGCCAGCGTTGGGATCAGCGAGACGAGATTGGCATTGCCGCACCGCTCGCCCAAGCCGTTGAGCGTGCCCTGCACTTGGCGGACGCCGGCGCGGACCGCGGCGAGGCTGTTGGCGACCGCGTTCTCGGTGTCGTTATGCGCGTGAATGCCGAGTTTCTTGCCGGGAATCTCCTTCACTACCGCGGCGACGATCCGCTCCACCTCATGGGGTAAGGTGCCGCCATTGGTGTCGCAGAGCACAAGCCAGCGCGCGCCGGCCTCCCCTGCGGCATTCAAGCACGCGAGCGCATAACCGGGATCGGCCTTGTAGCCGTCGAAGAAGTGCTCGGCATCGAACATCGCCTCGCCGCGCGCCGCCGTCGCGGCGATCGACTCGCGGATGAGCGCGAGATTCTCCTCAAGCGTAATGCCGAGCGCGAGCGTCACATGGAAGTCCCAGCTCTTACCGACGAGACAGGTGCCCGAGCATTTGGCATCGAGCACGGCGGCGAGGCCGGGATCGTTGGCGGCGCTGCGGCCGGAGCGCTTCGTCATGCCGAACGCCGTAAGCTTCGCGCGGGAAAGCCGCGGCGGCGCCGAGAAGAAGCTGCTATCGGTTGGATTGGCGCCGGGCCAGCCGCCTTCGACATAGTCGATACCGATGCGGTCGAGCGCGAGCGCGATCGTGTGCTTGTCCTGCACGCTGAAATCGACGCCCTGGGTCTGCGCCCCATCGCGCAAGGTGGTGTCGAGGAGATAGAGACGCTCGCGGGTCATGTGATGTGCTTGCGAGGATGGAGCGTGGCTTTACCCCCCTCCCCTCCCTCCCCCTCAAGGGGGGAGGGGGAAGAACTCGGCACCGAACATGCTTCCAATCCCCTCCCCCCTTGAGGGGGAGGGTTGGGGTGGGGGGTCCGCGTGCGCAGCTCTCGAAGCATCAGCTCTGCCGCCGCCATTCGGTGGTGCCGTTGGGTTTATCTTCCAACACAATTCCTTCCGTCGCGAGCTGAAAGCGAATCTTGTCGGCTTCGGCGAAATTCTTGGCACGCCGCGCCGCCTTGCGCGCAGCGATGAGCGCCTCGATACGTTGCGCCTCGCCGTCGCCGCCCTTGAGCCATGCTTGCGGGTCTTGCTGGAGAAGACCGAGAAGCGCCCCGCTCGCCAGGAGCTCGCCCTTCAGCCGGCGCCGCTCCACCGGATCTGCTGATTTGTTGATCGCGGTCAGCACGTCATGCAGCGCGGCGAGCGCGAGCGGCGTGTTGAGGTCGTCCTCAAGCGCCGCGGCGAAGGGTGGTGGCAGCGCCGCGGCGCTTGCCGTCGGCACATCCTCGACCGAGCGGAGCGCGAGATAGAAGCGATCGAGGGCGCGCTTTGCCTCGGCGAGGCGATCGCTCGTCCAATCGAGGGGATCGCGATAATGGCTCATCAGCATGGCATAGCGCGCGGCTTCGCCGGGCGCCTCGGCGAGCACATCGCGGATGGTACGGAAATTGCCGAGCGACTTCGCCATCTTCGCGCCCTCGACGGTGACGAAGGCGTTGTGGAGCCAGTAGCGGACGAAGGGCTTGCCATTGTGCGCACAGACGCTTTGGGCGATCTCATTCTCATGGTGGGGAAAGATGAGATCGATGCCGCCGCCATGGATGTCGAAGGTCTCGCCCAAATGCCGCTCGCTCATCGCTGAGCATTCGAGGTGCCAGCCCGGCCGCCCGCGGCCCCACGGGCTTTCCCAGCCCGGCTGCTCAGGCGTCGACGGCTTCCACAGCACGAAATCGGCGGGATCGCGCTTGTAGGGCGCCACCTCGACGCGCGCGCCAGCGATCATCTCGTCGCGCGAGCGGCGCGAGAGGCGGCCGTAATCGCTCATGCTGGCGACGGCGAAGAGCACGTGACCCTCGGCGACATAGGCATGACCGGAGGCGATGAGCGTCTCGATCATTGCCACCATCTCGGGCACGTACTCGGTGGCGCGCGGCTCGATGTCGGGCGGCAAGGCGCCGAGCGCCGCCACATCCTCGTGGAAGATGCGCACCGTGCGCTCGGTAAGGGCACGAATGTCTTCGCCGTTCTCCTTCGCCGCGGCGATGATCCTGTCGTCAATGTCCGTGATGTTGCGCACGTAGCGCACATGCTCGGCGCCGTAGGAGTGGCGCAGCA
The DNA here is from genome assembly GCA_035945115.1 of Allostellaceae bacterium. GTDB lineage: Bacteria > Pseudomonadota > Alphaproteobacteria > ATCC43930 > CGMCC-115725 > DAHUYF01. Next base: position 16,583 of record DASZAN010000016.1, read on the forward strand.
GGCGATAGAGCACATCGAAGACGATCACCGGCCGCGCATTGCCGATATGGGCATAGTCGTAGACTGTCGGGCCGCAGACATACATCCGCACATTCGCGGCATCGAGCGGCGTGAACGGGTCCTTGCGGCGCGTCAGCGTGTTGTAGAGGACGAGCGCCACGAGCCTGACCGCGCTTACGTCACCACCGGCGCGGGCGCGCGCGACGTCTCGCCGGGATCCTGCACCGGTGTTGGCCCGTTGTCGTGGAAGGCGTTGGTGATGGGATAGCGGCGGTCGCGGCCGAAGGCGCGGCGCGTCAGCTTGACGCCGGGTGGTGCCTGGCGGCGCTTGTATTCGGCGCGGTCGAGCATGCGCCAGACCGTACGCACCGTATTCTCGTCATGCCCGCGCGCGACGATCTCCACAACCGTCATCTCGTGCTCGATGAGGCATTCGAGAATGGCGTCGAGCACATCATAGGGCGGGAGTGTGTCCTGATCGGTCTGATTGGGCTTGAGCTCGGCGGAGGGCGGCTTGGTGATGACGCGCTCGGGGATGACGACGCCGGCAGGACCCAGCAAACCCGCCGGGCGATGCTCATTGCGCCAACGCGCGAGTGCGAAGACCGTCATCTTGTAGACGTCCTTCAGCACCGCGTAGCCGCCGCACATGTCACCGTAAAGCGTCGCATAGCCCACCGACATCTCCGATTTGTTGCCGGTCGAGAGCACCATCCAGCCGAATTTGTTGGAGAGCGCCATCAGCGTCACACCGCGGGCGCGCGATTGAATGTTCTCCTCGGTGATGTCGGCGGCACGCCCGGCAAAGGAGGGCGCCGTCATCTCGGCGAACGCCTGCATCGCTGGCTCGATGCTGATGCTGCGGAGATCGACGCCGAGCCGGCGCGCCACTTCGGCTGCATCATCGAGGCTTTCGCCCGAGGTATAGGGCGACGGCATCATCACGCAGTGGACGCGATCGGCACCGAGCGCGTCGACCGCCACCGCCGCCGAGAGCGCCGAATCGATGCCGCCGGAAAGGCCGAGCACAACGCCGGGAAAGCGGTTCTTCTCGACATAGTCGCGCAGGCCCAGCACCATCGCCTGATATGTGGCGGAAAGGCCTTCCGTCGGCCGCGTCATCGAACCGGGCTCGATCGTCCAGCCCACGCCGTCGACGCGCCGCCAGACGGTCGGGACCACCGCTTCACGCCAATCGGGCGCCTGAACGCGCAGTTGGCATGCGGCGTCGATCGCGAAGGATGCGCCGTCGAAGACGAGCTCGTCTTGGCCCCCCACTTGGTTCACGTAAAGGAGCGGCAGCCCGCTTTCCTTGACGCGCGCCACGGCGAGCGAGAGGCGCTCGTCGCGCTTGTCGCTTTCGAAGGGCGAGCCGTTGATGACGATGAGCAGCTCGGCGCCCGTTTCCTGCAGCGCCTCCGTGCTGTCGGGCGTCCACATGTCCTCGCAGATCATGAGGCCGAGACGGACGCCGCGGAAGGCGACCGGCCCGGGCGCCGGTCCCGCGCGGAACACGCGTTTCTCGTCGAAGACGCCGTAATTGGGCAGATCGTGTTTGAAGCGGAGCGCCGCGATCTTGCCGCCATCGAGCAAGACAGCGGCATTGTAGCGCGTGCCGTCCTGCTGCCAGGGTGTGCCGAGAATGATCGCCGGGCCCTGCGCCGTCTCCGCCGCGAGCTCGCGCACCGCAGCCTGGCACGCCGCGACAAAAGCGGGCTTCAGCACCAGGTCTTCCGGCGGGTAGCCCGCGAGATAGAGCTCGGGGGCAACAATGAGATCGGCGCCGTGCCGCGCCGCTTCGGCGCGCGCCCGCCGCAGCTTGGCAATATTGCCGGCGATGTCGCCCACGGTCGGATTGAGCTGCGCCGCGGCGATGGTGAGACGGTCGGTGCTGGCGCTCATGCGCGCCCCTTTATGCTTATGCTGAGCATAACTTGGTGTCCGTAAGCCCAACCGTCAATCGCCCGACGCCGGGCGCTTGCGGATGAGGAACTCGCGCCCCCGCTTGACGAGCTGCGTGCCGTCATAGGCGACAATATCGGCCGTCGCATAGGTCTCGGTCCAAATCTCCGGCAGATATGACCCGGTGCCGACCACGTCGATGGGCGCGCCGGCCACCGCCATCATCCGGCATTTGGCGGGCGTGAAGCCCGAGCTCGCGACGATCTTGGCCTTGGCAAAACCGGCACCGTCGAGCCGCTGGCGCACATGCCAGATCGCCGCGGCCGAAACGCCCGTGCCGACGAGATAGCGCAGCTCCGCCTCCGTCCGATAGCCGCGGACCGCTTGCGGCGCGTGCCGCTCGAGCACGTCATAGGACTGCGCGAGATCGAGCTCCTCGATGTAGCGGCCGCCATGGGTGTCGAGGCGCACGGCAAGCCGCCCTTGCGCGGCGAGATCGGGAAAGCGGCGGCACACCGCGAGCGCGTCCGTGACCTCAAGCCCGAAATAGTCGACGAGCACGGTGAGCGGCTCCTCGGGAAAGGCTTCGTGGAACATCTCGGCAGCGCGCAAGGTCGAGCCGGCATAGCCGATGAGCGCATGCGGCATCGTCCCCTGGCCCTTCTCGTTGCCGAAGAAGCTTGCCGTCGCATCGGTGGCGTTGCCAACGAAGCCGAGCGCGCCCACTTCCTGCTTCGCGGCCGCGGCGCCGACTGAGGCGGCGTAGGCCATCATCTCCGCCATTTCCGCGCCGGCGCAGTGGCGCGCATCCATGGCGAGGAACGCCGTCTTCGGCAGGTCGACGCACATAGCGTAGGCGTTGTAGGCGGCGACGCAGGCGGGACCGAGCTTCTGCAGGTAGATGGTCTCGAGATCGACGAGGTGATAGAGCGAACCGGAAATATAGGCGAGCGCCTCGCCGGCGCCGACCCATTGGCCTTCCTCGTAATTGAGCTCGATCGTGAATTTCGTCCGCCGCTCCTCGGCCATGCGGTCGAGAAACTCCAGCATGAGCCGCGGCGTGCAGATCACCGGCCGCCGCATGAAGACGGCGTAGGTCACCTCCTTGTCGCCGAAGCGGCCGACGATCTCCTTGGTGCGGAGAAAATAGCTGTCGGTGAGCCGCGGGAGATCCTTGGGCTCAGGCTGCATGCGCGATCTCCCGCGCGATCAATAGGCGATGGCGGCGCGCGGCCGGGCTGCGCCCGCGCGCTTCGTCTTGAGTGCCTCGGCGAGAAGGAAAGCGAGCTCGAGCGCCTGGCTCGCATTGAGCCGCGGGTCGCAATGCGTGTGGTAGCGGTCGCCGAGCCCGGTCTCCGTGATCGCCTGCGCGCCGCCAATGCATTCCGTCACGTCCTGACCGGTCATCTCGAAGTGAACGCCGCCGGCGTAGCTTCCTTCCGCCGCATGGACCGCGAAGAAGCCCTTGACCTCGGAGAGGATGCGCTCGACGGAACGAGTCTTGTAGCCCGTCGAGGACGTCATCGTGTTGCCGTGCATGGGATCGCAGCACCACACGACCTTGCGGCCTTCGCGCGCGACCGCGCGGATGAGCGGCGGCAACTTCGCTTCGACCTTCTCCGCGCCCATGCGGGCAATGAGGGTGAGCCGCCCCGGCTCGTTCTCGGGATTGAGCATGTCGATGAGCCGCAGCAGATCGGCGGGATCGAGGCTCGGTCCGCATTTGAGCCCGATCGGGTTCTTGACGCCGCGCAGAAACTCGACATGGGCGCCCTCCGCCTGGCGCGTGCGATCGCCGATCCAGAGCATGTGCGCCGAGCAGTCGTACCAGTCGCCGCTCGTCGAATCGACGCGCGTCAGCGCCTGCTCGTACGGCAGCAACAGCGCCTCGTGCGAGGTGAAGAGGTCGGTCTCGCGGATTTGCGGCGTCGTCTCCGAGGTGAGGCCGCACGCCGCCATGAAGTCGAGCGTCTCCGTCAAACGGCCGGCGAGCTCCTGATAACGCTCGCCCGCCGGACTGCTGGCGACGAAGCCCTGGTTCCAGCTATGGACCCGGTGCAGGTCGGCGTAACCGCCTTGCGCGAAGGCGCGCAGCAGGTTGAGCGTGGCGGCGGCCTGGCTAAAGGCCTGGATCATGCGCTTGGGATCGGGCCGCCGACCCTCGGCGCTGAACTCCATCGCGTTGATGATGTCGCCGCGGTAGGAGGGGAGCGTCACGCCCGCTTGCGTCTCGGTATCGGCGGAGCGCGGCTTCGCGAACTGGCCCGCCATACGACTCACCTTCACCACGGGGCAAGCCGCTCCGTAGGTGAGTACGATGGCCATCTGCAGCAGCACACGAAACGTGTCGCGGATGTTGTTGGGATGGAACTCCGCGAAGCTCTCGGCGCAGTCGCCGCCCTGGAGCAGGAAGGCACGGCCCGCCGCCACGTCGGCAAGCGCCTGCTTCAAGCGCCGCGCCTCGCCGGCAAAGACCAGCGGCGGATAATTGCGGAGCGTCGCTTCGACCGTTTCGAGATCGGCCTCGTTCGGATAGTCCGGCACTTGCTTGATGGGACGGCTGCGCCAGCTATCGGGGGTCCATCGTTGCGCCATGTACGCCTCACACTGCACGCAAACAATGCGTGCCAAGTTCATCTGATATACGGTTTTTTCTCCGCGCGCCAGTACCGCGCGCCGCTGCCTTCGCGAGCTTCCGGGGCGGCGCTATCCTGCCGGGCTGACCGGCAGACGGCAAGCGTCGCAAGGCTCGCATCCGCAAGCGGCGTTTGTAGCGTGCCGCGGAGTATGACGTGATCACCGCCTTTTCGTAAGGGGCACGCATGACGGCCGCATCCTTGACGGCACCGCGCACGCGCCGCGGCTGGGTTCTCATCGCCGCGCTCATGGCCGTATTCATGGCGGCGGTCGAGAGCACCATCATCGCCACAGCGATGCCGACGATCGTCGGATTGCTGGGCGGCCTCGATCTCCTGAGCTGGGTCTTCGCCGCCTATCTGCTGGCCCAGGCGGTGACGATTCCGATTTATGGCCGGCTCGCCGATCTCTATGGCAGGAAGCGCGTCCTCATCGTCGGATCGGCGATCTTTCTCATCGGCTCCGGCCTCTGCGGTTTTGCGCAGGGCATGCTGGCGCTGGTGCTTTACCGCGGGCTGCAAGGCTTGGGCGCCGGCGCCATCATGCCTGTGGCAACCACGATCCTGGGCGATGTCTATGGCGCAGAGGACCGGGCGCGGGTCGGCGGCTACATCTCGAGCGTGTTCGGCATCGCCGCGCTCGTGGGGCCCCTGCTCGGTGCCTTTCTCGTGCAGCAGGTCGGCTGGCAGACGGTGTTCTGGATCAATCTCCCCGTCGGTCTTGCCTCGATGATCATTCTCGCTCTGACGCTCCACGAGCATCAATTGCCGCGGCCGCACAGCATCGACTATGCGGGATCGATCCTGCTCATGGCCGCCTCCGGCACGCTGATCTTGGCGCTGGCGCAGGCCAATGCGCTCGGCCGCACCCTGGTGGCGGCGCTCATCGGTCTTTCCCTCCTTTCTCTCGTCGCCTTGCTTTTGCATGAGCGGCGCGCGGTGGAGCCGATGATGCCGCTCGACCTCTGGCGTCAGCGCGTGCTTGCCGCGGTCAATTTGGGCGGCCTCGCCATCGGTACCGTGATGATGGCGACCGTGGTGTTTTTGCCGACCTACGTCCAAGGCGTGATGGGGCGAAGCGCGCTGGTAGCGGGATTCGCGCTTACCGCCATGTCCGTGGGTTGGCCCGTCGGCGCCACCATCTTCGGCCGGCTCATTACCCGAAGCTCTTACCGCGCGATGGCCGCGCTCTGCGGCGCGGCGCTCCTCATCGGTTCTCTTGCGCTCGCGGCGATGGAGCCGGCGCGCGGACCGCTCTGGGCGGGATGCGGCGCCTTCGTCGTCGGCCTTGGCATGGGCTTCGGCAATACCGCCTTTGTCGTCGCGGCGCAGACGAGCGTCGCCTGGAACCGCCGCGGCGTCGCCGTCTCGATGGGTCTTTTCATGCGCATGCTGGGCCAGGCGCTGGGCGCCGCGCTTTTCGGCGGCATCTTCAACGCCGCCATGGCGATGCGGCTTCCGGGCGCGGCGGATGTCGTCGAGCACCTCATGCAGGCGAGCGAGCGAGCGACCCTCAGTCCCGCCGCCATCGCGCGCCTCGCCGATGCGGTGGCGCAATCCGTCCACCCGGTCTACTGGGTGGCAGCCGCACTCGCCCTCGTGGCGCTAGCCCTGGCGCTCCTCTTCCCGCCCGGGCTCAGTCCGGCGCAGGCGGAGGAATGACGAGGATCTTCCGCACCGGCACGGAGGCTTGGCAAACCCCTCCGGGCGATATTTCGATCGCGAGCGAAGCGCTTCTCCCCGGCAGGCTCAATCCTCGACGCCATGGTCGGTGTTAGCTCGACATGGCAACACGCGCGCATACCAGCCATTCAGGCGAGTGAGCCTCCCGGCGTGTTAGATTGACCAGAGTTAGCATGGGAAAGCGATGGCAAAGGCGGTAGTGCAGCGAGGCGAGCGGGATTTCGCGATCATGTCGCTGGTCGGCGCGGCGCATTACATGAGCCACGTGCTGCAGCTGGCGCTGCCGCCGCTCTTCCCCATTCTGCATCGCGAATTCGCCGTGAGCTTCACTGAGCTCGGCCTTGTCGTCACGCTCTTCTACATCGCGTCGGGACTGGGTCAGGCCGCGGCAGGCGTGCTCGTCGATCGCTACGGCGCACCACTCCTTCTGATCGCTGGCCTTGCCGTCTTGGGCGCGGCGATCGCGTTGGCCGGCACCGTCAGCAGCTATTGGATGCTCTTGCTGCTGGCGTCCATCGCGGGACTCGGCAACAGCGTGTTTCATCCGGCGGATCTCGCCATCCTCAGTCACAAGGTGAGCGAGCGACGGCTCGGACGCGCCTATGCCGTCCATGGCCTCTCGGGATCGCTCGGCTACGCAAGCGCGCCCATCGCGGTGACGGCCATCGCCGCTTTCGGCGGATGGCGATCTGCCCTCATGGCCGTCGGCGTGATCGGCCTCGTCGTTGCCGTCCTGCTGCTGATGCAGCACGCGTTATTGGCGGAGCCGAGGCGGATGCGCGGCGGCGAGGGCAAGCCCGCCGCCCGGCGTTCGCGCTATCTCGCCGTGATCGGCGCGCCCGTCGTGCTCATGGCCTTCGGCTATTTCGCCATGACGGCGTTTGCCGGCTCCGGCATGCAGACTTTCGCCATCACCGCGCTCACTTCAGGCTACGGCCTAGCGCTCAATACCGCGACGCTGGGGCTCAGCGGGTACCTTGTCGGCGCCGCCTCCGGGGTCGCGCTCGGCGGGTTCCTCGCCGATCGCACGCGTCATCACCACCGCGTCGCCATGAGCGGCATCGCCACGGCGGCGCTCCTCATCTTCGCCGTCGCAGTGATCCCAGGGCTCGGCGCGCTTGTCGTTCCCTTGATGGCTATCGCCGGTTTTGCCAACGGCATCACCGCACCGTCGCGCGATGTGCTGGTGCGGCGCGCCGCCGCCGGCATCGGCACGGGAAGCGTCTTCGGCTTCGTTTATTCTGGATTCGATCTGGGATCCTCGACCGCGCCGCTGATCTTCGGCGCCCTCGTCGACCAGCACGCGCCGCACGGCGTCTTCCTCGCCATCGCCGCCGCGTTTGCCCTGGCGGTGCCGACCGTGATGCAGGTGCAACACCGCGTCGCCCTTGGCGCGCAAAGGGCAGCGGAAGCCGACTAGGCGATCGACGATCCGATCGCCTGCGGCGCAGTCGCGCCTGCGCGTTCTGCGACCTCAGTAGCGGCGACGCCGCCCAGGTTCCGCAGCCGGGCAATACGGTCGTCAAGCGGCGGGTGCGTTGAAAAGATGTCACCGGACGACAGCGCATCAGGCGCCGCGATGCACAAAGTGGCAACGGGGGAGCCTGCCCGCGCGATGGCCGTATCACCCTGTTGAAGGCGCTGCAGCGCCTCGATGAGTCCCGCTGGGTTTCGCGTCAATTTCACTGAAGTCGCGTCGGCCAGGTACTCCCGCTGCCGCGAGATGGCGAGCTGCACGAGCCGAGCCGCAATCGGCGCGACGATGACGGCGACAGCAAGCACCGCGACCACCACCAGGGTGAGCACAAGACGCCAGGGACCGGCGCCGCCACCGACTTCGTCCGCGTCTCGAGGAGCCCACAGGCGGCGACCGAGATCGCGAAGCGCATGGGCTACGAGCACAATCACGCCCGCCATGGCGGTCGCGACGGTGCTGTACCTGATGTCGTAGTCGGCGATGTGGCCCATCTCGTGTCCGATGACGCCTTGCAACTCCTCGCGGGAACATGCTTGGAGCAAGCCGCGCGTAATCGTGATGACGGCGCTCTCGGGCGAGGCACCGGACGCGAAGGCATTGAGCGCGGGGGTGTCGACGATCATGGCGCGTGGCGGCGGAAGGCCCGCTGCGATCGCCATTTCCTCGACGACACTGATGAAGCGTTGCTCCGCCGGCAGCGCGGCATTGGCATCGCGCGAACCGACGAACGCGGCGAGGATATGGGCGCCCAGGAACAGCGTCAGCACGCCCCAAAGTGCGCCGGTGGCCATCATGCCGAGCGCGCCAAAGAGGGCGGACGTCCGGGGCGGCAGCGAAAAGAGATCGCGAACGACCCAATCTGCCGTCAGGTGTGACACCTTGGCGGCGGGCATCGTCCAGATGTCATGGATGATGCCGCCGCCCCAGCCGAGGACGTAACCAAAGATGCCGGCGATCACCACCAGGAACGCGAACAGCAGAAGCGTATTGTCTTTGTTTCGCTGAATCGCGGTGGCGAAATCGGTATTGATGAGCGTAGGTGCGCCGGACGCCATTGTCGCAGTCTCTAGAGGTGAACCTCGGGCGCGGCGGCGATCGCGGCGCGCTCCTCAGACCCGACCTCGAACATCGACTCGGGACTGAACCCGAAGAGGCGCGCGAAGAGCAGACCCGTGAACGACGCCACGCGGATGTTCTGCGCCTGGACGACGTCGTTGTAGTGCTGGCGGGCGAAGGCGATCTTGTTCTCGGTGCCGGAGAGTTCCTCCATCAGCGCCGAGACATTCTCCTGTGAACGCAGTTGCGGATAGGCTTCGACGACCGCAAAGAGACCCCGCAGCGCGCCGGTGAGCGCATTCTCCGCCCGAATCGATTGCTGCGGCGATGTCGCGGCAATCGCTTGGTTGCGCGCGGCCATCACCGCCGTGAGCTGCGACTGCTCCGACTGCATCGCGCCTTTGACGACGTTCACCAGATTGGGGATAAGGTCATGGCGGCGCTTCAGCTGTACCGTTATTTGCGACCAGGCGTTCTGGACCTGCTGGCGGCCGGCGACAAGCGCGTTGTAGATCGCAATGATCGACACGACGATGAGCGCGCCTGCGCCCATAAAAATATAAAGGCCCGTGGACATCGCACACGCCCTCCTCTTGCCGAGCGCCGCGGCAGCACGCGGCGGGCGAAAGGTGAGCGCTTCCGGATTAACAAACGATTAGGCCGGGGCGGTGTTGGAAACGATCGAATTTGCCGCAAAAACGCCCGGTTCTTGCAGAGTCGCCAGCTGATCGTGAGGCCCGCTTAGTCGAGCTCGTCAGCCATCGAGCCCACGTTCCTCGCGCAGGCGGCTGATGACGAGCTCGCGCACTTTGCGCTGCTCCCAACCCTGCGTCGTCCAGGGGAGCATGTCATAGGCGTGGAGGCCATGCAGCGCGAGGATGAGGCCCCAGGCGCAAAGCGGGATATAGAACCAGACTGGGCCGGCCGTCGCGGTATCGACCAGGAAGAGAATGAGCATAATGCCGACGAAGATCGTGAGGTGCGTGTAGAACGCGCGCATCGCCCGCACCCGCCGCCACGCCCATTGCTCGATCTCGGCGATCCGCGCCTGCTCGCGCACGTTGATGCCGGGTCTGAGCTCGACCGGCTCGCTTGATTGGCCGCGCACCGTCATTGCCTCCTCCGGCCCGCCGATGGCGCCGACGGCGGAGCGCAATCGCGCCATCGCCATCGCTGCCAGAGGCCAAGTCTCCGGAACGAATCGTGGTCGCGTTTGCGCCTCCAAGGTCAGCCACCGTCCCAGCGAGATAACGCCGGCGGCGGCGGACCGTCCCAGCGATGATGCAGAATGGGTTTAGCGGGCGTGTCCTCATAAACAGCCGATGCGCAGCGTCCTCCGGAAGTCCGCATTCCACTCAAGTGCGGACCCGCAACGAATTACGAGTAAAGTCGCAGAAGTGCCAATAGTAGATTGGCTGGTCGTCTAGAACATTCTCGCTGCGCAGACTACCAACTATTCCTCGGCGAGCGTCACTGCGGTTGCAGGGTCGAGCGTTAGCTCCACTTCTATCTGACCGCCGGCGAACGCCATCCGCGCACCAAGCTTTTGGGCGATGCTTCGCATACGCCAGTTGCCGGCGGCAATGAACATGGAGAGCGTGGCGATGCGTCGGTTACGTGCGATGACAACGATACGGCGCGCGAGCAGCGAGCCCAGGCCGTGATTTTGAAACGGCGACTCGATCGAGAGCGCCGTCTCCCCGGTTCTCGACGAGCTCGTCCCATAGCGCCGTAACTCGGCGGCGCCACGGAGCGTGCCATCGATCCAGCATCCGAGCACGGCGCCCCGCCGCCAGTCGGTCTCAGCGGCATAACGGGCGATCCAATCGTCGCTGACGCCCCGGCCGAACCGCTCCCTCCGGGTCAGGCCGTCAAGGCGCAGAAGATGGCGAACGAAATGTTCGTGCTCGCAAAGCCGGAGCGCGCGGATTGCGACCTTCCAGGGTGTGATGCGGGATCGAGATAGCGTAAGGCCGGCAGAGGGGGTCGACATGGGGTGCGGTCCTCGGTGCGGCGTTTCCGATCTTCAATCACGTCATTTGCTTTTGCTCGACGCGGCGCGGCATCAACGTTCCAAGTACGATCGCTAGGAGCAAGAGCGCGGGCACGTCTCCCAGTAAATGACCACGTTCCCCTGCATCGCTGAAGGACTGAGCCGCCATGATCCCTGCGTGGACCACGCTCGACCACACCGCGAACCAGATGAGGCTGCGGTGCGCATCGGGATTTTGCGATGCGATGAGCAGGAACACACCCAGCGTCGCATAGACACCGATGATCATTGTCAGATAGTGCGAGTGACCATGCCCCCAAGCCCATCCGGAGGGCCAGACGATGCCCCCTGTATAGATTCCGAATATGAAAATCAGACCGAACACGACGAGTGCGATGCGAAGATAAAAACGGCGATTTGCCTCTGACATTTTGGGCTCTCCTATCCAAAGCGTGTTGTCGACGCTGTCATCCTCGCGCGCGCATTGGCGAGGCGCGATCGTCGTCGAGTGGCGATCGCAGAAACGACCGCACGAGCGGGTTGATGAGATCCGGACGCGTAAGCGGCGCCATGTGGCCGCCGGCCGCAATCTCCTCATACGTCCACAGCGGGCAGGACCGACGCAGAATCTCAGTGATTTCGCGGATCGGAAGGACCGTGTTGGGATCGCTTATGACCAGCGTAGAGCGGGGCAGGAGGTGCGCCCATTGTTCAACGGTGGTGGTTTCCTCCATCACCGCGTCCCACTCGAAATAGTTGGGCTTCATCGCCTCCGCAAATGCATGGCGCCGCTCCGCCGGCATGTTCCGCCATGACCCTGCGCCGCCCCAATAGTCGGCGAATCGTTCGGCCGCCGTTGCCCACTTGCCGCGGGCGCCAAACTTCTTGATGCAATCGCGCAACTCCATCGCCTCGGCGAATGCTTCCGGCCGGCCACATTGCCAGAGGAGATAAAACGGATTCGTCTCCAGTAGGACCAATCTGGTGATCCGGCCCGGCAGTCGTGCCGCTACTTTCATGGCGACCGACCCACCAAATGAGTGACCGACCAGGCAAACACGGTCCGCGTTCGCCGGCAGCGCGCTTTCCACCAGGCGCGCCTGATCATCAAGCGACTGGAGTGATTCACTCGACCAAGGCGGGGTCTTGCCGTAGCCATAGAGGTTCACCGCGCGGACATGAAACTCGTCTTTGAGGTCGTCCATCAGGCGGCGCCATTGGCGAGCGCCAGACACACTGGAATGCACGAGCATGACGACGGGACCCGATCCAGCCTCAAGAAAATCCGCCTTGAGCGTCGGCAGCGAGAGGGCATCATGCTCGCGCCGGGCGCGGTATTTCGCCCGCATCTCGAGCGCTCGCCCTGGATGCGGTTCAATGTCCCCGCCTGCGATGACGCGCGCGTGCAACGCTGGCTGCAGCGGCAAGCGGCGGGCAAGCCGTCATAATGCCGCGTGCGGAGACGCAGCAATTCCACGTCCGTCTTGGCGCGCCATTGGACCGAGCAGACTGTGGCCGCGTTGGGTCAATCTGCAACTTGGCTCGCGTCTATGCAATTCGGCGTTGGGACCGACAGCAGACATCTACAGGTTAAAACCGCCCGCGTTGTTTATGAGTACGCGCCCTAGTCGGCCGCTGCGGCCGGCTTGGGATCGGGGAGCTTTTCCCGCATCGTCACGAACTCTTCGGCGGCCGTTGGATGGATGCCGATTGTCTGATCGAACTGGCGCTTGGTGGCGCCGCACTTTACGGCGATGGCGAGGCCCTGGATGATCTCCGGCGCATCCGCGCCCACCATGTGGCAGCCGAGGACGCGGTCGCTGCGGCGGTCGACGACGAGCTTCATCATCGTCCCTTCCTCGCGGCCCGAGAGCGTGTGTTTCATCGGCCGGAAGCGCGTGCGGTAGATATCGACCGCGCCATATTTTTCGCGCGCGACGCGTTCGGTGAGGCCCACTGTGCCCACCGGCGGCTGACTGAACACGGCGGTCGCGACATTGGCGTGATCGACGGTGACGGGATTGTCGTTGAAGAGCGTCTCCGCCAAAGCGCGCCCTTCGGCAATGGCAACGGGCGTGAGGTTGAGCCGATCGGTGACATCGCCGATCGCGTAGATATGCGGAACCGCGCTGCGCGACCACTCATCGACGGCGACGGCGTTCGCCTTGCCGAGGCGCACCCCCACGGCCTCGAGCCCGAGTCCGCGCGTGTTAGGATGCCGTCCGGTCGCATACATGACTAGATCGGCGGAGAGCGTATCTCCGATCGAGAGCGAGAGATCGAGGCCTTGGCCGCGCTTCTCGATGCGCGTCACGTCGGTTCCCGCGCGAATGGCGATGCCGCGGTTGCGGAACTCCTGCGCCAGCGTCACGCGGATGTCGTCATCGAAGCCGCGCAGCAGCTCCTCGCCGCGGATGACGAGCGTCACCTCGGCGCCGAGCCCGTTGAAGATGCCGGCGAACTCGACGGCGATGTAGCCGCCGCCGACGATGACGATGCGGTGCGGTAGCCTCGAAAGATCGAGCGCCTCGTTCGAGGTGATGGCGTGCTCGATGCCGGGAATGGCCGGCATCACCGGATGGGCGCCGGTCGCAATCAAGATGTTGGCCGCGGTGTAGCGCTTACTAGCCACCTCGACAGTATGGGCATCGACGAGATGTGCGCGGCCTTCGATGAGGGTGACGTTGGCATCGCTCAGCAGCTTGCGATAGATGCCCTCGAGCCGCCCGATCTCGCGGTCCTTGGCGGCGATGAGCGCGGCCCAGTCATGGACGGGCGGCGCCACGTGCCAGCCATAGCCTGCGGCATCGGCGAAGGCATCGGCGAATTGCGCGCCATAAACCAGGAGCTTCTTCGGCACGCAGCCGCGGATGACGCAGGTGCCGCCGACCCGACTGTCCTCGCAAATGGCGACGCGCGCACCATAGGAGCCGGCGCGGCGCGAGGAAGCAACGCCGCCTGAACCCGCGCCGATGGTGAACATGTCGAAGTCGTAGGTCGCCATCTCCGGTCTCCGCGAAGAAACATTCTCTCATCAGCAAACTGCCGGGGTTCGCGAGGAAACCCCGGCAGCCATCAATGTCGGAAGAAACGGCGAGAGTTCAACCGGTCACCCCGCCCATGCAGAGATACTTGATCTCGAGGAACTCCTCGATGCCGTATTTCGAGCCTTCGCGGCCGAGGCCGCTTTCCTTGACGCCGCCGAAGGGCGCCACCTCGGTCGAGATGATGCCTTCGTTGATGCCGACGATGCCGTATTCGAGCGCCTCGGCCACGCGCCAGACGCGGTTCAAGTCGCGGCTATAGAAATAGGCGGCAAGGCCGAACTCGGTGTCGTTCGCCATCTCGATCGCCTCGGCGTCGGTCTTGAAGCGGAAGAGCGGCGCCACCGGCCCGAACGTCTCCTCACGCGTCACCAGCATGTCGGTCGTCACGTTGGCGAGCACCGTCGGCTCGTAGAAGCTGCCGCCCAGCGCGTGGCGGTGGCCGCCGACAACGACGCGCGCACCTTTCTTGAGCGCGTCGCTCACATGCTCCTCAACCTTCTCGATTGCTTTCATGTCGATGAGCGGACCGATCACCGTGCCGCTCTCCGCGCCAGCCCCAACCTTCATCGATGCCGCCGCATCGGCGAGCTTGCGCGCAAAGGCCTCGTAGACGCCGTCCTGCACGAGGATGCGATTGGCGCAGACGCAGGTCTGGCCGGCGTTGCGGTATTTGGAGGCGATGGCGCCCTTTACCGCGGCATCGAGATCGGCATCGTCGAAGACGATGAAAGGTGCGTTGCCGCCGAGCTCGAGCGAGAGTTTCTTCACCGTCCCCGCGCACTGCTCCATCAGGATCTTTCCGGTCTCGGTCGAGCCGGTGAAGGTGAGCTTGCGCACGATCGGGTTCGAGGTCATCTCGCCGCCGATCGCCTTGGCCGAGCCCGTGACGCAGGAGAAGACGCCCTTGGGCACGCCAGCGCGCTCCGCCAATTCGCACAGCGCCAGCGCCGAGAAGGGCGTCTGGCTTGCAGGCTTCAGCACCATGGTGCAGCCGGAAGCAAGCGCCGGGCCCATCTTGCGCGTGATCATCGCGGCGGGAAAATTCCAGGGCGTGATCGCGGCGCAGACGCCGATCGGCTGCTTTAGGACGACGATCCGCTTATCGCGCCCGTGGCCGGGAATGGTGTCGCCATAGACGCGCTTTCCCTCTTCGCCGAACCACTCGATGAAGGAGGCGGCATAAGCGACCTCGCCGCGCGATTCCGTCAGCGGCTTTCCCTGCTCCGCGGTCATGAGCTGCGCCAGATCCTCCTGATTCTCCATCATGAGGTCGGCGAGCTTGCGCAGCACATGGGCGCGCTCCTTGCCGGTGCGCGCGCGCCAATCGGGAAGCGCCCGGTCCGCCGCTTCGATGGCGCGGCGCGTCTCGTCAGCGCCCATCTTCGGAACTGTGCCGAGAATGCTGTCATCGGCGGGATTGTTGACGGGAACAGTCTCACGGTTGCCGGCATCGACCCAGGCCCCGTCGATGTAGCATTGCTGACGGAAGAGCCGCGAATCCCTGAGCTTCATGAGAGCCTCCCTGCCGATATGATGGCGAAGTATAGCAGCTGCCTTCCCGCTGTTAACGTCACGAGAGCGAGCCGAGCACCGCGGCCACTTGGTCAGCAGCGTGTCCCGATGGGCATTAGCCGCTATACTTTTCCCGAGAACTATGGCGCGCAGCGAGGTTGCCATGGACACCACCGTCACTTCCGTCGAACGAAAGCAAACGACCGCGTCTCACCGCTATCTTTCGGGCTTCGGCAACGAGCACGTGAGCGAGGGGGTCGCCGGCGCCTTGCCGGCGGGCCGCAACTCACCGCAGCGGCCGCCGCTCGGCCTTTATGCCGAGCAGATCAGCGGCACCCCCTTCACCGCGCCGCGAGCGGAAAACCGCCGCACCTGGCTCTATCGCATCCGGCCCTCGGCGATGCATCCGCCCTATCGGCGAATGGATAACCGTCTGCTGGTGACGGCGCCCTTCCAAGGGGTCGAGGCGCCGCCCAACCGGTTGCGCTGGAACCCGCTGCCGCTGCCGGACGCACCCACCGATTTCGTGGAGGGCCTCGTCACCATGGCCGCCAACGGCGCGGCGAGTACGCGAAGCGGCATCGGCATTCATGTCTATCTCGCCAACCGCTCGATGACCGATCGCTACTTCTGGAACGCCGACGGCGAGATGTTGCTGGTGCCGCAGCAGGGACGGCTCCTTCTCCATACCGAAATGGGCCTGATCGACGTGGCACCCGGTGAGATCGCCGTGGTCCAGCGCGGCATCAAGTTCCGCGTGGAGCTACCGGAGGGCGCCGCCCGCGGCTTCATCTGTGAGAATTACGGCGCTCTTTTCCGCTTGCCCGAACTTGGGCCGATCGGCGCCAACGGGCTCGCCAATCCCCGTGATTTTCTCGCACCCACGGCCGCCTTTGAGGCTCTCGATCGGTCCGTCGAGGTGGTCGCCAAGTTCGAGGGCAATTTATGGGCGGCGCAATACGACCATTCGCCACTGGACGTGGTTGCCTGGCACGGAAATTACGTTCCCTACAAGTACAACCTCGCCAATTTTAACGTGCTGGGAACGGTGAGCTTCGATCATCCCGATCCCTCGATTTTCACCGTGCTGACCTCGCCCAGTGACACCGCGGGCGCGGCCAATGTCGACTTCGTCCTCTTCGCGCCGCGCTGGCTCGTCGCCGAGGACACCTTTCGGCCGCCCTGGTTCCACCGCAACTACATGAACGAGTTCATGGGCTTGATCCACGGCATCTACGACAGCAAAGCGCATGGCTTCCTGCCGGGCGGAATGAGCCTTCACAATTGCATGGCGGGGCACGGTCCCGACGTGCCGACCTTCGAGGGAGCAAGCAACGCCAACCTGGCGCCCCAAAAGCTCGACCGCTCGCTCGCCTTCATGTTCGAGACGAAGTTCGTCTGCCATCCCACACGCTTTGCGCTCGAAACAGCCGCGCTCCAGGGCGACTACGACGCCTGCTGGCAAGGCTTCCGCAAGCTCTTCAAGGGATGAGACGGAACGATCGGTCGATCAGTGAATGTGTTCGCTTGCGCTTGGCGTGAGGCGAACCCAGCGATGAACCGCGTCATCGACGAGCATCAGTGCGGCGATCGCTTCCTCATCGGCGAGTTCGCGGCGGAGGGTCATGATATGGGCATGCGTCACATAGGGCGCCCGGGTGCCGTGCACCGCCACCAGCCGAAGGGCCATGATCCAGAGCGCCCGATCCATGGCCGATGATCATGGCCGCTTCTCGCTTACAACCCATGAACGCCCTCGGGGCGGTCCAAGCCTCTGTCTCCGCAACCGATTTCTTGCTTCTTAAGCGGCCGCAAAGTCGCGGCTTTGCCGGTCTTCCACAGCGCGAAGGGTAGCGGCCCTGTTCGCCTCTGTTATCATTCATTTACAATTTGGCAACAATTTGACACGGCGTTGAAAAGAACATCTCTTATTTATCAAGGCGTTACGGCCATGTGCTAAGTTGTGTTAAAGATTGCGCAAAATTTAGGCAAGGTTCATTTAACCATGAAGGATGCGCCTTGGCGAAACGAACCCACAGAGTTATCCACTGGAATCGTGGATAACGAAAATGTCAAGAACGATAGCGCCCGGGTTTCAAAATATCGCCGAGCGTGGCGCTTGACGCTCGGGGGCGCTTACTCGACCGTGACGCTCTTCGCAAGATTGCGCGGCTGGTCGACATCGGTGCCCTTCACCACCGCCACGTGATAAGCGAGGAGCTGGACGGGAATGGCATAGAGAAGCGGCGCGACAAAAGGATCGCAGCGCGGGATTTCGATGGCGTGGGCGAGCCGCCCATCGAGCCGGGCCAGACCGTCGCGGTCGGAGATCATGAGCACCTTGCCGCCCCGCGCCATGACCTCTTGGATGTTGGAGGCGGTCTTCTCGAAGAGGTCGTCCGGCGGCGCAAGGACGATGACCGGGACGCGGTCGTCGATGAGGGCAATGGGCCCGTGCTTCATCTCGCCCGCGGCATAGCCCTCGGCGTGGATGTAGGAGATTTCCTTGAGCTTGAGGGCGCCTTCGAGCGCCAGCGGATAGCAGGTGCCGCGGCCGAGATAGAGGACGTCGCGCGCCTCGGCGATCGCCGCGGCGATCTCGGCGATGCGCTCGGCGTGGTTCAGGACCTCGCTCGCCCGCGCCGGCACCTCGGTGAGCGCGACCGAGAGCGCCGCTTCCCGCGCCGCGTCGATCGTCCCGCGCACCCGTGCCAGCGCGATGGTGAGGCAGGCGAGCACGACGAGCTGGGTGGTGAAGGCCTTCGTCGATGCCACGCCGATTTCCGGCCCGGCATGGGTCGGCAGCACCGCATCAGCCTCGCGCGCGATGGTGCTTTCGGGCTGATTGACCACCGCCAGGATATGCTGGCGTTGCTGGCGCGCGTAGCGGAGCGCCGCCAAGGTGTCGGCGGTCTCGCCCGATTGCGAGATGAAGACCGCGAGGCCATGCTCCGGCATATCGGCTGCGCGATAACGGAATTCCGAGGCGACATCGACCTCGACGGGAACACGGGCGATGCGCTCGAGCCAGTACTTCGCTACGAGCCCCGCGTGAAAGGAGGTGCCGCAGGCGATGATCGTCACCCGGCTGACGCGCGCCAGGTCGAACGGCAAGGGGGCAAGATGCACGCTCCGCGTCGTCGGATTGAAATGGGCGCGGAGGGTATCCCCCATCACCGCCGGCTGCTCGAAAATCTCCTTCTCCATGAAGTGGCGGTGATTGCCCTTGCCGATGAGCGCGCCCGAGAGCGCGGTCTCGCGGATCGGGCGCTCAACCTTCACGCCATTCGCGTCGAAGATCGTCGCGCCCTCGCCGCTGACCACCGCCCAGTCGCCGTCATCGAGGTAACAGATGCGTCGGGTAAGCGGCGCGAGCGCGAGTGCGTCGGAGCCGATATACATTTCGCCATCGCCGAAACCGATCGCCAGCGGCGGGCCGCGGCGGGCGCAGATGAGCATGTCCTTCTCGCCCGCGAACAGCATGGCCAAGGCAAAGGCGCCCTCGATCCGCGCCAGCATGCGCGACACCGCTTGCGGCGGCGAGGCACCCTCGCGCAGGTAGCGCGTCACCAGCATGGCGACCGCCTCGGTGTCGGTCTGCGTCTCGAAGCGATAGCCGAGGGCGGTGAGCTCGTCCTTGATTTCCTGGAAATTCTCGATGATGCCATTGTGGACGACGGCGACCCGGTCGGACGCGACTGGATGGGCGTTCGTCTCGTTGGGAACACCATGGGTCGCCCAGCGCGTGTGGCCGATGCCGATGGTGCCGCCGAGCGGCTCGAGCTTGAGCCGATCCGCCAAGCGATCGAGCTTCCCTTCGGCGCGGCGACGCTCGATCTTGCCGTTCACCAGCGTCGCGAGCCCGGCGCTGTCATAGCCGCGATATTCGAGACGACGCAGCCCCTCCACAAGGAGCGGCGCCACGGGTGCTTGGCCGATGATGCCGACAATGCCGCACATCTCAACGGTCCTTCTGCCGGCGCTTCTTCGCCACCTCAGCGCGCCGGCGCTCGCGAAATTCGGCGCCGAGCTTCGGCTTCACCACCTGCTGGCCCCGGGCGATGGCAAGCGCGTCGGCGGGCACTTCCTTGGTGATAGTGCTGCCGGCGCCGACATAGGCGCCCGGGCCCACCGTCACGGGCGCCACGAGCGAGACATTGGTGCCGATGAAAGCGCCGGCGCCGATGTCCGTGCGAAACTTCTCGAAGCCGTCGTAATTGCAGGTGATCGCGCCGGCGCCAATGTTGGCGCCGGCGCCGACCACACTGTCGCCCAAATATGCCAAGTGATTGGCTTTGACGCCGGCGTCGAGCCGCGAGTTCTTCACCTCGACGAAGTTGCCGATATGGACGTCGCGGCCGAGTTCGGCGCCGGGGCGCAAGCGTGCAAAGGGACCGACGCTCGCGCCATCGCCGATCGTCGCCCCCACCATGTGGCAGAAGGCGGGGATCTCGACGCGCTCGCCGATGGTGACGCCGGGGCCGAAGACGACGAAAGGACCAACCACGCTGTCGCGGCCGATGCGCGTATCGGCGCTGAAGTAGACGGTGTCGGGATCGACGAGGCTGACGCCGGCGGTCATCGCCGCCTGGCGCAGCCGCCGCTGCATCAGTGCCTCGGCGGCGGCGAGCTCGGCGCGATTGTTGACGCCGACCAACTCGTCAGCCGACGCCTCGATGGCGCGGCAGGGTAGCCCGCGCGCGCGAGCAGCGCGTACGATGTCGGTCAAATAATATTCGCCTTGCGCATTGTCGGCGCGGAGGGTGTCGAGCAAGCCAAAGAGTGCGGCGCCGTCGATCGCCCAAACTCCGCTGTTGCAGAAGGTGATCATCGCCTGCTCGTCGGTGCAGTCGCGGGTCTCGACGATCGCCTCCAGCATGCCGTCCTTCATGACGAGGCGGCCATAGCCGCTCACCTCGGCGGGCCGCATTCCCGCCACCACGGCTGCGGCGGCCGGCGCGCGGCGGCGCTCCGCGAGCAGCGCGGCCAGCGTCTCCGTGCGCAGCAGCGGCACGTCGCCGGCAAGCACGAGCACATCGCCGCGGAATCCTTCGAGCGCCGCGCGGGCCGCAAGCACCGCATGCCCGGTGCCGCAGGGCGTTTCCTGTACCACGGCCTCGGCCGGCGCCACCACAGCGGCAACCTCCTCCATCCCCGCCCCCACCACCACGATGATGCGCTCAGGCTCGAGCGGGCGCACGGCCGCCACGACATGCTCGACCATCGGGCGATTGGCGATGCGGTGCATTACTTTGGGCAACGCAGACTTCATCCGCGTGCCTTGGCCCGCGGCCAAGATCAGGACCGCCAGGGGGGAGGGACTCATCGATAAGCGATCGCGCAGGAAAGAAGCGACATGGACATAAGCGGTGTCTCGCTCAGCCGAAACCTGTCACAAGAAGATAGGAACGGCCAGTAAAGATTTATGAATAAACATGTCGCTCGCCGCCGTCGTCATCGACTTGGATCATTTTTCCGATTTGCCCGAGGCGCTCCGCTCGCTCGGCGAGATGATGCTGGACACCTCCTGATCGCCCTCCGCGGTCGAGGCGACCTTGGTCATGCGGACTTCGACGAGACCCCAGCTCCCGTCGAAATCGATGCGAATCGGCAAGGCCGGCGCCCCCGGCCGCGGCGACGCGAACCAAACGTGGCCGTTGGTCGTACGCGGCTGATAATCATGGTCGAAGGAGAAGCCGGCGATCTTCAGCACCGCGGCGTGGCAGCGCCGGACCGGACCGACATAAGCCGGCGCGGCATCGATCCGCTCGCCTCCCTCATCAGTGAGGGTGAGATCATAGCGGCGGCGCCCGTCGAAAACGGCAAAGGTCCCCTCGCAGCGTCCGACGCGCGCCACCGTGTGCCCCATGGCGAGAATGGCCGAGAGCGGGTCGAGAGTGTCCACTGTCTGCTGCTCGGTCGGCTTCGGACGGCCGGAGTCTTCCGCCGGCACCAGCTGGGCGGCCACCCGGCCGTCGCCGGGATAGTCGAGCCGGGCGACGCGATCCCTGCCCTTGCTGGTGAAAACGTGCTCGTGCCAGCGCGGCTGCGCCGCATCGCGAATGAGGTTGCCCTGGCTCTCCGCCCGCACATCGACGCGATAGAAGAGCCGGAACGCCCCCACCGCCTGGATGTGGCCGTCGAGGCTGTAGGCGGAGGGCGTCTCGTCGAGACGGAAGGCGAAGGTCACGATCGGGAAACCGGCAGCGAAGGCTTCGTATTCGAGGAGGAGGGATTCGGGCGGCGCGGCGATGCCGCTCACCGGGAGCATCGCCGCGGCAAGGGCGAGCATGAGCGCCGCTCCAAAGACGTTGAGCCGATCGCGTGAGAGAGGGCGTGCCATACCCCAAAGGATGATGGAAGGCGCACCGGTTAGCAATGCCGGGCGTCGCTTGACAGGCCTCGCTCGCGTCGCCTTAATGCCGCGCGGATCGGGCGCTTAGCTCAGCGGGAGAGCACACCCTTCACACGGGTGGGGTCGTAGGTTCAATCCCTACAGCGCCCACCATCCCGCCACACAAAAAAATGGCCGGAGAGCGCGGAAGATGCGAGCCGCGGGGCTGTGCTCCCAGCGTGCCGGTGGGCCGCGACTGAAAGCTTAAGCCGCGCAGGTGATTTTGGAGCCGCCCTCAGCGAAGGGGGGCTAGTTCGTCGGCTTCGTATCGTTGACGGGCTCGATGGCAACCGGGGCGCCCTCGCCGCGCGCGAGGGAAGGCCGGGAGCCTTGCCGAGCGATCGTGCCGTCGGTCATCCGGCGCAGTTCCTCGCGGGCGCGGTTCAACCGCGAGCGCACCGTTCCGATCGGCACGTCACAGATTTGCGCGACCTGCTCGTACTTCAATCCTTCAAGAGTGACGAGAAGCAGCGTCTCTCGCTGCTCCGCCGAAAGCCGAGCGATCGCGTTCTCGATGTCGCGGAGTTCAAGATTGGGGAGCTGCGATGCCGGCGATGCGAGCGTCACCTTCTCCACGACAATGACCTCGCGCTGCCTCACGGCACGCCGCACTGTGTTGACATACTGATTGTGCATGATCGTGAAGAGCCAGGCACGAAGATCGCCGGACCGGAAGAGGTGAACTTTGTCGAGGCCACGAACGAGCGTGTCCTGTACGAGATCGTCGGCGCGCTCCGCATCGCGCAACAAAGCGCGTGCGTATCGCCGCAACCGGGGAATCTCGGCCTCGATCAGCCGAACGATCTCATCCATGAAAGTACCCTGGCGGAAGATTCTGGAACGAGCTTAGAGGAAGAAATCATCGCTGATAATTATCATTCCGACTTCGAAACATTGATGTGACAATCAGCGTGTGTGCGTCACATACTTATAGTTGACGGCCGAAGGGATCAGATGTCGCGTGACGTGAGCACGAAGAAAGAGGTTCGTTGGGTCCCGTTACCGGCCTCCCTCTCCCGTGGAAAAATCCCTCGGACGGCGGTCTCGTCGATCCCCTTACCCCTTGAAATCGGCCGTTCTCCGTCCTAGATTGTTGGCACTCATGATCACTGAGTGCTAACAAAATCCCCCAGGGATTTCATTTCCGCGCAGATTTGGAGGAGGATTTCGATGCAATTCCGTCCCTTGCATGACCGCGTGGTCGTGCGCCGTCTCGAGCAGGAGGAGAAGACCGCCGGCGGCATCATCATCCCGGACACCGCCAAGGAGAAGCCGCAGGAAGGCGAGATCGTCGCCGTCGGCCCGGGCGCCCGGGGCGAGGATGGCAAGCTTCATCCGCTCGATGTGAAAGCGGGTGACCGCGTGCTCTTCGGCAAATGGTCCGGCACCGAGGTCAAGATCGATGGCGAAGAGCTCATCATCATGAAGGAGAGCGACGTCATGGGCGTCATCGAGGGCAAGCCCAAGAGCGCCAAGAAGGTCGCTTGAACCCTAATTTTGCAAAACGAACCCAATCGGAGAGAGTGAAGGACCATGGCTGCTAAGGAAGTCAAATTCCATGGCGATGCCCGCGAGCGGCTGCTACGCGGCGTCGACATCTTGGCCAACGCCGTCAAAGTGACGCTTGGCCCCAAAGGCCGCAACGTCGTGCTCGACAAGTCGTTCGGCGCGCCGCGCATCACCAAGGACGGCGTCACCGTCGCCAAAGAAATCGAGCTTGCCGACAAGTTCGAGAACATGGGCGCGCAGATGCTGCGCGAGGTGGCGCAAAAGACCAACGACACGGCCGGCGACGGCACTACGACCGCCACCGTGTTGGCACAGGCCATCGTGCGCGAGGGGGTGAAGGCGGTCGCCGCCGGCCTCAATCCGATGGACTTGAAGCGCGGCATCGACAAGGCCGTCGAGGCGGTAGTCGAGGACGTGAAGAAGCGCTCGAAGAAGGTCTCGACCAACGACGAGATCGCCCAGGTCGGCACCATCGCCGCCAACGGCGAGAGCGACATCGGCCAGAAGATCGCCGAGGCGATGCAGAAGGTCGGCAACGAAGGCGTGATCACGGTGGAAGAGGCGAAGAGCCTCGAGACCGAGATCGACACCGTCGAGGGCATGCAGTTCGACCGCGGCTATCTCTCGCCCTACTTCGTCACCAACGCCGAGAAGATGGTCTGCGAGCTCGAGAACCCGTTCATCCTGCTCCATGAGAAGAAGCTCTCGGGACTGCAGGCGATGTTGCCGGTGCTCGAGGCGGTCGTGCAGTCGGGCCGGCCGCTCCTCATCGTGGCCGAGGACGTCGAGGGCGAGGCGCTCGCGACGCTCGTGGTCAACAAGCTGCGCGGTGGCCTCAAGGTCGCGGCGGTGAAGGCGCCGGGCTTCGGCGATCGCCGCAAGGCGATGCTTGAAGACATCGCGATCCTCACCGGCGGCCAGCTCATCAGCGAAGATCTCGGCATCAAGCTCGAGAACGTCACGCTCGATATGCTGGGCAAGGCCAAGAAGGTGCGCGTCGAGAAGGAGAACACCACGGTCATCGACGGCGCCGGCAAGAAGAAGGACATCGAAGGCCGGATCGCACAGATCAAGGCGCAGATCGAAGAGACCACCTCCGACTACGACCGCGAGAAGCTCCAGGAGCGCCTCGCGAAGCTCGCTGGCGGCGTGGCGGTGATCCGCGTCGGCGGCGCCACCGAGGTCGAGGTGAAGGAGCGCAAGGATCGCGTTGACGACGCGATGCACGCCACCCGCGCCGCGGTCGAGGAAGGCATCGTGCCCGGCGGCGGCGTTGCCCTGCTGCTCGCCACCAAGGCGCTGGCCAAGCTGAAGTCCGACAATGACGACCAGAAGGTG
>DASZAN010000017.1:0-31465 GCA_035945115.1 Allostellaceae bacterium
CGGACGCGAACTCCTGGCAGACCTGGCGCTTGAAGGCGATCGTGTGGGTACGGTGCTTGGGCATGGGCCTTATTCCTCAAAGGCCCGGCAACCCTGGTCAATCTCAAATCGCTATCTGTCCGGCCCCAGGGGCGCACTCCATTGCTGCTCGCCTCTTTCAGCTGCGTTTCTCGGTCCGCGACTTTGCTGAACCAATCTTTCAGGGCCGTAAACGCAGGAAGTAGTGAACCGCGTGATCCAATTTTGACATGCCGGATCATGTGGGATTTAGACGCGGGAGCACCAGTGGCAGCGAAACAGCCGGCAGCTTTTCTACGAAGGCTGCAACGGCCCAGATTTTTCTGTCGTCCGCCCCTATGAGACTGAGAAGCTACGATGCTGACTTTCGTGCGAAGTGCCGCAAGGTATCTGACAGGACTGGGTGCCGACTTTGTGAGCACCGCGATCGAGTGTTCCGATATGGCAAAGTTCATCGAACGTGCCGCCTTCCGGATTGCTGAATCTGGCCACATGGGCGACCAAATGGCGCCGGTTAGCTCTACGGTCCCTCCGGGTGATGATTCGCTGGCGAGCACTTAGGAACTGAATTGGAGAGCGGAGGCTAGGCACTCCGCAATCTATCGTCTCGTCGCGGCGAAAGACGACGATGGTTTATCGTCGATCACGAAAACAAAAATGAGCATATCCACGTGCTCACCGTCGCGCGCCAATGGGAAGGCCATGCGAGTGTAGCGGACATGCTCGCGTCCTACCGTCGCGACCACGCCTTGTCGGTAGCCAGGGACGTGCGAGCGGATAATCTCGCCGTAACCTTGCACGATTGTCGCGACCTCGGCTCTGTTGAGCACCTCTTCGACGTATTTGCCCGTTCCGTCGATTCCCTGAATGTCCACCACCTCGGTGCCGACCAGACGGATGCGGTAGCGTGGTTCCGCATTCACTTCCGCGATCACCTCTATCAGCATGATCCACGGCAGAAGGTCGGGAATTTCGGTCGGCTCGATGTGCTGACGACCGGGAAGCTTGCCGGGCGGCGCCTTGCTCGCGAGGTAGTCCGCGAGGCGGCGAAACCGGGGATGCTCGTCGATGTGCGGGTTGGCTGTCATGGCAGGCGCGAACCTCAGCTACGCACGTTTGCCGCACCATTTATCCTTTAGTCCGCATCAAATGCGCAAAATAACGTCCGATCAAAATCAACTATGGCACGTTACTCCACCACGGCATTGTGCTGGGAGTGGCGTGCGATTATCGCCGCCGCGCGCAGGCGGCCCCAGACCTTGCTCGCGGCGAGGCTCTCATCGAGTTAGCCGTCTATGGGTAGCGATGGAGCAAATCGCGACGAAGCGAAATCGGCGCCCGTGCACGGTGCACCGAGTTTATGGACCGAGCTCCAGAACTGGCGCTGACATTGATTACTCGGCCTCGATGCGAGATTAGCCCCGCCTCGGACCAAGCCAGTCCCAAATACTCCGCTGCGGTCGCAAACTGACGGAGGGCGGGTTTGTGATGTTCTCTCGCGCCTGCTGGAGCACCCTAAGGACGAGGGGAAACCGGGTCAGTGGATGATCGTTGAAAAATTCAATCCGTGCGTACCGCCGACCCGTCACCTGCCTGATCGCCTTCAGGATCGGTTCCCGCAGCTCCGCCTCTGCACCGACGGTTCTCAACGCGCCGACAATGCAGTGGCGTACATCTCCGATGTGCAGTTGCTGTTTGCACCACCCCTTTCCATCGTTCAGGAGATCGATCACTTCATCGATTTTGCCGAGAACTCGGGCCTCACCTCGATACCATGCGTCATCAAACGGCATGGCCAGCTCCTTTTCCCAACTCGCCGAATGTGCGATGCCCTGGGGAAGGTGCTTCGGTTCTCTATCTGAGCCCAACTGTGAGGAAGGTGCAACCGTCTTAGATCCAACAACTCGAAAGCCGCCTTGCAATGGCTAAGCGAGCATGAGGACGGCGCGGCCAAAGGGCCTCGAGCGCCATGCGATGCACGCGACCGATGCAGCAGAGGGTTTAAAAACCCTCAACTATTGGATCACAGCGTCAGCTTGGGCGAGGAGCGAAGGAGGGACCGTGAGACCGAGCGCCTTTGCGCTCCTGAGATTGATGACGAGCGCGAACTTGGTCGGATGGTAGACCGATATCTCTCGCGGCGATGTCCCCTTCAAAATCTGATCAACTTGGTCGGCGGCGTGACCATAGATCTCCGCAAGGTCGGGACCATAAGACATGAGCCCACCGACCTCGACGAACTCGCGATAGGAGTAGATGGCGGGCAATCGCGCTTTCTCGGCGAGCTCGACGATTAGTCGGCGGTGCGCGTAATTCTCCGATTGACCACCGATGACGAGGCCATCCGCTTTTTCCTTGGCGATGGCCGCGAAGACCCGACGATATTCCGCTTCTTGGAAGGGAGCGCTGAGTGGCGGGCCAATGAGGGACACCTTGGTCTGCGGCGCTCCCTCGCGCTTTGCTGCGCCATAGTGAGATCCCCAGAGGCCGGGCGAGGCAAGCCAGGCAATCCGAGAGGCCGATGGGACGATCTCGCGCAAGAGTTCGAACGACCTGCCCGCCATATCGACGCCGGCGTCGACGATGACGCCGGTGACATTTCCGCTCGGCCGCGTTGGGCTCGTGGCACCGCTGAAGGCTGGGTCGCCGGCAATGACGACGACCGGGACCGACTTCATGGCGATCTTCACTTCACGCGCCAACCGCAAATTCACGACAAAAATCAGATCCGGGTTGCCGCGCAGAGCCTCGCGAGCGAGCTCCGCATAGCTCTTGCTTTGCCCTTCGCCGGAATATCGTTCAATCGCGAGAGTCTCCCCCTCGATGTAGCCGAGCTCGCGGAGTCTTTGAAAGAAAGCGCGGTAGTTGGGCTGGCTTCCCGTCTCGCTGAGATCGGCCACGGGAACGGAGGGTGAGATCACGGCGATGCGGTAGACACGCGCCGTCTGTTGCGCGAGCGCGGGCCGCATGATCGCCGATGCTGTCAATCCGGCAATGAAAGTGCGCCGTCTCATCTGCCTCGTTGCCGTCATGCGAATGTAGTTGCACATTGGTGCTATTCTATCAGCACGGGGACTAGATCGGATATGTCAAGCGTCACAGCCGAGGAGAGACCGATGCACACCGCCGTCCTCCGGGCGTCGAGTGGCAGCGAAGTGCACAGCGTCGCCGTTCAGCGAGGACCTCCACTATGAGAAAGCTACGTATCGCATTGGCCGGGCTCAGCATCGTATTTCTGGTCGCAGCCCGGGCCGGTTCGGACCCGCCCCACGTTGCCACGGTTTGGGGGGCCGGCAATGACCCTTGCAGCCGATATCTTCAAGAATATGCGGCACGACCGAGCAGTCGGTTTGCCGAGGAGATTAGCTGGCTTGAAGGCTCTGTCACAGCCCTGAACATTGATGCCGTCGTGAAAATGAGCGACCGCTTTGGCTGGGAGAAATCCGCAGAATTCGATTTGCTGAAGCACGCCGACGTGGTCGGTCTCGAGGGCTGGGTTCTAAATTATTGCCGGGCGAACACGGCAAAAAACCTGAATGACGCCGCGGCCGCCTTCATGATCGAGCTCGCGGACCAGCGGAGTCGATGAAGCGGAACGTCGCGCGACAGCGAGTCCGGCGGGCAATAAGCACGGAAGCTTTGACAGTTCAACGCTGGGCAGCGGTCCAGTCCACGGCGAGCTGATTGGCCCTTTCTTCGAGTGCTAATGTCAACCTTTCGCGATGTCGGTCCTGTTCACCAATAATCAGCGCTCCTGAGCTCCAGAGAACGGTCTTGGCCAGCGGTCGGTTCGCTGTCTCGGCCGGCTCTACGACATACACCTCGAGTTCAATGTGCGAGGTGCAGCGCGATGCGTCCTCGTCAAAGAGCGTCGTTAAACTCACCGAGAGACTCGTTTTCGCCTCATGAGGATTGAGTTTTAAACGGCTGTTTGCCAGCGCGGACGTGATCGCCTCCTTGATGCTCTCATCGTCAATGCCGCAGTTGCGGCTTTCCGGATCCAAACGCTCAATGACCAAAGAAACCGTCTTTACGCCTCGAAGCGCCCGCCCATCGCCGGCGTAAACATAGGCTGAGGCGAAAGCGCCGATGAGCGAGCAAAAGACCAACCACCACGCGGAGTGCATGGCGCTTCGGTATAGACGACGCAATCTCTCGCGCATCATCACTTGTGCGCCACCATAATGGGGCAAGCATTTAGCCTAGCACGACACCGCGCATCGCGCTGCTGCTGGTCTGCGAGAGAGCTTAGAACTGGGTACTCGCCCGCAGCATGACGATGTTCTGCGTATAGGGGAACAACACGGACGCGTTCCCGACCCCGGCGGCGGTGCCGCTCGGCAAGTAGCGGACATAGGTGTAGTTCAAGCCAAGATAAAGATGGCGGTTGAGCAGATATTTAACGCCCGCGCCGAACTGGTAATTGTCGTCGGTGAGGTTAACCCCCTGATAGTCATCATGGTACCAGGCAACGGTCCCGTTGAGCAGCACATTCCGGAAGAGCTCATGATCGACCCTGGCACCGGCGGCGCTGCGTAGGTAGCCGGGCGAGGTGCCAACCACGAACACGTTCGCATCCTGCACCGAGCGTGTTGCCGTGAACGTCAGTGAGGTGAGCTTCGTCACATCCCACGTGACGGTGGCACCGGCATCCGGTCCGCTGATCGTCCCGAAGACTGGGGCGCGATAAAACTGCTGTAGATAGCCGAAGAAGAGGTCAGCGTAGAGGAGATCGGTGAAGTTGACCCGGCCGCCAATGTCTGCGCGATATCCCTGCGAGTCGAGCGTGGGAAAAGCCGCGCTTTGACCATGGTCGTAACTGCGTCTGTTATAGGCGGCGCGCACATAGGCCGAGGTATTCGGCAGGAACTCGTAGGAGACGCGACCGGTCCCCTCATAGGCCCAGTTGTTGAGATGGCTTTCCGGCAAAAGGCCGCCGCCGATCAGCGGCACCGCTTCATACTCGGTTCTGAGCGCCGCAACATCGACGGAATAGCCAATCCGTAACCGTGCCTGTTCATAGCCAGCCGTCCCCCCATAGGCGTTGGTGGTGACGGGGGATTGAATGCCGCCCGGCGACAGCGGCGAGGTGAAATCGATATGCCCACGCGTGTAATTGGCCGTGCCATGAAAATTACTGTCTTTGTCGATATCGATGCGGCCGCTGCCGTTCGCGAACGCATCCTGGTAATCGGCCCGCGAATTTTGCGCGTAGAGCCCGACCACCGACCCCACGCTGAAATTCAGCGCATTGCTCGTGAAGTTGGAGCGCAAGTCCAAGGTCGGCGATAGGACGGTGATGAAATCGCTCACCTTTCCGGTAGTGGTGGCGAAGATATTGTCATTGTAGACCTCATCGACCCCCAACCGTGGATAGAGAAACCACGGCCCCTCACGAAGACCAATCGGATCATAGTCGGGGCGGGCTCGGTTGGCGACGGAGGTGGCGAGTCCCGGTTGCGTCGCCGGCGCGGCCTGCCCCGGCGCCACCGGCGGCGTGGGGATCGGCGAGATCGGCTCGACCTGTGCCAATGCCGTCGCCGGGAGCAACCCCAAGAGGGCCACCCAAACCGCTCTCATCATTGAAATATTCTGCACCATCACTTGCCCCACAGACAAACACTACCCCTAGATTCTTGCTAGTAGGGCACGCATCCAAGCGCAAGACTTTATCCTGCTCAGACCGGATTTTACTGCTCAGGTGTTACCGAGGTACCACAGTTGGGCGAAGCAAAGTGTTTGGACCAGCCCCGCTCAGCTACCGGCGCGCCGGTTCTTTGGTGTGGCCAAAGCCAACATCGGATCGGGGCGGACTGACAAGGCCTGAATTGCGCGCGATCTCCCTTATCCCATGCGATCCAGGGAAATTTGGAAGTCGCTAATGATGCGCTGCCATTTTTCCAGCGAGGCGGTTTCTGAGAGGCCGTCTTGTTCGGCAACGTGGGCGGGCCTGCAGCCGTCAGCCGCACCGGGCCCCATCGCTGGTCACCAGACCCGTCCAGTGGTGGGGCCTTCCTAGAAAGGAATGGCGCTATGTTTGACGCGAAGCGATGGCAAGAACGTGGAGAGCAGTCGCGCCGTCACGCGGATCAGACGAGTGACCCGACGGCTCGCGAGATCCTGCGCGAGATCGCGCGGGCCTACGAGGATCTGGCGCAGCGCGTGGAAAGGCAAGGTGAGAAGAACGCTAACGAGGTCGCCGGGATCTTCCATCGCCCGAGGTGAAGACTCGCCAGGCGCGACCGCATTAACGAGCTAAAATTTGGTTGACGACCGCCTAGTCGTCACTGGGCTTCAAAACAAACAGGTCTTCAAGTTCGGCCGACGCATCAACTCGATCTGCGGCACGCTCGATCGATCCAAAGGCGGGCTCTTGAGCATGACCAGCCGGTTCCTCGGCGCACTCAGCGTAATTCACGAAATTGGCAAGCCACGCGAGCCGGCCGCAGGTGCAGTCGGCGCTTGCACATCTGAGGCAGAGGAGGACCATCGGGTCAGGCGCTCCATGCCGTTCAGCGGTGAGGGAGCGACTGACAAGCACTCCCTCATCGCCTCAGCCCGCAGCAACGCGTCCCGATCGGGATCGAATGCGGAGCCCTTTGAATATAGTCGCAGACAATTCCGTCCCGATGTGACCGTCAAGACAGCGCGAGCGTGATGTCCGTCACTCTCGCAGCCGAGGCGCGTGGGGCGGAACCCTCGTGGTCCCAAGGAATTTCACCGGCGCGACAGCCGAGCAATCGCCGGCGCGCATCCCTCTCTCTATGCATTCGAGCAGAGGGCGCTCTCAGCAGAGGAGGCGCGCTCAACCGCGCCTAGCCACGTAAGGAAATCCGAGACGTCGTCAGAAGACGTGCGACAAGTCGGTCATCTCAGCTGTAGGTGCTGACCGGTCCTCTTACGCGGCTGCGTCGACCTGCGCTTCCTTGTGTCCTGTCGAAACCTTGGGCGCCGTCTCGGCGGCAGGGTGCATCACCTCCCGGGTCGCCGAAACAGCCTCACGCGATAGCGACGTCGCCTGCTCCGTGAACTTCGCGAGCTCTGCCGTCAATCGCTTGACCGTGCCGTCGAACCATTCGCGCTGGATATTGGCTGCCTCCCCGAGATCGCTGCAGTGTGACAGTCGCTCGACGGTGTCCAAGGTCATGTGGGTGGCCTCAAGCTGGCGCTCGAACCACGCCATCGCCATGGGCTCGGCGGCCTTGAGCATCTCCGCTTGCCAGCGCAGGCAAGCTTCGAGCGGACGCGTCCAAATTTGCGTCACGCCCTCGATCCGCGAAAAATCGGTGAGCTGAGCCCCAAAACCTTCCGAGCGGTGCTGTGATCGCGTCGTCTTTTGTGCCATGAGGTTGTCCCTTCCGTAGGTTAAATCGTCTACGAAGAAGGTGCGCA
The DNA here is from genome assembly GCA_035945115.1 of Allostellaceae bacterium. GTDB lineage: Bacteria > Pseudomonadota > Alphaproteobacteria > ATCC43930 > CGMCC-115725 > DAHUYF01. The sequence continues at coordinate 7,411 of DASZAN010000017.1, forward strand.
GAGTACGGAATCCAGCGGTGGCACTCTAGGCCACGTTCGTGACAGGATTTCGACTGGCGGCGAGAGTTTGATCATACGCGAAATCGAGGGCGTGGGCCATGGTGCTCGGTTCACCCCGGAAAAATCTCGCTCCGTTGTTCCAAGCGCGCCGCCCGCCACCGGCAAATGTTCTCCAGCTTTTAGAGCCGTTGCTTCGCGCTCGTTACGCCCAAATGGAAAGTGGGCGCACGCGGTGAAAGGTCGCGGCAAGCCGACCGGATCGTTGACGCGTCAATCCCGGCGGGTTCTTGGAGCGGGAGACCCGTTCCAGCCGGCGGGGTTATGTCCACCCCAGTATGGCATCTCGGAACGATCAGCTCCTCGCCACTCGTCCCGACGCAGCCGTAGATGCTCGGCCACGGCGCCAATAAGAATGACGACCAACCACGCGCTCGCAAGCGCGATGATCGCAACATCAAATAATGGCATTTCAACGTCCCCCGAAGGCGCCGCCGGCTTGCAGCGCGTATCGAGTGGCAAACAGCGATTGTAGGGGTTGGTTCGGCGGCGATAACGACAAGCTGGTCGGACGCTGCCGTCGAACGGGTAACCTCCCTGGGTGTTTGCCCCCGCGCCACCGAGAGTCGCTCATTCGATGTCACCAAAGCCGGTCTATCTTAGGGATCTGCCGATCGGCACCGCAGCGACCTGGTGGGATGTCGCCGCGATTGTCTCGAAAATCGCGGGGAGAACTTTCACCGCGAAGGAGATGCAGCGATACGCAAGCGAGGGGCCGCGTGGGTTTTACGTCACGCTGAGCTTACCGACCAGCGCCCCATTCGGTTAGCCCGCGGCGAAGTGCCACGAAGCTTGGACAACCGCGAGAAGGCTCGCAAGAACGATGGCAACGATCACCCGGTCTCGCATTTTTAGCGGTTCTTCCCGGCGGTTGACCTTCTGGATCACTCGAGGCATCGCACCCGATAGTACTGCGCTCGCATTCCCGCCACTGTGATGGTTGCCGCAGCAGCGGCGTGACGACAGTCACAGGCACTGGCAGTGTTTCGGGAGAAGCACCCGCGAGTCTCTCTGGCTCTGTTTCAAGCCCAAAAAGAAGCGGCGAGCGTCCAAAGGGGCGCTCGCCGAGTTTTTGGGCAGACGCCGGTCAATGCGTCTAATGAACATCTAGCCCCTGGCGAGCATGGGACACAAGGTCGCCGCGATCGACGTCGGCGGCTTCCAATCGATCCTGCTGATGGCCGCCACGAGCGCGGGAGCGGCACACGGCATCTCCCGTGCCGGATCCGATCACCGCAAAGACGGCGAGGCGGTCGGCGGGTAGCGCATTAATTGCTGTCCGCCGCGTCGCCGCGTGCCAGCGCCTCGAGCGCATCCGGGTCGGCGGCGCGGAGCACGCGGCGCGCCACATCGAGACTGAAGCCGGCCCGCGCGAGCGCCGCCAGGTCCTTCTGCCACGCATCTTTTCGCGCGGCCGCCGGGCGAAACGGGCCGAGCCGGCGCCGCCGCACCAGCGCTGAGGCGGCGGCGATCTCGCCTTGCGCGTCATCCTCATCGAGCTCGCCCAGCGCCCTTTCGATGAGCGTGCGTTCCACGCCCTTGAGCGCGAGCTTGCCGCGGATGGCGAAGCGTGAGTTGCCCTGGCGCCGGAGGCTCGCCGCGCGTTGCGCCGCATAGGCCTTGTCGTCGACGAGACCGGCGGCGACATAGCGGGCGATCAGCGCATCGACGAGCCGCTCGCCTTCGGCGATATCGCCGTGTCCGGCGGCCGCGGCGCGGATCACCTTGCGCGTGAGCACGCGCTTCAGGTTGGCGCTTGAGCTGGCGAAGCGTTCGAGATAGTGGAGCGCCGCATTTTCGAGATAAGCCGGCGTGATCGGCTTGCCACCGCGCGCTTTGCGTGCAGTACCTTTGCCTTCATCAGGGTCGTCGCTCGCGGCAAATTGGCTTCGTTTTGTAATTTTCATGATTCGCTCCAGGGCGGCCGTGCTCGCCCGATCCCGCCGGCATGGGTTGCGACCGTGCTCGAACGCGAGCTGTACGCTATTTACGTTCATTTGTCAAGGAAAAAGCCGCTGCCCAGCGTGACGGCCCTTGCTTGCTTCTGCACGAGCAGCATCCCTACTCTCGTTTCATCGTCCGGGGGAGGGTCACGCTTGCATTCCGAGCTTGCGCCGCGCCTGCGCCGTTTCGGCGCGGTTAATTGGCTGGGATTTTGGACGCTCTATGAGCGCGAGGTGCGGCGCTTCTTCAAGGTCTCGACCCAGACGATCGTTGCCCCGGTGGTCACGACGCTGCTCTTTCTTGCAGTCTTCCTCCTCGCGCTCGGCGGTGAGCAGCGCCATGTCGGCAACATCCCCTATGTCGAGTTCCTCGCCCCCGGTCTTATCATGATGGCAATGGCACAAAATGCCTTCGCCAACACCTCATCGTCCCTGATGATCGCCAAGGTGCAGGGGAACATCGTCGATGTGCTGATGCCGCCCTTGAGCGCCGGCGAGCTCACCTGGGCCTTTGCGCTGGGCGGCGTCACCCGCGGCGTGCTGGTGGGACTGGTCGTGGCCGGCGCCATGGTGCTCTTTGTCCCGCTGCCGCTCGAGGCGCCGGCGTTTGTCGTCTTTCACGCCGTCGCCGCCTCGCTCTTGCTGTCGCTACTCGGCATTTTGGGCGGCATCTGGGCCGACAAATTCGACCACATCGCCGCCGTCACCAATTTCGTGGTGACGCCGCTTTCCTTCCTCTCTGGCACCTTCTATTCGATCGAACGGCTGCCCGCGCCTTGGCACATGGTGGCGCTCGCCAATCCCTTCTTCTACATGATCGATGGCTTCCGCTACGGCTTCATCGGCCGTGCCGATGGGCCCGTCTGGGCCGGCGTCGCCGTGATGCTGGCGATCAATGCTGCGCTCCTCGTGCTTTGCCATCACCTCATCGCCCGCGGCTACAAGCTCAAGGCGTGAGTGCTTATGGGGTCGCCGAACCCGCGACATTGACAGGCGCTGTTCGCCTCCTCATACTTCCGGGCTTTCCTTGCCGAGCGGCAGCGCGTGCCGCCGGGAAGCGGTGGAGCCAAGAATGATGCGCGGATCGTGCCGGCTCAGCCGGCGCTTTGGGGAGAGGCGGGCGGCGCCCAAGCGGCGACGACGATAAGGGTCGTCTTCCCTGACCTCCATTCCCCATTTCTTTCGCGCAGGAGAGATTCCCGTGATTCCAGCCGTGTTGCCGAGCTATGCTCGGGCCGATGTAAGCTTCGAGCGGGGCGAAGGCGCCTACCTCTTCACCGCCGACGGCAAGAAGTATCTCGATTTCGCCAGCGGCGTCGCCGTCACCGGCCTCGGCCATTGCCATCCTTATCTCGTCAAGGTGTTGACCGAGCAGGCGCATAAGCTCTGGCATTGCTCGAACCTGTTCCAGGTGCCGGGGCAGCAGAAGCTGGCCGAGCGCCTCATCGCCCGTTCCTTCGCCGATACGGCCTTCTTCTGCAATTCCGGCGCCGAGGCGGTGGAATGCGCCATCAAGATTGCGCGCAAATACCAGTCGGCGAGCGGCCATCCCGAGAAATACCGCCTCCTCGCCTGCACCGGCTCCTTCCACGGCCGCACGCTCGCGACCTTGGCGGCGGCGGGCAACCCCAAGTACATCGACGGCTTCGGCCCGCCGGTCGACGGCTTCGACCACGTCCCCTTCGGCAATCTCAACGAGATGCGCGCCAAGGTCTCGGCCGAGACGGCGGGCATTCTCGTCGAGCCGGTGCAGGGCGAAGGCGGGCTTGCCACCGCGCCCGAAGGCTATCTCCGCGGCCTCCGCGACATTTGCGACGAGTTTGGCCTCGTCCTCGTCTACGACGAGGTGCAGTGCGGGATGGGCCGCACCGGCAAGCTCTTTGCGCATGAATGGGAGGGGGTGCCGCCCGATTTGCTGGCCACGGCGAAGGCGCTGGGCGGCGGCTTTCCGGTGGGCGCCTGCCTTGCGACCGAGCGCGCCGCGGTCGGCATGAAGCCGGGAACGCACGGCTCCACCTTCGGCGGCAATCCGCTCGCCATGGCGGTCGCCAATGCGGTGCTCGATGTGATGCTCGCGGACGGCTTTCTTCCCCACGTCGAGAAGATGGCGGCGCTCCTGGCGCGGCAGCTCGACGGACTCGTGCGCAAGCATCCCAAGGTCTTCGCGGAGCGGCGCGGCAAGGGTCTCCTCAGCGGGCTCAAATGCGTCGTGCCGAGCGGCGAGATGGTGGAGAAGCTGCGCCAGGCCGGCCTTCTCACCGTCGGCGCCGGCGAGAACGTGGTGCGGCTACTGCCGCCGCTCATTATCGACGACGGCCACATCGAGGAAGCGGTCGGCATTATCGATGGCGTGGCGCGGCAATGGACACATTGATGCGTGCGACGACGGCGCCCCGGCATTTCCTCGATCTCGACCGCGTCGACGCGGTCGAGCTGCGCCGCATGCTCGACCGTGGCTTCGCCTATAAGCGCGGCCTCGACCGCGCCGAGCCGCTCAAAGGCAAGGTGCTGGCGATGATCTTCGAGAAGCCCTCGACGCGCACCCGGCTCTCCTTCGAGGTGGCGATGAAGCAGCTGGGTGGCGAGGTGGCGGTCATGTCCTCGAGCGAGAGCCAGCTCTCGCGCGGCGAGACCGTCGCCGACACGGCGCGCGTGCTCTCGCGCTATGTCGACGCCATCATGATCCGCAGTGCCGATGTGGCGACACTCGACGAGCTCGCGGCGCACGCGACGGTCCCCGTCATCAACGGGCTCACCAATGCGAGCCACCCCTGCCAGCTCATGGCCGACGTGATGACGCTTGAGGAGCGCAAGGGGCAGGCGGCGGGCAAGATCGTCGCGTGGAGCGGCGACGGCAACAACGTGGCCGTGAGCTGGGTGCATGCCGCCGTGCGCTTCGATTTCGAGCTTCGCCTTGCCTGCCCCAGGGAGCTGAGCCCGCCGCAGCGCGCGCTCGACTGGGCACGCGCGCAGGGTGGTCGCGTTCGCCTCACCGCTGATCCCGAAGAGGCGGTGGCGGGGGCCGACTGCGTCGTCACCGATACCTGGGTGTCGATGGGGGTTGAACCAAACCTGAGCCGCCACAACATGCTGACCCCGTACCGGGTCGATGAGCGGCTGATGGCAAGGGCGAAGCTCGATGCCATCTTCATGCATTGCCTGCCGGCCAAGCGCGGCGCCGAGGTGTCCGCCGGCGTCATCGACGGGCCGCAATCCGTCGTGTGGGACGAGGCGGAGAACCGGCTCCATGCGCAAAAGGGCATTTTGACCTGGTGCTTGGCCTGACGGCTGCCGCGGTCTTCGTCGCCTCCTTTAGCAGAGCCTGCATCGTCGGCGATGCGGGCGAGGTGTTGTCTTGATGTCCGAGCGATTGCGCGACGATCTCGTCCAGCCGTTCCAGATCGACCCCTTCCGCCTGCGCGGGCGACTGGTGCGGCTCGGCCCGCTGCTCGACGAGATTCTGACGCGCCATGATTATCCGGAGCCGGTCGCGGTGATGCTGGGAGAAGCCATCGCGCTGGCTGTGGCGCTCGCGGGCGCCCTCAAATATGACGGTGTCTTCACGCTGCAGACCAAAGGCGACGGGCCGATCCGTCTTCTCGTCGCCGATGTGACGACCGCCGGCGCGGTGCGCGGTTATGCGCAATTCGACGAGGCGAAGCTGGCGAAGGCGGTGGCGACGGGTGATGTTGCCGGCTCGGTGCCGCGGCTCTTGGGCGCGGGATATCTCGCCTTCACCGTCGATCAGGGCGAGCATGCCGAGCGCTATCAGGGCATCGTCGAGCTGCAGGGCGCGAGCCTCGCCGAGTGCACGCACCACTACTTCCGCCAATCAGAACAGGTGGAGGCGGGACTCAAGGTGGCGGTGGCGCGCGTGCAGGAGGCGGGCGGCGGCAAATCCTCCTGGCGCGGCGGGAGTTTGATGATCCAGCGTCTGCCGCCGCAGGGTCAAGCGGCAGTGCAAGAGGCAGCGGAGGACGGCTGGCGCCGCGCCATGATCTTCATGAGCTCGTGCACGGCGCAGGAGCTGGTCGACCCAGCGCTCGCGCCGGAAACGCTGCTGCTGCGGCTGTTCCACGAAGACGGCGTGCGCGTTTATCGCCGCCATGCGCTCACGGCGCAGTGCCGCTGCTCGCGCGAGCGGGTCGAGACGGTGCTGCGCATGCTGCCCGCGGACGAGCTCGCGGCACTCACGACCAAGGAAGGCGATGTCGTGGTGACCTGCGAATTCTGCAGCACGCGCTATCGCTTCGACGACGCCGAGGTGCACGCCCTGGTGGACAGCTAACGTCCCGCATGCCAGTCTCGCGCGCCGATGCCCGCGGACTCGAGGATGCCTGAGCGATGAACCTGCTGCGCCTTCTTTCCCCGATGGTTGCGATCCTGGTGTTGACCGCCTGCGAATCAGCGCCGCCGCGGCCGAATTTTCCCGACATCCATATCACCGGTGAAGCGCCGATCCGCCTCGCGGTGGGCGGCATCGATATTCGCAACGACTTCAAGCCCTCGTTCCAGCCCCCCCATGTCGAGCACCTCTACCCGATCCCCCCCGCCCATGCGATGGAGAATTGGGCGCGCGACCGATTGGTTGGGCTTGTTGGCGGTAACAGCAACGCGCGAGCGGTGTTCGTCATTGCCGACGCTTCGGTGGTCGAGAGCGAGCTCAAGAAGAAGGAAGAGGGCATCACCGGCGCCTTCACCAAGGAGCCGGCTCAGCGCTATGACGCGACCGTCGAGGCGACGCTCAACATCATCGACGACCGCGGCACGCCGGTGCGGACCGTGACCGTGAAGGCGTTCCGCTCACAAACTGTCCTCGAGGGGATCACGCCCAATGAGCGTGAGCAAGCCTGGTACGATATGACGAAGGCGCTGATGAACGATTTCGATCGGCAAATGACCACCGAAATCAGCGCTCATTTCGGCGGCTACTTCCAGTAGCAATGCGATGCGCCGCGTCCTCGCCATGGCCGCGCTGCTTCTCCTCGCCGCATGCGGCGGCGGCGATGAAAGCGAACTCACGCCCGAAACGATCGTGGCGCGCTTCGTCCCGGGAGGCCTCGCCGACGTGATCGTCGTCACCAGCGTCGATCGTCTGCCGCTTCGCGCAGCGACGCTCGTCGCGCCCGACGGCGAACGCGTCCCTGCCTATTCCATTGATGTCGACCCGCATCCCGCGACGGCACGCGTGCCCGGCGAAGCGACGCTGCTTTCGACGCCGGGAACGCCGCGCCAGTCCGCCTGGATCAACACCATGGCGTCGACGGCGCTCATCCGGCTGCCTGATCCCGTGCAATATGCGAAGAATTGGCGCAGCTCGCGCATCGAGCTCCGGCTCGGCGATCCCGGCAGCGGCGAGCGCGCGGCGACGCTCGCAGCGCCACCCTCGCCGCCGATCTGAGGGGCTTTCGCCCCGACTTGATCTAGTCAAACACCGTCCGGAAATCGGGCCGCAACTTGTAACGGGCTGGCGTGATCCGCAGATGCGTCGCAGTCGGCTCTCGCGGATCACGCGAGATTGGGACCAGCACGCCGAAGTTGCGCGCTGCGACCGTGCAGACCCCGGGGCGATCGAAGCCGAAGGAGAACGGCCTCACCCATACCGGCGCGTCCGGAGATGTCACCAAGCCTCCGCCCAGCAGCATCTGGCTGCGCAACGGCATCGCCGGGTGAAACCTCCTAGGCCTAAAGAACTGCTCACGCATCAGCAGCCCGCTGCGCATCAGCGCGACGACATAGCCGAATTCGGCCACCATAGCGAGATACGCCAAGCTCAGCGCAGCGATGATATGGACATCAGTGCAGTTGTTCGGCTGGAAGGCTGTTGTCGATATCAGTTGGCTGATCGCTTTATCGTAAAATCGGCCCTTCCAGCTATTGCATCCGCTTCCGCTTACTAGGTTGTCCTTGATTTTCAGCGGTTTCTTGCAAAGCAATAAATTCCCCGCGCGCTTATTCGCGGGTGTCGCAGGATCGGCGCGTACAACGTTCGGGTCGTGCTTCAACACCTGCTGTGGAATCAGATGTTCGAGATCGAAGTATTCTTGCGGGAGAAAACGTCCACAAGTGCAGCACATCAGCAGCTGGTTGCTCGAAATCTCTGGGACGAATTTCGCCAAATCCTGCCTCATCCAGTGCCACAGTTTGTCCCGAATAGAGGCTGTCACAACTTCCGACATAGGCGTTCCAAATCGAACTAGAGTGGGATCCGTTCAGGTGAGATCGCCAATCAGCCATTCATATATCGCCGTCATCGCGAGCGCAGCGAAGCGATCCAGAAGCAGCAATGTGCGCGTCGACTGGATTGCTTCGTCGCTTCGCTCCTCGCAATGACGGCTTTCGCGGAATCCACCTATTCGAATCCCGCTATAGACTAGACGTTCACCAAGGTCGCGCCGGTGGTTTGGCCTATGATGGAGAGAAACTCGCGGCGCGTCGACGCGTCGGTACGGAAGGCGCCGAGCATGCGCGATGTCACCATGGCGACGCCGGCCTTGTGCACGCCGCGGGTCGTCATGCATTGATGCGCCGCTTCGATGACGACGGCGACGCCTTTGGGCTGCAGCACCTCGTCGAGCGTGTTGGCGATCTGCGCCGTCATCTTCTCCTGAATCTGCAGGCGCCGCGCATAGACCTCGACGAGCCGCGCCAGCTTCGAGATGCCGACGACGCGCTTTTGCGGCAGATAGGCGACATGCGCCTTGCCGATGATCGGCGCGATGTGATGCTCGCAATGGCTTTCGAAGCGGATGTCGCGCAGCACCACCATCTCGTCGTACCCGTCGGTCTCCTCGAAGGTGCGCTGCAGCAGTTCGACGGGATCGGTGTCGTAGCCGGAGAAATACTCCTCGAAGGCGCGAACGACGCGTCCGGGCGTGCCTTTCAGCCCTTCGCGGCCGGGATCGTCGCCCGCCCATTCGAGGAGCGTACGCACCGCCGCTTCCGCATCAGCCCGCGACGGGCGGCGGACGGCGCCATTCTTCGGGCTGGTCCGGTGATTGACGGGCCGGAGACCGGCGGGTTTCGACGGCATCGCAACATGCTCCCGCGGCAAGGCCGCTTGCTGAGTGAATGAGACCGCCTCAGTTGAGGCGCACCCGCTGATGCGGGCTGTCGAGCGAGAAGGCGGGGATCTTCACGGCAAAGCTCTCGCCCGCCGGCGTCTCCATTTCGTAACTGCCGACCATGATGCCGGACGGCGTGCTGAGCGGCGAGGCGCTGGTGTACTCGAAGGTTTGGCCCGGCCCCAGCACCGGCTGCTCGCCGACGACGCCGGGACCGCGCACCTCTTGCACGCGACCGAGCCCGTCGGTGATGCGCCAATGGCGGCGGCGCAACTGCACCGTCTCCTTACCGCGATTCTCGATGCGCACATGATAGGCCCAGACGTAGTGGTTTTCCGTCGGCGAGGATTGGTCGTCGAGGAACATCGGCTGCACCGTCACGGTGATGGATCGGGTGGTCTCCGAATACATGTGAACCGCTCCGCCGCCGCGCCGCGAAAGACATTTTGTATCGCGTCCGCGCCCCGTCAAGCCGCCTATCCCGTCCCCATTGCATTGCACGCGGTTAACCGCAATCGTCGCCGCTGCGATCCGCCCCAGCCCGAGCTTGCCCATGCATGAGACATTCTCCCACGATCCGGCGGCGCTGCTCGAGCGGCTTTCGGCCGCGGCGATGGGGCAGGTGTCGCCCTGCGGCGAAGGCGAGATGGTCTGGCGGCAATGGGGGGCGGGACCGGCGCTCGTACTGCTCCACGGCGGCTACGGCTCGTGGACGCACTGGGTCAAGAACATCGAGCCGCTGGCGGAACGGTACCGCGTCATCGCTGCCGATATGCCGGGCTTGGGCGATTCGGCGATGCCGCCCCAGCCGATCACGCCTGAGCGCCTCGCCGCGATCATCGATCGGGGCCTCGATGCGGTGCTCGCGCCCGGCGAGCGCTTTCACCTCGTGGGATTCTCCTTCGGCGCCATGCTCGGCAGCTTCCTCGCCCTTCGTCGCGGCGCGGCGGTACGCTCGCTCGTGCTCGTCGGCTCCGCCAGCATGGGTTTGCGCCGCGCGCCGATGCGCGAGATGCAGTCGATGCGCCGCCATATGAGCGAAGCGGAGCTTGCCGGGCTTCAGCGCGCCAATCTCGCGGTCCTGATGTTCGCCGACGAGCGCCGCATCGATGACCTGGCGGTGCGGCTGCAAGTGGAAAACGTCGCGCGCGCCCGCGTCAAAAGCCGGCGCTTCGCGCCCATCGATCTGTTGCGTCCGATCTTGCCGCAGGTGATGGCGCCGCTCGGCGGCATCTGGGGCGAGCGCGACGCCACCGCCTATCCTTATGTCGAGGAGCGGCGCGATCTCCTGCGGGCGATCCAGCCGCATGCCCCTTTCGACATCATCGCCGGCGCCGGTCATTGGGTGATGTACGAGGCGGCCCAAGCCTTCAACCGGGCGCTCCTCGCGCAGCTTGCCGCGACCGAGCGCGCCGAGGCCGTGCGCGCTTGAAGCGCGACGCGAGGTCGGCTTAGATATCGGCTGGGAACGCGGGTGTAGCTCAATGGTAGAGCAGAAGCTTCCCAAGCTTACGACGAGGGTTCGATTCCCTTCACCCGCTCCATTTTTCGGGACTTGAGGTTTCGGCCGGCTCGTCGAGTTTACATCCTGTCAAGATGCCCAGCCACATACGCGCGCGGCAAGGTCGCTCAAGCGATATCGCTCTCGATCACCACTCGTTCATGGCCGTCCCGGAGCGATTTGATGCGGTATTGTGGGCTGCCGCGCTCGAAAGGCAGCAGACGCACGATCTCGAACGTATCAGCCGGCGCGCGATGAAACGCATTCTGTTTCAGGACGATATTCTGGCCAACCGCGAATTTCCGTGGCTGCATGTTCCCGCTGCTCTTGTCCGTCATGTTGGCGTGAGCCTGAGTGGTTGGGGCGGACGTTCCGTCCGATCGGCGCGGCGCGCATGCGTTGCGCCCTCGGCGACGAAGCGGGAAGTAGGACCCGCAGCACAATGCTGGGGCGGAATTTGCCTCAATCGCCGAGACGCCATCAGCTTAGCACGGTCGGGTCCTCGGCGGCCGGAAATCAGGCGTCAGCCAACCGGTCGGTTTGTAAATGGCCTCGCCCGGACAAACCAGTTGCAATGTCGGCAACGTTGTTAAAGACTGCGCCGGCAATCTTCCAGGCCGACGCCTCTGATCGAGCTCCTCGATCTAGAGCATTCGCGACCTCTGGATTGATCGGCTCGGGGACTTCCTCCGAGCTCTCACGCAAAGGAGACAGGTCTTGGCCATCGGTACCGTGAAGTGGTTCAACGCGCAAAAAGGCTTTGGCTTCATCCAGCCGGAAGGCGGCGGTCCAGATGTGTTCGTTCACATCTCGGCGGTCGAGCGCGCCGGGATTGGCATGCTGCAGGAAGGACAGAAGATCTCTTACGAGGAGCAGCGCGACCCGAAGCGCGGCAAGTCCTCCGCGGAAAACCTCAAGAAGGTTTGAGCCTGCGGAACTGGTTTCGCCCTCCGTGCTTCCTCCAGCGATGAAGAGGAGCGCCGATGCCTTTCAAGCCCAACTACAATCAGCGACGCTCCGAGCGCCGGCAGGCAAAGCAGCAGAAGCGCGACGAGAAAGAGCTGCGCCGCGCCGAAAAGGTGGCTCTACGCAAGGCGGCGCGAGGCGACGGCTCGCCGCCGAAAGACGGTCCGGCAAATACCTGAGCGTGGATTTCTCATGGCCCGCAGGAAACGGCCGGTCGAGAGTGAATTCGTGCTGTTTGACGTGATCTACGAGGACGGCACGCGCAGCTCCAACCGCAAGGTCGCGACGGCCGAGCTCGACAAGGTCGATGCCGACGCGTCGGCGCGCGCCATCATCGAGGCGCAAGACCGGAAGATCTCCCAGCTGTCAGGCCGGCCGGGCAGGCCGATCAAGGCGATCAGGCGCTCTGCCGCCCGATGAACGGGCGTGCGTTGCCGGAGACGGGCGCGGCCCGTGATGCCAGGGCGGCTCACGCTGCTCCGGGTGCGCGGGCGGCTTGACGGAAGCTCACAAGCTTCTGAGTATTCTCGTCCCAGAGTGCGAGGCGCGTCGCTTTGAGGCTGCCCCAAAGCGTCACGCGTTTGGCACGGTGCTGTAGCTCGGGATTCTCCTCGAAGCACGCGCGCAGGCGATAGTTCGGAATCCTGCTGGCGAGATGATGGATGTGGTGAAAGCCTATCGATCCCGTGAGCCAATGGAGAACGCGCGGGAGATCGTAGAACGAGCTGCCATTCAGAGCTGCGGCCTGGAAATCCCAGAGAGCCGCGCGACACCAATACGTCTCCTCGAATTGGTGCTGGACATAGAAGAGCCACACGCCGATCGCGCTCGCCAGCAATAGCACGCTGCCCCACCCCGCAAGAAACGCCGCCGGGCCGATGAGCACAACGGCGCCAGCGCCGAGCGTCGCCGCCGCGGCGTCAGTTCCGAGAATGCCGAGCCAGCTCCCGCGGTCGCGAAACGGGTTCGCCGTGAGCAGGCGATAGCGCAGCAAAAGGTAGATGGGCCCGACGGCGAACAGTACGAAGGGATGGCGATAGAGGCGATAGGCGAGCCGCCGCCGGCGCGAGCGCGCGCGGTATTCCGCGACTGTGAGCGTCGTCACGTCTCCGATCCCGCGCCGCGCGAGATTGCCGCAGCTCGCATGGTGGACCGCGTGATCGCGCCGCCAAGCGCGATAGGGCATCATCGTGACGACGCCGAGGAGGATACCCAGCATGTTGTTGGCTCGGGGAGAACGGAAATAGGAGCCGTGGCCGCAGTCATGCTGGATGATGAAAAGGCGCACCAGGAAGAGCGCAGTCGGCATCGCCAGTAGGAGCGCTGGCCAGAAGCCCTGACCGAGACCCCAGAGGAGCCCGGCCGCGCTCGCCAGCAGCAGCGCTGCCGTAACGACGAGTTGTCCCACGGCGCGTGGCGCGTCGGGCCTCGCATAGGGCGCGAGCAGGCTGCGCCAGTCCTGGAGAGACCGGTCGGCGGTTGGGATGACGGTGGTGGATGAGGTGCTGGTCAAGGGGTACCGATGTTGCCGTGTGGTCGTTAAGAAAATTAAAAGGCGCCCGCGGGTAGGGCTAGAGAGACGTTTGTTTAGTGGCGGAAGATCGCACTGCTCAATGCCCCTCCCGTTCCATAATGCCTCCTGAGCGCTTTGCGAGTGCGACCGATGGCTTCCGGCTTCTCGTAGGATCGGCTCCGCTTCATCTCACGGAACGTGCATTCGCGCTATACTTTTTCTTGAGAACGAGCGACGCCGCGTCGGTGTCGTAGTCGCGAACGGAACACGAACCTCGCGATTCCATTAGCAAGCGGTCTTGGTTCGGGGGAACTTCGAGAGCAGGTCAGAACCGCGCTCGGGAGGTCGAAACGGGATATCATCCGCGAGACTGTCCGACAAAAGAGCGCGCGACGCCGCTGACCGAACGCCGCTGGCGGGGCACCCCCAAGGCTGAGGAGACTGAGCTTGGATTGGACAATCTGGTGGGACATGCACCGTCGAGACGATCACGCGCAGTGGAGCCGTGCCGTCGAAAAGACGGAGGCCGACGCGCTGGAGCGCGCGCGTCGCTTCCTCAAGCTGGGCTTCGTCGTCTATCAAATCAGAGACGCCAAAGGCGCGATGTTCATGGACGAGCGGCAGATCACGGAGCGCTTTGCCAACGCGTCATGAAATCTCCGGGGACCGCTGCCATCCCGAGAGGAATCGAAGCCAACTTACAGGCGAATTCTGGGCAGGAATGCGGCACCGGATGTTGGTCTATTTGCGAGGGCAACGGCGACCAGATGCGGTGGAGCCGTAGCGGCGGTGCCGCGTCGGGGCCACAGCTCCCGCGCTAAAGCCAATCGGGTCGGTGTGCCCGTGGCGCAGCAGGGTGGATTTTTCAGCATGGCCCAAATGATCGCGCCGAGGCTCTCCCGCGAGATCCAGATCTACCGCGAAATGGCAGAAAGCTGCCGCAAAATGGCTGCCGTAAGCCGCCGCCCCGGCCCTCTTCTTCTTCGTGCGCAAGCATACGAGGCGACGGCACTGGCGCTCGAGCACGGCGACAAGCCCGCTTGAGCGTGGAACGGAAGCATCCCCACGCTGACGCCAGCTATCGCGTCTTTCGACGACCCGATCGAACCTTCGGCGTCGAGGTAACGATCCCCGATACTCATCCGACAACCGTCACCAGCTTCCCGAGTGCCGCGGAGGCTGAAGCATGGATTGCCGCCCACAAGGGACGGGTGGCCGGCTCTGTCTCACTCTCCGGCGCGCGATGGGCAAAGAAGCGCTAGGCTCAGGAAAGGCGGTGCCTTGCGTGGCAACATCTTATTTCCGCAAGGGGCGATTTTCTCGGGAACATCTTGACTTTGGTGGGGAAAAGGCGCATTTGACCCGCGTCAATGTTTCTCGCGATCGCGCGAAGCGCGTTGGATAGTCGTCCGACCCGACTGCATTTCGAGATCATCCCCTAAATCCCAAGGCACACCTGACGCGCAGGACGGGCCTCAACCGAGCCCGAAACTGGCGGCATTGGTGCTGCCGTTTCTTACCCCATTTTCGCCGCCCCGCAGGGGGTCGGCCTTTTCAGGACAAACACAATCTCATGGCTTCTTCATTTACCGATCTCACGTTGGTCGAACCGATTCAGCGTGCACTTTCTCGTCAGAACTACCGGCAACCGACGCCCATTCAGGAACGGGCGATTCCGTCACTGCTCGGCGGGCGCGACCTTCTCGGCATCGCTCAAACCGGCACCGGCAAGACGGCGGCGTTCGCGCTGCCGATTTTGCAGCGCCTCGCCGGCGCTCCGGCGCCGCGGTGCCCCGGCTTCGTTCGCGCGCTCGTACTCGCGCCGACACGCGAACTCGCGCTCCAAATCGCCGACAACTTCCGCGTCTACGGGCAGTTTCTGCCGCTGCGCTGCGCCGTGATATTCGGTGGCGTGGGACAGCAGCCACAGGTGAAGGCGCTCGCCGCCGGCGTCGATATCCTGGTCGCCACACCCGGACGTCTGCTCGATCTCCTGGCGCAGGGCCATCTTCGCCTCGATGGCGTCTCGATATTCGTTCTCGACGAGGCCGACCGCATGCTCGATATCGGGTTCATCCGGCCGATCAGGCGCATCGTCGCTGCGCTTCCCAAGACGCGACAGTCGCTGTGCTTCTCCGCAACGATGCCGCCCGAGGTCGCCAGCCTGTGCAACGACATCCTCCGGGATCCCTTGCGCATCGAGGTGGCCCCCGTCGCGTCGACGGCCGAGCGGATCGATCAGCGTGTCATCTTCGTCGACGCGGCGAACAAGCGCGCAGCTCTGTCGATGCTATTGCGGGATAGCGCCGTCGGCCGTGCGCTCGTGTTTACGCGCACCAAGCATGGCGCCAACCGCGTCGCCGAGCAGCTCTCGCGTGGGGGCATTCGCGCCGATGCCATCCACGGCAACAAGTCTCAAAGCGCGCGCCATCGCGCCATCGCCGATTTTCGTGACGGCAGGACCCACGTGCTGGTGGCGACTGATATCGCCGCGCGCGGCATCGATATCGATGGCATCACCCATGTCATCAACTACGAGCTGCCAGATGTGGCGGAAACCTATGTCCATCGCATCGGGCGCACGGCGCGAGCGGGTGCCGCGGGCATCGCGATTTCCTTATGCGACCGAGCGGAGCGCGCCTCTCTTCGCGACATCGAGAAGCTCACGCGCCGGTCATTGACGATCGTTGATGATCGACCACTTCTCGGTGATCAGCGAGGCGCCAACGCCGACCCGCGACCGCCGCGCTCCGCGCCGCGGCCTCACCATCCGCGAGCGGCTCGCCAACCGCCGCGCACAAGGCAACGCAAATCGGCGCATCGGATCGATCATCAGAGCGCTCCGCCAAGACGCGCAGTGGCGGCCTCGGCCTGATGCGCGTGCGGTCTCGACGTGCGAGCTCTGGTAAAGGCAGCGGCCCGGCAAGTCGATGCCGCAGCGCCGGCGACCGTCAGGTCGGCCAACGGTGATGCAGCCATGTCCATTGCTCCGGGCGCGCGCGCACCCAGCTTTCGATCATCGCATTGACGGAAGTCATCGCCGCCAGCACGTCATCGTCGGCGTTGCCGGTGTCGACGGTCTCCAGTCTCGGCAGGATGGTGACGCGGAAATGCGCGCCGGCCAGGCGTTCGACGCGAACGGGTAGAATTGCGCAATCAAAACGCCGACTGAGACGCGCCACGGCCGGTGCCGTCATCGCGGCCATGCCGAAGAACGGTACGGCGATCCCGTCATTCTGCTTCTGATCCACGAGCATAGCGACATGGCCACCACGACGAAGGTGCCGCAGCAGCGCGCGCCCGCCTGCGGCGCCCTTGGCGACGGCGCGGCGCGAGCGGAGGCGCCGCCGCTGCAGCCGGTCGACCCAGGGATTGTTCGCCGCGCGATAGACCGAGAGCAGCGCGTCGCCCATGATCTGGTGGATCGTCGAAGGCCCGACCTCCCAATTGGCCAAGTGTCCCCCGAAAAACATCACCTGCCGCCCGCTGGCCAAGAGCTCGGTGATCGCAGCGCGATTGACGATCTCGACGCGGCCCGATGCCGCCGCGCAGATGCGCGCAAGGTGCGGCTGCTCCGCCATGGCGCGCCCGAGATTGTCCCACATGGCGGCAAGGATGCGTCGGTTCTCTATGGTGCTGTTTTCAGGCATAGCGCGCGCGAGGTTGTGAAGCGCTCGTCGCGAGAGGGGAAGACGCGGCCCGATCGAGCGAGCGATCCACCCGCCCAGCGCCGAAGCGTGGTCGAGAGGCAGAGCTGCGAAGATAGCCATCACTGTCGCAAGCGTTGCTGCCTCCGCCATATGGCGGAGGTATCGGGGTGCCCGAGGGAAGCTCACATAGCCGACGATGTATCGGCACGCGGAAAGAAGGCGAGGGTTACTGGGGAGGAGCGCTGCATGCCAGCTCACCGTAAATCCCAGCGATCGCTCAACGTCAGACGCGTCAATCCAGAGGTGGCTGGTGCTCTCGATCGAAAGAAACGATCGGAGGCGCCGCCATGGAGTTTGTCCGGAAACCTTCGAGTAACGGCGCGGCCAATAGAACTATATTCTCCGGCGACCGCGACAGGCGCGTCGAGCCGACCAACAATGTCGTTCTGCATCAAGCAGCGTCTCGCGTCTGGCGGAAGATCTGCCGCGCCTGGTCCCACACCTCTACGGCGTAGTGTCGCGGCTCGTCGCGGAACAGCTTCAACGCGGCTTGCTGCGCGTCTCCATCGCCCTCGCATTCGATCAGCTCTGTCGCAGCGATCATGCCGGCACGGTTCATCAGGTAGCAGCGATAAGCGCGCATGAATTAAACTCCAACGAGCCGGGTGAGAATTGCCCGCATCCTCGCGAGCCGCGGGTTGCTGGCCATTCTCCTCAGGGCCTTCTCGCGGGCCTGTCGCAGGACTTTCACCACCAGGCTGTGCGTCGTCAAGGGATGGTCGTTGAACATCTCGATCGGCAGGCAATCGCACCCTCTCACCTGCTTGATCGCCAACAGAATCGGCTCCTTCAGCGCAATGGTCGCGTCCGCCGCCATCATGGCGCCGAGGATGCAACGACCGCCGTCACCTTGTCTCTGCCCGCGAGGCTGAGCTTGTCGGACAGAAATGGAGCAATCCGCTCAACGTGCGTGCGGCTGGCAAGGGCGTCAAAGTGGTGGAACTATCGGGCGGCAATCAGCAGAAGGTTGTCATTGCCAAATCCCTCGTCCAAGAACCAGAGCTCATCATATTCGACGAACCGACGCGTGGCGTCGATGTCGGCGCGATCGCCGAGATACATCAGCTGATCAATCGCCTTGCCGATGAGGGTAAAGCCGTCGTGGTGATCTCCTCTTATCTGCCTGAGATCATGGCCATCTCCGATCGAATCTTTGTCGCCCGGCAGGGGAAAGTCGTCGAGGAATTCTCAGCGTTGGAAGCGACCGAGGAAAAAATCATGTACGCCGCCATTCACTGAACCCAAGAGGCGGGTCGGGGTTTCGCCGACCATCCGCCGACGCATTCATTGACATGTCCGCGGGTGCCGCTAGACCGGGGCGACAGGTCGATCGAGAGGTCCCTCATGGCGCGGAAATTCGAGACTTTGCAATCGGAAGATCTGGGTGGCGGGCTGCTGCTCCTCACCTTGAACCGCCCGTCCGTTGCGAACGCGCTCAACACGCAGATGAGCCGCGATCTCCTCGCTTTCTTCGAGGAGATCAACGCAGCGCCCGACCAACAGCGCTGTATCGTCCTCACCGGCGCGGGCGACAAAGCCTTTTGCGCCGGCGGCGACCTCAAGGAGCGCCAGGGGATGAGCGACGAAGCCTGGCAGGATCAGCATCTCGTCTTCGAGCGGATGGTGCGGGCCTTCCTCGCCTGTCCGGTGCCGGTCATTGGCGCGATCAACGGTGCCGCCTATGGCGGCGGCTGCGAGCTCACTCTCTGCTGCGACTTTGCCTACGCCGCCGAGACGGCGCGGTTCGCGCTCACGGAAGTGACCCTCGGCATCATGCCTGGGGCCGCTGGCACGCAGACACTGCCGCGCGCGATTGGCGAGCGGCGGGCCAAGGAGCTCATCCTCACCGGCCGGGCCTTCAGCGCCGGCGAGGCGTTCGAATGGGGCATGATCAACCGGGTCTGCGCACTGGCGGCGCTCCGCAGCGAGGCGATCGAAACCGGGCGGGGCATCGCCGAGAACGCACCCATTGCCGTGCGCCAGGCGAAGCACGCCATCCATTTCGGCCTGCAGATGGATCTCGCGAGCGGCATGATGTTCGAAATCGAAGCTTATAACCGCATGGTCCCGACCGAGGATCGCCGCGAGGGCGTGCGCGCCTTCAACGAGAAGCGCAAACCGCAGTTCAAGGGACGCTGAGGCGTCCGGCACGCGAGAGGCGGCCTTTGTCCATTTCACGTGAAACACAGGTGACCGTGATCGGCGCCGGCATCGTCGGTATCGCCGCCGCGCTCTATCTGCAGCGCGCCGGCTGCCGCGTCACCGTGCTCGATAAAGGCGCTCCCGGCGAGGGCTGCTCCTTCGGCAACGCCGGCCTCATCAGCCCGGGTGCCTGCGTGCCCTTTAGCATGCCGGACATGGTCTGGAAGGTGCCGCGCTACCTCATCGATCCGCTCGGCCCGCTGGCGATCCGCTGGGCCTACCTGCCGCGAGCGCTACCATGGCTCTTGCGCTTTCTTGCCGCCGGCCGACCGGCTCGGGTGCGCGCGATCTCCCGCGCCATGGCGGCGCTCCATTCGCGCGCCTTCGAGGCGTACGCGCCGCTCCTCAAGGAGGCCGGCGCCGAGGCTCTCGTGCGCCACTCGGGCCAGCTCTACGCTTCGAAAGAGGCGCACGGCATCGAGGGCGGGCGCCTCGTCCGGGAATTGCGCGAGAGCGCGGGCGTCAAGGTCGAGTTGCTCGGCGCCGACGAGCTGCATCAGCTCGAGCCGGCGTTGTCCCCGCGTTATCGCAGCGCCCTCTTCTTTCCCGAGAACGGCCACTCCATCAATTCTTTCCGCCTGGTGCAGGTGCTGGCGGAGCGGGTCGTGCGCAACGGCGGCGAGATTCTGCGGCGTACCGTCTCGGGATTCCGCTTCGCCGACGGTCGGCCGAGTGCCGTCATCACGGACGCAGGCGACCTGCCCGTCGATCGCGTCGTCATTGCTGCTGGCGCGTGGTCGCATCGGCTTCTCGCGACGCTCGGCACGTGGGTGCCGCTCGAGGCGGAGCGCGGCTACCATGTCATGCTGCCCGATCCCGGCGTGATGCCGCGCCTTCCGGTCAGCAATCGTGACCACAACTTTGCCGCGACGCCGATGGAGAACGGGCTCCGTTTCGCCGGCACGGTCGAGATCGCCGGGCTCGAGCGGCCGCCCGATTTTGCTCGCGCGCGCATTCTCTTGGCGCACGGCAAGGAGATGTATCCGGGTCTCCGCATCGAGGGGATGACCGAGTGGATGGGCTCGCGGCCGTCTCTGCCGGACGGTCTGCCGATCATCGATGTCGCGCCCAACTTTCGCACCGTTTGGCTTGCCTTCGGCCATTCGCATTACGGCCTCATGGGCGCGGCCATCACCGGCAAGCTCATCGCCGAGCTCGTGACGGGCGCGCCGCCCTCGATCGATCTCGCACCCTATGCGGCGCGGCGGTTTTAGCGGGGAGGGAAGCATGGACCGGAGGAGGCGCACGGAACATCTCCCTTGGCGACGCGAGGAGCGTCGCCGATTCCTCAAACAGATCGTGGCAACTGGCGCTGCCGCGGTCGCGGCGACGCTGCCAGCAATGGCGCAGGAGAAGTCGGAGCGGCAAGGGTCGACGGTGGAGGGCGGTCAAGGTCAGGTCGCGGAAACGCTGTCGCGCTACGCCATCGACTTGAAGTACGAGGACTTGCCGCAGGACGTTGTGCGCCTGGCCAAGCGTACGATCCTCGACACGTTCGGTTGCGCGATCGGTGGTTATTCGGCGGGGCCGAGTCAGATCGCGGTAAAGCTCGCGAGCGAGATCACCGCAAAGCAAGGTGCGACCGTCCTTTGCAGCGGCATCAAAACGAGCCCCGAGCTCGCGGTGTTTGCCAATGGCGTGATGATCCGTTACCTGGATTTCAACGACGGTTACGTCAGCTTCACCCACAGCCCCGGGCATCCAAGCGATACGATCGCAGCGCTCCTGACGCCCGCCGAGTTGATGGCACGCAGCGGCCGCGATCTCATTATGGCGACCGTGCTCACCTACGAAGTCTTCTGCAAAGTCCTAGACGTCGT
This sequence comes from Allostellaceae bacterium, assembly GCA_035945115.1. Classification (GTDB taxonomy): domain Bacteria; phylum Pseudomonadota; class Alphaproteobacteria; order ATCC43930; family CGMCC-115725; genus DAHUYF01. Next base: position 28,187 of record DASZAN010000017.1, read on the forward strand.
GGAAACCAACGCGCTCGGCCTCGACCATTGGACGGTAACCGGCCTTGCTGCCGCTGTCGGCGCAGGTCGCTTAGTGGCGCTGTCGCAGCAACAAATGATGCACGCGATCGGGATCACCGTCGGCGGCAACACGGCGATCGGTCAGGGTCGACGGGGTACGCTGTCGAACTGGAAAGCCTATGCCGCTGCAGACGCCTGCCGCAAGGCGATGTTTTCGGTCGAGCTCGCGCGAAACGGTATGACCGGTCCGAGCCAGGTGTTCGAAGGTCGCGACGGCTTCTTCAACGTCATCAGCCGCCAGCCTTTCACACTGCCGAAGCTCGGTGAGCCCTACGGCATCAGGCGCGCCTTCACCAAACGCTTCCCTCTCGGTCAGTTTTCGCAAAGCGTCGCCCAAGCCGCGGTCGAAGCGCGGCAGTTTTTCAAGGACCCGGGCGAGGTACGGGAAGTCAACCTACGGATTTCGACGATCGCGATCAGAGTCATGGCTGACAGTCCCGACAAGTGGCAGCCGCAAACCCACGAAACTGCCGACCATAGCATCCCCTATGCCGCCGGGGTGGCACTGAGCTACGGCAAGGTCAGCCCCGAATACTACGAAGATCCCTATCTGCACGATCGGCGCCTGCTCGACCTCGTGAGCCGGGTAAAATGCATTCCATCCGAGGAAGCTGACCGGAACGAAAAGGAGTTCAATCTGTGTGATCTCGAAATCGTTCTGAACTCGGGCGAGCGCAGAGGAGTGCGTGTCGAATACCACCGCGGCCACTGGAAGAATCCCATGACCGATGCCGAAATGGAGGAAAAGTTTCGTTCGATGGCGCGCGAGCACCTGGCTGCGGATCGCGTCGACAATCTGCTAGGCCTGCTGTGGGGGCTAGAGACCCTACCACAGGTCGGCGCGCTCATCGCGGCGACGTGGGTTTGAGCACGCTCACGCAGTCCGAGGTTCGGCGAATTGTTGTCATGTCCTTATTCCGATGACCTGAAGGCGCTGATCGCGACGCGTCTTGCCGCGTTCGACGTCGTCCACCGCACCGACGCCACCGATCTCAAACGCGCGGCCGTCGCCATTGTCGTGGTGCCCCTGGAAGATGAAGGCGTTGCCGGAGAAACAACCGCAGCCTTCCTGTTGACGGCACGCGCGACCGGGCTCCGCCGTCATGCCGGGCAGCTTGCACTCCCCGGCGGTCGGGTCGATGCCGGCGAAACCGTCGAACAAGCTGCGCTGCGCGAGCTCTTCGAGGAATTGGGCATCGCTCTCGATTCGAGCGCGATCGTCGGCCGGCTCGACGACTACGCGACGCGCTCCGGCTATCTCATCGCGCCGATCGTCGTCTGGGCGCCGCCAGAAACCGTCGTTACGCACAACAGCGCCGAGGTCGCGAAAGTCTTCCGCATCCCGCTCGCTGAGCTGCGGCGCGACGACGCGCTTGAGATCTTTCAGATCGAGGAGTCGCCGCGTCCCGTCATCCGTCTCTTGCTCCCTTCGCTCAGGGGCCACGTCAATGCGCCGACCGCAGCGCTGCTCTATCAATTTCGCGAGGTGGCGCTCGAAGGGCGTACGACACGCGTCGATCATTTCGATCAACCGGTCTGGGCCTGGCGTTAGAAGAGAAACCCTCAGCCGAGGCGATGCTGGCGGCGGTGCCGCGATCGGCTATGCTGGCGCGTCACATGCGGCAGGGGGAGTGACGGCCATGTCGCCGCCGGTCAATGCCGTCCAAAGCGACGAAAAGCTGCCCACGGCCGCCGATGTCGTCATCATCGGTGGCGGCATCATCGGCTGCTCGGCCGCCTACTTCCTCGCCAAGAGGGGAATTTCCGTCGCGCTCGTCGAAAAAGGCCGCGTTGCCGGCGAGCAATCGAGCCGCAACTGGGGCTGGTGCCGCCAGCAGGCGCGCGACGTCGCGGAGATTCCGCTGATCAAGGAGAGCCTCAGGATGTGGGGCGATCTCGGCGGCGAGGTGGGCGCCGATCTCGGCTTCCGCCGCACAGGCATCCTCTACGTGACGCAAAATCCCGCAGACCTGGCGCAGTGGGAGCGCTGGATGGAGCATGCGCGCACCTATCAGCTCCATTCGCGCCTGCTGAGCGCCGCCGAGGCGCAGGCGCAGACGCCGGGCTGCGACAGCAAGTGGATCGGCGGCTTGCACACGCCGAGCGACGGCCGCGCCGAGCCCTCGATGGCGACCCCAGCGATTGCCGCGGCGGCGCGCCGTTCCGGTGCCACGCTTCATCAGAATTGCGCGGCGCGCGGGCTCGAGCTCGAAGCGGGCGCCGTCGCGGCGGTCGTCACCGAGCGCGGCACCATCCGGACGCGCGCGGTGCTGTGCGCCGGCGGCGCCTGGTCGACGCTCTTCTGCCGCCGCCACGGCATCGACCTGCCGCAGCTGACGGTGCGCGCCTCGGTGCTGCGCACCGAGCCCGCGCCGGCTGTCTCGGAAACATCGATCGGCACGCCGAATTTCGGTATCCGCCGCCGGCTCGATGGCGGCTACACCGTGGGATTCCGCGATCAGGTGTCCTTCCACATCACGCCCGACAGCTTTCGCTACTTCCGCCAGTTCTGGCCCGCCTTCTCCGCCGAGCGGCGGAATATCAAGCTCGACCTCGGCTGGGATTTTGTCAAAGCGCTGCAGACGCCGCGCCGTTGGCCACTCGACCAGCCATCGCCCTTCGAAGCAGTCCGCGTGCTCGACCCGCCGCCCGACCGCCAGCTGCTCGATCGCACGCTCGGGAATTTCATCGCCGCCTATCCGGCCTTGCGCGGCCTCAAGATCGCGGAAAGCTGGGCCGGCATGATCGACACCACGCCGGACGCCATTCCCGTCATCTCGCCAGTCGACTCACTGCCGGGCTTTTATATCGCGACAGGCTTCAGCGGCCATGGTTTCGGCATCGGACCGGCGGCCGGCCGCCTCGCCGCCGATCTCGCCTCGGGCGCACCGCCGATCGTCGATCCCCAACCGTTCCGCTATTCGCGCATGACCGACGGCGGCCGGCTCGCACCGGCATCGAGGATGGCCTAGTCGCGAGGCCGCTAGAGCGTGTACTAAAAAAACGACAAAGACAGATGTCTGCTGTCCGCCCCAATCCTGACTTGCACAGACGCAATCGGCCACGTCGCCGATTGATCCCAACCCGGACATTTCTTCACCAGATCGGCGCCTTTGGCAAAGGTCCCCCGCCCGGATCACTTACTCAAAAACAGATTGATCTCCTCGAAGAACCGAGCAGTGGCAGGTTCGTGCTTCAGAAAGAGATGATTCCGCCCCG
>DASZAN010000018.1:0-2551 GCA_035945115.1 Allostellaceae bacterium
TTCTGGTGGCGCTCATGTGGCTCGTGCCAGACCGGCGGATCGAGCGAGCGATGCGCGAGAGTTGAGCGGTGGCAATACGCCGGGCGGTCCGCGCGCACCGCGCCGGAACATCACTCGCTCAATAGCACAACCGATGCGGAAGTACTGCAAAGCTTACGTGTCGTGCTGATCTGCGGCTTTGCAGACATGACGTGAGGCGGCTCGCGGGTGAACTGATTTGCAAAGACGTCGTGGAACGTCTTATCCCAACTGTCCAGCTGGATGTTCGTGGGCTTCTAAACCAACTCTTTCGGTTGAACGAACGAAATGAGATGTCCAGTGCTCGGCCGCAGATCTTTCCATCGTCCATCAAACGAAAACGTTGCGAGCGCGCCGGTCGGGAACTTGCCTTCAGGCGGCGGCAGGTGGCCGACAGAATCAGCATCGCCCAGCGCGAGGGCGAAGTTATGCAAACCTGGATTGTGGCCGATCATCAAGACGGTGTCTGCCTGCTCGGGCAAGGCCCAGACGTATTTCCAGAGCTTGCGTTCCGATACTTCGTAGATGCCGCGTTCGAAGACCACTTTCGGCGGCTTCAATCTCTTCGCAATGGGTTCGAGCGTCTCTTTGGCGCGGACCGCTGTCGAACATAGGATGATGTCCGGCTCGATCTCCGCCTGCTTCATGTGCTGTGCCATAGCGCTAGCCGCTGCGCGTCCCCGCTTGCTGAGAGGCCTTTCATGATCATCGAGCCCCACCTGCGTCCAGCTCGATTTCGCATGGCGAAGCAAATGGAGGATCTTCATCGACGCTCGTACAGTCACGATTCAGGTGGGCGCCGCCGCAGCGCCCACCTTCACCACTAAGATTAGGCGGTCTTGTAGACGCGGCTTTCGAACTCCGAAAAGGCTTGCAGTGCCCGCGGATCCCCGAACGGAAGGAGCTGCATGAGAATGACACCGGCGACGTTCCTGGTGGGATCGATCCAGAAATAGGTGTTGCCGAGCCCTGCCCAGGCTAGACTGCCGGCGGTTCGTCCGGTCGGTGCAGTCTCAGTGTTGATCATGAACCCAAGGCCCCACTTCTTCACCATGCCGGGGAAAAATTCGGCGTCGGTGGAGCTGCCGGGCGCGACAGTCTTCAGCATGACGACCCTAAGATCGCCGATCTGATTCTGCGCCATCGTCGCCACGGTCTCGGGGCGGAGCACGGTCTTGCCATCGAGACTGCCGTGATTCAAGAACATGCGCACGAACTTCAGGTAGTCGGGTCCGGTTGAATAAAGACCGCCGCCTCCCATGAAGAACTCCGGTTCCTGCGGCATCTCGAATTCAATCGGCTTCAAAGAGCCATCGTCGCCGCGGGCGTGCATCGCGACGAGCCGCTCGCGCTGTGACGGACTGAGTTTAAAGCTCGTGTCGGTCATGCCGAGTGGCCCAAAGATGCGGTCATGGAAATAGCTCTCGAGACGCTGTCCGCTCACCTTCTCAACCATTTTGCCGGCATAATCGATGTTGATGCCGTACTCCCAACGATCGCCCGGATCGAAAGCGAGCGGCGTCTTGAGCGCGTCGTCCTTGCAGGTGATGATCCCGGGTAAATTAGCGTATTTCTCATAGCGTCCGGTATTCTCGTTCCAAATGTCGTACGTGTAGCCGGCCGTGTGCGTCAGCAGCTGGCGCAAGGTGATCGGCCGCTTGGCGGGACGAAGCTGTGGCGAACCTGCCGCATCGAAGCCCTCAAGGACTTGCGCGGAAGCCAATTCCGGCAGGATCTCGCTCGCCGGCAGATCGAGCTTGAGCTTTCCCTCCTCCACCATCTGCATGGCTGCAGTCGTGGTCACAGCCTTGGTCATCGACGCGATCCAGAACACCGAATCGACGGTCATGGGCTGCGACTGTGCGAGACTGCGCACGCCGAATGCGCCGGAGTAGATCGGCCCCTTGTCATTGGCGGCCAGCGCGACGACCCCCGGGATGCGCCCGGACTTTACGGCTTCGGCGAGCGCCTCATCGATGCTGCCGGCTGCAGCCGTGGTCGCGGCAAAGACGGAAGGTGCGAAACCGACCGCCAATGCCGCTCCGGCTGCCATTGTTCCGATCGCTTGACGCCTGGTGATTATGATCATGCTCCCTCCTCCCCTGGCCCGGCAAACGGAGTGGGACAGAGCGGCCGGGTCGCCCAGCCCAAAAGCACGCCTCTTCCAGTGATCAAACCTGATGGTAACGCTTCCTCTCGAGGCCCGTCATTCGATTTCCACCGCAATGGCGCCACCACGGTCCCTGGTGCAGACCGCGCGCCCCGCGGGGGCGGTGGCTACCAGACCCACGCCACCGCGCCCATCCTCGACCCTACCGACTCCGAAGAAAACCGCCCTAGGCGTCATCTGCTTTGCTGCGCTCATCGGACTCCGCGCACGAACGGGCCGACTTCGCATTCGTGCCACAAGCCGACACAACCACTCGCTTAGCGCTGGGCATTTGGGCGGTCCTGAAAAGCGGAGTGGCAGCACGATTGTTCGGGCGCCAAAAAAGGGGGCGTGTTGCCCCTCACAGTCTTTGGTGCTCTACTT
>DASZAN010000019.1:0-55754 GCA_035945115.1 Allostellaceae bacterium
GCCCAGGCATTCAGGAAACAGCGTACTCTGCCCACGGTCCGTCTCCTCGACAAAGCGCTTCATCCGAACCCCCGCAAATCGCGACGGAATCGTATCGCACGAGCCACACAAAGTGGGACGTTTTCACACAGCCAGGGTCAAACTGCGACTTCGCTGTTGCGTCGATGTAGGTCCGCATTGGGGCTAACAGCAAACATCGGCGGGCCAATGCCGTTGTCGTTCATGAGTACACGCCCTAGACCGGCACCTCGCCCAGGATGGTGCAGCGGCGGATGACACGCGGCTCGCGCGCGGTGTCGTAGCTTTCGGCGCGGTGGAGGAGGCAGCGATTGTCCCACACCATGAAGTCACCAGGGCGCCAGCGATGCGTATAGATGCGCGCGAGCGCGACGATGCGCTCGTTGAGCGCGTCGATGAAGGCGCGCCCTTCGGGATAATCCATGCCGACGATGCTTTCCGCGTGATCGCCGAGGAAGATGGATTTCCGTCCGGTCTCGGGATGGGTGCGGACGATCGGATGGTCGACGGGCGGCACGGCGGCGCGCTGCGCCTCGGTCATCGGCTCTTCGCCGTGCCGGCGATTGCGCGAGAAGTTGAGGTTGTGCAGCGCGCGCATGCCGGAAAGCCGCGCTCTTTCGGCGGGATCGAGCACCTCATAGGCCGCATACATGTCGGCCCATTGCGTGCCGCCGCCGGCTGACGGGAGGCGCTCGGCATAGAGCATGGTCGCCTGGCCGGTGGCGCGGCGCCAGGAACCGTCGGTGTGCCAGACGAGCGTGCCGCGATCGGGATGCTTGCCGGTGGGATTTCCGGCAGCGTCGAGATTGGAGAGCGTGTAGAGCTCCGGATATTCGCTGGCGTGGTACTGGTCCATGACGTGCACCTGCACCTCGCCGAAACGGCGGGCGAAGGCGACTTGCGCCGCGGACGGCAGCACCTGATCGCGGAAGAGCAGCAGTTGATGCGCGAGGAAGGCGGCGTAAAGCGCGGGAAAGGTCGCCGCATCGACCTCGGCGACGGCGAGCCCCAACACTTCGGCGCCGAGCCCGCCTGTGAGCGGACGCAGTGTCAGCGGCGCTTCCAACACCACGGTACGATCGGCCATGCGCGCCACCACGACGAGTGAGAGCGAACCCGGGAAACCCTATCGACGCCGCGCCACCGGGTCAAATCCACCCGTCATGGTTGCACAACGGTAGTGAGGCGCCGTTTACCGGCGCATGGTATAGGGAATGCGCCCCATCGGGCCCGCGGAGAGGCTTGTGGCCTATGACTATCGCAGCGACGCCGTGCTCGGCCATGTGCTCGCCTACTGGGAAGAGCGGCGCGGCAGCCGCCGCATGCCGGCGCGCCGCGACCTCGATCCCACCGATCTGGCGGCCGTCCTGCCGCATCTGCAGTTAATCGACGTGGTGCCCCCGGACCGCCTCCGCTATCGGCTGGTGGGGACGGCGCTGGTCGACACCTTCGGCCACGACTACACCGGTCGCTTCGTCGATGAGCTTCTGCTTGGCACGAGCCGCGCAGAGCTGATCACTCGCGTCTTCACCACCGTGCGGGACACGGCGCGGCCGGTCTTTCTGCAGGCGCGCTATTTCACCGCCAAGAACGTCGACTTCATGACGAACCGCATCTACCTGCCGCTCTCGGAGAACGAGGCCGAGGTGAACATGATGCTGGCGGCGCTCAGCTTCGATTTCGGCACGCATCGGCCGCCGCATGGCGTCTGGGCCTCGGCGCAGCTCGACGCGGATCAGTCGGGGCTCGAGGTCATCGAGCCGGCCTGAGGGGCAAACCGCGCGGCGCGAAAGCGGCCGAGATCGAATCGCGTCGTCCCGGCCGTGGCGAGATCGGCGAGGATCTCGCCGACGACGCTCGCGAACTTGAAGCCATGCCCTGAGCAAGGCGAGGCGAGCACGATTTGCGGATGATCGGGATGGCGGTCGATGACAAAGTCGTCATCGACGCTCCCGTCCGCGCGCGGCGAGCGGATGCGCGTATAGATGCAAGTGTTCATCGCGCGCACCGGCCCCGCTGCCGCCGGGATGAAGCGCTCGAGCACGCGTGCGACCGGCGCCGCATCCGCCGCGCTTGCGTCTTGGCGTGCGTCGGCAGCGCGCGCGAGCGGGCGGCCAGGAAGGTGCGAGGCGGCCTTGACGCCGGTTCCCGCGAAATCGGGAAAGCCGTAGACGGTATCCTCGCGGGTATCGAGCAGAAAGATGGGCATGCGCGGCGGCCTGACCAGCGCCGGCACGCGCGGTGCAAACCACACCAGCACCTGCCGTGTCAGATGAAGATGCGGCCGCAGCAGCGGCACCAACTCGCCCATCCAGGGACCTGCGGCGACAATCACGGCGCCGACATCGATCGTGGTGCCGTCCTCGATCTGAAGCCGCACCGATGACGAGGACGCGCGGATGTCGCGAATGCCGGTGGTGCGCACTTCGGCGCCGTTCGCCTCCGCCGCGCGCACATGGGTGACGCACGCCAGTTCCGCCTGGAGAATGCCGCCATCGGGCTGGAAGACCGCGACCCAGTCGGGCGGCAGGGAGAAGGCCGGAAATCGCGCCGAAGCCTCGGCGCCGGTCAGCTCGTCCTGAGCGAGATGGTGCAACGCGGCGCTCGCGCGTGACCCTTCAACGGGCAGCGATCCCGGCACGCCTGCTTCGAGGATGCCGGTAATGGTGAGGAGCGACGTGCCGGTTTCGCGCTCGAGCGCGCGCCAATTCTCATACGCCCGACGCAGCAAATGGACATAAGATTCGTGCTCGAAATAAGCGAGGCGAATGGCGCGGCTTTCGCCATGCGAGGAGCCGCCCTCATGAGCGGGGCGCGCGCGCTCGAATCCGACGACACGGACGCCGCGCTTGGCGATGTGGTAAAGCGCGGCGCTCCCCATGGCGCCGAGGCCGATGACGGCGACGTCAAAGATCGGCAAATCGATGCCTCACGCCTCGGCAGGACTTAGGAGGTTTATCATGATGAACCAGAATTCGATCGATCGCGTTTCCATCGTCGCCGCCGACTCGCGAACACGTCGAGCCGATCGTGCGGAGAGAGTGTCGCAAGATCAAGCGCGTGTTGCCGAGGAAGCGGCATCGCTGCGGTCGCGTGTTAGCGAGAGAGGTGCGTCATGGCAAAGGATCTGACCGGCGGATGTCTCTGCGGTGCCGTGCGCTACCGCACCGGCGGGATGATCCGCGCCGGCTACTGCCATTGCCGCATGTGCCAGAAAGCGAGCGGCGCGCCGGTGGTGGCATGGGCCGTGGTGCCGCGGGACTCCTTCGCCTTCACCCAAGGCACGCCGGTCGAGTATCGCTCCTCCACCAACGCATCCCGCCTCTTTTGCGGAACCTGCGGCTCGCCGCTGATCTTCCGCGAGCACGACAGCGGGGAGCTCGACATCAACCTTGCGACGCTCGATGAACCCGAGCGCGTGGTGCCGAGCTATCACATTTACACCGCCTCGCAACAACCTTGGCTTCATATCGCCGACGAGGCGCCGCGGTTTGCCACGGAGCGCCCGACATAGTGCGGCATGAGGTGTGGCCGCTGCCGACGCTGCTCGGCATGGTTGTAGGAAGGTGGATTTCGCCTTGCCTTTCCCCGCCCATGCCCCAATTCTTGGGGTATGGGCTTGTCGTTCGCCCCGCGCATTTTGGCCGTCCTCGGCCCCACCAATACGGGCAAGACCCACCTCGCCATTGAGCGAATGCTCGGCCACCGCACCGGGATGATCGGCTTCCCGCTGCGGCTCTTGGCGCGCGAGAACTACGACCGGGTGGTGCGCTTGAAGGGCGCGCGCGCGGTGGCGCTCATCACCGGCGAGGAGAAGATCGTCCCGCCCAATCCCGCCTATTTCGTCTGCACCACCGAATCGATGCCGCTCGACCGCCCCGTCGATTACCTCGCCGTCGACGAGATCCAGCTTTGCGGCGATGGCGAACGCGGCCATGTCTTCACCCATCGCCTGCTCTCGGCGCGTGGCCTTGCCGAGACCATGTTCCTGGGCGCCGACACCATCAAGCCGCTGCTGCGCCGGCTCGTGCCCGAGGCCGAGTTCGTCAGCCGCCCGCGCTTTTCCACCTTGCGCTATGTCGGGTCGAAAAAGGTGACGCGCCTGCCGCCGCGGAGCGCCGTCGTCGCCTTTGCCATCGCCGACGTCTTTGCGCTCGCCGAGGTGATGCGGCGCCAGCGCGGCGGCACGGCGGTGGTGCTGGGGGCGTTGAGCCCGCGCGCGCGCAACGCCCAAGTCGGCATGTTCCAGTCGGGCGAAGTGGACTATCTCGTCGCCACCGACGCCATCGGCATGGGCCTCAACATGGATCTGGACCATGTCGCCTTCGCGCGGCTGGTCAAGTTCGACGGCGAGGCGCCGCGCCGCCTCGCGCCGGCGGAGATCGCGCAGATCGCGGGCCGCGCCGGCCGGCACATGAGCGACGGCACCTTCGGCACCACCTCGGAGCTTGGCGAGATCGAACCCGCCGTGGTTGAGGCAGTGGAGAACCATCGCTTCGATCCACTCCGCCGGTTGTTCTGGCGGAACGCGCGGCTCGATTACGATTCGCCGAGGGCGCTCTTGAAGAGCCTCGAGGTGCGGCCGCCCTCGCCTGGCCTCGCCGCCGCACGCGAGGCCGACGATCATCGCGCGCTCCGGGCGCTCGCCCAGCAAGGCGAGATCGCGGCGCTGGCGCGCCATCCCGCCGCCGTGCGCCTTCTCTGGGAGGTCTGCCAGATCCCCGATTTCCGCAAGGTAATGAGCGACACCCATGCGCGGCTCCTGGGGCAGATCTATCGCCATCTCGCGGGGCCGCAGGAGCGGCTGCCGAGCGATTGGGTGGCGCGCCAGGTGCAGCGGCTCGATCAGACCGAGGGTGACATCGACAGCCTGATGACGCGGATCGCCCACATCCGCACCTGGACCTATATCGCTCACCGCCCCGAGTGGCTCGCCGATGCCGCGCAATGGCAGGAGCGCGCCCGCACCATCGAGGATCGGCTCTCGGACGCGCTCCACGACCGCATCACCCAGCGCTTCGTCGATCGGCGCTCGGCGTTTCTCGTGAAACAACTCGCCGCCGACCGCGATCTCTTGGCCTCGGTGAGCCAGACGGGCGAGGTGAAGGTGGAAGGCCATTATGTCGGCCGGCTCGACGGCTTCCGCTTCGTCCCCGATGCCATCGGCGCCGGGACCGAGGCGAAGACCTTGCTCGCCGCCGCCAATCGCGTACTGCGCGGCGAGATTGCGGCGCGAGCGGCGCAATTGGCGGCATCGGCCGACAGCGAATTTGCGTTCACCGCCGATGGCCGGCTCGCCTGGCGCGGCGGCGCGGTGGCGCGGCTCGTTGCCGGCGAGAGCCCGCTCGCACCCAAGATTGAACTGCTGCCCGCCGATTTTCTCGAGGGCGAGCCGCGCGAAGCGGTGCGGCGGCGCCTCTCGCGCGCCAGCAGCACGCTGCTGCGGGAGGAATTGCGGCCTCTCTTCCGCGCGCGCGAAGCGGCGCTCGCGGGCGCGGCCCGCGGTCTCGTCTTCCAATTGAGCGAGGCGCTCGGGAGCCTTCCGGCCACCGCGGTGGCGAGCCAGCGCGCGGCGCTTACCGCCGCCGACCGACGCCATCTCGCCAGGCTCGGCATCCGCCTCGGCACCGCGTCGGTTTTTCTCGAGGGCGTGCTGAAGCCAGCGCCGGCCGCGCTCCGCGGCTTGCTCTGGGCGGTATGGAAAGGCGAGACGCCGCCGGTGCCGCCGCGCGGCACGGCGGCGGCCCGCGATCGCTCTGTCGCTGAGGCGGCCTATGCCGCCATGGGCTGGCGCGTGCTCGGACCACAAGTGTTGCGCGTCGACCGCGTCGAGCGTCTCGTCGGCGCCACCCGACGCCTCGCGCGGCAGGGCCCGTTTACGGCGACGCCCGCGCTCGCGGCTCTGGCCGGAACCACCCCCGATGTGCTCACCGGCGTCCTCACCGCGCTGGGATATCGCGCCGCGCTTGGTCACTCCGGAGCCACATTCCACAGCCGCCGCCCTCGCAAAAGCCCGCAGCGAGGCGTGCCGCGGCAGGCGCCCGACGGGCCCTTCGCCAAGCTCCGCGAACTGCAAAGCGCGCGATGACGGGCCTCAGGGTGGACAAATGGCTATGGTTTGCCCGCGTCGTGCGGACGCGCTCCCTCGCGGCGCGGCTTTGTCTTGAGGGCTGCATCACCATCGGCGGCAGAGTCGTAATGAAGCCTGGTCATCTCGTGCGGCCCGGCGACGTGCTGACGGTGCTGCTCGGCGATCGCCTCCGGCGGATCACCGTCGCGGCACTGGCGACCCATCGTGGCCCCGCCGAGGCGGCGCGCCGCCTCTATCTCGAAGCCGAGCCGCCGCTCTCGCTCAGCACGATTGAGCGTGCGGCGTGGACGCCGCTGCTCGCGGAAGGCGCCCTCAAGGTCGAATAGCAGCGGCGACAGGGACGCCGCCGCCGGGGTTAGTCGTGCGCGCCGCTTTCCAGCGCATTGGCACGCGCATCGAGCTCCTTGGCGATCTCGAGCAGCTTGGGCGAGACTTCGTTGTCGTAAGTCTTGGCCAGCACCCGAAATTGCTGAGCCTTCTCGCGCAAATACCTGATCTCGCTCAGTCGATCGAGCATCCTTGCCCTCTTGCCATTGCCGACACTGAGCCAACAAGAGAGGCCGGCGATGCTCCGTATGGCTTCGCAACGGATGATGCTCTTGCGTAAACAAGAGCGCGCTTGTCCCATTCTTGTCACGGCGCGCCTGTGGATAAGCGCGCCGTGTTTGCGATTTGTTGCGAAACGTTGCGATTACTTCAAACTTCGAAGAAAATTTTTACCGGACGCTCACGCCCTGGCGCTCGCCCGGGTGCTCACCCTTTCGTACCAACGCGCAAGGGCCTCGAGCGATGGCGGCGGCTTCACTTTCATCCACCCGGCGAAATCAAGCGAGACCAGGGCGGTGATATCGGCAATCGTGTAACGCGTGCCGGCGATGAACTCGCACGCCCGAAGCTGTGCATCGAGGCCCGCGAAGAAATGCTGCAGCCGGGCGCGGCCGCGCTCGGCGAGTGCCGGGATTTGCGCGTAATTCTCGGGACCGGGAAGCGCCCGGTCCTTGAGCCCGGGCGTGGCGTTGCGAAAGGCTTCCATCGCCGCGTAGAAGGCCTCGCGCTCGCACCAGCGTTGCCAGGATTCGACGACCGCTTTGTCCTCCGCGTCGACACCCATAAGCGGCGGCATCGGATGCGTCTCCTCGAAATATCGGCAGATGCCGACGATGTCGGTGATGCGGGTGCCGCTGTCGAGCTCGAGCACCGGCACGGTCGCCTCGGGATTGATGGCGCGAAAGGCGGCGCCGAGCTGCTCGCCATGGCGCAGATCGACTTGCACCAACGGCACGGCAACGCCCTTCTCCGCCAGGAAAATGCGCACGCGACGCGGGCTCGGCGCGGTCGTGCAGTCGTAGAGCTTCACCATCGCCTCCTTTGTGACCCTTGAACTTGATCTTTACGCGCCGCAAATCCGATAAGGACCGGCATCGAGATGGATGTGGTCGCGATGCTCGCGGTCGCTGTCGGGGGTGAGCACCGCGCTGAAGCGCTCGCAGGCGGCGCGGGCAATATCGCGGAGAAAGGCCGATTTGGCACCGCGGCTGCGCCAATCGCTCGCCACCAGTACCACCGTGCCGCTCTCGAGCTCGAATCCGGCGATGTCGATGGCGTTGCCGCGAGAGTGCTGGCTCCAGCGGCCGCTGCCGCCGTTCTCGCGGCGGCAGGAATATGCCCCAAGATGGCGGATGCGGCGCACGCCTTCGCCGAAGCGAGCGCGCGCGGCCGGCTCTATCACCGCGCGGGTGAAATCCTCAAGCCGCGCGGCAAAGGCGCAGCTCACCACGCCCGGCTGGTTCCAAGCCGCGGCGGCGAGCGTCACGCGCACCGGCGTGTCGACACCACAGGGCGCAGGTTCAGTGGCGAGGTCGACACGCTCGTAGCGCACGCCGGCGCTGTCAAGCCGCGCGAGGCACCGCGCCGCATCGGGTCCGGCCGCTGGCGGCGGCCGCGCGGCGCATGCAGCGAGCACCAGCATGACGCCAAGTGTAGGAACGAGACGAGCGCCGAGCGACATGGGAGCAAAGCAGCACAAGCGACGAAGGCGCACAAGTGATCCGCTGCATTGCCTCCTGCGTCCTTCGCTGCGTCTGTCATGCACACCGACCTCGATCCGGAGCCCGCTTGCGCTCGATCACGGCATCGGCGAGAATCCCTAGCAGCGAGCACCCGATGGCGATTCCGATCGATCTCCGCACCGTCTATGCCGGAAAGCGCGTGTTGGTGACCGGCGGGCTCGGCTTCATCGGATCGACACTCGCCTCGCATCTCGTAGAGCTCGGCGCCGACGTGCTGCTCGTCGACAATCTTCTCGCCGACTACGGCGGCAATCCCTTCAACATCGCGGCCATTCGCCATCGCGTCACCGTGGAAATTGCCGATATTCGCGACGTGCGCGCCATGCGCGAGCTGCTCGCAGGTTGTCAGTTCCTCTTCAATCTCGCGGCGCAGACGAGCCACCTCGACTCGATGAACGATCCCGAGACCGATCTCGCCATCAATTGCCGCGCGCAGCTCACCTTGCTCGAAGCGTGCCGCCAGGTGGCGCCCGACGTGCGTGTCGTCTATGCCAGCACGCGACAGATCTACGGCCGGCCGCGCTATTTGCCGGTCGATGAGAAGCACCCACTCCATCCCGTCGACGTGAACGGCGTCAACAAGATGGCAGGCGAGGCGTACCACATCCTCTTTCACGATGTTTACGGCATCCATGCCGTCGCGCTTCGCCTCACCAACACCTATGGGCCGCGCATGCGGATCAAAGATGCGCGGCAGACCTTCATCGGCGTGTGGCTGCGCGCGGTGCTCGAGGGGCGGCCGATCGAGGTGTGGGACGGCACGCAGCAGCGCGACCTCACCTATGCCGACGACGCCGCGCACGCCTTTCTCCTCGCCGGCGCCGTGGGCGAGGCCAAGGGCGCCGTCTTCAACATCGGCGGCGAGCGGACCACGCTCGAAGCGCTCGCGCAGTCACTCATCGCCGCCCATGGCGGCAGCGGCCGCTACGAGACGCGGGCCTTCCCGGCGGAGCGGAAACGCATCGATATCGGCGACTACTACGCCGACGATACGCGCTTCCGCGCGCTCACGGGCTGGCAGCCGCAGACGCCGCTCGTCGACGGCTTAAAGCGCTCGCTCGCCTATTTCCGCGCGCATCTCGCGCAGTACGTCTGACATGTCGGCGTCCGCGATTCTCCAGAGCGATCCGGGCGCGGCTTACCGGGCACAGCAGTCCGAGATCGACGCCGCGATCGCCCGCGTGCTCGCGCGCGGCTGGTACATCCTGGGCGAGGAAGTGGCGGGGTTCGAGCGCGATTTCGCGCGCTATATCGGCGCCAAGCACGCGATCGGCGTCGCCAACGGGACTGATGCGCTGGTGCTGGCGCTGAAGTCGCTCGATTTGGGGCGCGAGGACTATGTCGTCACCGTCGCACACACCGCGGTAGCGACCGTGGCGGCGATCGAGCTCGCCGGCGTGCGGCCACTGCTCGTCGACATTGAGCCCGAGAGCTATGTCATGGACGCGACGGCACTTGCGCGCGTCCTCAAGGCGCCGCCCGGACGGATCGGCGCCATCATTCCCGTTCATCTTTATGGCCAGGCGGCTGATCTCGCGGCGATCCTGCCGCTCGCGCGCGAGCACGGCATTCCCGTCATCGAGGACTGCGCGCAATGCCATGGCGCGCGCTTCGGCGAGCGGCGGCTCGGCAGTCTCGGCGATGTCGGCTGCTTCAGCTTTTATCCGACGAAGAATCTCGGCGCCCTCGGCGACGGCGGCATCGTCGTCACCGCCGACGACGCGTTGGCCGCGCGGCTTCGCGCGATTCGCGAATACGGCTGGCGCGCGCGCTATGTCTCGGACATCCCCGGCATGAACTCGCGGCTCGACGAGGTACAAGCCGCGGTGTTGCGCGTGAAACTGCCGGCGCTCGACGCCGCTAATACGCGGCGCGCCGCGATCGCCGATGCCTATGACCGAGGCCTCGCCGGATCGGGGCTCGGCCTGCCGTGGCGGCGGCCGGGCGCGAGCCACGTCTTCCATCAATATGTCGTACGCTCGCTGGCGCGCGATCGCCTGCGCGACGCTCTCACCGCGCGCGGCATCGGCACGAACATCCATTATCCCGTGCCCATCCACCTCCAGCCCGCCTATCGCGGTCGCATCGCACTCGATCCGGGGGGACTGGCGGAGAGCGAAGCCGCAGCCCGCGAGGTGTTGAGCCTGCCGATGTATCCGCAGCTCGATGACGGCGCAGTGGCAGGCGTGATTGCGGCGCTCCGTGGCGCGACGCGCCGCATCTGAACAAAAATCCGAGCCCTCGCGGTGGTGTTAGCCTTAAAGCTAACTTTCTAAGCATTATGCGCGGACTTTAGGCTTGCCCTCAGCTAGACTGGCGATGCCCAAGAGCACACCACTCTCACCATGTCGATTGAAATCCGCCCTGCTCGTGTCGAAGACATCCCGAGCCTGTACCGGTGTCTGGACGCTGTCGCACGCGAGGAACGCTATCTAGCTTTCGTCGAGGCACCGCCGCTCGAAGCATCGCGCGCGTTTTGGGGAAAGATGATCGAGCAGCAATGGCCGTTCCAAGTCGCGGTTGACGGGTCCGAGGCGATCGGCTGGTGCGATATCTCGCCGAACCCGCGGCCCGCTTTGTCACATGGCGGTACGCTTGGCATGGGGCTGCTCGGCGCCCAACGCGGACGAGGTATCGGGCGGAGACTGCTCGCTGCAACGGTCGAAGATGCCTGGCGTTTCGGTCTCGAGCGAGTCGAGCTGACGGTCCTCGTCAGCAATGTTCACGCGCGCCGCCTCTATGAGGCCGTGGGGTTTCACCAGGAAGGCGTTTTGCATCAGTACTGGAAAGTGCGTGGTCAGCGGGAGGATTGCTTGCTCATGGCTTTGCTGCGCTCTCGTCGAGAGCAGACCACCCAATAAGAGCACCATGCTGAAACGGCGTTGCTTCATCGCATTCGCTGTTGCCGTGGCGCTTGCC
Source organism: Allostellaceae bacterium (assembly GCA_035945115.1). Lineage (GTDB taxonomy): Bacteria > Pseudomonadota > Alphaproteobacteria > ATCC43930 > CGMCC-115725 > DAHUYF01. The sequence continues at coordinate 11,098 of DASZAN010000019.1, forward strand.
CTACTGGTGTCGGTCGCGCGCGCGGACGAAAAGTCGATGCCGATTCTGTTCATTCACGGCAACGGCGACAACGCCGCGGTCTGGATGACGACGATGTGGCGCTTCGAGACGAACGGCTATCCGCGTCAGCTGATGGAGGCCGTCGAGCTCCGTTACCCCCTCGCCGCGGCGGTTTACGACCAGCCCCAGCCCGCCCATTCGACGGTCGCAGAAGCGACGGCGCAGATTGCCGATGCGGTCAGTGCGCTGCGGCACCATACTGGCGCACCCAAAGTTGTTCTCGTCGCCCATGCCCGCGGCGGCATTCTCGCCCGCCAGTATCTGAAGGAGCGCGGCGCCGCAAGCGTCGCAGCCCTGGTGCTTTGCGGCGCACCCAATCACGGCGTCCTCATCTCGGAGAAGCTGCTGGTCGGTAGCGAGTTCAACGGTGCCTCGGCATTTCTCCGGGCACTCAACGGGCCGGGCGAGGTTCCGCCTGGCGTGCGCGTCCTGACGATCCGCAGCGACGGCAACGACAAGTATGCGCAAGCCGACGGCCGCTTCATCGGCTATCCCGGCGTCGCGACCGGCGTTGATGCCTCGGCACCGGCGCTCACCGGTGCCGACAATGTGGCGATCGCGCGGATCGATCACCGCGAGGCGGCGTTCGGTCCCGAGGCGTTTACCGCCATGTACCGCTTCATCACCGGGCGCGCGCCCCGAACGACGCAAGTGAGGCGCGAGCGCAATCCCATCCTCGAGGGAACGGTGAGCGCGTTCGAGGACGGGGCCGCCACGAACATCGGCGCCGCCGGGGCCGTCGTCGAGGTCTACAAGGTCTCGGTCCAGACCGGTGAACGCATCGGCAATGCGTGGCTGCGCCAAGTGACCAGCGAGGACGGCCACTGGGGTCCGCTCAAAGCGGAATCCAACGCCGCCTACGAATTCGTCGTCGCGGCGCCTGGTTTTCCCGTGACCCACATCTATCGCTCGCCCTTCGCGCGCTCGAGCCGCTTTGTCGATCTCCGGCCGCAGCTCCTCACCAAGGAGGATCGCGACGCCGGTGCTGTCGTCTATCTGAGCCGGCCGCGCGGATACCTCGGCCTCGAGCGCGGGCGGATCGCGCTTGACGGCAAGCCGCCGCCCGGCATCGACGCGGACGTGCCCAATCTCGCGCTCGCGCGGCTCACGCTGGCGCCAGAGCCCAGGACGGTGACGGCCCAATACGGCCGCGAGCGGATCGCGCTTCGCAGCTGGCCGCTCCGCGACAATCAGGTAAGCGTCGCCGAGCTCACCTGGTAAGATTCGAGGCTCGCGCGGCCTCGACCGGCCGCGTCTCCGGCATCGCGCCCCAGACAAGGAGGAACGCGAGACTGCCGATCGAGGCGAGGCCGGCGAAGGCAGCAGCGCGGCCATAGTCGTCAGCGAGCCAGCCGGCGAGCGGCGTGCCCAGCGCCCCGCCAATGCCGATCGCCAAACCGATCATGCCGAGGGACAGGTTGAAATGGCCGGAGCGACCGGCGACGTCGCTGGTGACGAGCGGAACCATCACGCCGAACGCCGCCGCCGCGAGCCCGTCGAGCGCTTGCACCAGCACCATCGCAAACGGGTTCGTGACCACGACGAAGAGCAACGCGCGCAGCGGCAACGCGAGAAACCCCAGCAACATCGCACCGCGCCGACCGCGTTCTTCCGCGAGCCGACCAATCTGCGGCGACAACACGGCGACGACGATCTGTGGCAGAACGATGCAGGCGGCAATCATCAAGCTCGCACCGGCGCCGAGCCGCTTTGTCAAATAGGTGCTGGCGATCGGCAGAATGCCAGCGTTGGCGAGCGTGAAGAGCATGGCGCAGGCCGCGAAGATGAGGAGCCGGCGATCGCGGAGCAGCACTGATACCGGCGTCGCTTGGCGCTGCGGCGCGACGCCGGCGCGTCCGCGGTTCTCGTCGAGGTGCGCGAGCGGCCGGAGCACCGCGAGCGCCGGCAAGGTGAGCGCGGCGGTGAGAAAGAAGATCGCTTGGTTCGAGAGATAGTAGCCGCAGGCGCCCATTAGCGCCGCACCAATGCCGCTGCCGATCGATGAGAAGCGGGCATTGCGTCCGAAGCGCAGACCCAAGCGCGCGCGGCCGGCGAGCGCGAGGCTCATGGCGGCGATGGCGGGGCCAAGGGTGCAGCTCGAAAAGCCGTGTAGGATCTCGGCGATGTAGACGAAGAGCGGCGCGGGCCAAAGCGCAAAAATGAGTGCGCTCAGAGTGAAGGCGAGAATGCTGAAGGCGGCGGCGAGACTCTTCCGCCGCGCAGCATCGACAAGCGCGCCCGCCGGAACTTGGCTCGCCATGGCGGCGACCGTGCCGACGCTGAGGGCGAGGCCAATCGCGGTTTGCGTCCAGCCTTGTGTCGTCAGATAGACGGCGATGAAAGGGCCAAAGCCGGTCTGGATGTTGGCGACGAAGAGATTGAGCCAGTCAAGCGCGGGACCGGCGGAGCGTGGTGCCCCGCCGGTCGCCTCGTTCATCGGCTCGCCCCGGGGCATCGGGTCGCCCGCCCGTCATTCACCGGCGGTGGCGCTACGGTCGGGCGGAAGTGGCGGAGCGACGATTCGGGTCACCTGAGGGGCAGGCTTGTATTCGGGCGCGGCCTGCAGCTGAGTCTGATTAAGCGCAAGAACGATCGGGGCATCGCGATTATCTGGATTGAATTGCACGAGATTCCAGTCGATCGCGATCTTGCGGCTCCCAACGCCGAGGAACCCGCCGAAGTCGATGATCGCGGCACGGACCTTGCCATCACGATCGACAAGGACGTCGACGACCATCCCCATGTCTTTGCCGGCGGCATCGCGCACGCGCTTGCCTAAGATCGCCGTCGCGGTGCCGGGCTCGAACTCTTCGACGTTGATGGGCGGCGCCGTGTCGGAATGGACGGCGGGCGGGACTTCGCCCGCACCGCCGCCGGGCGCGCCGGTGGTGCCGGAGGCCTGCGCCCGCGCGCCATTGATCGCCACCAGCAACGCAGCGACCACGAAGCCGAGCCGCGCGCCGATGATGAAGGGAGCGTTCGTCACACGTGCCTCGCCGCGGCGAGCTGACGGCGATACATGCGCGTATAAAGGCCGTCGCGGTGGAGCAGCTCCGCCGGCGCGCCATCTTCGACGATGCGCCCGCGCTCGAGTACGACGATGCGATCGAAATTGTTGAGCGTAGAAAGGCGATGCGCAATCGCCACGACAGTGCGACCTTTCATCAGCTTTGCCAGCGCCTCCTGCACGAGCTGCTCCGACTCACTGTCGAGCGCCGAGGTCGCTTCGTCCAGTAAAATGATGGGCGAGTCACGCAAAAAGGCGCGCGCGATCGCGAGCCGTTGGCGCTGGCCGCCCGAAAGCTTGAGTCCACGCTCGCCCACGATTGTGTCGAAGCCTTGCGGCAGCCGCTTGATGAATTCGGCGCAATGCGCGGCCTCGGCGGCGCGGTAGACGTCATCGTCGTTCGCGTCCGGCCGACCGTAGCGCAGATTTTCGAGAACCGAACGGTGGAAGAGCGAGATGTCCTGCTGCACCACGGCGATCGCCTGGCGCAGGCTCTCTTGTGTCACCTTGCGAATGTCTTGCTCGTCGACCAGCACATGGCCCGTTTCGGGATCGTAGAAGCGCTGCAGCAAGGCAAGCAGCGTCGATTTGCCCGCGCCGGAGGGCCCGACGAGCCCCAGCTTCTGGCCTGCCGGGATGTGCAGGGTGAAATCCCGCAACACCCGCTCGGTATGGGGGTAACTGAAGCATACATTGACGAAGGCGATCGAGCCGCCAAGACGGATGAGCGGCTTGGCGTCAGTCGCGTCCTCCATCTCGTGTGGCTGGCCCAGCACCTGCACCGCCTCGCCAAGCTTGGCGAAATGCTGCACCACCTCGACCATTGCCATCGCGAAGTCGCGGGAAGCGTGGAGAACGGTGAAGCCCAACGTCGTCGTCAGCACCACATCGCCCGCCGTTACCAGACCGCGGCGCCACAGCAGCACGGACCAGGCCAGCACGCAGGCGGTGGCAATGAAAACGGTGATGGCATGAAGAAGACGCAACCGTTCGAGCGCGCGCAGGCTCTCACGCTGCGCCGACATCTCGCCATGAATATCGCGCGACAGTCGCATGCGCTCGCGACCCGCCGCGCCGAATGCGCGCATGAGACCGATATTGTTGACGACGTCGGTGATGTGGCCAGAGACCGCGGCCGCACGGCCGGCATAGCTCTGATGGAGATGCTGGCGGCGCGCCGCAAGGCGGGCGATGGTGACCCCGAGGACAACGACACCGACACTGAGAACGAGCGTGAGCCGGCCATCGATCGCGCCCAACATGACGATGCTCATGATCACCGCGACGGCCGGCGGGATCGTTGTCCAGGTGAGCGAATTTTCGATCGTCCAGGTGGCGTTCGCGGCGGTTGCGATGCGGCTTGCCAACGCGCCAGGAAATTGATCCGCGAAGTAGCGCGCACCGTGACCCGAAAGGTGATCGAAGAGATCGAGGCGCACGAGTCCGCCGAGATCGACGAACGCCGAGGTTGATACCCACCCCGCCAATCGCCAAAGCAGATTGTCGCCGGCAACAAAACCGAGCAGCACGACGACGGCGATAACGAGATCGCGGTCAAAGCCGCTCGGCGAGGTCAGAACATCGACTAGATTTTTGATCGCGTATTGCGAGCCGATGGCGCAGGCAACCGCCGCGAGCACCGCCGACAGCACGACGAGATGGCCGATTGGGCGTCGGCACACATAATGCCACAAAAATGCAACTGGCCCGCGCGACGCGTATCGGGGCAGCCACATCGTCGAGTGCTTTTCCGTGCCGTCGAGCAATACCAAGACCCCCTCGTCCTGAAGCTGGGATGCTGCGTTCAGTCGATGTGCGTGCCATCACCTCGCTGGCGGTCTGTATGTAACGAGAGGAAGGGGCGATCTCTTCCCGCGACGACGCGAGAAAGATCGCGCCTGCGTCACCCCGCCGCTGCCAAAGGCTGGTCTCGCGCGGCCAAGCGGCGATAGACCCGCACGTAATCCTCCGCCATGCGCCTGGCGGTAAAGCGCTGCTCGAACGTGCGGCGCACTCGGAGCCGATCGAGCGTGTGGAGCTTGCGGACAGCAGCCACCGCCTCGTCCTCATTGTCGGCGATGAACCCGGTCACTCCTTCGTCGATGACTTCCGGAACGGAGCCGTTGCGTATCGCCACCACCGGCGCGCCGCAGGCCATGGCCTCGATCATCGAGAGGCCGAAAGGTTCGCGCCATGCGATGGGAAAGAGCAATCCCGCGGCATTGCCAAGGAAATCACTTTTCGCGGCGTCGTTAATCTCGCCGATATACTCGACATGAGGCAACGCAAAGAGCGGCTCGATGCGCTCGTGGAAGTAGGCGCGGTCGACGCGGTCGATCTTCGCGGCGATCTTGAGCCGCATGCCCGCCTTGGCGGCAATGCGGATCGCCGCATCCGGCGCCTTTTCCGGCGAGATGCGGCCGAGAAAGGCGAGATAGTTGCCGGCGCCGAAGCGAGGGCGAAGGAGCCGCTCCGGCAAGCCATGATGGACGGTCGCGACATAGTTCGCCTGCGGCAACGGCGCGCGCTGCGAATCCGAGATCGACACGACCGGGGCGTCAACGAACAAATCATAAACCGGCTGCAGCTCTGGAAGATCGAGGCGGCCGTGCAGCGTCGCCAGATAGGGAACATCGAGCCGCCCGAACACGGGATAGCCGATGTAATCGACGTGGCTGTGGATGATGTCGAATTCCGCCGCGCGGCGGGCCACGCGCTCGAGCATGAGCATATGCGGCGCAAGCGGGTCGCGGATGCTCTCATCCAATCGCAAAGCCCGCGGCCAGACCGCCTCGAGCTTGCCGCGGGTCGCGCTGTCGCCGCTGGCGAACAGGGTGACATCGTGCCCGAGCGCGGTGAGCTCATCCGTCAAATAGGCAACGATCCGTTCCGTTCCGCCATAGAGCTTCGGCGGTACCGATTCGGCCAATGGGCAAACCTGGGCGATCTTCATGGGCTCTTGACCTTGCAAGGGACTGGTCGGTGGAATCCGCCGACTCCGGCGTAATCCAGTAGTGGACACTTGACCTCTACTGAGGGTTCCACGGATTCCGACAATGCGCGCGTCGCTGCGACCAGATGACACGCGTCGGAGCGGATCACGGTCGCCTGCGGGAGGCTTTTTCTCGCCGCCGGATTGCTCGTAACGCGACGCGGCAGAAACCTCGCAGAAGCTCGCCGCGATCAGACGCGATGGAGGAAGAAAATGCCCGCGGCGATGAGCGCGATGCCGAGAAACTGCGGCAGGCCGAGTGGCTCGCCCCAGAGATAGTGCGCGACGACGGCCACCGCAACATAGCTCAGGGAGACGGTGGGAAATGCCAAGGTCACCGGAATCTTCTTGATGGCAAAAATGTAGAAAACCGCCGCGAGGGCGTAGGTGACGAGGCCGACGATAGTGAACGCGTCGAGAAATTGTCCGACGGTGTCGGCGCTGCGCTCGGCCCCGATCTTCAGCAGAATCTGCCCACCGACGCCGAGCAGAATGCTGGCGAGAAGCGCCGCATAGGAAGGGAGAAGAGCCGACATCAACCGCGCCTCAGGGTCAATGGTGCCGCACGATCCTCGCTCGGACGCCACGCCTCACCGGCGGCGCTCCGCATCACCTCCTTGACCACCGATTGCGGCTTGCGATTGGCGGTGAGATAGAGGCGACCCAGATATTCGCCGATGAGCCCCAGCATCATGAGCTGCACGCCCGAGAGCAGCAGCACAGCAACGGCGAGCGAGGCCCAGCCGGGCGGCGTCTCGGCCAAGAGCGCTTCGAGCACGACCCAGAGCGTGCCGGCGAGGCCGCAGAGGCTGATGGCAAAGCCCGCGACGGTGGCGAGGCGAAGCGGCATCACCGAGAAGTTCACGAACATGTTGAGCCAGAGCCGGACCAGGCTGCGCAGCGTGTAGTTGCTGCGGCCGTGGGCGCGCGGCAGGTGCTGCACCTCGAGCGCGTCCAGCGACTGCGTCACCTGCATGATGAGCCCGTCGACATAGGGAAAGGGGCCATCGTACCGCGTGATCTCCGCGACGATGAAGGCGCTCATGCAGCGGAAGCTCGAGAGATAGAGGCCGGGCGGCTTGTCGAGCAGCCAATCGGCGACACGATTGGTGAAGCGGCTACCGAGATTGCGCCAACCCGCATGCTCCTTTGAGGCATAGGTGGTGTAGACCACTTCCTTGCCGCTCTGCTGCGCGTATTCGAGGAGCCGCAGCACCTCGGAGGGCGGATTCTGCAGATCATCATCCATGGTGATGACGTGCGCACCCTGAGCATGGCGCAGCCCGGCCATGACCGCGTTGTGCTCGCCGAAATTGCGGGCGAGGTTGACGAGCGTCATCGGTAGGCGCGCCTCGGCCACCAACTTGCGGCAGATAACGATGCTGTCGTCGGGACTGCAGTCATTGACCAGAATGATCTCGTGACCACCGGGCACGGCGAGATCGGCGAGCGCCGCCACCAGCTCGACGATGCTGGCGGCCCCGTTGTAGACGGGAATGACGATGCTGAGCGCGAGCGACGGGCGGGTCACTGCTTCACCGCGACGGCGAGGATCGAGCCGCCGAAAGGCAAGCGAAGATGCGTAGCGAGACGGCACTCCCAGGCGATCACCGCAGCAAAAATCCGCTCGAGCGGTGCCGGCAACAGGGCGACGTCGCTTGCCGCTGCGCGCCACAGCTTGCGCCGCAGCACCATCAGCGGAAAGAGGAACGTGTTCCAATAGCGTGTGCGCACGCGTGCAAAGCCACTCTCACGCAGCATCATCTCCACCTCATTCCGGCCGTAGCGGCGGGCGTTGGCGACGGCGGCGTCATGCACCGAATATAACCAGCGATAGGCCGGCAAGTTGAGCACGAGAATGCCGCCCGGCTTGAGGGAGCGGCGAAAGGCGGCGAGCGCGCCCCGCTCGTCAACGCCGGCATGGCAGAGCACGTCGGCGCTCACCACCGCCTCGAAGCTGCCGTCGGCGAAGGGTAGTCGCTCGACCGAGCCGACACAGACCGGGCATCGGCTTTTGCGCCGCGCGAGGCTTGCTGCGCCAGGATCGAGCTCGAGACCGACCGGCGCCGCGTCAGGAAACGCCGCGGCGAGGCGAGCGAGGAAGCCGCCGGTGCCGCAGCCGGCATCGAGGATCGCCGCCGCCACCCGCTCGCGCCGCAGCGCCGCCATGAGATTCGCGTGAAGGCCGCGAAACCACCACATCGCGTCCTCCGCACGCGCCAGGCGCTCATATTCTCTTGCCTCCACGGCGGCGCTACAGGCCGCCCGCGACGGCGGGCGTGCGCCGCTCCACCAGCACAGCGCGGCGGTCGATCACTTCGGAGAGCAACGTGCCCATGCGCTCGACACGGTAGATCACACGCCCCGGCAGCGATTTGTCGCAGTCGTCCTTGGTAAAGGCGATGAAGAATTCGGCCTCCTCACGATTTTTGGTGTAGATGAAGTTGCTCGAGAAATAATACGCGGCGGAGATCGGCGGGCCGCACACGGCGACTGTGAAGTCGTGATTGAGAAAGTCGGCGCCGTATTCGGCGCGGAGGTGGTCCTCCAGCCCGCCCACCGCCTCGGCGTAGGAGTTGGCCCAGTAGTCGAGCTTGAAGAGGCCGGCGGCGCCTTCGACGCCACCGATGAAGCCGTTGTAGTACACGTATTCGTCGGGATGGAGCGCCGCCATCACGCCAACATGCCAGAGGCCATAAAGCGCAAGGACCCCATAGATGGGACGGCGGATGGGAAGGCGCTGAAGCGCGGTAAGCGCAAGGTCGGCCAGCACCGCCGCGAGCGCCGCAATGAGCGGCAGCACGAAGATGAAATGGCGCATGCCGTCGAAGAGCACCGCCTTGATCGCCACCGCATAGGCGACGGGGAAGACAATGGCGAAGCCGAGAATGAAAAGCTGCAGCGCCGGCTCGCGCGGCAGCCGCCAGCCGCGGCGGTGAGCAATGACGACGCCCATGATGGGTGCCGCGGCGAAGAGGAGCAGGATAAGCTCCGGCAACGCCAGCGCGATGTAGGTCGGGAGATAGGCCCAGGGTAAATCGGTCGCAGGGAAATAGCGTCCGGCGAAGAGCGTTCGGAAGGGGAATATCTCGTGCGAGAAGTAGGCGAGCGTTCGCAGTGGATTTTCGAAAGGCGCCTGCTGCGCCCAGGGCCAGAAGAGCAGCATGATGGGATAGGCCACGAGCACCGCTGGCAGCACGACCCGCCAGAAGCCCGCCCATGCGTCCTCGAAAAAAACCCGCCAGCGCCGCGCCTCGAGCGTGTGCCAAAGCACGAAGAGCGAGACCACGAGTGCCAAATAGCAGAAGAGGAGGAGGCCGCCGACGCGTACCCCGAGCGCGAGACCGCTCGTAACGCCGAAGCGCGCCACCAGCGAGAGGCTCGGCCGCGGCAGGGACGGGATGAGGCGGACGAGGTAGTACGTCGCCCAGGCCATCCCGGCGGCGAAGGGCACGTCCTTGGGGTTGTTGAACATCTGGCCGTAATAGTTGGGCGTCAGCACGAGGAAGAGCGCGGCGATGAAGCCGGCGCGCGGCCCGCCGAGCGCACGGCCGAGCTTCGCGACGCCGATGAGACCGAGCACGCCGAGGAGCCCGTTCAGCAGATGTCGCGTCTCATAGGTACCGAACGGCGAGATTTGGTTGAGCGCCGCCGCCGTCAAATCGAAGGCGGCGCCGTAATTGTAGAGATCGCCCCAATGGAGCGAGCGGAGATCGCGGAACCCGGAGCGGTAATAGTCGAGGACCAAGACGCCGTACCAATTGTGGACGTCCTCATCCCAGGTGACACCGTAATCGGTGAAGGTCAGCATCACCGCGATCGCGGCGACGGCCACGAGCGCGACGGAAAGCTCGTCCCAGAAACCGTCGCGGGCGGTTTTCGCTGAGGTCATGCGCGCGGCCAAGGTCCTCACCCGATCATCGGCATGTCAGCTGAGACCCGCTTCGGCCATCAGTGAGGAAATAACGCGGTCGCTGCTGAAATATTCCGCCGCCACCCGCCGCGCCGCGCGGCTCTGACGCGGATAATCGCTGTTGATCGCTTGGATCGCTACCAGCGCTTCCTCAGCGTCGCTGAACTCGAAGAGCCCCTCTCCCACGGGATAAAAGCGGCTGAATCCGGTCTTCATCGTCACCACGGGGCGCCCGGCGGCGAGATAGCAGACGCTGCGGTCACTGAACCAGCCGCTGTTGGGGCGGACATAGATGTCCTTCGCCACCGTGAACTCGCCACGCGAGCCGGAGATGAAGCGCGCATAGCTTTCCATGCTGGCCGAGACCGGGCGCGGATCGGCGAGCCGCCAGCCGGCGCCCCTCACCTCCGCCTCGATCTCGCTTGTCGGCGGCAGCATCGCCATGGTGAAGCAGTGGCGGGCGCGGCGAGGAATGTCGATGAAGCGGAGGAAATTGACGTGCTTCGACCAGACGTAGCGCTCGCCCGCGAACTCGATGTTCTTGCCCTTGTTTTCCCAGGTGGCGATGGTGGAAAAGCAGTCGGGCTGCTCCTCGTCGACGGGCCACTCCTCGAGCACCACGGGCGGCCGCGTCGGCTTCCAGGGAATGCCGCAAAGCGGCACGATCCAACCGGGCCCGCCGACATTTTCGCCGTACGTGAAGAAGTCGGTATGCGCTTCGAGATAAGCGCGCGCGCCGGGATCGGCGCCGGCATATTTGATCTGCTCGTAGACGGGATCGGTGTCGATCATGACGCGCTTCGGGCATGCCATGTGCTCGTCCCGGAGCCGCACCGCGCCGCAGAGATTGATCAGCGCATCGCTCTCGCGATAAAGGCGGAACACCGCCTCGCGGGAAAGGCCGTGATAGACGTCGTTGATGGCGTCCCAATAGGCCCAGCGCCCGCCAAGCCCGTAGCGCTCCATCATCCCCCGCACATAGGCGACATTGTAGCTGCAATCCATCACCACGCTGTTGGCGCGCGGATCATAGGGGTTGGCGCCGTGGTCCTCGACGTACCAGGCCTCGTAGCCAAGCCGCTCGAGGCCGAGAATGTAGTGCATCGCCTGCCACGCGATGCCGGCCAACGGCATCTGGCCGACGAAATGCAGCACGACGATGCGACCACGCGACGCCACAGACGAGCTCCCGGCAAAAGGCAGCGCACACTAAGCGAAAGAATATGAAGATTCTATGGCGGCCTCTCCTCCTTAAGTGGCGTCCGGCATCGCCCGTCTTGACCACGTTCTGCGCCGCCGCATGGCACCCATCTCCAGGGCGCGTGGAATAAGCCCTCGCGCGGGCGTATCTCGGTCTCGTGGAGACGGAGATGTGGCTCAGGATCATCATGGCTACCCTCCTCGCGCTTGGCGCGATGGTGCTACACGCGGCAGCGCAAGAGCCGCAGGGACAAGTGAAGATCGGCGTCCTCACCGATCTGAGCGGCGGCAACACCGACGCGCTGGGCGACGGCGCGGTCGTTGCCGCACAGCTCGCGGTGACCGATACCGGCCTGGTGCTTGGCGGACCGGTGCAAGTGATCGCGGCCGACTACGATCGCAGCCCCGAGGTGGGTGCTGCGATGGCGCGCGAGTGGTACGACAATCAGGGCGTCGACGTCATCGTTGATGGCGGCTCTTCGCCAGTCGCGCTCGCCATCGAGGAGGTGTCGCGCGAGCGGCGCAAGCTCGCGCTCTTCTCCGGACCGGCAACCGCCGAGATCACGGCGGCGCGGTGCTCGCCTTACGCCGCGCAATGGACGTACGACAGCTACGCCTTGGCCCATGTCACCGCCGCAACCACCGTCAAGGAGGGCGGCAAGACCTGGTACTTCATCGGCGCCGATACGGCGTTGAGTCGCGCACTCGTGGGCGAAGCGACGTCAGTCATCGAAGGGTTGGGCGGACGCGTCCTCGGCGCGGACTATGCGCCACGCGGAACGAGCGACTTCGGCCCATTCCTGATCGCGGCGCAGGCGTCGAAGGCGGACATCATCGGCCTGGCCACACGAGCTGGCGACGTCGTGAGGGTGGTGCGTGAAGGCGCCGCATTCGGCATCGCCGAGGGCGGTCAGAAATTCGCGCCGCTCTTGATGTTCATCACCGACGTGGATCAGCTCGGCATCGACTTCGCCCAAGGCTTGCGCTTCGCTTCCGCCTTTTACTGGGACACCGACGAAGCGACGCACGCCTTCTCACGCCGCTTCTTCTCGCGCGTCCACAGCATGCCGACCATGGTGCAAGCCGGCGTCTACAGTGCGACGCGCCATTACCTCAAAGCGGTGAAGGCGGTCGGCGCCACCGATCCCGACCGCGTCATGCAGAAGATGCGCGAAACGCCGATCAACGACTTCATGACCAAGAACGGGACTCTCCGAATCGACGGCCGCGTCATCCGCGACATGTACTTCTTCGAGGTCAAAAGACCCGCTGAATCAGACGGGCAATGGGACTACTTGAAGCGGATCGCCACCGTGCCTGGCGATGACGCCTTTCGTCCCCTCGCGGCTGGTGGCTGTCCGCTCGCCACCGCCCCTCGGACTGGACAACCTGGCTGATCTCGAGCGCCGCCCAATCCGCATTGTGCCAGTGACCTCCCTGGCGTAGCTTTGCGCCGAGACGGTCGTGAGCCAAGCGGCGTCAGATCAGGGGGTCCAACATGCGCTTTACCTTGCTGGCGGCGTCGCTTTTGGCGCTCGGCGTCGCTATCGGGGGCGCGGCAGCGCAGGACGAAGGGCCGGTCAAGATCGGCGTCCTCACCGACATGAATTCGCTCTACGCCGACATCGTCGGCGAAGGCGCGGTGACGGCGGCGCGGCTCGCGATCGAGGATGCGGGGCCGGTGCTCGGCAAACCGGCCGAGCTCATCGTCGGCGACCATCAGAACAAGGCCGATGTCGGCTCCACCATCGTGCGCGGCTGGTACGATTCGGGCGTCGACATGGTGACCGAAGGCGGCTCCTCGGCCGTGGCGCTCGCGGTCGAGGAGGTGTCGCGCCAAAAGCAGAAGCTGGTACTGTTCGTGGGTCCGGCGAGCTCCGACATCACCGGGCCCAAATGCTCGCCCTATGCCGCGCATTGGGTCTACGACACCTATGCGCTGGCCCATGTGACTGGCTCGGCGATCGTCAAAGCGGGCGGCGCCACCTGGTTCTTCATCGGCGCCGATTACGCCTTCGGCCACGCGCTCGAGCGCGACACTGCGACCGTGATCGAGCAGAACGGCGGCAAGGTGCTGGGCGCCGTCTACGCGCCTCTCAACACGCCCGACTTCTCGTCATTCCTGCTGCAGGCGCAGAGCTCCAAGGCGAAGATCATCGGCCTCGCCAATGCCGGCGGCGATACCATCAACTCGATCAAGCAGGGCGCCGAATTCGGCATCGCCGAGGGCGGGCAGAAATTCGCGGCACTTCTCATGTTCATTTCCGACGTGCACAGCATGGGCCTCAAAACGGCACAAGGCCTGCAGTTCACCTCGGCCTTCTATTGGGACCTCAACGACGAGACGCGTGCTTTTTCCAAGCGCTTCTTCGAGCGCGTCCACCGCATGCCGTCCATGACGCAAGCGGGCGTCTACAGCGCGACGCACCACTATCTCGAGGCGGTAAAGGCGACCGGAAGCAAGGATCCGCTCAAATTGATGGAGAAGATGCGGGCGACGCCGATCAACGACTTCATGACCCAGAACGGCACGCTCCGCGTCGACGGCCGCGTCGTCCGCGACATGTATCTCTTCGAGGTGAAGAAGCCTCAGGACTCCAAGGGCGATTGGGATTACCTGAAGCTCGTCGAGACCGTCCCCGGCGAGCAAGCCTTCCGCCCACTCGACGCCGGCGGCTGCCCGCTGGTGAAGAAGGCGGCGGCGCAGTAAGCCGCGAGCCATTCCATTGCGCAGCGCGCCAATCGGGAAAGACGATGTCGATTGGCACGGCACCCTAAGCGCCGCCCTTCTCAGGCATGTCGCAAGCTAGAAGAACGACACGACCACGAGCGCATCGGCGTGCGGCCAAAACCGCGTGGGAGCGGATCAAGGAGCACCCGCTCGCGCGCGTCGGGCCTGGGCTCATCACCGGCGTCGCCGACGACGATCCGAGCGGTATCGCGACATATTCGCAAGCGGGCGCCCAGTTCGGCTTCGCCATGCTGTGGACAATGCCGCTCACCTTTCCGCTCATGGCCGCGGTGCAATCGATGTGCGCACGGATCGGGCGGGTGACCGGGAAGGGACTCGCGGCCAACATCAAGACGGCGCTGCCGCCCATCGTGCTCCAAGGCGTGGTCCTGCTGCTGCTCGTCGCCAATATCCTCAACATCGCCGCCGACGTCGCCGCCATGGGCGAAACGGCGGAACTCGTCAGCGGTATCGACCGCCACGCGCTGACGCTCGTCTTCGTGCTGGTGACGGTCGTGCTGCAGGTCTTCGTGCCCTATCACCGCTATGTCTATTTCCTAAAGTGGCTGACGCTTTCGCTGTTGTCCTATGTCGCCGTTCTCTTCACCGTACATGTACCCTGGGGCGAGGTGCTGCTCCGCACCGTCTGGCCCAAGCTCACGCTCGATGCCGATGCCGCCACCGTCGTGGTGGGCGTGTTCGGCACCACCATCAGCCCTTATCTCTTCTTCTGGCAGGCGTCCGAGGAGGTGGAGGACATGCAGAAGGGGCGCCGGCGCGCGCGACCACTCGTGCGCGACGCGCGCTCCGCCAGCCGCGAGCTCCGCCGCATCGGCTGGGATACCTGGAGTGGCATGTTCTATTCGAACATTGTCGCTTATTTCATCATTCTCGCGACCGCGGTGACGCTCAACCGAGCCGGCGTCACCGACATCGAGACGGCGGCGCAAGCGGCGAGCGCACTCCGCCCGCTCGCCGGCGACTTCGCGTACATTCTCTTCGCGCTCGGCATTTTGGGCGTGGGCCTCATCGGCGTTCCCGTGCTGGCGGGCTCCGGCGCTTATGCGCTGTGCGAAGCGATGGGATGGAAATGGGGCCTCGAACGCAGGGCGACCGATGCGCGCGGCTTCTACGGCGTCATCGCCGCGAGCGTGCTCTTGGGTCTCGTCATTCAGTATTCGCCGATTAGCCCGATGAAGGCGCTCTTCTGGAGCGCGGTCATCAACGGCATCGTCGCCGTGCCGCTCTTGGCAGTGATCGTCATTCTCGTCTCGAAGAGGTCGGTGATGGGCGACTACACCGCAAGCCGGCCGATCATCGCCCTCGGTTGGGTCACGACGATCGTCATGGGGATCGCGGCGGTGCGCATGTTCATGCCGTGACCGGCGGATTTTCGGGCCACGAGGTTGCATGGAAGGATGAGGAGGATTGAGAGTAGCATTTGCCGAATGCCACGAGGGAAAGACGTTATCCTGAGCTTGTCGAAGGACCCACCGGCGCTCTTGCCACATTGCGGACGCGCGCGCGGCGAGAAGCTCACGCGCTTCAACATACACACCGACACCGCGAAAGTGCTCGAGGCGCTTGCGGCGTGATCACCGCGTCTCGTCGCGCCAGCGCTCGGGATTGGGGCCATAGGGCCGGGTGATAAGCTCGAACAAATGGCCATTGGGATCGCGGAAGTAGAAGCCGCGGCCACCGTAGAGGTGGTTGATTTCGCCGCGGCCCGAGCCGTCGAACTCGGCGAAGAAGCGGATGTCGGCGCGGCGCACACGCTCGAGCGCCGCGTCGAATTCCGCTTCGCTCACGAGGAAGGCGCAGTGTTGCGCCCGCACATTGTCGCTTTCGGCGAAATCGAGCGTGACCCCGTTGCCGGTTTGGAGCGGCACGAACCCACCCCAATCCGGACCCGGCGCCAATCCCAGTACGTCCGCCAGGAACCGCGCCGAAGCACGCTTGTCCTTGGCATAGACGATGATGTGATTGAGCTCGACGCTCATCGCGCGCCTCAGGGAATCTCGTAGACCGCCATCTCGTTGGTGATGCCGCGGAGCGTGCTTAGCTGCGCCACTGGCTTCAGGCCGCTCTCTTCGAGGAGCGCCGAGGCACGGGGATGGCCGACGACCGAATGCGTCGCGAAGATCGCCGGCGACATGGCGAGGCCTTGCACGCGCGACGCGATGTTGACGGTCTGACCAAAATAGTCCTGGCGATCGTTGAGCACGACCGCAAGGCACGGCCCCTCATGGATGCCGATCTTGAGCACGAGGTCACGGTTGAGCTTCTGCATTGCCTCGCGCATGCGGAGCGCCGCGGCAAGCGCGCGGTCGGGTGTCGGGAAGGTCGCCATCACCGCGTCGCCGATTGTCTTCACCACGGCGCCCGCCTCGGCGGCCACGATCTCGTGCAGCACGCCGAAATGTGCCCTGACCAGGTCGAAGGCGGCGAGGTCGCCGACCCGCTCGTAAAGCTCGGTCGAGCCCTTGAGATCGGTGAAGAGGAAGGTGAGGCTGGTGATCTTGAGCCGCTGATTGGTGTCGAGCGTGTCGGTGCCGTAGATGTCGCGGAACGCCTGATTGGTGAGCAGGCGCTTTGCCGTCAAGAACGGCTTGCGATGACCGAGCAGGGCGTGAAGGGTGTCGCCGGCCACCCAAAGCGCCGGCAACACCCGGCGGTCGCTGCGGTTCTCGAATTGCACCCGCAGCGGGCCCGGATGAAGCACCGCCGTTCCCGTGGGCGCGCTGACGCGGTTCAAGATGAGAGATAGATTCTGCCGCTCCCGCGTCGGCTCGCCCTTGACGTCGAGGAACTGCGTGCTGTGCGTCACCGGATCGAAGACGATGACGAACTCCGCCGGCAAGGTCAGCGACAGCACCGCTTTCTCGCCGGGCTGCAGCTCGACCGAGTCAAGCGTGATCTCATCGATGAGGGCGGCGAAATTTTCGGGGAGATCGATGCCGGAGCTCCAGAAGATCTGGCGCATGTATTCATGGAAGGAGAGGCTGCTTGGATCGTGCGCGGCGATGCGGCGGACGCGCGGGCTCACGGTGAAGGTCACCTCCACCATCTCGTCGAGCGTCGCCTCGTAACCCGCGGCGCACAGCGCGCAGTCGTAGGACTCGCGATCGATGGTCTTGAGCGTGGTGCTGGCGTCGAGCACGCCGCCGCAGCCGGGACAGAGCACGTTCCAGGAGAGCTCGAAGAGGCCCAAGCGTGCGGCGTGGAGAAAGGCGCCGATGACCCGTTCCTCGTCGAGCCCCGTCTTCTTCGCCACGTCCAACACATTGATTCGGCACAGCTCGTGATCGGCGGCGTCGCGGATCATTCGCTCGATCAGGTCGGCCGCCTCGCCGTCGACCGACTGGCGGAGGGCGGTGTAAAGAGGCGCGGTGTCGCTCATCGCCTAAAGGTAAGCACAAACGCCGCGATGTAAAAGCCCATCTCGCGCGAAGGCTCAATTCGCGGCCCGTTACGGCTTGGCAGGGCACCCGCCCGCCTTTAGTCTTCGCGCGGCAAACCGAGCGGGCGGAGAGGCGTGATGGCGGTCGAGGCGGCAGTAGAGGCGGGGCGCGACTTCATCCGCGACATCATTGCGGCCGATCTCGCCGCCAAGCGGCACACGGCGATCGCGACGCGCTTCCCGCCGGAGCCCAACGGCTATCTCCATATTGGCCACGCCAAGTCGATCTGCCTCAATTTCGGTGTCGCGCAGGAATTCGGCGGCCGCTGTCATCTGCGCTTCGACGACACCAATCCCACCAAGGAAGAGCAGGAATATATCGACGCCATCGAGCGCGATGTGCGCTGGCTCGGCTTCGACTGGGGAAAGCACCTCTATCACGCCTCCGACTATTTCGAGCAGCTCTATCAGTGGGCGGAGCATCTCGTCACGGCCGGCAATGCCTATGTCGACGACCTCTCGGCTGAGGAGATGCAAGCCATGCGCGGCACGCTCACCGAGCCCGGCCGCAACAGCCCCTATCGCCAGCGGAGCGTTGCCGAGAATCTCGATCTCTTCCGCCGCATGCGCGCCGGCGAGTTCCCCAATGGCGCGCGTACCCTCCGCGCCAAGATCGACATGGCCGCAGGCAACATCAATCTCCGCGACCCCGTGCTCTACCGCATCTTGCACGCCTCCCACCCGCGCACCGGCACCAAATGGTGCATCTATCCGACCTACGACTTCGCGCATGGCCAGTCGGATGCGATCGAGGGCATCACCCATTCGCTCTGTACCCTCGAATTCGAGGATCATCGCCCTCTTTACGACTGGCTCATCGAGCACCTGCCGGTGCCGTCGCGGCCGCGGCAGTACGAGTTCGCACGGCTCAACATGGGATATACGGTGTTGTCGAAGCGCGTCCTCACCGAGCTGGTGCGCCGCGGCCATGTCGCGGGCTGGGATGATCCCCGCATGCCGACTCTCGCCGGCCTGCGCCGGCGCGGCGTGCCGCCCGCCGCCATCCGCGAGTTCGTGCGCCGCATCGGCGTCGCGCGCGCCAACAGCCTCGTCGATGTCGCCATGTTCGAGCACGCAGTGCGCGAGGTGCTGAACCGGGCGGCGCCCCGCCGCATGGCAGTGCTGCGTCCGCTGAAGGTCGTCATCGAGAACTATGAGGGCACTGGCGAGATGCTCGAGGCAGCGAATCATCCTGACGACCCCGCAGAAGGCACGCGGCGCATCCCCTTCGGCCGCGAGCTCCATATCGAGCGCGACGACTTCATGGAGAATCCGCCGAAGAAATTCTTCCGCCTCGCGCCCGGCCGCGAGGTGCGCTTGCGCTACGGCTACTTCGTCACCTGCCGCGACCTCGTTAAGAATGCCGCCGGCGGGGTCGTCGAGCTCCGCTGCACCTATGATCCCGCAACCCGCGGCGGCAACGCGCCCGACGGCCGCAAGGTGCAGGCGACGCTCCACTGGGTGAGCGCCGCGCACGCGGTCACCGCTGAAGTGCGGCTCTACAACCAGCTGTTCGCGCGACCCGACCCCGGCGGCGACGTATTCGCCGATCTCAACCCGAACTCGCTCGACGTGCTCAGCGGCTGCAAGCTCGAACCGGCGCTTACCGAAGCCGCGCTCGAGCATCCCGTGCAATTCGAGCGCCAGGGATATTTCTGCCGCGACAGCGACACCACCGCCGAGCGGCTCGTCTTCAATCGCACGGTCGGATTGCGCGACAGCTACGCCAAGACGCAGGCGGGCTAAGCAAGCACCAGCTCCCCCCGCCTGCGTTGCCGCATCAGCAGCCACACGACGATCGCGGCGTTAAGCACGTTCCATGCGACACCGTTGGCGAACGCCGCGCGGTAGGAGCCGGTGACATCGAAGATGGCGCCCGACATCCAGCCGCCGAGCGCCATGCCCACGACGGTCGCCATGATGATGCTGCCGACGCGCGTTCCCGCTTCCTGGGGCGGGAAGTACTCGCGCACGATCACCGCGTAGCTCGGCACGATGCCGCCCTGGAAGAGGCCGAAGAGCGCGGAGATCACGTAGAGCGAGGCGAGGCCGTTGAAGAGGAGATAGAGCAGCAGCGCGGCGGCTTGCAGCGCGGAGCCCAGGAGCAACGTGCCAAGGCCGCCGATGCTGTCGGCGACGAATCCTGAGGCGATACGGCTCACGATGCCGAAACCCAGCATGAGCGACAGCATTTGCGCGCCGCGCGTCACGCCATAGCCGAGATCGCCGCAATAAGCGACGAGATGCACTTGCGGCATCGCCATCGCCATGCAGCAGGCGAGACCCGCGATCATGAGCGCGATTTGCAAGGCACCCGGCGAGAGACCGAGGCCGGCGCCTTGCTCTCTGCGCACGGCCTCGCTCGCGGCAAAGAAGTGATGGGGCGCGGGCCGGCGCAGCGCCAGGGTCAGCGGCACCATGGTGGCGATGCAGAAGAGGCCGACGCCGAAGTGGGTCATGCGCCAGCCATCGATGCGGATGAAGTGTTCGAGGATCGGCGGCCAGAAGGTACCGGCGATGTAGTTTCCGGTGGCGCAAAGCGCCACGGCAATGCCGCGACGCCGCAGGAACCAATGCGAGATGTCGGCGATGAGCGGCGCAAAGGTGGCGGCGGCGCCGACGCCGATCAAAAAGCCGTAGGCAAGGGCGAATTGCCAGAGATTGGCTGCGCTCGCTGCGGCCACATAGCCCAAGCCCAGCACCACCGCCGAAGCGGCGAGCGGGCGCACCACGCCGAAGCGGTCGACAAGGCGGCCGATGATCATGCCGCCGACCCCGAAACCCAACATGCTGAGCGTGTAGGGCAACGACGCCTCGGCACGCGCGACGGCGAACTCTCCTTGCACCGCCGGCAACGCCACCACACCCGACCACAAGCCGACGCCGCCGATCGTGCTGAGCCCGATCGCCACGCCCAGGCGGACCCAGGAATAGCGCGTCTCCACATCCGCCATGGGATTATGCACGTCACACCTCACAGGGCGCGCACGCTAGCATCATCGTGCGCGATCGAGACGCGCGGGCTTTGCGTAGCTGCTATTCCCCCGGTTTCGCGCCGGCGCCGGGTGGAGACCGTGACGCGTCGGGGCGAGGGTGCCGATGGCGAAAACCGAGCGCTACTTCTTCGCCGTCGTGGGCGGCGCGATCCCTGTGGGGACACCCTCCGAGTTCACCATCGGGATGGTCTCGAACTCGACGTCGACGAGCTTGTCGCCTTGCTTTTCGATCTTGCGCATATAGACGTTCTGGATGATGTCACGGCCCTTGGGATCGATCATCACCGGACCCTTGGGGCTGTCGGGATCCTTCCAGTTGCGCAGGAACTCCATCGCTTCGTCGCCGGTGAACTTGCCCTTGGTCGCCTTCACCAGCTCGAAGATCGCCTTCATCCCGTCCCAGGCATCGGCCGATTCGAAATCGGGCTTGATCTTGTCGCCATACTCCTTGACCCAGGCGGCGATGAATTCCTTGTTGGCGGGCCGGGTCGCATCGGCGGAATAGACCCCGGAGGTGATGAGCCCGACCACGGCATCGCCCATGTTGACGAGCTGCTCGTCCGGAACCAGGTCCTCGGTCGAGACGATCTTAATGCCGGCGCTGGCGAGATCGACGTCGCGCGCCGCCTTCATCACCGCCGTCGCCTGCGGTCCCGCCGGCACGAAGATGTAGAGCACGTCGGGCTTCGCATCCTTGACGCGCTGCAGGAAGGGGGCGAAGTCCGGCATGGTGGGCGGCGCCGGGAACGTGAGCGTGCCGAGCGTTTGCCCGCCCGCCTCCTCGAACGCCTTCGAGAACGCCTCGCGCCCTTCATGGCCGGGAGCATAGTCGCTAACCGCCGTATAGGCTTTCTTGTAGCCCTGCTTTGCCGCCCAGGTGCCGAGGGGACGCGCTTGCTGCGTTAGCGTGAATGAGGTGCGGATCGCATATTCCGTGAGCTTCGGCACCTGCCGCGAGGCGGCGTTCATGCTGATCATCGGTATCTTGGCTTCGGTTGCGACCGGGGCCACCGACATGGCGTTGGGCGACCAGACGAAGCCTGACAGAATCTGCACGTGGTCACGCGTCACCAGCTCCTGCGCCAGCCGCTTTGCGACGTCGGGCAGCGCGCCGGTGTCGTCGCGCTCGATGAGCTCGATCTTCACGCCTTGTGGCAGGTCCTTCTGATGGAGCTTGTAGTAGAGCTGCAGCCCCATCTCGAGCATCTGTCCCTGCGCCGCGGTCGGCCCGGAATAGGTATTGATAATGCCGACCTTGACGGTGGTTTCAGCCGCGGCAGCCGCGGCGAGCGACGCTGCGCTAAGCACACCCACGGTGACGGCCGTCACGGCGGTCCAGCTTTTCCGCATGAAAATCCTCCCTTGTCTCGCTTCCGCCGTTCTTTGGGCATCGGCAGCTAACGCTAACTATAAGCAGGCGCGGTACCGTCGAGCAATCCTCGGCATTGGTAGGCGACGGCCTCATCCATTGGTGATGTTCGCGTAACAGCCATGTGATCGGCCGTGTGCACCAGTAGGCTTACCATGAGCGCGGGAGACCGAGAGCGGAGTGCTATCGATGAAACGGCGACACGATCTTCGAGCGATGTTGACGGCAACCGCCGTCACTGTCGTCATGGTCATGGGCACGACAGCCTACGCGATGGGTGGCGGTGGAGGCGGCGGGGCTGGCGGCGGCGGAGCCGGCGCGGGAGCGGGCGCTGGTGCCGGTGCGGGAGCTGGTGCCGGTGCGGGCGCAGGAGCTGGTGCAGGTGCAGGTGGCATGGGCGGTACCTACGCGGTGCCACTTCAGGTGCCGCTTCAGGTGCCGCCGGCGAGCGGCACGTCGCGGCCGAGCACGGCCGACGCCGAGCTGCAGCAGTGCCGCGACGCGGCGCATGGCGATGCCGCGGCGACCGAGACGTGCATGGTCGCGAAAGGCTATAAGAAGGCTTACTGACCGATCGCTTGCCGGAGCTGCGCGAGGACGAGCGAGCGGCATCTCCCGTTTTGCGCGCAGACGGAGCCTTCCACGCCGATGCTGCCCGACCTCACGCTTTTGGGACTGTTCGTTGTCGCTTCGCTGGCGTTGCTGGTGACGCCCGGACCGGCGGTCCTCTACATCGTCGCGCGCTCCGTGCAGCAAGGACGCGCGGCGGGTCTCGTCTCGATGCTGGGCATCCATTTGGGCACCAGCGTTCACGTCGCCGCGGCAGCGCTTGGGCTTTCCGCGCTTCTCATGTCCTCGGCACTCGCCTTTGCGGTCGTGAAGTACCTGGGCGCGGTTTACCTCATCTGGCTCGGCATCCGGACGCTCATGGCCAAGGAGAGCGAAGCCGATGCGCCGGCGCCGGCGCGTGCCCCGCTCGCGCGCATCTTCCGCGACGGCTTCGTCGTCAATCTCCTCAATCCCAAGACGGCGCTTTTCTTCCTCACCTTCCTGCCGCAATTCGTCGCTCCCGCCTTGGGCGGGGTCCATTGGCAGATCCTGGGACTAGGCGCGATCTTCATGGCGCTCGGCATCCTGAGCGACGGCGCCTATGCCTTGGCGGCGGGCAGTTTGGCCGACTGGCTGCGAGGCAACCGACGTTTCCAGCGCTTTCAGCGGCGCTTCGCCGGCACCGCCTTCATCGGCCTCGGCCTCACCGCGGCATTTGCCGGACGGAAATAGGGTGCGCCCGTGATCCCTCGCCTCACGCGCCGCCGCCTCGTCGTCGCGGCTGCGGCCAGCGTTGCCGCCGCGCCGGCCTTCGCCGAGGACTGCCACATTGGGCCGCCGCCCCATGAAAAGGGGCCGCGCGTTTTTCTCGACTACGATCAAGTCGAGCTCGACGCCGCCTATGATCAGACCGCTTATGCGCCGCTCGAGGGACAGATCCTGAAGCGCATCGGCTCGTTGAGCGCCGCCGCCCAGGAACGGCTCGGCGCGCCGCAGCGCGAGGTCTATGGACCGAGCGAGATCGAAAAGCTCGATATCTACCGCACCTCTCATGCCAAGGCGCCGATCTTCGTCCATGGCGGCGCCTGGCGCGGTGGCAGCGCCAAAGCCTATGCCTATATCGCCGAGATGTTCGTTAGGGCCGGCGCCCATTGCGTCGCGCTTGACTTCGTCAACGTCAAGGAGACGGGCGGCGATCTTCGCCCGATGGCGGCGCAGGTGCGCCGCGCCATTGCTTGGACACATCAGAACGCGGCGCGCTTCGACGGCGATCCGCAGCGGCTTTATATCGGCGGCCACTCCTCCGGCGGTCATCTCTGCGCCGTGGCGCTCGTCACCGAATGGGAAAAGGAATTCGGCCTGCCGACGGATGCCGTCAAGGGCGGCCTCTGCATGAGCGGACTCTACGATTTGCAGCCGGTGCGGCTCTCGAGCCGCAGCTCCTATGTCCATATCAGCGACGAGATCGAGCACGCGCTGAGCCCGGCACGGCATATCGATCGCTTGCGCGTCCCGATCGTCGTGACATATGGCGGCGACGAGACGCCGGAATTCCAACGCCAGAATCGCGATTTCGCCGCCGCAGTCATCGCCGCCGGCAAGCCCGCCGAGCTGATCGAGGCGCCGCATTTCAACCACTTCGAGATGATGGAGTCGATCGGCAACCCCTACGGCCCCAACGGGCGCGCCGCGCTCAAGCTCATGGGCTTGGTCTGAGCCTCACGGCTCGAACCGCGCATAGATGTCGCCCGAGCCGGCATTGGCTGGGAGCGCGCGAAGCTCGGCGGCCATCTCTCTGTCGCTGCGCCACTCGATGATCGGAAAGCGCATGCTCTCGCCGGGCGAGCGATTGAAGCGATAGCGGCCGAGCGCCGCGAGGCGATCGAGCGCTGCGAGTGCCGGCTCGCGGGCCGCGGCGATGTACTCGAAGGAGAGCGCCAGCAGCGGCCGCGACAAGCCCTGCAGCACCGCCGCTTCGAAGCCCTCGACGTCGATCTTGCAAAATTGCGGCACGCCATGCGCCGCGATAAGCGCATCGAGCGTGGTGACGGCGACGCGGTGACGCTCGCGCCAGTCGGTGCCGGCGAAGCTCGGATCGCGCGCGACCTGTGACCGCCATTCCGGCGAGAGCGAGGCGACGGTGGGATTCGCCGGATCGATGGCGAGCTCCGCTTCGCCGGGCGCCGCCCCCACAGCATCACCCAGCAAAACGACGCGGGGATCGCCACCATAGAGCCGGCGCAGCACCGCAAGCGGCCCCGGTTGCGGTTCGATCGCGACCACGCATGCGCCCAGCGCCAGGAAATGCCCGGTGCGGTCGCCGAGGTGCGCGCCGATATCGAAGCAGAGATCGCCGGGGTGCACAAAGGCGCGATAAAAAGCGCGCGCGCGGCGGCGCTTCAGCGGGTTGCCACGATAGATCACCGCCGAGCGCACGAGCCCATAGCTGCCCTGAATCCGCTGCCAAACGCGGCTCATGCGAGCGGATTTAGCGCCTGCCGCCCATGCCGCGGTAGATGCGCCCTTGGCGCAATTCTTCCTTTACCCACCGGGCCCATCATCCAAAGCGCGGAGGCGCCGAATGAGGCACGTTCTCGCGTTTATAGTGCTCGGCCTGGTCCTGCTCTATGGCAGCCCCTATGCGGCGTTGCTCTTGAACCGCGTCATGGGGCCCTGGAGCGCAACCGCGATCGAAGCCGACGGCAGCACGACGCGGATGGAATTCGGCACGGATTTGCCGCGCCCCGATTGGGTTGCGGTCATGCCGGACGCCGATATCGTGTAGGCAAGCCATCTCGTTTCGCGCCAGCACCCGCGAGGCTTCGGCTTTCTCGATCTCGCGACCGGCGCTAGCGAGGAGGATGTGAAAACGTTCTATCGGGCACGGCTCGAGGCCTCGGGCTTCACGGTCCAGGATCTCGGCCTCGGACCGCTCAATGCCGCCACCGCCGCCTATCTCGGCATCGCCGGGACACTCCAGGGGACGCGCGTCGCTACATCAGACCAGATCACAGTCCAGATCGGCACGCTTGAGGGTGTCATCCGTCCATCGCGCCTGTTGCAGATCAGGTGGTGGAAAATCACCCGCGACGACTAGACCTCGGCCGAGCGCGGCTGACTAGAGCGCATCGCGAGAGCGAGGATCGGTGCACACGCTCTTCGCGGTCGGAGATCTAGATCGGCGTGGCGCTGGACGGGCCCTTGGCGTGGACACGCGTCGCTGTAGAGTGGTACGAACGGGTTGGGGTGGACTAATCCGTTGACTATCGGCGACGCGGCGTCGACGTTCCTTCGCATAACTTGTCTCATCGCTGGCCGGCTCCAGGTTGCGCCGACAGAGGTGGCGGACCCCGAAGCGGCGGCGCGACACAACCGGCAATATCAATGCCCGTGACCTTGCACCGGACGTCGATCATTCCGGCACGACCCGATCGCGTGTGGAATCGCATCGCCAGCGCCGAGGGCATCAATGGTGAGCTGGCGCCGCTTATGCGCATGACTGTCCCCGAGGGACTCAAGGACAAGACCATCGATGATGTTGAGCTTGGCAAGCCGCTCGGGCGAAGCTGGTTTCTTCTCGCCGGATTGCTTCCCTTCGACTACGACGACATCGTCCTCGCCGAACGCGAGAAAGGTTGCCGCTTTCGCGAGACGTCCTCGATGCTGAGCATCCGCAGCTGGCAGCATGAACGAACACTACGGGCGGTTGATGCGGGCACGGAAGTGACCGACCGTATTAGCTTCGAGCTGCGCTGGCCCTTTTCTGCGATTCCCGGGATGGCAGAGTTCGTTACCCGTGTTCTGACCTTCCTCTTCGAGCACAGGCACCGCCGCCTTGCCGAGTGGTTCGAGCGGCGCGGTGACAATTAACCGCACCTTCACCACAATCGCGCTCGTCGCACTGGTGTCGGGCGCCGTTGGCGCGGTCTGGAGCGAGCGGGTCGCCTTGGTGCGATGGGCGGCGCTGCGCGCGATCGACCGGCTGGAGTTGGGCCCTGCATCGCTCGTCGTCGACGCGGTGAGTCTCGGGAGCGTCCGCGCGAGCCGTCTGTCGCTGCGGGGCGGCGCGCTGCGTATCGACACGGTCGACGCCGCGTTCAATCCTCTGGCGCTCGTCGCCGAACACATCGAACGGGTCGACATCATCGGCCTCGACGTCGCGCTGACGCTTGGGCCTGGCGGGCTCGCCTTTGGCGGCAAGCCGCTCGGCGGCGCGGGCAGCGGCGCGGCGCCGGGGTGGCGGATCGATGAGGCGGTGTTCGCAAACGCGAAGATCGCTATCGCAACTAGCACGGGTGACGTGAGAACGACGCTTTCAGCGCATCTCGCGCTTGGCAGCGGCGTGGTGAGCGCCCGCGACCTCGCCGCTGATGCCACGGTGCCGATCGGCGGCGCGCCCCGCGTGCTGCACCTTGCCGCAGGCGGCCTCACAGCGGCGCCACACACGACAGGGTTGCCGCTGCTCTCGCTCACAAAGGCCTCGATCACGGCAGAAGGCTTGGCGTGGCGGGCGAGCGGGGTCGATATCACCCTGACATCATCGGCGGACCGTCTCGCCGTCGTGACCAGCATCGCCGCGCTTGCAAGCTTGCAACAGCCGCCGATCATCGCCACCCTAAGGTTGAGTGGCGGGGCGCACCTCGCCGATGGAACGGCCGAGGCCACCTTCACCGCCACGACGGCCGCTCATTCGCCCTTCAGCATCGAGGCAACCGGCCGCTACGAGCTAGCCTCGGCAAGCGGGTCGATGGTGCTGACCATGGCCCCTCTCGTCTTCGGTCCGCGCGGGTTTCAACCGCACGACCTCGTTCCGGCGCTCCCTCCACTCGCGACAAATTTCACAGGATCTGTCGGACTCGCGGGCTCGATCGCGTGGCGTGACGGAGCGCTCGCGCCCAATCTTCTCCTTCGTCTCGACAATCTCGGCTTCAACGCCGATGCGGCGCAGATCCGAGCGCTCACAGGCGCGCTCCGCATCACCAAGCTCTGGCCGCCGGCGACGCCGCCGCACCAGGCGCTGACCGCCACCATCGAGGCGCCGGGCTTGCCGGCGGCACAGCTGTCGCTTCACGGCCAGCTCACCGCCAAGCCCGCTCTTGCCGTCGAAAAACTGGTTGCCGCCATCGCCGGCGGGGAAATCGCGGCGGCGCCGCTCACCATCGATCCCGCCGCCCCCGCACTCGATACGGCGTTGCAGGTTTCCCATGTCGACCTCGCCGAACTCACCAAGCTTCTCGGCATCGACGGCTTGGGCGGCACCGGCGCACTCGACGGCGATATTCCCGTGGCTTTTTCCAACCACAAACTCACCGTGCGCAATGGCAAGTTCGCCGCCAAGGGTCCGGGCGTATTGCGCTACCAGCCGCAAAATGTGCCGCCGCAAATCGCCGCCGCCGGCGAATCGGTGGAGCTTGCGCTCAAGGTGCTGAGCGATTTCCACTATGACCGCCTCTCGCTCGAGCTCGACAAGAGCGCCGATGGCGAGGGGACGGTGCTGCTTCATATGGAAGGGAACAATCCCGCGGTCATGTCGGGCCGAGCCTTCAATTTCAATATTCGCGTCGAGAGCAATTTCGACCGGCTTGCTGACTACGCGCTCCTGAGCTTAAGGTCGGCGCAGGATTTGCTGCGCCGCGCCGCGGAAAGGAACGGACCTTGAGCGATCGTCGGGTGGGACTCCTGGGCATCCTCCTGCTCGGGGCATGCACGCCAACCGTGGCGGTGGAAGCGCCGAAAGAGCCCATCACCATCAATCTCAATATCAAGCTCGACGCCAATGTGCGCCTCGAGGTCGAAGAAAAGGCCAAACAAGATGTCGAAACCAAATCGATCTTTTGAGCCGTCGCCGAGCCGCCGCGCGATCCTTGCCGGCGGGACGGCGGCGCTCCTCTCGCTCTGCGCGCTCGGACCTATGCGTGACGCGCGCGCACAATCAGCGCGCCTGCTCGATGCGCCGCGCGCCGCCGGCACCGTGGGCGAGCGCTATGACGGTTACGCCGTACCGCGCGGCGCCGTCTCGCCCGAAATCGCCAGGCTCATCGATCAGGTGAACGGCGAGCGCCGCACCGTCTATGCCGAGCGCGCCAAGAACACCGGCGCGCCGCTCGAAGCGGTCGGCAAAATCTATGCGCAGGAAATCCTGAAATCCGCTCCTGCGGGCACCTGGTTCCTCGGCGAGAACGGCCAGTGGACGCGGAAATAGCCGTGTCTCACGCCGCCTTGGGCGCGGGGCCGATATAACGCGCGGCGGGACGGATGAGGCGGCCGGTCTTCTGCTGCTCCAGGGCGTGCGCAAGCCAGCCGGCGCTGCGTGCGAGCGCGAAGACCGGCGTGAAGGCTTCGCGCGGCAGGCCCGCCGCCTCGAGCAGGAGCGCGGTGTAGAATTCGACATTGGTCTCTAGCACGCGATCAGGTTTGCGGCGGTGAAGCGCTTCAAGCGCGCGGCGTTCGACCGCTTCGGCAAAGGCGATGCGACCCGCCGCGGGGCCGAGCCGCAAGAGCGCTGCCTTGAGCGCGTCGGCGCGCGGGTCGCGGCCGCGCCAAACGCGATGGCCGAAGCCCATGAGGCGCGTGCCCGAAGCGAGCGCGCCCTCAAGCCAGGGATCGATGTTCTCGACAGTGCCGATCGCGTCGAGCATATCGAGCACCGGCCCCGGCGCGCCACCGTGAAGCGGCCCGGTCAAGGCGCAATAGCCGCCGAGCACGGCGGACGCCAGAGAAGCGCGCGTCGAGGCGATGACCCGCACAGCAAAGGTCGAGGCGGCAAGGCCGTTGTCGATGACGACGGTGAGATAGCTATCGAGCGCGTGCACCAGTGCCGGGACGGGCGGCGCGCCGGTCGCCATGCGTAGGAAATCGGCCGCGGTGGCGAGCTGCGGATCGGGCGCGAGGGGTGCTTCACCGCGCGCGCCGCGCAGCAGCGCCGCGATGCCGACAGCGAGCGTTGCGACAATCTCGCGGGGGGCGCTCGCTTCCGGCAGCGCCGCGAGGAGGAGGCGCACGCCCTCAGCAAGCGGGCATGCCCGCGCCGCGTTGAGCCACGTGGGAAGACGGTCGAACGCGGCAAGGCGGCCTTCGGCAAGGGCGGTCTCGACGGCCGCGCGGGTCAAGCCGGTCCCAACAAACCCCTCCCAGAGAAGCGCGGTGGCTCCCTCATAGCCGTAGGTTTCGACCACCTCGCCCAGGGGATGGCCACGCAGCAGCCACGTGCCGGTCGCGCCATCGATATCGGTGAGCACGGTTTCAGCCGCCACCACCCCTTCGAGACCGCCGCCATCCATCGTTGCCTCCATTTCGAAGCCGGTTGAGCGATGATTTTCCCTTGACAGATATATTGTCAATATTGATTATGTGATCAATATAACTTGAGGTGATCAATATGTCGGATGCAGCTTATCTGACGGCAGGAGAGGCAGCCGAAGCGTTGGGCGTCAAGGTCGAGACTTTGTACGCTTATGTGAGCCGAGGGCTGGTGCGGTCCGAGGCGGGAGGCGGACGGAGGCGACGCTATCGCGCCGAGGATATCGAGCATCTGCGCCGCGACCGGCAGGGTGATCCGAGCGTTGTCGCGGCGGCCGCCCTCGGCTTTTTCGGCGCGCCGGTGCTCGATTCCGCGATCACCCTCATCGCCGACGGGCGCCTCTATTACCGCGGCGAGGACGCGGCGCGACTCGCGCGCGAGGCCTCGGTGCGCGAGGTGGCCGCCCTCCTCTGGCAGGCCGACGCCGAGCGCGTCTTCTCCCGCGACAACCTGCCCGCGACAAGCGCAGCTCTCGCCGCGACCGATCGCGCGTTGGCGCCGCTGGCGCCGATCGAGCGTTGCCTCGCTTTACTGCCGATCGTCGCGGCCGAGGATTTGCGCGGGCTCGATCTCAGCGCCGCGACCGTGGCCGAGACCGGGGGGCGGCTTTTGCGGCTGATGACCGCCATCGTGGCGAAGACGGAGGCCTCGGCGCGGCCGGTCGATGCGGTGCTCGCCGACGCCTGGCGAGTCGGTGCGGCGGCGCGGCCGATCGTTCGGGCGGCGCTCATCCTTTCCGCCGATCACGAGCTCAACGTCTCGGCGTTCACCGCGCGCTGCGTCGCCTCGGCGCGCGCCGGCCCCTACAATGCGGTGATCGCCGGCATCGCCGCGCTGCAGGGGGCGCGCCACGGCGGCGAGAGCGAGCGCGCCGACGTGTTTCTTGGCGAGGCGCTCGCGGCGTCCGACCCGGCAGCCCTCGTCGCCGCGCATTTGCGCCGCGGCGAGCGACTCGCGGGCTTCGGCCATCCGCTTTATCCCGATGGCGATCCCCGCGCGGCGGTCCTACTGGAGATGATATCGGCGGGCGATTGGCCGCAGGTTGCCGCCGGGCAGCGCGTCTGCGAGGCAGTGGCGGCGCTCATCGGCAAGCGGCCCAATATCGACTTCGCGCTGGCTCTGCTGCGCCGCGCACTCGCCTTGCCAGCCGGCGCCGCGCTGGCACTCTTCGCCTTGGGCCGGACCATGGGCTGGCTCGCGCACGCGATCGAGCAATATGCGAGCGACCGGCTCATTCGCCCGCGCGCGCGATATGTGGGGCCGCCGGTCGCCGCCGGACGATAGTCGCTCAGAGGACGGTGAGCATGCCCGCCACCAGCGGATGGCGGACGATGTCGCGGTCGGTCAAGCGAATGACGGCGATCTCGGGCACCCCCTCGAGGCGGCGGGCGATCTCGGAAAGCCCTGAGAGCCCGTCGAGGAGATCGCTTTGATCGGGATCGCCCGTCAGCACCATGGTCGAATGCCAGCCGAGCCGCGTCAGCAGCATCTTGATCTGGCCATAGGTGCAGTTCTGCGCCTCATCGATGACGATAAAGGCATTGTTGAGCGTGCGCCCGCGCATATAGGCGACGGGGGCGATCTCGATCGCGCCTTCGCTGATGAGCTGGCGTACGCGCTTGCCGCCGATACGCTCGTTAAGCGCGTCGTAGAGTGGCCGCAGATAGGGCGCAAGCTTCTCCTGGAGATCGCCCGGCAAAAAGCCCAGGCTTTCGCCCGCCTCGATGGCGGGACGGGTCAGCACGATGCGGCCGACCTTGCCCGCTTCGAGCGCCTCGACCGCGGCGGTGATGGCGAGATAGGTCTTGCCGGTGCCCGCCGGCCCGAGCGCGAGCGTCAGATTGTGGCGCTCGAGCGCCGCCATGAGCGCCCGTTGGTTCTCGCTTTGCGGCCGCACCTTGCGCAGATAGCTCTGCTCGCGTGGACCGTCGCGCTCGACGCCGAGTGGATGCCAGCCCGGCCCGAATAGCGGCTCGACGCTCCCCTGGGCGGGACGGGACTGGGCTGCGCGGCTCGAACGTTTGGCCATGCGGACTCCTTGTTGAACGGCTTGAGGAACGAAAAACGCCCGCCGCGGTGGCGGCGGGCGTCGGAAAGCGCGGAGCGGCAGCGCAAGCGCCAACGGGCCAGGGAAGGGGCGGTGGAAACCGGGTAGGCAACGGCATCGACGGGAAAACGATAGCCGCATTCCCTCGCCTTGTCACTACGCCTTGAGGGGTGACCTCGCTCTTTCGCAAGATGTAGCGTGGCTCCCTAAGCGGGCGGCAGGGCGACGTGGTAAAGCTCGCGGCCGTCGATATCGTGGAGCGAGACGCGCAGATGGGCGCTTTCGCCGTCGATCCGGCCGAGCCCGAAATATTGACGCCCGTCGAGCGGCGAGCGGTTCTGCTTCAGGTCCTGGGGGATGCTGCGGAACGCCTCCTCCGGCCCGAAAGTCTGGTCGATCTCGTTGGGCCCGAAGGTGCCGGCGTTGATCGGTCCGGCAACGAATTCCCAGAATGGATCGAATCGCCGGAACTGCGCCCGGTCAGGATGATAGTGGTAGGCGGCGGCGTAATGGACGTCGGCGGTCACCCACACCACGTTGCGGATGCGATGCTCCCGGATGAAGCTGAAGAGACTTGCGAGCTCGAGCTCGCGGCCGAGCGGTGGGCCATTGTCGCCATTGGCCCACGCTTCAAAGGTGCCCTTGGGCACGTCGGGATTGAGGTCGGGGACGACGAGGCTGATTGGCATGTCGCTGGCGATGAGCTTCCAGGTGGCGCGTGAGGCGAGCAGCCGCCGCTTCAGCCAGACGAGCTGCGCCGCGCCGACGAAGGCCGCGGCATCGTCGAGCTTCGTCTGGCGATTGGGCGAGTTGGGGCCGCGGTAGCTCCGCTCATCCAACATGAAGACATCGAGCAGCGGGCCGAAAGAGAACGCGCGATAGACCCGCTCGGGATCGGCGGCATCAAAGCGCATGGGGTTATATTCGAAGAGTGCTCGCTTCGCCCATGCTGCGAGCAGCGAGGCACTTCGCTCCTGGTAGCGCTCGTCGCCGAGGAGCTGCTCCGGATACCAGTTGTTGCGCACCTCGTGATCGTCCCATTGCACGAGGAACGGCACCTCCGCGGCAAATCGCCGCTTGTTCTCGTCGAGGAAGTTGTAGGCGGTAGGCATCGAGGCTCTGCGCCACCTCGGCCTTCGCCGGTGCCGTCACATTGCGCCAGACGCGGCCGTCGTCGGTCTTGACCTCAGCGGCGATGGGATTGTCGGCGTAGATCTGATCGCCCGAATGAATGAAGAAGTCGGGCTTGGCGCGGCGCATCGACTCGTAGATGCGGTAGCCACCAATCTCGGGATTGATGCCCCAACCTTGGCCGGCCTCGTCGCCCGAGAAGGCGAAGGTGATGGTTTGCTTCTTCGCCGGCGCCGTACGGAAGCGGCCGGTGACCGGCGCGCTAACGCTGCCGAGATCGGCCAAATCCTGGAAGCTCACGCGATAGAAGAGCGTCTCGCCGGCCGGCAGCTCGCCGACGTCGAGCCGCGCGGTGAAATCGCTGTCCTCGAGCGCACTGGGACCGACGAGTCGCCGCGACCTGCGGAACGATTCGTCCGGCGCCAGCTCGACGATCATCCGCGCCGGACGATCCGCATTGGCCCACAGCACGGCGCGCCGGTCGGTGACGTCGCCGCTCATGGCGCCGCACGGCAAGGTCGGACGCGAACGTTCCGCCGCGACGATCGCCGGCGCCGCCAACAGCGCGGGTGCGGCAAGCAGCGTTCCCGCAGTTCCCGCGAGCAGGCGGCGGCGGCTGAGGCGGCGAAGGGCCGGAGCGTCTCTCATCGTGCGACGGGACTCGTTCTAGCCGTCAATCGAGTCGCAATCATGACAGGAAGCGGCACGGACGAAAACGCCGGCGCATTGCCGCGCCGGCGCTCGCCTCAGGCGTTTTGAGCTAACGCTACTTGATGAGGCCTTCTGCCTTCATCGCCTCCTGCACTTTGGGACGGGCGGCGATGCGATCCATATAGGCCTTGAGATTGGGCCAGCGCGCGAGGTCGATGTCCTTGTACTTCGACCAGCCGACGATGACGAAGCAATAGGCGTCGGCGACGGTGAACTTGTCGCCCAGCAAGTACTGATTCTTGGCGAGATGCTGGTCGAGATAGGTGAATTTGTTGGCGAGCGTCTCCTTGGTGATCTTGACGAACTCCTCGGGCGTCGTCGGCCGGAAGAGCGGGGCGAACACCTTGTGCAGATCGGAGGTCACGAAGTTGAGCCACTCCTGCACGTGATAGCGCGCTCGTGTGCCGTTCGCCGGCGCGAGCCCGCTCTCAGGCTTTTGATCGGCGATGTACTGCACGATCGCCGGCCCTTCCGTCAGCTTGTCGCCGTCGTCGAGCTGCAGCACCGGCACTTGGCCCTTGGGATTGATCGGGAGATAGTCGGCACCACTCTCCTTGAGCTTCTTTGCGGCGAGATCGACGCGCTCGAGATCGAATCTCAGTCCCGCCTCGCGCAGCACGATGTGTGGCGAAAGCGAGCAGGCACCAGGCGAATAATAGAGCTTCATCCTCACTCCTCCTCTTCTGTATCCGTATCTATTACAGGTACATCATCGACCAACAAAACTCATTTGGCTTGCGCGGCGATGAAGGACGTGACGTCGGCGAGAGAGCGGCGCTTCAGCTGCGCCTCGAAGGCGGCTTCGGCCGGTCCGATCGCCGCATCGAGCGCCCCTTGAATATGTCGACCGACGGCGCAGCGTGGGTTGGGCTCCGCGTGGACGGCGAGGCGATGCTCATCCTCCATGTCGACGGCGCGGTAGACGTCGAGCAGCGAGATTTTCGCAGCGGGACGCGCCAGCCGCGCTCCGGCGACGCCGCTCGCCGACTGCACCAAACCGGCATGGCCCAGCATCGCCAGCACGCGCCTCACGAAGCTCGGATTGGTGCCGACGCTGTTGGCGATCATCTCCGAGGTAAGGCGATGCTCGGGGAGATGCTCGATCAAGGCCAGCGCATGCATGGCCACGGAAAACCGCGTTGCGCGACTCATCGGTGTATCTATATAGGATACAGGCGCTCGCGATCAAGCCCCTACCGCGACGACGCCTCGCTCTTGAACGGACGCGCTAGCAATCCGGCGATCGCCGCATCGATGGCGGCGCCGCGGTGGAGGATGGCGTCAACCGCGGCGGCGATGGGCATGTCGACCTTGAGCCGCCGCGCGAGCGCCACACTGGCCGCCGCCGAGGTGACCCCTTCGGCGACGGAGCGGCGCTCGCCGAGAATCGCGGCGAGCGCGCGGCCTTGGCCGAGCGCCACGCCCAGCGAGTAGTTGCGCGATTGCGCAGCGGTGCAGGTCAAGACGAGATCGCCGAGACCGGAAAGGCCCATCAGCGTCTCGGCGCGGCCGCCCTTGGCGAGCACGAGCCGGACCATCTCGGCAAGCCCGCGAGTGATGAGCGCCGCGCGCGCATTGTCGCCGAGATCGCGCCCCGCGACGATGCCGCAGGCGATGGCCATCACGTTCTTGACGGCACCGCCAATCTCGACGCCGATAACGTCGTCGGAAAAATACGGGCGAAAGCTCCGCGTCCCAAGGGCCTCACTCAACCGCCGGCCTAGCGCGGCATCGGCGGTGGCGAGCGTCACCGCCGTCGGCAAGCCGCGCGCCACCTCGGCGGCGAAGGTCGGTCCTGAGAGCACGGCGATTGGCACGCCCGGCAGTGTTGCCGCGACGATCTCGCTCAAGAGCGCGCCGGTCTTCTCCTCGATGCCTTTGGCGCAGATGACGACCGGCGTTTGCAACGACCGAAGCGCAGTCCCGACAGCGCGCAGATGCTGCGCTGGTACGGCGAGCAGCACCGTCTCGGCATCGCGAACGGCCTCGGCGAGATCGCCAACGGTGCGGATGTCGGGATCGAGCGCAACGCCAGGCAGGAACAGGGGATTGACGTGGTCGCGGTTGATCGCCGCCACCACCTCGGGCTCACGCGCCCAGAGCGTGACCGCGCGACCGGCGCGCCGCGCCGTCTGCGCCAGCGCCGTGCCCCAGGCACCACCGCCGATCACCGCGACGCGCTTGATCGCGCGCTGCTCGCTCATGAAAGGTCCCCCTCGCCCGCCGCCGTCACAAAGAGAGCAAGCGGCGCGAGGGGGACGTTAGCCGTGAAGAATGCGCCGCGCCAGGGCGCGGCGGCTTACTTCACCGTCTCAGCACCGGCTTTGCAGGCGACGCCGTCTTGCGCGCCGGTGGCGCCACTGCAACCGATGGCGCCTATGAGCTTGCCGCCTTCGACCAGCGGGAAGCCACCTTCCGACGCGACGATGCCGCGAAGCGACAAGATCGACGGGGTCGGACCCGCAGGCGTCTTGCCGTTGACAGCGTCTTGGAAGATCTTGGTCTCGCGGCGGAAGCGTGCGGAGGCACGCGCCTTGTCCTGCGAGATCTCGACCGAGCCGAGCTGCGCATCGTCCATCCGCTCGAAATATTTGAGATCGCCGGCAGGTCCAACGACGGCGATATTCAATTTCCATTTGTGCTTTGCCGCTTCGGCCGCGGCGGCGGCGACAACCGCCTTTGCCTTTTCGAGCGTGATCGATGGACCATAGGGAATATCGAACGGCATCTGCTCCGGCACTGGTGCCGGCGCTTGCTGCGCTTGTGCGAAGGCGGCGGTCGTTGCCGCGAAAGACAGTCCGACGAGCAATCCAACAACGGTCTTGGTCATGGTTTCCCCCCCATTTGGCGTTGCAAAGGCGGGCGATACTAGCGACCGATCAAGCCGAGCGCCACTCGCTCACGCCTTGACACCGGCGCCGATGGCGGGCGGCGCGGCGGGATCGAGCGGCCAGCGCGGGCGCGGCGCAAAATCGAGACCGTCGACAAGACCGAGGCGCAAGCGCTCGAGGCCCGCCCAGGCGATCATGGCGCCATTGTCGGTGCAGAGCGCGGGTGGCGGTGCCACCAACGCAAGCCCGTGTGCACCCGCAAGCGCAGCGAGCCGGCGACGCAGCACGGTATTGGCGGCGACACCGCCTGCCACCACCAGCGTGCGGCCCTCGGGATGCGCCGCGCGGAAGAGCGCGAGGGCGTTGGCGGTGCGGTCGAGGAGGCAGTCAGCGATCGCCGCCTGCAGCGAAGCGGCGAGATCGGCGGTGTCTTGCGCCGCGAGCGCGCCCGAAGCCGAGAGCGCCGTCACTCGCTGGCGGAGTGCGGTTTTGAGGCCCGAGAACGAGAAGTCGCAGCCGGGCCGCCCCTTGAGCGGCCGCGGCAACGCAAAGCGCGCGGCGTCACCGGATTGGGCGGCGCGCTCGATCGCAGGGCCGCCCGGAAATCCCAGACCCAGCAGCTTCGCGCCCTTGTCGAAGGCTTCGCCCGCGGCGTCGTCGATGGTCGTGCCGAGCCGGCGATAGCGGCCGATGCCCTCGACGACGAGCAATTGGCAATGCCCGCCCGAGACCAGCAGCAGAAGGAACGGAAATGGCACGTCCTCGGTGAGCCGGACCGAGAGCGCGTGGCCTTCGAGGTGGTTGACGGCGATGAAGGGAATGCGCCGCGCGAGCGCGATCGCCTTCGCCTCCATGACCCCGACGAAAATGCCGCCGATCAAGCCGGGGCCCGCGGTTGCCGCCACCGCATCGATCTCGCCCCATGCCACGTCCGCGGCCGCGAGCGTCTCGGCGATGAGGCCGTCCAAGTGCTGCAAATGCGCGCGTGCCGCCACTTCCGGCACGACGCCGCCGTAAGGGCGATGCTCCGCCAGTTGCGAGAGGACGAGGTTGGCGCGAATGCGCGCGCCCTCGCCGCTCACCAGCGCGGCGGCGGTCTCGTCGCAGCTCGTCTCGATGCCCAGCACCAGCATGCGGGCGAGGCTAGCCGCGCGTCGGTGCCGTGTCGATCTCGACGCCGGTCTCGCGCGCGAGGCGATGGATGCCACCGATGATGAGATTGTATTTGACGGAGTTGACGCTGGCGTCGCGGAAGTAGTTGACGAGATCGCCCCAGGGATCGTTGAGCCGGCCGATCCCGGAGATGTAGGCGACGACGCCGCCGACTTCGAGATCGCCCTGCAGTACGTACCAGCCGCCCAGCAGCAATCCCACCACGATCTGCAGATGGCTGCAGAGGTTCATGAGGAAGTTCATGCTGAACTTCAGGCGATAGATGCCCATGTTCACCGAGAAAATGAGGTCGATGCGCGACTCGTCGCGTTGCCGCCGCGGCTTTTCATCGCGCCGCGCGACCAGGCTGGCGCTGAGTCCGCGCAGCATCCAGATGCGCGCTGCGCTGCGCCGGTTGATGGCGCGCTGCATCAGCGGGACGAACAGCAGCTGCGGCAGGAAGAGCGCGAACCCCGCCGCGGCCAATCCGGCCTCGAGATGGATGAGATAGGCAAGCACGGAGAGCATGACGCCGCCTTGCAGCAGCGGCTCCGACACGCTCGCGCCGACGAAGCCGCCGATCGGCTCCACCTCGCCGGTGATCATCGAGATCTGGACGCCGCGCTGATCGCCAAGATCGCCGGCGGCGGAGAAGCGGGCGACCAGCCGCCGCAAGCGCCGGCGCAGGTCGCGCACGGCGCGCTCGCCCACCCAATTGCGATAGATGTTGAGCGCGAGCTTGGCCGAGCCGTGCACGAGCACGACGCCGGCATAGACCGCGCAAAGCTCGACCACCCAGGCGAATTCGCGATTCTTGACGAGATCGTTGATGATGCGCCGCTGCAGCTCGAGCGGCACCAGCTCGATGAGAAACAGCGCAGCGCTCAGCAAGATCAGAAACACCTGATGCAGCGCCGTGGTCTCGTAGATGTAGGTGAAGAGGTCGGTCGGGAGCGGCTTCTCCGGCGACGGTGCCGCCGGCGGCTCGGACAATATCTTGGGCTCGGCCATCGCTCAGGTCGTGCGTGTCAACATTCCCTCATTCTAACGCGAACGTCCGCACGAGGTCTTCGTCTTTGCGCAGCGGTGCGGAATCAGCGATCGGCGACGGCCCGTCCATCCGCCGCGTCGTTGGGCGGCCAGGGCAGTGCATTGAGCGGCGCCAACGCCGCGTCGATCTCGCGTGCAACGGCGACGTGCTGCGGATTGTCGACGCGGAATGTTTCTTCCGTCGCGATCATCAGCAAACCGCCATCGGGCGCTCTCTCGACGATGGCCGATTTAGGCGGCGTGATCTTCGCGGCCCACGCCGCCGAGAGATAGGTGATCCAGCCGCCGTAGAGGCGCGCATCCAAGCGCTTTTCATACTTGGGCAGCAGATCGAGGAGATCGAGAGGAAAGGCCGATGCCCAATTTGCACGCCACAGCGTTGCCAGGAACGCGAGCGCGGGCTTGTAAATGCGATACTTGAGTAACGCTTCATCGGGAGGAGAGCGATAGTTGGTATCGAGATGAATATTGTTGTCGTAGAGATTGCTGGGAGTGCACACCCCGATAGAGCCCTGCAACGTCAGCCGGCTGGGCTCGTACCAGTGCGTATGCACGTAGAATGAATAGCCGCCGGCGGGAATCGGATCGCCGGCGTCGTCGCGGCTAATGCGCGATCGAAGGAGCCTTTCGGCGGTTGCGACATCGAGCTCGCTCATCGAAACGAGCCTTTTTTTGCCGACCCACTGCCAGTCGGCGAGAAGCGGATCGATATCTGCGAGCCCTTGGAGCATGCGCAGCATACGCGGCGCAAGCACCGCCGTGCTTTCTCGGCGCGGACCCCAATATGCAATGATGCGATATGCGCCACTCATGGCTTCTTAGCCGGTGGTGTATAAATGACAACGACATTTGGGTAGTCGCGTTGCCACTCGTCACGGAAATGGTCGGCAACCTCTTCTTCCGCAAAGTGCCATTCGACCATTCGGCCGGACGCCGCGGCGGCCTTCGATTGTCTGGCTACTTGGGCATCCTGCTCAGCTTCGATGTTTGGCCATACAAAGCGGTTGTTTTCCTCTAGTTTGTCGGCATAGCCGGGGCCCTTCGCCTCGAGCATCGTCCCGTCACTGTTGCGGCATCCATCGAATGACACGGGTCTGCCACGATCGGGATTGGGCAGCTTCACGTCCAATCCCCGCCGCAGTTTACTGATTTGCTCTTGATGCTGCAGTGCCGCCTCTGTTCTGCTTTCGATGTTCTCCTCGTCGGCGCGGGACAATGTTTGGGTTCGTTTTGTAATTTCGATGATCCGTCGCCGGGGAGCGCGTCCGGATCGACGAGGACACTGTTGTCGAACAGCCGCGCGACAGCATTGCCATTGTGGCAATCCAGGGAGCGGCAATAGCAGGTACGTGCATGACGGTGGTCTCCAGCGAACTGGAAGTCGCTATAGAACAAAACAAGTACAGCGTCAACAAAAAAATGTATCGCCACTCGATTCCTCTACAAAAGATTACCTTTTCTTGCCGGGCGCTGCGGCTTAAAGAGGGGCATGGCTCGGGCCCTCCTGCGGATCGGCACGCGCGGCAGTGCGCTCGCTTTGGCGCAGGCGGCGGAGGTGAGGGCGCGGCTCGGGGCAGCGCATGCCGAGCTTGCCGCGAGCGATGCGATCGAGACGGTGGTGATCAAGACCACCGGCGATGCCGTGCGCGATCGCAGCCTCTGGGCGATCGGCGGCAAGCGGCTCTTCACAAAGGAGATCGAGGAGGCGCTCTTGGATGGGCGCATCGATCTCGCCGTCCACTCGCTCAAGGATCTCGAGACGTTTCTGCCGGAGAGCCTCGTGCTCGCCGCGCATCTGCCGCGCGAGGATCCGCGCGATGCCTTCTTCTCGCCGCGCGCGCCGCGCCTTGCCGCGTTGCCGGCGGGCGCCGCTGTCGGCACCTCCTCGCCGCGGCGGCGGGCACAGGTGCTCCATGCGCGGCCCGATCTTCGCGTCCTCCCGCTCCGCGGCAATGTCGAGACGCGCCTCAGCAAGCTCGCCGCAGGCGCGGTCGATGCGACGCTGCTGGCGCTCGCCGGCGTGAAGCGGCTCGGCCTCGAGGGTCGCGTCACCGCCGTGATCGAGCCGGAGGAGATGCTGCCGGCGGTGGCGCAAGGCGCGATCGGCGTCGAGATCCGCCGCGACGATGCCAGCGCCGCGCACTATCTCGCCGGGATCGATGATGCGGCGACGGCGCAGCGCGTCACCGCCGAGCGCGCGGTGCTGGCGGCGCTCGGCGGCTCGTGCCGCACGCCGGCCGCGGCGCTCGCCGAGCTTTCCGCCGGCACGCTGCATCTCCGCGCCATGATCCTGCGGCCAGACGGCAGCGAGAAGATTTTCACCGAGCGGCGCGGCGCGGCGAGCGACGCGGCGGCGCTCGGCCGCGATGCCGGCGAGGAGCTGCGAGCCCGCGCGCGCCCCGGCTTCTTCGACGCCGACATGGCCGAGGAGAATCCTGCGTGAAGGCGCTGGTGACACGACCCCTCGGGTATGCGGCACCGCTGGTGCGTGCGCTCGCCGATCGCCGCATCGAGGCAATCCTGGCGCCGCTTCTTTCGATCGCGGCGGTGCCGGACGCGGCGCGGCGATTGACCGACGCGCTCATCGGCGCGCAGGCGTTGCTCTTCACCAGCGCCAATGGCGCGCGCATCTTCGCGGCGTCCTCGCCGCGGCGCGAGCTTCCGGTCTTCGCGGTGGGCGATGCCTCGGCGGCCGCAGCGCGGATCGCCGGATTCCGCGCGGTGACGAGCGCCGGCGGCGACGTGAATGATCTTGCCGAGCTCGTCCGCGCTAGGCTCGCGCCGCAGCACGGCGCGCTCGTCCATGCCGCCGGCAGCGTTGTCGCCGGCGATCTCGGCGCCGCGCTGGAAAGGGCGGGCTTCACCTATCGCCGCGCGGTGATTTACGACGCGGTGACGGCGGACACACTGCCGCCCGAGGCGGTGGCGGCGATGCGCGACGGCGCGCTCGAGCTCGCCTTGTTCTTCTCGCCGCGCACCGCCGCCACCTTCGTGCGGCTCGTCCACGCCGCCGATCTTGCCCGCGCCGCAAGCGCCATCACCGCGCTCGGCTTGAGCGAGAGGGTGGCGGCGGCGCTCGCGTCCTTGTCGTGGCAAGCCCTACGCGTCGCCGCCCAGCCGACGCAGGAGGCGCTCATCGCCGCGCTCGACGCGCTCCTTGCGGAGCGACGGCAGAACAGGGCATAGAGACGGCGCATGAGCGAACCACAGCGCGATCCGCCGGAAGCGACGCCGCCCTTGATCGAAGCGACACCCGCGGAGCGGCGCGCCGATGTCGCCGCCGCATCGGGTCGACCGTTGCTCATCGCCGCCGTCGCCGTGCTGGCAGTCGTGAGCGTCGGCATCGCCACCTCGCCCTTTTGGGCGCCGCCGCTCGCCACGGTGCTGCCGTGGTCGCCGCGGACCGGCGCGGAGGAGATCGCGGGACACATCGGCGATGTCGATCACCGCGCCACCACACTGGCGCAGCAGCAAGCCGCGATCGGCGAGCGGCTGACGCGGCTCGAGCAGCAAGTGAAGACCGCAACCGCGGCGGCGCCGCAGCAGGCGGCACTCGAGCAACGGCTCGCGGCGCTGGAGCAGCGCCTGGGCGCGGTGGCGCAGCACCAGGGAGAGACCGAGCAGCAGAGCGAGCGCTTTCAGCAGCAGGCAAGCAGCTCCTACGCGTCGCTCCGCGACGAGGTCGAGAAGCTCGCCGCCGCGCAGCAGCGGCGCGAGGCGAGCGAGAAGGAGAAGGGTCCCGACGGCACCGACCAGGCGCTGCTGCTGTCGCTCGAGCCATTGCGCAACGCCGTCGAGAGCGGGCGGCCCTTCGCACCGCAGCTCGCGGCGATGACAGCGCTCGCCCACGACCGCGCCGAGGTGAAAGACGCGTTGAAGCCGCTCGAAAACCCCGCCACCAAAGGTATTCCCGACAAGCTCGCGCTGGCGCGCCGCTTCGATGAGGCAGTGGCGCCGGCGATGCTGCGTGCCGCCGCTCAGCCGCGCGAGGACAGCTGGAGCGAGCGGGTCTGGAGCGGGCTGCGCTCGCTCGTCGTCATCCGCCGCGTCGATGGCACCGGCACCAATGCGGACGATCCCACCGAGGCAGCAGTGGCGCAGGCGGAGAAGGCGCTCGCAGCGAATGACCTCGCCGGCGCGGTCAAAGCAGTCGAGGCGGTGAACGGCCGTGCCACCGGTCCGGTGCAATCAGCCTCGGCGACTTGGCTTGCCGCGGCACGCGAGCGGGTTGCCGCCGAGACGGCACTCGCGACGATCTCGCAGCAATTGACCGCGCGATTGGCCGCCGGCGGCGAGCCGCCGCAGCCCCGCTGATGCGCGCGCTGCCGGCGCTCATCGTCATCGCCCTCGTGCTGGCGGGCGTGCTGGCGCTCGCGGAGCTACCGGGCCGCATCGTCGTGGTGTGGCAAGGCTGGCGCGTCGACAGCAGCGTCGCGGTGCTGACGCTCGGGGTCACCATCCTCGCCGTCGCGGCGGCGGCGCTCTTCCATGGCGCGCGCAAGATCATCGGCGGCCCCGCCGCCTTCCTCCGCGCGCGGCGCGAGCGGCGGCGGCGCGAAGGCTATCGCGCGCTGACGCAAGGCATGGTGGCGGTGGCGGCGGGCGATGCCGAGGAGGCGCAGAAGCAGGCGCGCAAGGCGGATGTGCTGCTGGCCGAGCCGCCGCTCACGCTGCTGTTGTCGGCGCAAGCGGCGCAGCTCAGTGGCGACGAGCACGCCGCCAAGAAATATTTCTCGGCGATGCTGGAGCGCGCCGAGACCGAGTTCCTCGGCCTTCGCGGCCTTTTGATGCAGGCGCTGCGCGGCGGCGACGAGCACACCGCGCTGCATCTCGTCGAGCGCGCCAAGGCGCTCCGCCCGCGCACGCCCTGGGTGCTCTCGAGCCTCTTCGAGCTGCAGGCGC
Source organism: Allostellaceae bacterium (assembly GCA_035945115.1). Lineage (GTDB taxonomy): Bacteria > Pseudomonadota > Alphaproteobacteria > ATCC43930 > CGMCC-115725 > DAHUYF01. The sequence continues at coordinate 54,499 of DASZAN010000019.1, forward strand.
GCGCCGGCAAATGGCACGAGGCGGAGGCGACGCTCGCCGAAGCGGTGAAGCGCAAGGCGATCGCGCTCGAGCATCGCCTTCATCGCGCTGCGCTCTTGCATGAGAAGAGCCGCGCCGCCGAAGCGCAGGGCGCGTCGGGCGAAGCGCTGCAGCATGCGGCGAAGGCGCATTCGCTCGACCCCGGCTTCACCGCGGCGGCGCTCCGCTATGCGCATCTCTTGCACGTCGGCGGCCGGATGCGCCAGGCGGCGAAGACGCTCGAGGCGGCGTGGCGCGCGGCGCCCCATCCGCATCTCGCCGAGGCCTATCGCGCGCTCTACAGCGACGAGGCGCCGCTCTTGCGCTTCAAGCGCATGGAGCGGCTCATCGGCGGCAATCCCGAGCATCGCGAAAGCCACCTGGCGATGGCCGCCGCCGCACTCGAGGCACGGCTCTGGGGCGAGGCGCGGCGGCATCTCGAATCGGCGGGCGCCAAAGCAGACGAAAGCGGCGCCGCGCCCAGCCCACGTCTCTGCCGCATGATGGCGGAGCTCGAGGAGCAGCAGCATCAAGATCACGCCGCCGCGCACGCCTGGCTCGCCCGCGCCGCCAGCTCACCCACCGCCGACCACACCTACGTCTGCGGCAACTGCGGCAGCGAGAGCGCCCAATGGGCGCCCGTCTGCCCCGCCTGCCGCGCCTTCAACAGCCTCGCCTGGCGCGTGCCGGGCGGCTCGCGCACCGCCGCGCCAAAGCCGCTTGCCGCGAGCGCCAACCTGATGCCGGCCCTCCCGGTGCCCGCGCCCTGGCCCGGCGGGCGCCCCGTGCCGCCGCCCGCGACCTCGCCGCCCGAAGCGCATTCCCCTCTCCCCTCGGGGAGAGGGTAGGGTGAGGGGGCGCGCCTCAGAATCAGGAAAGCACGTCAGAGACTAGCGGCGGCAGCGTTCGCGCTCTTCGCGGAGCTCGTGAAGACGATGCTCGATGCGTTCACGATCGGGGCGGTCGCGCTCATGCTCGAGCCGTTCGCGGAGCTCGTGCTCCTCATGCTCGAGCTGTTCGCAGCGCTCGTCGAGGCGGCCTTCCTGGCGACGCTCCTCGCGCCGCTCGAGCCGTTCCTGCGCCATGGCGCCCATTGCCGGCACGGCCAATCCCGCGACAAGCAAGCCGAAGAATGCGCGTCGATGCATCGATCGCCTCCGTTGCAGTCAGATCTTGAATCTTCAAACGCTGGAGGATCGCAACCGATCCCCCCTCACGACCGGCGGTTTCCGCACGAT
>DASZAN010000020.1:0-16198 GCA_035945115.1 Allostellaceae bacterium
GCCCGAGCAGCAGGCCTGCCTAATGCTCCACCGAACGCGCCATCTGTTCATCAAGCAGCAGACCAGCGTGATCAACTCGATCCGCGCCCATCTTGCCGAGTTCGGGATCGTCGCGCGGGTCGGCCGCAATGGCGTCGAGGAGCTGCTCAGAATCGCCGCCGATCCAGGCGACGCGCGCGTCCCCGAAGTGGCGCGTATGGCCTGGGCGATGATGGCGAAGGGTGAGCGCTACAAGGAACCAGCCGCACTGGCGGCATGAACCAGATCACGCTGCTAGTCGGGCTGATGTGAAGTTGGGAGGGGCGAACAGCACGTAATGCAGAGCCGGTCGATCCGGCGATCAGGACAACCCACAAGGTGCCATCGCATCTTCGAATGCGGGCTTTTGACCGGGACCTGATCCGCGGAGGGCATTATGGCCAGCGGTCATGTGAGCCGCGCAAACAGGCCGAACACATGGCTGCACCGACCAGCCCTGCACGTGAAGAAAACCCTTGCCAGCCGGGAGCCGTCCACACATGGCACATCTGCGAAGTGACTCATTGATCGCTAAGAGTCCGCAAACCGCAGCCAAGCGGACCTAAGTGGACGAAACTCTTTCTTCCGAGTTGTGCCAATAGGCGACATCGCCCGCTACTCGATCACCTCGTCGGCGCCGGCGACAAGCGAGAAGGGGATCGTGAGGCCGAGGCTCTTCGCGGTCTTGAGATTGATCCGAAGCACGTATTCGCTAGCTTGCTCCACAGGTAGATCAGCAGGACGTGCGCCTTTCAGAATGCGGTCAACGTAGTCGCCAACGCGGTGGCCGACGGCTGTGGCATCATAGGAATACGACATGAGAATGCCTTCTCGCAGCCTGAACCCGGCTAGGGTTGGCAACTTATGCTCGGCTGCGAACGCGCCGATTTTGTCTGCGAGTCGGTTGATGACGCCGTCGTCAGTGACAACGAGGCCATCCACGCCTGCGCCTATGATCGCAGCAAAACTGTCGTCGATATCGGCGTAACCAGCGGGGAAGATGGCAACCTCGACGCCGAGGTCGGGTGCAGCCTGACGAACACTGTTCACCTGTTTGCCGACCGCCGGATTGTCAGGGTTCCACAAAACGGCGACGCGTCGTATCTGCGGGGCAGCCTCCTTCAAAAGCCCGAGCCATTTTGAGCTGTAGTCGGCGGAAGCCACCAAAACGCCGGTGAGATTACCATCCGGATGGGCGAGGCTTGAAACCAAGCCGATACCCAGAGGATCGGCGCTTATGAAAACGATTGGTATTGTTGCGGTCTGCCGCTTAGCGGCAAGGGCCTGCGGTGAACCAATCGCAACGAGTACATCGACGCCCTCTGCCAGCAGATCGGAGTACAGTTTTGGCAGGCGCTCCGGATGACCTTCAGCAAAACGCTCCTTAATCACCAGGTTGCGACCGTCCACATAACCGCGTTCCGTCAAGCGTTCACGGAAACTCACCCGGACGTCGTCCACGAGTGTCTGCGTGGCCGGGCCGATGTTGACATACCAGGTGGCCGGGCCGATGTTGACATACCCGATCCGCGGAACCTTTGCCGGCTCTTCTGCATAGGCAGGTGCCGTCGCCATTGCGCCTACAAGAAGAGCCATGAAATCGCGCCGCCTCATCTTCCCCCTCCCTTGCCTGTGCGGCGGGAACCTAGTGGTACCAATCTGACATTTGGAATCCTATCCGCACGAGTCCGATCAATGGGATAGGAGATGCGGGCCGGAGCCAAGTGTCAGATTCGATCCACTAGCTGCGCTGAAGCGAGGCTATTCTATCACTCCGGCATCAGTTGGGTGTGCGAAACGTCACAGCTTCCGCTCTTCAGGGCCTTAGGCGCGCACGAGTTACTGCCGCTCCTTGCGATGTCTCAGTTGGGTCAAAGGCGGCGGTTCCACCATGTCCGCGACATGTCCGCATAGCGGGCGAACTCGGAAATGCGGGGAGGCATCGCCACGGACTTCTGATGGGAAAAATCGCGCACCGCTGATTTCACGTCGAATCTACTTTTCAGAGGCCTCCCCGCCACAGCCCGCTGGCGTCGAGCACTATCCTCATTGCACCCCTGGCGGCATCTGGCGAATGCCGTGCGATGAGGTTTGCTGACCCTGCCGCCGCAGCGCGGCAACGACGACGCGCGAAACTATCTGCGGGGCAAACAGCGATTGAATCGGCCTAACAAACTGGGTCACTTCACTGAGGCGCCCGCCGACCCGTTTGTCGGGGCAAGCGGCTGCCTTTAGTCGGTACCAGGTGAATAATCGAACCGAAGCGGGACGATTGCCTACTGTGGCTGGAAACCGCAAGTCATCGGCGGCTGCGTAGAGCAACGGCGTTTTTTGGAAGTGTGCCTGGGCCGAAAAAAACCGATTCGGTAGCCGCGGATCGCCGACGCCGTACTTAGTCAGGCAATCTTGAAATATTTTGACCGATATCGCGGCGGCGCTCATCCCTTGACCGAACCTCGGATTGTAAGAACAAGCTGCGTCAGCAAGCGCAATAAATCTGCCGAGCGGTCTTCGCCATCGCTCGTAATGGCGCCACCGATTCCGGGTCGCGCGGCTGGAATAAATTGGAGAGATTGGTTCCATCCGCTCCACCATCTCATGGATGACCGGCGAAGCTAACTTCGCCAGCGCCGCAGCCAACTCATCCTCGCGGCGCGGGGGATACTGCTTATTCACACCGATGTCGCTCAGCAGCCAGCGTTGATTCTCGAGCGGAAAGATGACGACGATGTATGGGTGGTCCGCAGTAGCCATGCGCAGGAACACCACCTTCCACCACCACTCAGGCGGCCAGGCTTGTCCGCGCTTCAGCGTGAACCATCGAGAGCTGTAGCCATTGAAGCCATCGACTATTTCTTCCTCGGGCGCTTGCAACTGCAACTGCTCCAACCAATCCGCGGCCCGCGAGTGGGCCCCACTCGCATCGACCACTAAGTGGGCGTCGAGAGTGTCGGCTTTTCCGTCGTCACGCCGAAGAATTTCGACACCGGTGCAGTAGCCCGGATCCTCTCGCGAAACTCGCAACCCGGTCACCTCCGTGCCCTCGAGAAAGGTGACATTATGCCTATCCCGGCAAAGCTCGCGGACCGTTGATTCAATGAGCGGCCGGCTGGCGTAGAGTTGCCATAGTCCTGTGTGGCTGCGCGCGCTCCACCCGCTCGGCGTTAGGTTAGCGACATCCCACCCGGTTTCTACCGGGACAGCTCCGCACTCAAGCAGCCGGCGCTCGAAGCCTGGAAAAAAACCTTCGAATTCGCGAAGACCGCCCGCCAGCAGATTGTGTACATGGCGGGCTTGCGGCACTCCAGGCCGAAAGTCGTGCGCTGCGGGATAGACATCGCGCTCGATGATCGTCACAGCATCGACAAAGTCGCTCAACACGCGGGCGGCACACATACCCGCCAAACTACCGCCGATCACTATCGCAGTGGTTGGCATGGCATTCCCCTTTGCGGACCCCACATGGCATAGCGCGCAACGATAGCAAGGCGACCCGCGATCAGCGACGCGCCCCAATAAAGCCGATCGCCAGGGCGCGCCACCACCGGAGCGCTACATTGCCGGCGACGCCGAGGCGAAGCGGCGGGTGGTGGCTCTATTGTGACCTAGACTATGTTTCGCTTCGCCAGTAGTGCCTCGTACCAACTTCTCGGCGGCTTTGCAGATGTCTGCTCGGCTTCGTTGGGCGGGAGAACGCTCTTCTGATCACTAGGCATCCGGTTTGGATCCTCGGCACACTCGAACAGCATCGCTGCGAGCTCGCGCAGTACTGCACGGTCGATCATGAGACTGCACCAGTTTCATTGCACAACTGCGCGCAGTTAAACGGTCGTCGGCGATGGTGACTGTGAACGATCTCACAGCCCACGCGGGGATTGCCGCCCTCCTGTGAGGCGGGTCACATTGCCCAGTGTGGCATTGCCTTTGGACGAGCCCACCTGCAATGCACGTAACGCCATTGCGATAGAACAGCTATACCGTGAGAGGGCACAGGAAGCCCGGGAGAAGGCCGCTGCCGCGGGCGACGAAACCGCCCGACAGACATGGCTCGAGATTGCCAAGGGTTTTGAGCGGCTCACCGATGTGCCGGGCAAGACCCCGTGGCACGTGGAGCGGAAGAAGTAGCGCCGTCCTCCCGCTGTTAAGTTTGAAGCCGCTCGCCAATGTCGTTATGCGGCGCATCGCGGACTCGAGTCGGACATGCTGCTACTTCCGAGAGGTGCCAACAACAGACATCCCCGGTTAGAGAAGTCGAACCTCATGACGGGTGCACCCTGAACTATTTCTAAAACAGCGGTGCCCCGGCGTGTTATCGTTTTGGATAAGCGCGATGAGTTCTGCCCGGGCAAAACCGGTTTCGAACGCCGGTATGGGCTGCTTGAAGGTCGGATTCGGGAACGACTGGTATCCACCTGGTTGACCGTCTGCAGTGGTCGCACGGGCTGAGTCACCGCCGCGGTAGGGAGCAAAGAATGGACCGCATCAGTCGTCGACAGGTCGTCCGAGGTGCGGCCGCGGCGGCCGCAATGACGCTCGCCGCCCCCTCGGTCCATGCCCAGGAGGGTCGGCGAACTCTCCGCTTCGTGGCGGAAGCGGATCTAAAGATCCTCGATCCTATCTGGACCACCGCCTACATCACCCGTAACCACGGTTATCTCGTCTACGACACCCTGTTTGGCACGGACGAGAACCATCAAATCAAACCGCAGATGGTCGATCGGACGACCGTGTCTCCGGATGGCATGACGTACACGTTCACGCTGCGTGACGGCCTGCGCTGGCACGACGGGCAGCCGGTGCTGGCGGAAGACTGCGTCGACTCGCTGAAGCGCTGGGGAAAGAAGGATCGCTTTGGCCAGCTCCTCCTGGCGCATACGGGGAAGCTCGCGCCGATCGACAAGAAAACGTTCACGCTCGAGCTCGCCGAGCGCTTCGGCCCCGTGCTCGCCGCGCTGGGAAAGCCGTCGAGCAACGTGCCCTTTATGATGCCGGCGCGGATCGCGTCCACGCCTCCGGATGAGCAGATTAAGGAGATCGTCGGCTCCGGACCCTTGAAGTTCGCGAGCGACGAGTGGCAACCGGGCGAGCAGGTCGTGTACGTGCGGAACCCCGACTACGTCCCGCGCGACGAGACACCGAGCGGATCAACCGGTGGCAAGAACGTGTATCTCGATAAGGTAATTTGGCGCTACATCCCCGACGCCTGGGAGGCGGCCGACCAACTCGCAGCGGGCGAGGTGGACTGGTGGCAGGAGCCTCCGCTCGACTTCATGCCCAAAATTGAACAGAATCCAGATCTGCAGACGTTCGTCATCGATCCACTGGGCGCGCAAGGCTGGCTCAGGCCGAACTTCCTCCACCCGCCGTTCAACAACAGGAAGGCGCGCCAGGCACTACTCCACATGATGGACCAGGTGACATATCTTCATTGGGCACTCGGACAGTCGGAATATTATCGAGCTTGCTACTCGGTGTTTGCCTGCAGCGGCCCTTACGCGACGACGATCGGTGCCGAGCCGATCATCGAGCACGACCTCGCGAAAGCGAGGCAGCTCGTGATAGAGTCGGGTTACGATGGCCAGCCGATCGTCGTGCTCCACGTCACCGATAGGCCGGTCTTCAGCGCGGCAGCGATCGTCACGCGCCAGCGGCTGGAGTCGATCGGCTTCAAGGTCATCCTCAAAGCGATGGATTGGTCGACGAACCTGGTCGTGCGGGCGCGTAAGGAGCCGCCCAACAAGGGCGGCTGGAACCTGCTTCACACGTGGTTCATTGGGGCGGACGTCATCAATCCCGCCGTCCACTTCGGCGTGTCGGGCGCAGGGCCGCGCGCCTGGTTCGGCTGGCCCGACGTCCCGCAGCTGGAAAAGCTCATTGTCGAATGGGTGCGCACGACCGATGAAACGAAACGCAAGGAGCTCGCCGACGAGGTCCAGAAGGTCGCTCTCAGCGAAGTGACGTACGTGCCGTGGGGAGAATGGTCCCAACCGACGGCCTTCCGAAAGAAGATCCGCGACGTCCTCAAATTCGCAGCGCCGCTCTTCTGGAACGTGCGAGTCACGTAGGGCCGATCCAGGTGATTCCAGCTTAATCGGCTCGTTCAAGATCGGCAGCTGTCAGTAACCGCGGGGTCCGATACACCCCGATCGCCGCCTTGACCCGCCGCGCGGTCAGCGGCAGCTCGCGTGGTCGCACCAACCCCTCGGCGAGCGCGTTGGCAAATGGCGATGGTCGGGCTCAGCGTCGCCTCACCGGCTGAGGGGAGCGGGTGTCCGGCCGGGCGATCAGGTGAATCTCGATTTGAATGTTGAAAAACCGGAGAGAATTGATTGCGGTCCTAGTCAATCCCAAGAATCCGGCTGGTTCGCCTATTCGCCAATTGTCTCGGCGGCATGTCTCCTGTGGGTGGTCAAACTGGGATAAGCTGCGCCGCGAGTTGTAGGTCGGTCAAGCAGTCGAAAGCAGACCTGTTTCGGGCAAATCCATTCTTCGCACTTTGACCCAACTGGGACATGCGGCATGCGGCCGAATGAGAGGGGTCAGGTGCTGTGACGTTTGGCACATCCGACCTGTGGCTGACGTGATAGGATCAGCTAAAGGACCTCTTGCATCGTGGGGGCCATCCACACATGAGGCGACGCGAGTTCATTGCGCTCATTGGGGGAGTGGCGGTGATAGGACCGCGCAATGCTGAGGCGCAGCCAAAGAAAGTATGGCGGGTCGGCCAAGTGCTCGCTGGTACGCGAGAGACGCATGGATTTCTTGCGTTAGCGCTCGAAGAGCGCTTGAGCGAACTCGGAGATAAGGAAAACGTAGTCGTCATCGACCGATTTGCTCGGCCGGAACCAAGCGCTGTTCAGGAGGAAATTGCCGCCGTGAGCGCTCAGGTGGACGTGCTCGTTGTCTATAGCACCATTGGCGGCGTGGCGGCGAAGCGCGTCGCGCCGCCCATCCCGGTCGTGTTTGTGTCGGTCGGCGCTCCCGTCGAGATTGGTCTGGTGCAAACTCTCTCGCGCCCCGGCGGCAACATGACGGGCGTGACTTTCGAGGCGGCGTCGGAGACGTATCAGAGGAGACTTCAGCTTCTCAAGGAGCTGGTTCCCGGCTTGACGCGCGTGGCGGTGCTTCGCGCCCATGGCGACGCGAATGCCGCCTTCGCCACGAACGCTCTCGAGAAAGGGGCACCGCAGCTGGGCGTCAGTCTCTTGTCCTTCGACATCACTCCGACCAGCGATCTCGACCGTGTCTTTGCCGAAATTGTTGCACAGGCGGCACAGGGACTGGTCGTCGTCGCAGGCGCTCTTACCTTCGCTCTGAGAAAACGCATCGCTGAACTTGCGCTTGCCCATCGGCTACCCTCCTGCGGCGGCTTCAAGGAGACTGTCGAGGCGGGAGAATTGATCGGCCTCGGTCCGGATCTAATCCAGCTCTGTCGGCAAGGAGCGGCCTTGGTCGACAAGATCATCCATGGCAGCAAACCCGCCGATTTGCCAGTCGAGCAGCCGACGCGCTACGTGATATGGATCAATCTGAAGACCGCTAGCGCTCTGGGCATTACGGTGCCGCCCGCCTTGCTTGCCGGAGCCGATGAGGTGATCGAGTGAGGGACGGCGCGATGTCGCCTATTGGCACAAATGCGAAGTAGCGCCATCGATGCACAAAGGTCCGGTGAGCGCAGCTAAGCAGACATCACGTTAGACGATGTTTTCTTCCGCGTGATACCACAATCTGACATGCGGCCCTGTGTCGGACACGCTTGTGGGCCTCGACGGGTTCACCTCCGTCTATTCCAACTCGTGCAGCACTGCGTTCTCGACCTTCGGCCATGCCTGGGAACGTGGGTCGATCAGATCGAAATGTCCAGCAGTCGAAATCTCAACGTAATGCGCGTCCTCTCGGCGTTTCTTCTTCTGCTCCGTGTAGTTCCGGCTCAAAATCGATGGCACCACATCGTCCTCTGCCCCGTGAATAAGCCACTGCCTCGTCGTATGAGGAACACTTAGCTGCATCGGGTCGGCCTCTCGATAATGATCGCCGATCTGACCCGGCTTGCCGCCAAGGAAATCGATCACAGCATCGTTGCCAAGGTGTAGCTCCCAGGCTTGCTGCAAATCCACAACCCCGGCGAGCGAGATGACATGTTTGAGCGAAGTCTCATGCGCGGCTAGGCACAGCGCCAGCTCTCCGCCAGCAGAATGTCCCATCACAAGGACCTTCGCCGAATCAAGCTTGTAGCGTTGCGCGAGCTGGGGAAGAAAGCGGTACGCGGTGCGCACATCTTCGAATGTTCCCGGCCATCCGCCGCCGGCATTGCCCACCCGACGATACTCCACGTTCCATGTGGCTAATCCTTTCGCGGTTAGCGCCGCGCAAAGATGCCCAGCGTGCCCAAGATCGTAGCGGGCACGCCAGAAGCCGCCATGAATGTTCATTACCAGCGGAAACGGCCCACTCGATTTCGGCAAGCGGATTTCGCCGAACTGATTCCGATCGGTGCCGTATGCAATGCGAGCGTCCGCTGGCGGAGGAACCAGCTCGAGAATGTCTTCAGAATTCATGATTTAATCCCTCGCCTTCATGGATCCCGTCACCCATCAGAGTGAGCGAGTTTATTCTCAAGGTCATTTTTTCTGCTGTTGGCAACCACTCAGAAGAAAACGCCCCTGGAGTGACGTCTGCTAAGCTGCGCCCACCGGATGCCGCGCATGAACTGGGCTACTTTGTGTCTATGCCACAGGCGGTCGTAGACCAAACCATATCAAGACTGCGAGAGCGCTCGGCTTCAATGTCCCGGCTCGATCCTCGCCGGCGCTGACGAGGTGATCGAGCAAGTCTCGCGCAATATCGGCTCAGGATTGCTGTGCCGTGCGGTCGATTTTCAACCAGCGAAGCAACTCTTGCCGGCGGGACGAAAGCAACGCTGCGCCGCTCCCGCCGACCCACTCATAGACACCTCGACCGCTGGATACGCCGCGATTTCCATCACGGACGAGAGCGCCGATCGCGGACGGCGGCTCCACAGATCGGTCGAGGGACGGGAAGAGGAATTGTGCAAAATGGTACATCGTATCGAGGCCCCCCAACTCTGCCGATTCTATTGGCCCCGTCACGGCAAGCCTTCGCCCGATCGAGTTCTTGACGACGCTATCAATCGCCTCCGCAGAAGCGACACCAGCAGCCCATAGCGACCAGGCCTCCCGCAGCGCCGCAAACTGGATACGGTTGCCCAGAAACCCCGGCACCTCTCGATCAAGCACGACGGGTGTTTTGTCGACTGCGGTCAAGACATCGCAAATCCACCGCACGGTTTCGCTGCTAGTCACCGGGCTTCCGCACACCTCCACAAGCGGGAGAAGCTGTGGCGGATACCAGAAATGTGCCGCCACCACTCGGTGCTTGCGGGTTACCAGTCCGTCCACCGAGCTGGCCGGATGGCCGCTCGCCGTGGCAAGCACGGTGTCTGGCCTGCAGATCGCATCGAGTTGGGCGAAGACACCCAACTTGAGCTCCATGTCCTCCGGCAACGCTTCGATTGCCAGGTCGGCATTCGCCGCCTGCTCTATCGAGGTCGACGTGCTGATGCGAGACATGGCGGAAGGTATGGCCGAAGCTGGCAGCAGTCCGGCCTGGACGAATTCGTCGAGGCTAGAGCGGATACGATCGATTGCCTTCGAGAGGCTATCTTTCGATCGTCCGATCAGACAAACCTGCCATCCGCCCTTGGCGAAGATTTCGGCTATCCCATGTCCGATCACGCCGTTTCCGATAACGGCTATTGTCCGCGATGATGGCGATGTCATTCTCGATCCCTCCCCATGTCCATTTGCTGGCCGCGGAGCGCAACAATCAACGGAACCATAAATGACAGCTTCTCCTCATGTCGTCATCATCGGAGCGGGTGCGCTCGGCATGTGCACGGCGATCAACCTGGTGGAACAAGGGGCATTGGTGACGGTGCTCGAAGCCCAGTCCATCGCCTCCGGCTCGAGCGGCCGTTCGGTGGGCGTCGTCGGGACGCAGTTCACGGACCCCTTCGAGATACTGCTGCGCGTGCATTCTTTGCGACAGTTTCGCCTCTGGGAAAAGCTAGGGCTCGGTTTCAGCCATATCGGCTATCTCCGTCTTGCGCGGACTCCCGAGCAGATGCGCCTGTTCGCAGCATCGGTGAAGCTTCAGGCGGAGGCAGGCTTCAAGTCCCGGCTCTATCAGGCGAACGAACTGCAGAAAGTTGTGCCGCATATCAATGCCGAGAGGCTTGAAGGCGGGCTATTCGGCCCCAATGACGGTTTCCTCGACCCCTACGAAATGTGCACTTTTCTGGCCGAGAAGGTGCGAGCTCGTGGCGGGGAAGTCCGCCAGTCCTGCAGAATTCTCGGTGTGAAGCGGCGGAACGGGGGCTACACGCTGGAGACTACCCAGGACGCAATAGATTGCGACATCGTCGTCAACGCGGCCGGCGCCTGGGCTCCAGCCGTGGCAAGATTGTTCGGGCAACTACTCTACATCTGCCCGGAGCGGCACGAGGCGATCGTGATCCATCTCGATCAGCCGCTTGACTACACCATGCCGATGGTGATGGACCTGGTGAACGGGCAAGGGACCGGCCTCAATTTCCGATATGAGAAACGCGACGAGCTGATTGCCGAGATCCACAAGGTCAGTTCTTCCGTCCCGGAGGACCCAGACAACTACAACGACCAGTGCGAGGAGGGAGCGAAGGTCAGACTAGCGGAATTGTTGCTCGACCGTCTTCCCGAATTGCCGGGTGCCCGTCTCGGCCGCGGCTGGGCCGGGCTTTATCCTATGTCAGCGGATCATCGGCCTTTGGTCGGTCCTATCGATCCGTCCGAGCCCACTCTCGTCACTGCCGCAGGCGCTGGCGGGTACGGCATCCAGCTCGGCCCGGTCATCGGCCAGATGGCAGCCGACTGGGCCTTGCACGGTGCCCCAGTCTCTGCGCCGGGCACTGAAATCCTTGCCCCGACGACAGGCAGGAATGCGCCGCCGGCATCCAGTGGCTGAAGCGGGAAAAGGCGCCGCGACGTATCAATCGACGCGCAATTTTGACCCCCGGAGGGCGGTACGCGTCAAAAAATTCGACAGTCACACAGGAATTCGCACGAGCAAGGTTTCATGGCCAGCGCTGGGTCCGCGTTGTCGCCGAAGCTATCGACAAGCAGTTGACGGACTTCGTCAAAGGCTCCTTCCAAAAAGGGGGCTCGGGTCCTCATGGAAGGCTGGGACAGCTACTGCGACCTCAAGGACGAGTACACGTTTCAGCATCACGATGCCGATCTCGGGCACCGGATCACCCGCTCGACAGAGTGGTTGACGCTCGTGCCGCGCGGCTCCTCAGTGGCGCGGAGCTTCAGAAATTCAAGATCTGGGGACTATCGAGGATGGTTCATCTGTAAAATTGCGTCGAAGAGTGGCTAATCTGTGGGTTCTAACGCCGAGCCTCCGGTAACGCGAAGGCGATGACATAGTCGCCGAGCCTCACTCCGGCGCGCCGGCGATGACGACAGACTGCCGCCCACCGGCGACGTAGGTCATTGGCGTCGCTTGGCCACCGACCGGCAGACGGTGTTTCCAGAGCTCGGTGCCAGTATCAATGTCAAAAGCTCGGAGCAGTGCCGATAGTGCTACAAAAGTCGGTTCAAGACCGCCAGCAACCATGATTCCGTGTCCGTTGACGCGATTTGCGGCGGGGTGGACGATGATGGGACGGCGCAGCCTCCGCATCATTTAATTCCGTTGAGTTTCTCTGCGCCCTCTCTGGTGAGATCGTTTTGCTGCCTTGGCTTGGTGCCGACGGCGCAATGGAGCGCGTGCGCGGCGAGCAGCACGCCGGCGCGCCGGGCCGCCGCGCGCGCATCGAGCCAGGTGCGCGTCTCCTCTGCTGACAGCAGCGACAGCGCGGAGTCCTCGCGGTAGCGCCACATCGGCCCGTCGGGATCGTCGAGCGTGATGAGGAACGGGTAGCCGATGAGATCGGTGAGGCCGGCCGCGCGCATGCGCCGGTAGAGGCTGCCGTCGGCGACACCGGCGCGCGCAACCGACTGGGGCGGTGGATCGACCTTGCTCCGGATCGCCTCGGACACGTCGAGGTTCCACCATTGCGGCAGGTCGATCGCGCGCACCACCACGCCGACCCGCCCGCCCGGGCGGACCACGCGCACGAGCTCGCGGATCGCGCGGTCGGCGTCGCATTCCTCGAGCACGGTGATCGAGAACGCCGCGCCGAACGCGGCGTCCGCGAACGGCACCGCTTCAGCGTTGCCGGGTGCGAAGCGGATCGCCCCGGCGAGACCGTCGGACTCGGCCAGCGCGGCCGCCTCGCGCAGCAGGAACGGGTTGGCGTCGACCGCGGTGATCGGGTTGGCGCCGGCGAGACGGCGCGCCAGCGCGCGGTCGAGCGCGCCCGAGCCGCAGCCGACGTCGAGGATCGCCTCCCCCCGCGCGGGCGCAATGAGGTCGATCACGGTGCGGAACATCGCCTGGTAGGTCGGCGCGCGGGCGCGATCCTCAAGCATGGCCACGCCGCCGAGCTTGGGTCCGCTGAGCACGATCACGGAGAAATGCCCGGCGAGCGCGGGCACCGCCGGCTGCCACTGCGACGGCGCGAGGAAGAACGGCAGCAGCACCAGCGCCGGGCCGGTACCCTCGATCCGGTACGTGATGCCGGCGTGGCTGCCGTCGCGCGGCGCCGTGCCGCGCGGCGCGTCGGCGGTGGCGTCCGCCAGATGCGCTATCATCGCGTCGGCCACCGCCTGGGTGCGATCGGCGACCACGTCGGACCAGCCGAACGCCTCGTAATCCGCGAGCACGCAACGCGCGGCGCCGGGTAGGCGCTGGGCGGCGCGCGCGGTCGCGTCCGCGGCGAGCCCGCGGTCTCCAGCGATCATCAGGGCGCGCTCGGCGACTGCGGCGAACGGCGTCGGGTCCAGCCGAACCGGCGCGCACAGCACGACCCCGCCGACGCGCTCGGGATGGCGCGCGGTCAAGTCTGCCAGGTCGGCCGGGATCTGGCTCGCGACGTGGGCACGCGCGAGGCCGAGATGGTCGAACAGCGCGACCAGGCGCTGGCTCAGGGAAGGCTCGGACATGGCGCCAGGATCGACCGAAATCGCGCCGCGCGCCACTGTCGCGGCACTCTCGCGCCTGCAAGGGATGGTGTCCGTGACTGACCACTATACCGACATCGGAGATCGGTTGCGGAACAGGCTCGTCACTCAAACAACGCGATGACCCAGTTGTCAGGCGGAACATGAGCGCTTATGTGGCGTTGGGCGGACGGCAATCAGAAGGCGGTGGATGACGGAGGATGAGGTAAGATATCCCGGCGACTCGTCGTGGTCGATCGATGCAATGCCCTATCAGGCGCTCGAACGCGAACGCGTGAAGGATAACGCGCTGCTGCTCTACGTCGTCGCCTCGGCATCGTTCGTCGAGATCACCTCGGACGTCTACACGCGCAACCTCGCTGATTTCTTCCACGGCGACGCCGACGTCGTCGACTGGCTAAAGCTCGCCTGGGAAAGCGAGGAGCTGCAGCATGGCCGGGCACTGAAACGCTATGTCGAGATCGCATGGCCCGATTTCGACTGGAACAATGCCTATCGCAACTTCCTCGCCGAGTTCATGCGCTTCTGCTCAGTCGAGCAACTCGCCCAGACACGGGCGCTGGAGATGGCGGCGCGCTGCGTCGTCGAGACCGGCACCGCGTCGTTCTACCGCGCGCTGGCGGAGATGAGCCTAGAACCGGTGCTGGGCAAAATCGCCGCCGCGATCAGCGCCGACGAGGTGCGCCACTACAAGAATTTCTACCGCTTTTTTTTGCGCTATCGCGAGTACGAACAGCCGAGCCGGGTAGCGGTGGCGCGCACGCTATGGGCGCGGATCGGCGAGGTCGACGCCGAAGACGCATTCTACGCCTTCAAGCACGTCTATCTCGAACGCAACCCGCACACTGAGTTCCATGAGCACGACTATGCGGCGTTCCGTGCGCAACTAAGACCGCTCGCCGGGCGCCACTTCCCGCACCGCATGGCGAGCAAGATGCTGCTGAAGCCGCTCGGCCTCAGCGCGCCGGTCGGCCGCCTGATGGCGCCAGCGGTAGCCTCGGCCTCGCGGCTGCTGCTCTTGACATAGGAGCTGGAGTGTGCGCGCTCGTTCCCTTCTCGTCCTCACCGGGCTGCTGGCAGCGCTACCGGCCGATAACGTTGCCGCGGTCCCGGCCGCGCAGGTGCTGCGCTATCACGTTAAACACGCGATCTATGGCGATATCGGTACGTACATCAACACCGTCGAGCGCACCGGCGACACTACCACCGTGCTGACCGAGGCGCATTTCAAGGTGAGCCTGCTCGGCATCGTCGTCCATCGCGAGGACGCGCAGCGCCAAGAGCGCTGGCGCAGTGGCCGCTTGGTCTTCTTCCATGGCATCACGACCAAGAACGGGCAGCCACTGGAGGTGCGTGGCGAGGCGCGCGGTGACAGCTTCATCATCGCCTCGCCACGCGGCACTGTCATCGCGCCGGCCGACATCCACCCGGCCAATCCGTGGTCGGCGAACTTTCTCGGCTCCGATACGATGATGCGCGTCGATACCGGCGCGATCGAGCCGGTGCGCATCGGCGGCGGCGCGGAGACCAGCATCAACATCGACGGCGCGGCGATGCGCACCCGCCAATACGAGATCGACGGCAAGACCCGCTACAGAATCTGGCTGAGCGAAGCAGAGCAGGTGCCGGTGATGTTCAGCGTCGACGACGACAGCGGCAAGGTCACCTTCACCCTCGCGCGGTGACGAGAGAAGATCCCCGCTAGGAGCAGCGTCTCCTTTTCTCGCGCCGTGGGCATTCGATCATGGCCGTTCGGGCGCCTCGAGGAAGGCGGCGGGTACGCGGTTCTTCGCACACACTGGCTCCGTAGCCGCGGCTAATTCGCCCTGCCCCGCGCTGATAACGGGCTCAGTGCCGCGCGGGCTTGTTGAACTCATGACCTAACCGTGATCAATTTGCGCCGGGCGGTGGCGCCGCCATATGCTACTGCATGACCGAAGAAAAGCAGTCAAAGCGCTCACTGCCGGCCGCTCGCAAATCAGCCGAAGTGGAAGCGTTTTTGCACCAGGTCGCGGCGATGCCGTCAGTTAAGGCGGCAGGTGACCGGGCGCGGCTCATTTTTGCACTGGACGCCACTGCTAGCCGCGAAGCCACCTGGGATCGTGCCTGCCACATTCAAGGCGAGATGTTCGAAGCCACCGAGGCGCTTGGCGGCCTCGATGTACAGCTCGTCTTCTACCGTGGGTTCAGGGAATGCAAGGCCAGCCGATGGCTCGCCAATGCCGGCGAACTCCACGCCGCTATGCGACGTGTTTCCTGTGTCGGCGGGAACACCCAGATCGGCCGGGTGCTCTTGCACGCTCTCAAGGAGGCGAAATCTCACAAGGTGAGCGCGCTCGTCTTCGTCGGCGATGCCATGGAAGAGAACGTCGATGTTCTCTCCCGGACGGGCGGCGAGCTTGGCCTCATGGGCGTGCCTATCTTCGTTTTTCACGAAGGGGCGGATGTTGCTGCCGGAGCAGCCTTTCGCCAGCTGGCGCGGCTCTCGGGCGGCGCTTACTGCCCCTTCGATGCCGGCAGCGCTCGGCAATTGCGTGAACTGCTGGGCGCGGTAGCGGCATATGCTGCAGGAGGGCGGGCTGCCATGATCCAGTATGGCAGGCGCGCCGGGGGCGCCGCGCTGCTTCTGGCTGGCTCGCTCCCGCCCGGCGGGATTGACCCGTGATTTATGTCGCGATCGGATTGGTGGTGCTGGCGGTGCTTATCGGCATCTGGTTACTGCGGCTGTTTGTTGAGGCTGATGCGGGACAGCTTGCTGACACAATCGGGCGCTTTCTGCTCGTCGTAGGCGCTACTTTGTCTGCAGTGGCGGTAATCGCCGGTCTAATCAGCGAGCGTGTTCCCGTTGTGCTGGCCGGGGCCGGCGGTCTTTGCCTCGTCTGGTTCGGTGCGACGCGCTACCTCCGCCGCGAGAAAGCTGCGAGCGCGACAACATCTGCCGTCGAGACCGATTACCTCAAGATGCGGCTGGATCACGGGACCCAAACCATTTTCGGCACGGTCCGCCGCGGCTCGTTCCAAGGCCGCGAACTTGCCGATCTGTCACGGGCAGAGCT
>DASZAN010000021.1:0-13225 GCA_035945115.1 Allostellaceae bacterium
CTTCATCGATTACGTCTACAATGACCGGCGGCTGCACTCAGCCATCGGCTATCTCAGCCCCACCCAGTTCGAGGAGCAACACGCCCGCGCACCGGTCAATTCAGCCGCCTGAAACTGTCCGGCCCCAGGGGCGCACTCCACAATGTGGTCCAAGAAGACGACGGAACAGGGTAAGCGCGGGGACGTTATCCCTTCGATCTTGAGCGACGATCTCACAATCACTGGCGACATCGTCAGTGGGGGCGAGGTCCATATCAATGGAACCGTAAAAGGCGACGTAACCGCTCGCAAGGTGACCCTTGGAAAAGATGGGGCGATCACCGGCGCCGTTGAAGTCGACGATGCCGTCATCGGGGGCGAACTCGCCGGGCGGCTCAATGCGACATCTGTTGTGTTGCTCGGCACTGCGCGCGTTACCGCCGACATCACCCATGTTTCATTGGCGATTGCGCCGGAGGCCGTATTTGAAGGGTTCAGCCGTCGCGTCGAAACAATTGGCGTTGCGGCCAAGGACGGCGAAGTGCTTCCACCACGACTGGCCGCGCCAGCCATGCAAACTATGTGAGCGCAAGCGCGCAATCACCTTTATGCAAATGCGACGCGATCGTTCTTTGGGTCTCGCCACGACTTCGATAGGGTGACGTCCGCTCAGCTTGGTCTGTTGGAGACGACCATGAATAAGATCCGCACTTTGGTTATCGCCTCTGGTGCTCTTGCGCTTCTCGGCGGAATGGGCGCTTACCCAGCCCAGGCGGATGATGAGGGTTGGCGCGGGCGCGGCCACGAATCTCGAGAACATGAATGGCGCGAACATGAGCGCCGTGAATGGTGCGAGCACCATCTGTATCAATGTGAGCGTCCGCCAGCAGTCATCTATGAAACCGCACCACCGCTGGTTGTCGTCGCACCCCCGCCGCCAGCGGTTGTCTATCAACCCGCTCCCGTCGTCGCGCCGGCGCCGAGCGTCGAGCTTGTCGTTCCCCTTCGTCTGGGCCATTAGTTAGTCCGGGACGCTCTACTCGGATCAAAACGCTGACGTTACTTTAAGTCGGAGAGGTCGAGTTCCGCTTTGCGCGGCGGCATCGCGCCGTCCGAGACGTTCGCCGACCGGAACGTATCCAATGGATCTTTGTCGCTAATCGACTGCGAGAGAGCGGATTGGACAGCTAAAAAAAGCGCATGGCCGCTCGGGGCTGGCGGTAACTTGCCAAAATGCAATCGCAAAGATCGGCGTTCACCGATGGCAGACCGCCAAAGCCATTGATTAGTCGCAACGCCTCAAAGGGAAGCATATCTCCGCAAAAATAGCTTTGAGATCGGCAGCCCTCTTCTGAGCTTCTTTGAGTTCGGCGCGAATAAGGCCAATCACGTTCAGCTTTGCTCCATAGCGCACCGCCGCAGTCGATTTTGCGCTCGAACGACGGCCGCGCTTTTTCCTCGTGCGCGCCCGCTTCGCCGCGGCTTTGGCAAGCTTAGCCTTGTTCTTCGGGTCCTTGGTCCAGTGCATTCCCATTTCCTCGCTTAGATTGGAATTAGCGGATGATGCGAATACAATAGTATGGTCAACGACTGATGTTTGTTTCGCGGCGAGGCGCGAAATGCCAATAACGCTGGGTATGGCAATCCTCGACTTTTGCGCGCTGATGGGCTAGCGCTTGCCGCCAGGCACCTGAACCGCGCAAGGGCAAGCGTGGCTTTCGGAATAGGTCTTGGCATGGGGAATTGTTGGCTCGCTCTGGCCGGTATTATCCTTCGCCACTCATTGAACGAGGTCTGCTAGGTGGATCTGATTGGCATTGCCGCATGCAGGAGATTCTGACACCTGTCGAGATACAACGACCAGCCCTCGTGGACATTCGAGATGCCCGCCTACGGCGACTTTATGAGTATTGGCTCGAGAAGAGAGGAGACCGACGTTTTCCCTCACGTCGCGATATCGACCCGATCGATTTTTCTTATGTCCTCGGCCACGTAATTCTCGTCGACGTGCTACGTGATCCGTTGCGGTTTCGGGTTCGCGTCCATGGCACTGAGATGGTGGCGAAAGCGGGGTATGATCTAACGGGCAAGTTCCTCGATGATCATCCCATTAGCGAATACCGTCATTACGTGATGGAGCGGTGCGAGGGATTGGTTCGGGACGGCGAACCATTGCTCGTGCGGCACGATCGCACCCTTGATGGCAAGCCGCGAAGATACGAAGCGCTCTGGTTACCGCTTTCCGATGACGGCCGACACGTCACCAAGTTGCTAGCTACCCAGATCTACGATTGGCAGATAGAGCAGGTCGCGTTCCCGCGGTCTGTGGTAGCGAAGGGTCTCGAGCAGTCCGGCAGCTCCGCAGTCTCTAGCTCCTCGGGCGTCGCAGTTAGCGCGCCGGCGAGCACGCCGTCTACGTCTATGGTGAAACTAACCACCGCTCCAATTATCGAACCCGGCACTGTCGTGAAAGTGAGGGGGACACGCGCTCTCGTTCTCAAGGTGGACAAGGATGGGATCCGATTGTTGGCCGACGCAGGCATTTTATCCGTCTCACGTCGCGAAGTGAGCATCCCGAAGGTCCCGCTGGAGCCTTTCGCCCCAATGCGTTTATGGCTTGCATACGGAATATGGATCGAACAAGACGGTTCGAAGGTGCTCTTCTCCTGCGACTACTACCCGCTCTGGCGCATTGCGCCGGACGGAACCGTGACGGCTGATGAACCCTGGCGCTTTGTCGACTACGCCGGAAGGGCCGATTACCTCTTTGACGACGAGACGGCCCCTTGGTGGAATGCGCCTAAAGCGCAGGAGATCGAGCATCTAATGAAGCAGATGGGCGTCAGCGGCGCGCCGAAGCTCCTCGACGTGATCGGCATCCTACTGCGAGGGGAAGCGGAAAATATCCGCCAAGCCGTTCGGCAGATGGTCCCGCCCGGCATTCAGCCACACCCCCTTTTATAATCTGATCACGGAAGAGGGCGAGAGCGGGCATATCGGCGTTGTCACGCTTGGCGTGACGATTCTCGTGGCGATTCTTTTGTGCGCCTATATCTGCCTTCAGCTTCACACGATGCGCACGCGTTTGCGCATCCTCCTTGACAACGAGGCACGCCGCTTTGGAAACCGCTCCTAATGCCGCGACCATTCAACTAACTCGCATCGCAGCGGTGAGACGGTCGCATACAGTTGCTACGTGGTGCCGTTTTCTCGCTCTTGGATCGCAGGCTTCTTCTCCTCCAATCCCTCCGCCAACGCGAGCATCTTGCGCTCCCTTTCCGGCTCCTGCATCCACGCGGCGATCCGGCGAAGCTCGGCGGGTCGTAACTTCCACACCTCAGCCTTGCTCATTGTGTCCCTTTTCGTCTGTGGCGCCCGCCACGAGAGGTGGTGATCTTCACAGAACCGACAAATTAGGCAAACCCGCCGCACGCGCGAAGGACGTGCGCGGCTCCAACACTCACGTGCTGCGCTGTGACTTATAAAGCGCCGCTAGAGCTACATAGTCCATCTCGAACTCTGGCCCCCCGACCCGTGTTACTAGGAACCCTGCGCTCAGCAGCGCGCGCGCACTCGCCAGCGCGGTCTCCTTGTCACGGAAGATCATCGGTGCGACGACGACCGCTTGATCATCACTGATGTATTCGATGGTGTACCGCGCGAAACCATCGCCGTTGCGCGCATCACCCCTATCATCCAGTGAGCGCACCTCGCAAGCGTTACGGCCAGCTTTCTCCGTGGCGAAGGGCGAGGGCATCGGGATGCTCCTCCATCTGTGCTAGTCGCTCATAGGTATCAGCGATGGAGAGCATGAGGCGTTTGGGTCCCACGTCCTCTATCGCCCCAGCTTGCACTCTCGCTTTCTTTGCACGCTCACGCCACTGTTCGGAAGTGAATAGCATTAACGTCACCCACAAATCACGACGCTATCTGAGCGATTACCCACAGAGCCGCCGCCATTCCCAAAACGATGCCAAACCCAGTGACCAGCAGAATTGCGAGACGCTCGATTGCTGACCGCGTCCGAGCGTCAGTTGAATGTTCCCCAATGGGATGCACGTGGTCGAGTGGCAGCATTGAAATTCATCCTATGCTGCTTCTATGACGCGAGTGTGACGCCGGCGTGACGCAGACCCGTTAGAGAATGAAGCACGCAGGCGACGCGGCGGCGGCTTTGCCGCATACTTGCATCCACGGTTGGGGGCCGCGGAGGCGAGCATGTTCATTGGGCACTATGGAAGTTCCCGCGTCTCCTAGAACCTGACTTCACCCATATCGATGAAACTGTAGATGCTTTCCGCAAAGGGCCTCACCCGAGGCGCGCCTCTTGCGCCGAATCGGTCAGTGCGCTGCCTCACCAGCCTCTCGTGTGCCTCGCAGGATTTCGATGACTGCCCGTGCGGTCGCGCACCAGAACTCAAGTTCGTCGGTCGGCTCACCGCATCTGACGGCGCGTTCAACATTATCAAGGTGCTGCCGAATAACATCGATTGCCCGGTCACGATGTCGGTCGATTAGGCAAGCAGCGGTAATCCAGGCGATCCTGTGCATGACGAGAAGATAGACGTTGAATCCTTACGCGAAGTGAAATTAACCATCATGCTCGGCGACGGTCGTGGCAGCGCAGAGATCAGTGCGGGCGGTGCTTGTGCGACCGGAGCTCTTGCTGGACCGACCATGGCACCGATCGAAGTCCGGCGCTTATCCAATGCATCTAGCGAGAGCGTCCCGACCGGTTAGCGCTCTCAAAGAGAGCGCCACTTCTTGAGGCCTTCTCGGAGAGTCCGGCCGAGACGGAACCCGATCTTTGAGGCGCTGTTGCTCGCTGGCGGAGGGGCTGTTGTCTTCCTCATCTCCTGTGCCGTCCGGCCCAACCGAAACAGGACATCACTCCAATCTCCCTTAGGGACGCCCGCCTTTGTAAGGCTAGCTTCTAGACGCGTCTTGAGCGCTTCCGCATTTGCTCGCTCATGCTCGGTGACGGACGGATCCTTGAGTACGGCGCCAAGACGCTGCAGTTTCCGATGAAGAGCGTCAACAGGGTTCATGCCCACTTCCAATCATGCGCAGTCCGACTGCGGTGATACGGAAAAGATGTCTCTGCGGTCTCAATGAAGCAAGACCGGTCCGGTCGGACGTGGAGTTAGACCTCTGGTCGCCGGATCTCCCCAGCACGCCTAAGCGCCGAGGACATTTAGCCAACCGGACGCGATTCCTGGCAATTGCCCCATGATTGCCATTTTCAATTGAACAGAAAGACGCTAACAATGGCCTAGGACTTGTGTCGTGCGGATGGGGGATCGCGTGACACCTTTAACGGGCCAAGACTTTTCGACCATCCAGCGCTTCTGCGAATTGATGTCGGGCAAGCTCGCCCGATTGAACATGAACGTGTTCATCGAGAGCGATTTTCATGAATTTGTCCGTCTGCGGCGGGAAATCGCACCCACCGCTTTTCTTCCTTCTACGTGGGATCCGACTTACAACGACCTCTCGTTCCACAACAGTTTCTGGCTACGGGCGGTCGACCACCGCGGCCGAATTGTTGCGACAATGGCGCAGCGGATTTTTGAGACCGAGTCGTTCCTAGATGACATTCGCTCGCTTCGCCTTTGGTGTACGAACGGGCGGCGCGATGTGAATGGGTCGTTTGGCGCCCTTGACTGCCCGACTGCGGCGTCGCTTTCAGGGCGCGTTGGACACTCCGGCGGCCTCTGGATAGATCCCGACTTCCGCAAGAAGAATGTCTCCGGTTACCTCGATCACCTAAGCCGCGGGCTGCTGCTTAAGAACTACTGGTTCGACCATATCACGGCAGTGATTTTCGAGAAGCTGGCGAATAAGGGAATCGCCACGCGGCAATACGGCTGGCCTCGCATCACCGGGCGCTTTGAATTTGACCTGCTGCTTGGAGGCGAGCTTTTCCCCATTGTCTTTTGTGACATGCCCCGCGCTGAGGTGCTCCGCCGCGTTCAACGATGGCTGCTCCTTCCCGATGCCGAGTCATCCGAGGAGCTGGAGAAGATTCGGGAGCCGGTCGCGAATTAAACCGAGGTACAACTTTCACAGTTGAGGCGGTGAGTCCGAACAGCGGTCGACGTGTCACGCCTTCACACAGCGTGAAGCAGCGCGGTCGCGGTGACAGAGCGCGCGGCGTCAAAAAGGCGCAATAAGCGGAATCCTCGAAATCCGGCTTCTGGACTTCTTGAGCGGCTCTGACGTTTCACACACCCGGCCAATGAGAGCGGGATTCAGCCTTGTACCCTTCTACGCTGCCGCGCCCGACGGCGCACCCTGAGAAAAGACAGCGACTATAGCTAAGCGATTCCCATCAATGCCGCTCCTGCAGATTGGCCGACCTTGTCTCCAACCACATCGCCACTCAATAGAATACGATCGTGAGGCAACCGTACGATCACAGTCGTTCCGAGATCAGGCGCGCTGGTAATTTCAAGTACGCCACCATGCAATTCGGTGAGCATTTTCGCTAACGGCAGCCCTAGTCCCGTGCCCTCGTATCGACGACTGAACGCGTCATCCAGCTGGCGGAACGGCGCCAGGGCCACCGGAATGTCCTCGGCCTTCATGCCAATGCCCGTATCAGAGATCGAGATCGTCACGCCGGCGTCCGTCATTTTCACCTCAACACGAACTGTTCCGCCGGCATCGCCGCCAAGCGCGGTGAACTTCACCGCGTTCGATAGTAGGTTCAGCACGATCTGCTTGAGACGTGTTTCGTCACCCAGAACGAGGGGGACATCCGGCGGGTTAACTCGCTCGATTCTGACGAACGCATCCCGAGCGCGGTCCACGATCAGGCGATAACATGCGTCGACGACATTCACCAAATTGACGGGCTCTTCGTGCAGCCTCAAGTGCCCACTCTCGATCTTTGAAAGATCGAGCACGTCAGTAATGAGCTTGAGCAGATGAGAGCCCGCTCGAAAAATGTCGTTCGCATACTCGCGATATCGCTCGTCTACCGGTCCCATTAGCCCATGCGAGATAACGTCCGAAAAACCAATGATCGCATTGAGAGGCGTGCGCAGCTCGTGGCTCATATTCGCAAGAATTTGCGACTTTGTATGGCTCGCGGCTTCCGCTCCCTCTTTGGCGGAACGCAGCGCATTCTCCGCCTCGACTTGTTCGGTGATATCACGTCCGGTGCCGCGATATCCGAGAAAGACCCCCGATGCGCTGAATCTTGGTCGTCCACTGATGCTGAAACAGCGTAAACGGCCATCTTGGCCGACGCGCTCATATCGAAAATCTCGGAAAGAGAGCCTGGCGGTGAGGATTTCTCGGTGCGCGGCCCACTGGCCCTTCCCCGTGACATCACCGGGCAGATCCCATGGGAACGCACCAATGTATCTCTCTCCGAGTGTGCCTGAGACATAGGAAAACCGAAGGTCCGCAGCTTGCTCCCAAAAGCAGTCAGATGAGACTGTCGCAAAATCTCGGAAGCGCTCCTCGCTCTCGCGCAGAGCCTCAGTGAGGCGCTTCAGATCCGCCGCCTGATGCCGGGAGCGATTTCGCTGAGTGATGAAATAGATGGAGACGGTCGCGAGCCCCAGTGCTGCCGAGATAAGAGCGGCCTCCGAAGACTGCCGCAGGAAGAACCAGCCGATGAGGGCGAACACGGTCGACATCACAAGAGCGGCCCCCACGGTTCGGCCTGCGGCATGCGGCTCTTCGATGCGGTGGGGTACCAACATAGACTGACCTAGTTCTCTTAGGTGGCCTCTGGCCTGCTGAAACACCTGACTAGGAAAATGCAGGCGTCCGAAAGCATAGGGGAGAAAGGTTAAAGAACATGAGTTTACGGGACGTTCTCGTTATGCAATTTTTCCGATGCCTCTAGCCCCAGCACTGCACCGGTAAGCGACGGGCGATCAAATCGAACTCAAGCTCGAGAATATCCCTGCTGCCATGGGCATGGGCGAGACGCCAAGTTCACTCGCTGTAAGATAGAGAGGCACTTGCGCTTCAGTCCGGGGGCTCAGCGCAGGCTATTGTCAACGTCGCGCAGTCCACCGAGGAAGCGGCGGGCGAAAGGCGTCGACCCGTCAAGCTCGCGCAAGAGCCGCGGCCAACCGAAGGCGGCGCGTCCCCCTAACGGCGCGGCCCCGGCGATTGCGAGAGGCGCGATAGCTCCGCGCGGCGATTGCACGTAAGCCGGTTCTCGGCAGTGAGCCATGCTCTTTCGGTCCATCGAAAAGCCTTAAGGGCGATGGCCGGAAATGACGATTGAAGCTATTGGTACGCCCGGTACGCACCGATAGCGTCTTTCTCCGCGTGACGCTCGCCGACCAGTCGAGGTTCGAATGTGTAAGTTCGCTCGTTATTACGGGAAGACCAGCGAGTAGTCGGTGAACTCCGCCTGTGGCGGGTGCTGGCCCTTCATCATCTGCAGCGGCACGATCTGGCTTGCTTTCTCGACGCGACCCTGAGTGGCGAAGGCGATGAGAGCGGTGACGATGACGCCGAGCGCGAACGCGGCGACCAGTTTCGTCATGGCACGTACCCCGAGCAATGAGACCCACGAAGCTTGAAATAGTCCCGACGAAGGTCACGGACCTGTGATCACCCTCACAACCCGAAGGTCGAGGACACGCTCAGTTAGTAGGGGTGCTGGAGCAAGTAGAGGTCAGAAAGCGCCGCCGACCAGCTTCG
The DNA here is from genome assembly GCA_035945115.1 of Allostellaceae bacterium. Taxonomy (GTDB): domain Bacteria; phylum Pseudomonadota; class Alphaproteobacteria; order ATCC43930; family CGMCC-115725; genus DAHUYF01. The sequence goes on from DASZAN010000021.1 coordinate 8,653, forward strand.
GTGTCATCGACGGCAAACCACGCGAGACGCGAGCGGTGGAAGCCAGCGAGTGATCGGCTCATCAGGGCGCTAAGTTCGTCGACGAGTGCGCGATGGAGGCTCCGGCGCTAAGAGCTCGACGATCCTTCGAGAAAAGCGTCCGCTTTGCTCCAAGCGTGTGATTGCTTGCACGCGGTGCACAATGCTCGGTTCAGCTCAATTCGGCGGGCGTCCCAGGATTGCGGGTCAGCGAGAAGTCCAGTCGCTATGGCGTCGCCAGTGATCGGGCACCGGATCATCACGCGCATCTTGCTGCCATCGGTCTGGTTCATGGGCTATCTCACACCGCGCCCGTCAAAGCCGCGCACTACCGCCTCGACGCGGAGCCATACGAGGGCAATATCTCTGCACAGCACATGGAGCGAACCGCTTTCCGAATATGGCTGACTATCCATCCGCCGCTCGAAGCGAAAGCTGGCGTCAAAGCCGCCGCCGGCTGAATGGGCGATCTGCCAGGTAAAATTTGATCTGTTTGCGGCGTACAATGTCATGCTGCTGCGAGTATGCCTTTGGCCGGGTTAGCGACAGGTTTAGGCCACATCGGGGTGTTGGGCTTGCCAGGCTTGCGATTTTCGAGAAGTCCTCGGGCGAACCGCGTCGCGTTGGCGACCATCTTGGTCGGGCTGTCCGGGTGCGTTTCCCCAGAAGAATCGCGTGCCGACGATGAGGCGACGTGCCGAAGCTATGGCTTCCAGCCGGGGACAGCCGACCTTGCTGAGTGCATCGAACGTGAGAACGCGGCGAGGCGATACGTGCCACCAGACTGGTGGCCACCAACTTGGTATGGCCCCGGGAATCTTCCGCCACCGGGACGCAAGTAGAGGCACCAGTGCGCAAGCCGAAGGCCGCCGATGTCCTGCGGATGAGTGCTGATGAGCAGCACGGGAACGTCCATCGCCCGCGCCAGCTTCTCCAAATCCCGCCCGTCGCCGTTGGGAAGTCGGACGTTGGTGATGAGCAACGCCGGGTGCGACGCCCGCAACAGGGCCGCGGCCTCGGGAAAATCCACGGCGCTCGCAACTCGAGCGCCAAGAGCCGAAGCTAAGCCCTTGATCTGCATCAAGGTCACTCGGCTCGATCTCATGAGACGCTGACTTGGGTTTAGTGAAGGACCTTTGTGGAGGAAAAGCACATGATCAAGATAGGCAACGTTTTTGCCGGTTATCTTCCCTCGACCGAAAAATCTGAGGCAACGGAAGGTCAGGCGTGGTTTTGGATTGCAGTAACGCTGTCGTGCGTTCCGTGGGTCGCATTGTTTGCGTGGCTGATTTGGCGGTAAGGGTGATCGCCAAGCGCCGCTGAAGGCATGAACATGTTCAACGTGCCCGGACGTTGCCTCGATCTCGCCAGACGGCTGAGCGATCGCTATCCGATTTTGGCTTTCGCCTCAATGGCGACTATCGCCGTGATGTTCGTCCAGATCCCGCAGACCCGAGCTGAGGACCTCGCTGTTGGAGACCAGACGACGCTCTCCGACCTCGCTCGGCCCGATCGATTCGGGTGACCTGCGGTCTTTACCTGCAGGCGCCAGCCGGGCGACAAACACCCCGTCGTAGTGCGTGCCAAAGACCCTGACGAGATGAATGAGCGTCTAGTCGCAGCCGGGATCTGGCCAGAGGACTGCTACGGCGCTTCTCCTTTCGCTCGACGCGACCGCATCGCGGCAAGCTTAGCGAGATCAAAGGGCAGGTTGACCGTGTGCCTTCGGCTGACAGGAGGCACTAGCTAACCGCCCTATCTGTGCCGCCGCCCTCCGCGGGCGATCGATGCCATCGCCGCGGGCCTCATCACCGTCGAGACGCTGAAAGCTCACCAGCGAAGAGAGCACGGCTTTAGAGGGACAGTCCAGCGACAGGGTGAACCATGAGCGGGGCGATTCGTGAGGGCACCTCGCAGCGCTATAACGAAGGCAGACTAAGACGCTGGAGCTGGACAGATGAAAGACGAAGCGTTCAAGGCGGCGTGCCTCCAGGCGGCGGCGACGGTATGGGCGAGCGGCAAGCTCGATCACATGGCGGGAGGAAAGGTCTCGAACCCGGAGGATCAGGTCGAACACATCACCAAGTTCGCGGCGATGCTCTACATCGCCACGAGCAACGAGAAGAAGAGTCAGTCGTAACGTCGTGAGCCGGTGCACGGGCGACGTTGAGCTTGTGCTGACGTTGTGGTCTTTCGGCTGTGGAGGGCGCTGATAGAGATCGTGATCTTTGGTCGCTTCCAGCCCAAGGAAAGACGCGAGGCCGAGGTGGAGGCCGGGCTGCGCGAGATGCAGGCGGCAACCCGCGCCGAGCCGGGATGTCTGGAGCTTCATCTCTACCGCTCCGTGACGAACACGCGTCTCTAATTACGCGCATTCGCGCTGGCGCGACATGGCAACGTTCGAACGCCACGCGGAGCTGCCCCACACTCTCCGCATGCTCGAATGCGTGGAACCGCTGCTTGACCATCCGCTGGACGTCATACGCTCGGTCTTAGTGTCGTAAAACACAACGGAACCCAGCGTGCTGCGCGACGATCCCTCGATCGGCGAACGGGACCTACTCCTGGGCGATCTCGGTCCCCGCTCCGGCGCCGCCCGCGCTTTAGCGCTGCGCCTGATCCTTTTTCCTTAAGCCGAAAGAGCAGCGCGCCGCACTAGCTGCACCGGTAATTTCAGATTTGGATTTTCGGCGCGATAGACGGTTCCGTCGATGATCTCTGAGCCTGCTAGTACACGTCCACGATAGTGAACCGTGAAGTCCGGCGTGCCCCCAGCGAGGTGGCTCTGGTTGGACCCGTGATAATGATAGATATGTGCCTCGATCTCGATCCTCCGGGCCTGCAGCCTATACCGGCCTAAGCAGTAATAGCGATTGCCACCGCCAAAGACTTGGTCTCGAACAAACATCAGAATGCCGCTTGTCGGCCAGCCGTCAAGCGTCGCGCCCTCGGCAGTCCACAGTCCATCGATCTCGGACACGCTTCATCTCCTCTTGTGCTAGGCTCGGCTGACAAGCACCGCATCGGAACGTCGCAGTTATAGCCACTGTTTATAGGCACGTTTTCAGGATTTCCATGGGTCGCTAATCGGGCAGCGCAGTGAATTGGTCAGCGCGCGGAAAGACGGAAGGCTATCATGGCGTACATCGTCAACCTTAGCTTTCGCGCTAAGGGCAAACGCGACTATGAACATCTTGGGAATGTGGACATTGGCGAACCGCTGACCAGTGAGGGCGAACCGACAATCAAACTTCCCGATGGTCGCGAGGTCCGGGTCCACATCGACCAGAGTCATCTGATTCCCGTGCACGGGCACGACACTGAAGACCCGCCGGTCATCTACGTCACTGAGCTTTGATAGCCCGCTGCGTATGCTGGGGGCGCGTATCGTCGTGACGCTCGATGCGGCGCTACCGTCGCCGTTGAGCGGCTCACCTCGCCCGTGGTCGGCTTGGTTTTATGCGGCGTTCTTGATCTTCCACCACTTCACCCGCGCCGATAGGGATCGGATTTGCGCTTGGCGAGATCCCCTCAAGGTCGTGCTCCGCGACGGCGGCAAAGAGCGCGCGCCTGCGACCCTCGACCGCCAGCGTCTCAGTCCTGAGGTGCCATGCGGCTATATGCTTTGAGCTTTTACCCGCCGGTAGTTGGCAGCAATCAGGATCGTGTCGATACGTAGGCCATCTTCCGCTAGGGGCAGCAACACGCTCCGATAGAGCATCGGCATGCCGAGATGAGACGACGAGCCGCCGATAGTAACCGGCGCGCGTTTAGCCATCACAATTGAGAGCTTCGACAGCGCGATACCGAGCACGGTACCCGAGGGACAGTCTTGGACCCGTCTGCCGTTGAGCGGGTGCTTGTCGGAAGGCCACAGCTTGTCGCCGATAGTAAGGAACGTCGATTTTTCCAAGTCCGGGTGAATTTCAATTAGTGCGCAGCTCGCCCAATCATCAGCCATAAACCATGGGTCGACTCGTTTCATACTCGGGAGAGTCCCGCGCAGCCCCAGTTCGCGCCAGTAGCGTAATGTGCGGGACACCAGGCGACGTTCATCGAGCAACGCCTCCAATGGCGACGCCAACGATTTTGCTCTGCGAATCCTCACCATGCCCAAGCCGATGATGGTGCTGTGGCGGGACGTGCTCGTGATGGTCCCTTAGCGAGCGGCAGACCGACACAACCCTTACTCATCGCGACCTGATCCGCGAACTGGCGTTGGTTCGTGCCCCCGCGGCAGTTGTGCGCGCCGCGTTGATCAGGTGGGTGGCGACCATCAGAAAGCCCCAGGCGCTCACGACGATGAGCAAAATGTCTGTGAGTGGCATCGGTTTAAGTCTTCCCCTCGATGTTCAGGCCGGGGCGTAACTCTTAGGAAAGCAGAATTACCTATGGGTTAAATTGCGCGCAGGTCGTGGAGTGCGCCCCTGGGGCCGGACAGATAGCGATTTGAGATTGACCAGGGTTGCCGGGCCTTTGAGGAATAAGGCCCATGCCCAAGCACCGTACCCACACGATCGCCTTCAAGCGCCAGGTCTGCCAGGAGTTCGCGTCC
>DASZAN010000022.1:0-7071 GCA_035945115.1 Allostellaceae bacterium
ACACCCGACACCAGCAAGTTCTGCATCTCCTGCGGTGCGGCTCTTCCTGCCCGCTGTCCGTCGTGCGGTAGCGCCAACCCGGCGGGTGCGAACTTCTGCTTCGAGTGCGGCCAGAAGCTCGCTGAGACCTCCACCAAATCAGCGACCACCTCCACACCTGCTCCCCCCTCTCGCACCGAGAGCACCGCCGAGCGCCGCCAGCTTACCGTCATGTTCTGCGATCTCGTCGGCTCGACCGCGCTCTCCGCTCGCCTCGACCCCGAGGACATGCGTGAGATCATTGGCACGTATCACCGCTGCTGTGCCGAGCAGATCACGAAAGCCGGTGGGTTTGTGGCGAAGTACATGGGCGACGGAGTGCTCGCCTACTTCGGCTTTCCGCAGGCACATGAGGATGATGCGGAGCGGGCGGTGCGAACCGCGCTATCGCTCATCGAGGCTGTGCCGAGCCTTCGCACGGGACACGATCTCTCCCTTCAGGTTCGCGTCGGCATTGCCACGGGTGTGGTCGTGGTCGGCGATCTCATAGGAGAAGGCGATGCGCAGGAGCGCGGGGTCGTGGGCGACACGCCGAACCTCGCTGCGAGACTGCAAGCTCTCGCCGAGCCAGGGCAGGTGGTCATCGCGCAGAGTACGAGGCGTCTAACCGGGGGTCACTTCGAGTACCGCGATCTCGGCAGGGTGGCACTCAAGGGGTTGGCCGATCCGATACAGGCATGGCAGGTGGTCGGCGCAAGCACGGTAGAGAGCCGCTTCGAGGCGCTGCATGGCGCCGCCCTCACGCCGCTGGTGGGGCGCGAGGAGGAGTTGGAGTTGCTGCTGAGGCGGTGGAGACAAGCCAAGGCAGGCGAGGGCTCTATCGTGCTGGTCTCGGGCGAACCGGGCATAGGCAAGTCGCGGATCGTCGAGGCCCTTTTTGAGAAGCTGCGGACTGAGCCATACACCCGCTTGCGCCTCTTCTGTTCGCCGCATCACCAGGATACGGCTCTCTACCCGACGATCACGCAGCTCGAACGCGCGGCGGGATTTCGACGCGACGATACCGACGAGCAACGGCTCGACAAGCTGGAGGCGGTGCTCGCCCAGGCGACGAACGATCTCAAGGAAGCGGCTCCCCTGCTGGCGCAGTTGCTGTCGGTTACGACCGAGGGTCGCTATCCCGCCCTCGACCTTACTCCGCAAAGCCGCAAGGAGAAGACGTTCAAAGCATTGATCGCGCAAGTCGCTGGGTTGGCGGCGCGGCAGCCGGTGGTGATGGTCTATGAGGACGCGCACTGGATTGACCCCACCTCGCTGGAGCTGCTCGACCTCATCGTTGATCGCGTGCCGAGCCTGCCGGTGTTGTTGATCATCACCTTCCGACCGGAGTTCACGCCGAGTTGGGTAGGTCGTCCGCAGGTGACCCTGCTCAGCCTCAGTCGTCTACCGCACCGGCAACGCTCGGAGATGCTCGCACAACTAACTGGCGGCAAGGCGCTCCCGAGGGAGATCGCCGATCAGATCGTTGATCGCACGGACGGCGTTCCGCTGTTCATCGAAGAGCTGACAAAAGCGGTAATCGAGAGCGGCGACCTTGCCGATGCTGGGGATCACTACAAGGTAACGAGATCGCTGTCGCCGCTGGCGATCCCAACGACGCTCCATGCCTCCCTGATGGCACGGCTCGACCGCTTAGCGTCGGTGCGCGAGGTGGCGCAGATCGGCGCAGCTGTTGGCAGGCGCTTCTCGCACGAGCTGATCAGCGCCGTCGTGTCGATGCCGCAGAAACAACTGGATGATGGCTTGGCCCAGCTTGTGAACGCCGAGCTGCTCTTCCGCCGTGGGACACCGCCCGATGCGGAGTACACCTTCAAGCACGCGCTGGTGCAGGATGCCGCCTACAGCACGCTGCTCCGAGGGCGACGCCAACAACTCCACGCGCGCATTGCGGAGACGCTCGAACGCCAGTTCCCCGAGATCGTGGCGACCGAGCCAGCCTCGCTGGCCCAGCACTGGACCGAAGCGGCTTCGGTCAAGGAAGCAATCGCGTATTGGAGCAAGGCCACTCGGACCTCGCTTACTCGTTCCGCCATGGTGGAGGCGGCCGCACAAGCGCGCAAAGGGCTGGACCTGTTGCTCAGCCTGATCGAAGATCCGGAGCGCTGGCGTCAAGAGCTCGAGCTACAGACCATGCTTGGCTGGGCGCTGTTTGCCTCGAAAGGAGAAGGAGCACCGGAGGCCGGGGAAGCATTTATCCGCGCTCGCGATCTTTGCGACCATCTAGGGGACAGATCGAGCCTTGGGCGGGTGCTCTCCCTGCAAGGGAGTCACTATCTCGCTCGGGCGCAGCACGCTGCTGCGCGTCATGCCGCCGAGGAACTGCTGCAAGTCGCGCTTGAGCGCAATGATGCTGCCCTGGAGGTACACGCCCACCAAATTCTCGGTCGAAGCCTGCATTGGCTCGGCGCAGTTGCGTCGGCCGTAGATCATTTCGAGCGCGCTCTCAGCGTGCGCGTTCCTGAGACGGGTGATCAGTCTATCGACGGCAGCCGAGCGGCGACACTGTCATATTTGGCGTATGATTTGATGCTCCTTGGCCATGTCGACCAAGCCGTAGCGCGCCGCGGTCAGGCGCTGGCTTTGGCCAGACAAACAAACCGCCCTTATGTATTAGCCGTAGCGCTGATCTGGGCGGGTTTGGTCGACGCGCTCCGTGGGGCGGAGCAGTCGGCCCTTGAATGCAACATTGAAATAATGGCCATCGCCAAAGAGCAGAGCTTCGCCTTAGTGCTCGCAGGAGCTAATCTTGGTTTCGCGACCGGGCTGTCCAGAAGTGGCAAGACTGTCGAGGGACTTGCGCTCGCGCGACAAGCCTTTGCCTATGTCGCGGCCACAGGATTCACTAGCGGACAAACGCAGGGGCTGGCTCTTCTCGGATATTGCTGCGAAAGAGCGGGGGAGATTGACGAAGCGCTGTCGCTGTTGGACACCGGGTTGGAGATGGCAAATGCGACCGACGAACGCTTTTTTGAGGCGGAGCTCCATCGTCTCAAAGGAGAGTGGCTCGCTGAGCATCGCGGTGCACATCTCGAGGCGGCAGGCTGTTACCAACGCGCGCTTGCGGTCGCCCGCCAACAGGAGGCCAAGCTCTTTGAACTCCGCGCCTCAACCAGCCTCGCCCGCCTCCGGCGCGACCAAGGCAAGCTCACTGAAGCCCGCGATCTCCTCGCGCCGATCTACGGCTGGTTCACCGAAGGCTTCGACACGCCGGATTTGAAGGAAGCGAAGGCGTTGCTGGAAGAGCTGGCCTGATACGGCATCACGCTGGTTGGATCAGACGTACACCAACCATCAAGAAAGCGCCGGGCGCGCAAGCGGTGCAGCCTAAGCCGACACGCGCTCTGCAAGCTCAGGGAGGTGAGGCGCGCCTTACCTCACCTCCCTGATCATCCCAGTTATTGCTTATTCGATGACCCGCTAGCGACCGGTGGTGCTGGGGGCGTTGTTGGTACACTCCCAGATAACGCCTTTACCGTCCATCCGCCGTTCTCTTTGACATAGACAGCCATCCAGCGCCCGTGTGTTTCCTTGCCCGCGTTGGCGCCCTTGGACGGCGTGTAGCCCCATTCGCCGGTGGCGATGACAGTGTGATCATCCAACGCGTCCGCGCTGGTGATGGAGACTTTCTCCGAAGGAGCATCGGCTGCGAATACCGCAGTCCAACGCTTCTCATACTCCGCGCGACTGAAAAGCGGCTCCCCTCCAGTTGGAGGGAGGTTCACCAGGTTCGGCGAAAAGAGACTTGCGAGTGCGGATGCATCGTTCTTGTTGAAGGCCGCTACATGCTTTGCGGAAATGTCCTCGGCGACCTTACGGGCATCGACCGACTGTGCCGAGGCCGGAACACTGAAGGCAACAACAAGAGCGATGACGCTTGCATAAGCCTTCATAACCGTTCTCCCTCCCACTGCTGAAAGTGAACCCGCCGTTGCGGAGCTACGCCGGGACTTGAACATTCTTTTATTGTCGATCACCGACGAGGGCGGAATTGTTCGCATCAGGCGCAGATGTGCTCGCGCCCTCTCGCGGACCAGCAGCCGCGAGTTGTTCTTCAGCTCTGGCGATGTGTTCGTACAGCAGCTTGCGCTTGGCAGCGTCGGTCTCTGTCGCGAGTAAACGCCAATGCCATTCGATGTTTTCGCGAACGACAACTCGCTCCATGGACGCCCCCGGTCCATGTGGGTTTAGCGATCAGGCTACTCCCTTTGTATGAAGGTTTCTAGTCACAAAGGTTGAGATCGGAACGGTGGCGCGAAACGGTGGCGCGGGTGAAGGCCGAAGCTCGGGCAAGCTGCCTCATCTTGGGCGGCACGCAAACGGGTGTGAGGTTCCGCACATGCTGCGTATGCCGGAGCTGGTAGCGTAGGGTCTCCCCTTCCCTGGATGGGAGGGCTCTGAAGTCAGTTCGTTGCGCGTTGGCGCTCCTGCTCAAAAGGCATAGAGGCGCCAGAACAGGACTGTTTGCGCCGCCGATTCGTCACTCCCGGAAGATCTAGGGAGAGAGACATGCAATGGGTGGACATCAACGGGTGGGCCCGAAAGATCGGGGTGACGCTCGGGCTCACGGTGCTCGCGGGATCGGCACAGCTGGCGGCCGCGGAAAGGATCTATGGCCCGGGCGTATCCGACACCGAGATCAAAATTGGCAACACCATGCCCTATAGCGGTCCAAACTCGAACGTCGGCTCAATCGGCCGGACAGAGGCCGCTTACTTCGAAATGCTCAACGAACATGGCGGCGTGAATGGGCGCAAGGTCACCTTTATCTCCCTCGACGACGCTTATAGCCCGCCCAAGACCCTGGAGCAGGTGCGCAAGCTGGTCGAGCAGGAGCATGTGCTGGCGATTTTTGGCATCATCGGGACAGCAACCAGCACCGCCGTGCAACGGTACCTCAATCAACTCGAGGTGCCGCAGCTGTTCGTCCAGAGCGGCGCTGCCCGCTTTGCGGAACCGGAGCGCTTTCCCTGGACGATGCCGATTACGCCAGGATACGCGGACGAGGCTCGCGTCTATGCCAAATACATCGCGGACACGAAGCCGCAAGCTAAAATCGGTGTGCTTTATCAGCGCGACGGCTACGGCAGAGCGTATCTCAGCGGCTTCGAGGACGGGTTAGGTGATAGTGCGGCCAAGATGATTGTTATGGAAGCGACTTACGATGCAATGGACCCCACGATCGAATCGCAAGTCATAGCGCTGCAGGCCTCGGGCGCCGACGTTCTGTTCACCGCAGCGATCCCCCGAATCGTGGCACAAGTCATCCGCAAGGTCTACGATATCGGCTGGCGGCCGTTGCACATCACCGCATACCCCGGCGCCTCGATCCCAACAGTTCTCAAGCCAGCCGGGCTGGAGAAATCCGTCGGGTTGATCTCCGCCGCTTGGAGCATCACACCCGGCGATCCGCGCTGGAAGAATGATCTGGACTACCAGACTTATCTGGCCTTCATGGAGCAGTATTATCCAGGCGGCGAGCCAGATGATGTTCTCAATTTCTACGCATACTCTTGGGCCTATACGCTTGCCCACGTCCTCGAGCAGTGCGGCGACGATCTTACCCGACAGAACCTTATGTACCAGGCAACGCACATGACGAAATTTCGTGCGCCCGGTTTGCTACCGGGAATTAGCTTCAACACCAGCCCCACCGATTATCGGCCCATCGAACAATTCGTCCTTCATCGATTTGACGGCGAGAAGTGGGTGCCGATCAGCGGCGTCATCGGCGTTAGCGTGACGAACTGACCTTTGGTTTGAGGCTGAGTTTTCGCGTTTTGGGGATCGGAAGGCCGGGGGGGAGCGGTTGTGATGTTTCGCACACCCGCGCCATGCGAAAGCTGATAGCATAGCGTCGATTTCAGCGCAGCTCGGTTCCCGGCGCAGCAGTGCAAGGGGGGACAGATGAGGCGGCGCGATTTTGTCGAACTGCTTGCGGGCGGGGTCGTGGCGTGGCCGTTGGCCGCGCCCGCCCAACAGGTCGATCGTATGCGACGTATCGGCGTGCTTCTCGCTAGCACTGCGGACGAGCCGCGCTCAAAAGCACGCCTCGCCGCATTTGCGCAGGGTCTCAAGTTAGCGGGCTGGGTCGACGGCCAAAACGTCCGGGTCGATTACCGCTTTGCCGGTCCCGACGCGGATGCTCTACATCGCTACGCCCAAGAACTAGTCTCGCTCGCCCCAGACGTCATCCTCGCCCATTCGAGCGCGACGGTCGCAGCACTGCTACAGGCGACCCATGCCATTCCGATCGTATTCACGGTTGTCGCAGACCCGGTTGGCGCGGGCTACGTCGATAGTTTGGCACGTCCTGGCGGCAATGCCACGGGCTTCACCGCTTATGAATACTCAATTGGCGCGAAATGGCTTGAACTGCTCAAAGAGATCGCTCCCCAGGTGACTCGGGTAGCGGTGCTGCGAGAGTCCGCCATCGCTGCGGGCCCTGCCCAATTCGGCGCAATCCAGGCGGCAGCATCGTTGCTCGGCGTGGAGTTGCACCCGGTCGATGTGCGCGATGCTGACAAGATCGAACTCGCCGTCACAGCGTTCGCACGAAAATCCAACGGCGGACTTATCGTAACCGGGAGCTCAGCGGCAGGCCTTCATGGCGAGCTGATCGTCGCGCTGGCTGCTCGCTACCGATTACCCGCCATCTACCCTACTAGAGAGTGGGTCAACGGTGGCGGTCTGATGTCATATGGAGCGGATTACGTAGACCTGTTCCGGCGCGCGGCCGATTATGTCGATCGCATCCTCAAAGGCGACAAGCCCGGCGATCTGCCAGTGCAGGCGCCGACCAAGTATGAGCTGGTCATCAATCTCAAGACGGCAAAGGCGCTTGGCATCGAAATCCCGCCATCCGTCCTCGCCCGCGCCGACGAGGTGATCGAGTGAGTGCGCCAGGCAAGCTGGTGCGATCCAGCCGGTGGAAGTCCGGCGCAAGTAAGGGGCAGCGCCCGCTTGGTAGCGAGTGTTGCGTGATCACTGGCGACAGTGATGACGAAGCGTACACAGCGATTGCATGGGGTGTGG
>DASZAN010000023.1:0-25013 GCA_035945115.1 Allostellaceae bacterium
GCCGTGTAGGTCGCGCCACCCGTCTCCGCCAGAACCTTGGTGATCGCCGCCGTCAGCGACGTCTTGCCATGGTCCACGTGACCGATCGTCCCGACATTGCAGTGCGGCTTCGTCCGCTCAAATTTCGCCTTCGCCATGTGCCCGCTTCCTCATTGCTAGAGGGCGTACCTCTGTCGCTTTCTCGGTGGCGGTGCTGGAGCGGGTGATGGGAATCGAACCCACGTAGCCAGCTTGGAAGGCTGGAGCTCTACCATTGAGCTACACCCGCCCGCGAGACCGCCATACCTTATGCCTTACCGTTGTACCGCTGCTCTTTCCGTCGCCCAAGCGATTGGTGGAGGGGGCTGGATTCGAACCAGCGAACTCCGAAGAGGGCAGATTTACAGTCTGCTGCCTTTAACCGCTCGGCAACCCCTCCGCACTCGCTTGCCGTCCGGCGCAGCGGATGCGCGGTATTAAGGTCATCGCCCGTTTTTGTCAACGCTCGCGCGCGTTTTCGCCCCGCCGCCGCCGCTGTGCTAAACCACGCCGAACATGCCGCGACACCCGCCTTCGCAACGCCCGCCGGCGCCAGCTTCGCGAGCACCCTCGCACCACCGCGCGGAGCGCCCCCGCGATCGCGGCCCGTGGCTTTACGGCCGTCATGCGGTGGCCGCCGCGCTCGCCAATCGCGACCGCCGCGTCCGGCGCCTCGTCGCCTTGCCAGAGAGCGCGGCCGAGCTGCGTCAGATGGCGGCAGCGGCGGCAGCGACTTTGCCCGCGGGCGCGCCGGAAATCCTCGACCGCGCCCAATTCGCGATGTTGCTGCCGGGAGACGCGGTGCATCAGGGAATGGCGCTTGCCGCCGAGCCGCTTGCCGCGCGTGATGTCGACGACGTGCTCGACGGCATCGCCGAGGCGACGCCGCCGCATGTGGTCGTGCTCCTCGACCAGGTGACCGATCCGCACAATGTCGGCGCGATCTTGCGCTCCGCTGCCGCGTTTGCCGCGCGCGCGGTGGTGATCACCGAGCATGGCGCGCCGCCCGTCACCGGCGCGCTCGCCAAGGCCGCCTCGGGCGCGCTCGAGGCGGTGCCCCTCATTCGCGTGACCAATCTCGCGCGCACGCTCGATCGGCTGAAAGACGCGGGCTTCTGGTGTCTCGGCCTCGACGAGGCGGCCGAGAAGACGATCGCCGAGATCGACGCCGGTCCGCGCATCGCGCTGGTGCTCGGCGCAGAAGGCGTCGGGCTGCGCCGCCTGACGCGCGAGCGCTGCGACTTCATCGCCAGCCTGCCGACGCGCGGCGCGCTTCGCTCGCTCAACGTCTCGAACGCGGCGGCGATCGCGCTCTACGCGCTCACCGTGCCATGAGCGAGACGCGACCCATTGCGCGCTGGTGCGCCGCGGCACTGCTGGTGAACCCGGAAGGCCGCTACCTCATGCAGCTCCGCGACAACAAGCCCGCGATCATCCTCCCCGACCACTGGGCCCTCTTCGGCGGCACCGTCGATACCGGCGAAACCGCCGAAGCCGCGATCCGCCGCGAGCTCGTCGAGGAGCTCGAATTCAAGGCGCGCGAGGTTTCCTTTTTTACCGAGCTCTTGATCGAGCTTCCCTTCGCGCCACCCCGCACCGACCGCATGAGCTTCTTCGCGGTGCCCATCACCGCCGCGGATATGGCGGCGATGCGTCAGCATGAGGGCGCCGATCGGCGCCTTTTCTCAGCGGAGGAATTGGCGGCGATGCCGCGCGTCGCGCCCTGGGATCTCGCGGTGGTGTTGATGCATGCGCGTCAGGCCCCACTGTTTGCGACACCGCGCCGCTGAGCAGCAAGCGTCTCGATCACACTACACCGAATTGGCGCTCCTCAGCACGGTGGCATAAGCCGCCGGTTAGACCGGCAGGCGTTATGGCGGGTGCAGCGCTTTCCAAGGGTCTTTCACGTCCTTCAGCACCTCGATCTCGACGCTTGCCGGTCCGCCAGCGAGCTTCTCCACTTTGTTGATATAGACGCTTTGGACGATGTCGCGCGTCTCCGGATCGATCGCAATCGGGCCCCGCGGGCTATCGGGATTCTGCCATTGTCGCAGCACCGCGATGGCGCTATCGCCGCTGATCTTGCCCTTCAGCTCTTTAACCACTGAAAAGATCGCGGCCATTCCGTCCCAGCCGGCAACAGCCATGAAGTTGGGCGTCGTGCTCTCGCCATAGGCCTGCTTCCACGCTTGCACAAAGGCGCGGTTCTGCGGGCTAGGATTCTGCGCCGAGTAGTGACCCGCGGTGACCGTGCCGAGAATTGCATCGCCCATATTCGGCAGCTCTTCGTCACTGACGATGTCGCCCGGGCCGAGCAGAGTGATCCCCGCGCGCCGCAGGCCCGCATCCGCGAAGCCCTTCACCGCCGCCGTGGAAACGCGCCCGGAATTGGTGAACATATAGAGCGCATCGGGTTTCGCGTCCTTGACGCGCTCCATGAAGGGGACGTAGTCGTTGGTCGCTTGCGGCATTCTGACGGTCCCGACGATCTCACCGCCAGCCTTCTTAAAGCCGTTGATGAAAGCTTCTTCGGCGTCGATGCCGGCGGAATACTCGGTGACGGCGACATAGACGCGCTTATAGCCATGTTTCGCCGCCCACTCGCCCATGGTGTAGCTGAGCTGCCATTGTGTGAAGGAGACGCGAACGATGTAGGGGGAAAGGCGCGTCAAGTTCGACGTCGTCGCGTTCATCAACACGAAAGGTATTTTGGCCTCGGTCGTGAGCGGTGCGATCGCCGCTGCGTTCGGCGTGAACACAACGCCGGTCAGCAGCTGAACGTGATCGCGCAGGATGAGTTCTTGCGCCAGACGCTTTGCGACGTCGGGATTGGCACCGGTGTCGTCGCGACGCACGATATCCAATTTGATGCCCGCAGGCAGTTCCGCCTCGTGAAGCGTCTGGTAGAGCCGCGCGCCCTTGTCGATATTTTCGCCAAGCGACGCGAGCGGCCCCGACAAGGTGAGGATCATCCCCACTTTGACAGTCTCCGCCGCGGCAGCGGTGGTACAGAAGAGGCCGATCAGGCCGAGTCCAAGCGATCGGTAGCTGCTTTGCTTCACCTCGATCCTCTCGCGTCAAGGTAGCGTCGGTTGCTCGGGACTCTACACGCATCCGGAGACTATGGTCTACATTCGTGCGCCAGGGAGGCGCCAGTGGTTTCGAATTCCGAAGTGCTGGACACACGGTTCCGCTCGGCGCTCCGTCGCTTGGCCGAGCGTGATCGCCTGCGCGTCCATACCGGCATTGTCGATCCCGATCTCGAAATCGCTGGGATCATGAAGCGGCTGGATGGCGGGCATGCTCTCATGTTCACGGCGGTGCGATCGCACGACATGCCCGTCGTCGGCAACTTTCTCTCCTGCCAAGAAAATTGTGAGGCCGCATTTGGCACCGATTTCCAGCAGATTCGCGAGTTCGTGGCGCGCGCTCTTGGTAATCCCAATCCGCCGGTGATCATCGACAGTGGTCCCGCGCAAGAGGTGATCCACACCAACGGCATTGATCTCGGGCGAATGCTTCCGGTGCTGCGACACACCACGAGCGACGCCGGGAGGTTCATCACCGCCGGCATCGTCATTGTGCGCGATCCCGAAACCGGGGTGTACAATGCGTCCTATCACCGCCTGCAGTTGATCGGACCCGATCGGACCGGGATAAAGCTCGATTACGGGCGGCACTTGCGCCTCGCCTTCGAACGCGCCAAGGCGCGCGGCGAAGATTTGCCGGTCGTCGTTTGCATCGGCACGGATGCAGCCATTCAATTCACCGCCGCGACGATGGGCTCGCAGATGCCGGAATGGGCGGACGAGATCGCCGTAGCGGGAGGACTCGCCGGGCGTCCGATTCCGGTTTTACGTGCCGTTTCACAGGATCTGCTCGTTCCCGCCGCAACCGAGATCGTGCTCGAGGGCAAGATTTTGATTGGTGAAATGATCGAAGAAGGACCGTTCGGCGAGTTCATCGGGTTCTTGTCGCCAAGAGACCAGGCGCCCCTCTTGCAGGTGACTGCTGTCACTCACCGATACCGCCCGATCTATCATGCTATCAACGGCTATGGCCGCGAAACCGTTGTCTTGCGCAAATATGTTCTAGAGGCGAGCCTCCTCAAAGTCTTGCGCGCGGCAGTGCCGATCGTCACGGATACGGAGATGACCGCCGGCGGATTGCATCGTTTTCACGCGATCGTGCAGGTCAAGAAGACCACGCCGCAACACAATGGCTTGCAGCGAAACGCGATCCTCGCCGCTTTTGGCGCGCTCAAAGATCTCGATCTCGTCATCGTCGTCGACGAAGACATCGATATCCGCGATCCGCATGACGTGGAGTACGCGCTCGCCACACGGTTCGAGGCGTCCCGCGACCTGATCCTCATCCCCGGCGCGCGCGGGCACGAGTACGTCAGAGTGGGTCAGAACGGTATTCGCACCAAGCTCGGCATCGATGCGACGGTGCCGTTCGAAGAGCGGAGCCGGTATGCGAGAGTCGAGTTCGCTCCGACCAGCATCGATCTTGCCAGCTGCTTGGATGGCCGCGGCATCGTGGACGAGTGGTTATGCGATTGACGAAGCGCGCGGCCGCTCAGGGCCATTGGTTGGCGTCGCCGAGCGCCCAGACGGAGAGACCGTTGCCGTAGTCGCGGCGGCAGAGCGTCACCTGCTGTTGATGCGTCTCGCCCGCCTTGTCGACGGATTGCCAGAGGTCGCGGCAGACGCGGCCGCGCACCGAGCGCTGGGCGTCGTCGACGGGAAGCGCCAGGCCCTTGGCGGTCTGAGCGCCCCCCGGGTCCGCCGCAGCCCAGGCGATCGGTGTCCCGGTGATGCCGAGCACCGCGCGCTGACTCGCCTCGGCCAGTTGGCGCCGCTCGACAGGCGTGAGCCAATTGCGCAGGCCGGACCCGATCGAGGTGTCGACCGCGTCGTCTGGCAGCGCCGGCACGGTGGGCCCGGCGAGCAGCTCGCCCGAGGGTCCGCCGCGCCGCACCACGACGTCCGGCGGCGGCGCGTCGAAGAGAAGCCCCGGCTTGGGCAAGCCCGCGAGGCTGGCGCGGTGCAGCTCGAACGATCCATCGGCGGAGCAGGCAGCAAGCGCGACGACAAGAATGCCGCAGGCGCTCCGCACGGCGGCGGCGATTGCGCTATGATGCCGGTCATGAGCCGCTGTCGCGCCGCGCTCGCGGTGATTGTCGCCTTGCTGCCGCTCGCGGCGCAGGCGCAGTTTTATGATCTCGACGGCGCCTATCGCTGCCTCGAGGCGCCCGACGCCGCCTGCCAAGAGGCCTTGCGCGATCGCCCTCAGCCCGTGCAGCCTTCCGCCACCACCGCGGCCAAAGGCCCGAGCCTCGATCAGGCGATCGCCAAAGTGCGCGCCAAGGCCGCCGGCGCCGCCGAGATCGAGCTTCTCGAAAAGCAGGCCGCCGCCAACGAGCCGCGCGCGGTCGAAGTGCTCGCCTGGTGCAAGCTCAACGGCATCGCCACGCCGCGCGACGCGGTTGCCGCCTACTGGCTTTACCGTCAGGCCGCCGCGCTCGGCGTCCCCAATGCGCGACGCAATCAGATCGCCGTGTTCGAGCATCGGCTCACCTCCGAGGAGCGCCAGCAAGTGGGGGCGCGCGAGAATGCGCAGTGAGGGGATCATTGGTTTCCTCTCCCGTGCTGGAATTCTAAGGCCGAGCGCTGAACGGGTTATTAACCGTGCCTGACCTCTTGGAAACGCCGCCCGAAGCGGCCGAGCTGCTCGCGGCGCTGCGCCGTCTTGCCGGCGAGCGCAAGATCGCCATCGAGGTCGATCCCCGTCGCCTCAACCACATCGACAGCCCCGTCGCCTCCGAGGCGGACGGCAATATCTGGGTCTATGGCGGCGTGGGGATTGCGGCGCTGCTCTTGTGGTGGAAAGGGCCCGTGCCGGCGGTCGCCGTGCTCGCCGTCGGTGCCTTGCTCTATCTCACCCTCGGCCGCGCCTATGTCCATCGCCGCATCGAGCGGCGGGTGCACGAAAAGGCGCTCAATGACCTCGCGATCTGGCGCAAGCTCTGGCGCTTTCCCGGCCTTCGCCTCAAGGCGGCGGGGATGACCGAATGCATCTCACCCGACGGCAATTGGATGGCGTTCGTGCGCACCGCTCTGCCATCGGCCGCTTCCTTGCCGGGGTCGGGCGACCTAAGCTAAAGGGTTGGAGAACCGAGCCTTTGGGAGGATGCCCATGCATGGGCTGATGCAGGACGAGCCGCTGCTGATCTCATCCTTGATCACCTTCGCCAACCGCTTCCATGGCGCAACCGAGATCGTCTCACGCACCATCGAGGGTCCGACCCACCGCTACACGCTCAGCGACGCGCATCGCCGCGCCAAGCGGCTCGCCAATGCGCTGACGCGGCTCGGCGCCAAGCAGGGCGACCGCATCGGCACGCTCGCCTGGAACGGCTTCCGCCATTTCGAGATCTACTTCGCCGTCTCCGGCATGGGCGCGGTCTGCCATACCATCAATCCCCGGCTCTTTGCCGAGCAAATCGTCTACATCATCAACCACGCCGAGGATCGCTACGTCTTCTTCGACCTCACCTTCGCGCCGCTCATCGCGAAGCTTCGCCCGCAATGCCCGAATGTGAAGGGCTGGGTGGCGATGACCGATCGGCCGCACATGCCGAAGGACGTCCCGGACGCGCTTTGCTTCGAGGATCTCGTCGCCGGCGAAAGCGACCAGTTCACCTGGCCCGAGCTCGATGAGCGCGCGGCTTCCTCCCTCTGCTACACCTCCGGGACCACCGGCAATCCCAAGGGCGTGCTCTATTCGCACCGCTCGACCGTGCTCCATTCCTATGGCGCGGCCCTGCCCGACGCCATGGCGCTCTCGGCCAAGGACGTGGTGCTGCCGGTGGTGCCGATGTTCCATGCCAATGCCTGGGGTCTGCCGTATTCCTGCCTCCTCGTCGGCGCCAAGATGGTGTTTCCCGGCGCGGCGCTCGACGGCAAGAGCCTTTTCGAGCTCTTCGAAGGCGAAAAGGTGACGTTCAGCGCCGGCGTGCCGACGGTATGGCTGGGATTGCTGCAGTTCATGGCCGAAACCAACCATCGCTTCACCACCTTGAAGCGCACGGTGATCGGTGGTTCCGCCTGCCCGCCCGCCATGATCCGCGCCTTCGAGACCGAGCATGGCGTCGAGGTGCTGCACGCCTGGGGCATGACCGAGATGAGTCCGTTGGGCGTCGTCTCGCAGCTCAAAGCAAAGCATCTCGACGAGGACATCGAGACGCAGCTCGCGGTCAAGAACAAGCAGGGTCGACCGATCTTCGGCGTCGATCTCCGCATCGTCGACCGCGACGGCAAGGACCTCCCCTGGGACGGCAAGGCCTTCGGCGATCTCCTGGTGAAGGGACCTTGGATCGCCAAAGGCTATTTCAAAGGCGAGGGCGGCGATCCCCTGCGGAACGGCTGGTTCCCGACCGGCGACGTCTGCACCATCGACGCCGAGGGCTATATCCAGATCACCGACCGCTCCAAGGACGTGATCAAATCGGGCGGCGAGTGGATCAGCTCGATCGATCTCGAGAATGTCGCCGTGGCGCACCCTGCCGTGGCCGAAGCGGCCGTCATCGGCGTCCATCACGCAAAGTGGGACGAGCGACCGCTTCTCATCGTTCAGAGGAAGCCCGGCGCGCAGGTGACACGCGAGGAACTCATCGCCTTCTACCAGGACAAGGTCGCGAAGTGGTGGATCCCCGACGACGTCGTCTTCGTCGAGAGCCTGCCGCACACGGCCACAGGCAAGCTCCTCAAGACAAAGCTCCGCGACGACTTCAAAGAACACCGCTTGCCCACGGGTTCGTAAAAGTCGTCTTTGCGAGGAGCGCAGCGACGAAGCAATCCAAGTGCCGCAGTCGCTGGCATCTGGATCGCTTCGCTACGCTCGCGATGACGATGACATAGAAGGCGTGAGCTCCCCTCATTTCCCTTCATCTCCACATCCCCATTCGTCTTCGGCCTACGGCATCAGCACGACGCGGCCGATGGCTTGGCGCTCCATGAGGAGGCGCATGCCGCGGGCGAACTCACTGAGCGGCAAGCGGTGGGAGATGTGCGGCCGAAGATGGCCGCGGG
This sequence comes from Allostellaceae bacterium, assembly GCA_035945115.1. Classification (GTDB taxonomy): domain Bacteria; phylum Pseudomonadota; class Alphaproteobacteria; order ATCC43930; family CGMCC-115725; genus DAHUYF01. The sequence continues at coordinate 8,115 of DASZAN010000023.1, forward strand.
CGGCGTAGTCGAGGAGCGCCGCGAGAGCAACGCGGCCGCGCGCGGGATCCTGCCGCCCGGCTTCGCCGGCGCGCACGCCGATCACCGAGCAGCCCTTGAGCAGGATGCGGTTGGCGGCGAGCTCGGGAATGGCGCCCGAGGCGAAGCCCACCACCAGCACGCGGCCACCCCAGGCGACGGCGCGCAGCGATTGCGTCAGCACCTGGCCGCCGATGGGATCGAAGATCACAGCGGCACCCCGGTCGTCGGTGATCCGCCGCACCGCAGCGACGAAATCCTCGCTCGTGTAGTCGATGAGATCCTCCGCGCCGCGGCCGCGCGCGACGGCGAGCTTCGCCGCGCTCGAGGCGGTGGCGATGACGCGCGCCCCCAAGAGCTTGCCGAGCTCGACCGCGGCAAGGCCGACCCCGCCCGCAGCACCATGCACCAAAAGAGTCTCGCCCGCCCGCAGCTGCGCGCGCTCGACGAGCGCGTGATAGGCGGTGAGGCTCGCGACGAAGAAGCTCGCTCCCTCGGCGAAATCGAATCCTTCCGGCAGCGGAACGAGCGCGCTCGCCGGGAGCACGATCTCCTCGGCATAGCCGCCGGTACGTTGGTGGGTGATCACGCGATCACCAACCCGCCACAAACCGGGATCTCTCGCCACCTCGACGATCGTGCCGGCGCTTTCGACGCCGGGGGTGAAGGGAAGCGGCGGCTTATGCTGGTACTTGCCGAGAATGGCGAGCGTGTCGGGAAAGTTGATGCCGCTCGCGGCGATGGCGATCCGCACCTCGCCCGGCGCGAGCGCGCGCCGTGGCATCTCGGCAAGGACGAGATCTTCGGGCGGGCCCAACCTCCGACAGAGCACGGCGCGCGGCATTTGCAGCCTTTCTTGAGGTGCGGCAGGCCGACAATAAGGTTAAAACGCGCGGCGATCGCAAGCCCTGCTTAAGCATCGCTTAACCCTGATGATGCTACGGTGTCTGATCATTCAGTGCCGCGCTTTCACGAATGGCACACTTCGCGCGATGCGATGTTAGTTCTTTAGGAACGGCGCGGAAGGGCAACCGATGCGAATTATCGCGAGAGGTTCACGGGCCAGGGTGGCACCGTTGGTTGCGCTGGTCCTTGGCCTCGCAGTCTTGACCCAGGTCAGCGATCGTATGCTCCTTCGCGCCGTTGTGGGCGCCGGTCAAGTCGCCGAGACCTCGCTGCAGGCAGCGCGCGAAACCGTCGAACCCGCGATTTTCATCGGCGGACTCTACGTCTCCCGCAGTCGTCACGTGATCGCCGGCGCCGGGCTTGGCTGCACGGCAGGCGCCATACTGGGCGCAGGCTCCGCCGTGGCGCTCGGCCTCTTCACCGCGGGCGCGGGCTTTGCCACCGTTCCCACCGCCGCCGCCATCGGCTGTCTCTCGGGCGGCGCGATCGGCGTTGCCCTGGGCTATCCGCTCGACAGCTGGGCCCTCGAGATGGAGTGACGGCGCGCCGCGCCGCTCGCTCGTCCCTAACCGCAATGGCGAAAAAAGCGACCGCTCACGCCCCGGCGCGGTTGTCGGCCGCGGAGCTCGCCGTGATCGAGCGTCTCGTTGAGCAGGGCCGGCTCGTCGCCAAGCCGCAACAGCCCAACGCCAAGCCACGCAAAGTTATCGCCGCCGCGCTCGAGCCCGACGGCCACCGCATCATCCTCTGGCTTTCCGCCAAAACCACGACGCTCGGCCACGACTGAGGCGCGACGCGCTCGTCCCTCCGGCGGGAAGGCTGCGGGGGAGGGGTATGCGAGCGCCCTATTGGCCGGGGAGTGATCCATGGTTCCTCCCTGGGCTCGGTCGAGCGTCGGTCCCCACACGCGCGTGCCTTGGTCCCCCGCCGTCTTATTAAATGGGACGGACCCCCGTTTGCTCAATGGCTGAGAGGTGCGTAGCCTATAGCTGCCCGCATCGCGCGAAAGTGGGACGCGCTTTTGCGCGAAAGCAGGGCTTTGCGCTGAAGGCAGGCAGCATTACCATTATGGCCAACGCTCGACGCCGAGCGACGCGAGCGATCAAGTCAAATTGTGGGAGGCGCCGATGGCGCGAAAATTTCGCCTGACCTGCGCGCGCACCAGCTATTTCGAAATCGAGCTCGAGGCCGAGGATCGCAGCGCCGCGGAAGCGGCGCTTACGATGGCGGTTGAGGCCGATCCCCGCCTTGCCGAGGCTGGTCTCCCCTTGGGCAAGCCGGTCTACCGCATCGTCGAAGTGACCGATGCCGCCGCCGAGATGGCGGCGCGCGAACAGGCGGCGCGGGCGGCCTGATTTTGCCGCGCCGGCGGCCGGGTCCCGCCGCTAAAAAACAAATAAAATGCTTGAGAAATTCTCCCGAGTTCAGGTCTAATCAAGCTCGCCTATCGAGAGCGGCGCGCCATGGTTAACATTCCCGTGGCGAAATAATGGTTAACCGCGGGAGAAGAAAATGCTCGGCGAGTTCATGTTTTTGAGCCTGAAAGCGCTGGGTGCGCTCTTCGGCGGCTGCGGCGTGTTCTTGCTCTATATGAGCTGGTACAACGAGAAATTCCTCCTCGAGGCGACGCTCTATCTCGGCCTCGCCGCGGTGATCGCGATCACCACCAACCGTGACCGGCAACGGATCAAGCGGCGGTAGGCCTCGCCGCCGTTTTGCGCCGCCATTGTGCTCGAAGCGGCCCGGTGCCTTGATCTAAATCATTGAGCGCGCTCAAAAAAAGGCATAGCGTTTCAACTTAGGGCCGTGTCTTCCGGTTTGATGCTCCGGTTGGTGGCACTGGCTAGCAGGTCGACGCTCGTGGGGGGAGTCATGGCAACGACGATGTCCAGCATGCGGCAATGGCGCCCGCATGCGTTTCTGCTGCTCGTCATCATTGCCGCGTTCCTCCTCGCGCCACGCGCCGCCGACGCGACCCCCGGCTTTGCCCGCCAGACCGGCGTCGCTTGCGAGGCCTGCCACACGGTGTTTCCCGAGCTCACGCCCTTCGGGCGCCTCTTCAAGCTCAACGGCTATGTCTTCAGCAACGTCCGCCAGCTCCAGGACATCAACGTCAATCGCGAGACCACCCTGGCGCTCGCCGAGGCGGCGCCGCTTTCGGTGCAGCTTGAGGCATCCAACACGACGCTCTCTAAGCGGATTCCCGACGCTGCGGTGAATGATGCCTCGCAGAAGAATGCGACCCAGTTTCCCCAAGCGCTGAGCCTCTTCTACACCGGCAAGATCGCCGACAATCTCGGCGCTTTCCTCCAGCTCACCTGGAGCCCCGCGACCAATTCGGTCGGCATCGACAATTCCGATCTGCGCTTTGCCGATCACGGGACATTCCCGTCCGTGGGCGTGCCGGATTTCATCTACGGCCTGACGCTCAACAACAATCCCACCTCGCAGGATGTGTGGAACAGCACGCCCGCCTGGGGCTACCCCTTCATCACCACGGTTGCCGGCGTCAACAACGATGCCAAGACGCAGATCGACGGCACGCTGGCGCAGACCTCCGCCGGGCTCGGTGGGTATCTCTGGATCAACAACCATCTCTATCTCGAGGTAACCGGCTATCGCTCGGCACAGACCGGCACGAAGAATTCGGTAACGGGCAATGTCGGCCCGCTCGACAGCACGACGGCCAACCGCATCAACGGCGTCGCCCCCTATTGGCGCGTCGGTTGGGAGCAGGATTGGCAGCGCAATTCCTTCTTCATCGGCACGTTCGGGCTGCGCGACGCCACGCATCCCGCCGGCATCGGCGAGAACGGACCGGCCGACACCTTCACCGATTATGGCTTCGATGCGCAGTACCAGTATATCGGCGACAACCACATCTTCTCCATCTACGCCACCTGGATTCACGAACATCAAGACCGCAACACCGCCAACGGCACGGCGGCGAATGCGACCGACCGGCTCGACACGGCGCGGCTGACCGGCAGCTATTTCTACAACCGCAAGATCGGCGGCAGCGTGCAGATCTTCTCGACTACCGGCACCAGCGATCCCGGCCTCTTCGTCGCCGCGCCCGTGATCGGCAGCGCCGCCGGCAAGCCCGATACGCAAGGGGCCATCTTCGAGCTCGACTACCTGCCGTGGCTCAACACCAAGCTTGGCGTGCAATACACCGCGTTCCGCAAATTCAACGGCGCTACCAGCAATTACGATGGCTTCGGGCGCAACGCGTCCGACAACAACACCCTCTTCGTCTTCGTCTGGACCGCTTTTTAGAGGAGAGAGAGCCCGTGACGCTGCATCCTCTGCCAGCCGCCCTTGCGGCGCTCTTCCTCGGCACCGTTGCGGCCGAAGCCGCCGACAACAGCGCGGCTCTCGACCTCATCCGCCGCGAATGCTCCACCTGTCACGGCGCACAAGGGGTGAGCGTCTCGCCGACCTTCCCCAATCTCGCGGGGCAAACGCCGCAATATCTCGGAGCGCAGCTCCGAGCGTTCCGCGATCACTCGCGCGCCGATCCGCATGCGCAGGCCTTCATGTGGGGCATGGCGGCGCAGCTCACCGACGACACCATCAAGGAGATGGCCGACTATTTCGCCAAGCAGCCGGCGCCGCGCGGCGCATCGGCCGACAAGGGGGAAGTCGCGGCCGGCGAAAAAATCTATCAGGAAGGCGTCGAGAAGCAGGACGTGCCGTCTTGTATGAGTTGTCACGGCGACAAGGCACAAGGCAACGAGCTCTTTCCGCGCCTCGCCGGCCAACGCCGCAGCTATCTGGAAAAGCAGCTCGAAGCCTTCTCGACCGAGCTTCGTGCCAACGAGATCATGCACGAGAACGCGAAGAAGCTAAGCGCGCGTCAGATCAGCGATATCGCAGCTTACCTGAGCTCGCTCTAGCGACTCTCGCCCTGGAATGACGAATTTTCTATCGTTGCCCCTGCGATAGCAGGGGCGAAGGCGCGATGCGGTTGATCATCCTGTTGCTGCCGCTTTCACTCGCCGCCTGTGCACAATCGGCGCGCGGCGGCGGTGCCTGCGACCAGTGGCTCCGGCAGACCGTGCGCGCCACCGGCACCTATTTGCCCGCCGAAGAGCCCTATGCGCGCTCTTATGTCTTCGCGCTCGATCTCGATTGCAATGGAAAGCTCGAGCGCGTCACCGTGGAGCGCGGCACGGGCAATCTCCCGATCTGCCAGACGGGACAACAGGTGGAGGTGACAGGGCGCCTCGCCTGGAACCGCGCGCTCGTCGCCGGTCACTACGAAATCAACAATCCCCAAAGCGTCATCTGCCATTGATAGGCACGGGACGCCGTTCCCCCGCCGCCCTCGCGCCACAAAGCGGCGGCTGATCTAGATCAAAGCGAACCCGCCCCCAACGCTGTTGAATATCGGATGCCCCTCAATCGACGGGGAGGAATGGATGAGCGCGATCGGTAAGCTTGCTGTTCCGGCGCCGCTTCGCAGCGCCTTCGGTGACTTCGCCACATGGGGTCGCAAGGTGCTCGTTGGCCTTGCGTCGCATGGCGAGTCTGGCACGGTCACGGCAGAGAGCGATGCCGCCTCCGCGAGCGCATCCGATTCGATCTTTTCGACAAATCCCGAGGCGTCTTTGCACCTAACGGTCATGATGCGCCGGCTCGGCCTGGTGCGCGATGAGATTCAGGACCGCCGAGTGCTGCGAGAGATCGCAGCGAACTGCGCTTCGTGCGACGAAACCAGCGATTGTCGCGATTGGCTCCAATCCAAGAAGACCGTCGGATATCATCGCTTCTGCTTAAATGCGTTGCGTTTTGACCGACTGCTCGCTGCGCGCAAGTAGAGGTTCGGCCGTCCTCGGGTCATCGACATCCGCGTACAAATGTTCGGTCGGCTGCGGCGTCGCGGTCATCACCGAGACGCCGCCCGGAGCCTCGAACTGGTGCCACGCGTTTTGCGGCACGACGACGAGCATGCCGGCTTTCAATGCCAGTGTCTCTCGGCCCTGCGCGGTGATGAGGTGGAGCGTCGTCTCACCGGCAACGATGTGCACGATTTCGTCCCCCTGCGGATGCCGCTCCCAGGCGCTCTTTCCCGCGAACTTGGCGGCGAAGACCGCGCCGTCGCGATATGGCAACAACGCGGAAAACGAGTCTCGCCGCGCGGCCGCATTGGTCGTGGGCGCTCGACCCTCGAGCGTCTGGAGCTGCTCAAACTCGGCATTGAGATTGATGACTCGAATCATCCGTTTTTCTCCACGAGATTTGACTGCGAATCGACACCCCGAGCGCGTTCTCTGCCGCTGAGCCTCAGTGGAAGGGGTCGTAGCCGCCGGTCTCGCCGGCAACGCAGGGCGCGAGCCGCTCGAGCGCGCCATAAAGGCCGCTCAGGTCGGCGTGGTAGCGGTAGGCCGGGAATTGGATATCGAGGAGCAGCGTCTCCATGATGGCGCGCACCAAGCCCGGCGCGGCGCGATAGTCGAACTCCGCCGCGAGCATGCGGGGCGTCTCCGCCTTGAAGGGACCGGCGGCAAGCGGGCGCGTCTCATCATAGACCGAGGTCCCGACGATCGTGGCGGGATAAACCGCATCACGCGGCAGATCCCATCCGGGATTGGCGAGGCGCAGCACGAACCCGGACGGTTTGAAGTTGAAGCTGAGCATCGTGCCTGCCGGCAGCGTCTGCCATGCCATGCATGCGGGCGGCCCCGCCGGATTGGCGAGCGCACCGCTGTCCCACGCCAAGGCCCCGCGCGACGTCAGCACCAGCACGACCGTGCCGATTGCAACGCCAATAGCGCGCATCGTGATCATCATCCCACACCTCCAGTCGAGTCGGGTCGCGGCTCAGTAATCAAAGCAGCCGGGAATCGACGCCGTGCCGCGCTGCCGGCGAGCGTCAGCAGGGACAGCGTGGTGATGAGAAAAGCGAGGCGACGTCGACGGTTGCCCATTCGCCATCCTCCCGAGCCGCGGCGATGTCGATCCTCGAGTTTATCCGACCCCGCGGCCGAGCGCGCTAACTTGCGCGTGATCGAACGGCATCGCGCTAAGCCGACTCCACCGCCGGATGACGTCCCGCGCGCTGCGGCAGGACTAGGAGACAAACGATGATGAACGCCGCGATCACCGCGGAAGCCAGCGGCCGGCTGAGCGCCAGGCCGCCGTCGGTCAAGGGCTTGTCGAGGAAATCACCGACGGTGGCGCCGAGCGGGCGCGTCAGGATGAAGGCCGCCCAGAACAAGAGCACGCGCGAGACATTGGTCCAGAAGTAGAGTGCCGCGATGATGGCGAGGCCGGCGCCGAAGACCAGCGCGCCGCCCTCATAACCGAGGCCGCCGTCATCGGCGAGCCAATCGCCGAGCGCGGTGCCGAGCGTTTGCGAGAAGGTGATGGCGGCCCAGTAAAAGCCCTCGACCCGCGGCGTCGCCACGGTATTGACGGAAATCGTCCGCTCCGACTGGTACCAGAGGCCGAGCACGGCGATGAGACAGAGGAAAAGCAGGGCAGAGCCGCCGGTATAACCGATGCCGAGCGAGCGGTCGGCGAAATCGGCCATGGTGGTGCCGAAGGTGGTGGAGGCGACGATCGTCGCCCAATAGAGCAGCGGATGGAATTTCTTCGCGGCGATCTGCGCCGCTACCAGCACGACGAGCGCGACAAGAAAGAGCGCCGTGCCGTCGAGATAACCCCAATTGAGCGTCATCGTCACGGTATCGCCGCCGGTCTCGCCGAGCGTGGTTGCCGCGATCTTGATGATCCAGAAGCCGAGCGTGACCGCCGGCACCTTGCTCCACCCCTCGTCCCGCACGCTGGTTTGCATGGCGATGGCCGCTCCGTCTTACGTTGGCGATGAAGGAAATGCCCGTCCGCGGTGCGGCAGGTCTTAAATTTGATAGGGCCCGGAGTCGAGGACCCGTGGGCGGAAATCCCTCGAATGGTACAACACTTCCTGAAGTGCGGTTTCGATTTGAGCGGCGCGCATCGGCTTGGTGAGAAGCTTGCCAACCCGGAGCGCATCCGCGGCCCGCGAGAAATAACCGGTCGAAAACATGATTTGAATCCCCGGCTGCATTCTCTTTGCTTGCTTCGCGAGCTCGATGCCGTCGGTTCCCGGCATCACGATGTCGGTAAAGAGCACATCGACATGCCTTTGGGCGAGGATGCGCGTCGCCTCGATCGCGCTCTCGGCAGCAACGACGCGAAACCCCCTCGCCTCGATGATGCCCACGACGCTCCCGCGGACCAGAGGGTCGTCATCGACGATCAGCACCGTGAATGCTTGTGCCATCACTACGACAACGACCAAACCCAGTTGGAGTTCCCACACGTTCGAGGAAGGAACTCCTGCCCGCAGCGAGGCGAAAAGTGCTTGAACGAGAGTGGTGCCGGGTGAGGGACTTGAACCCCCGACCAACGGTTTACAAAAGCCCGCCAGGGCGGAAAAACAGGGGATCGTTGGTTCAAATAGGGTAACCTCCGAGCCGCGACAACCCTAGACACTACCGTCGTTTTCGGTTAAATAAGGGAAACTATAGGAACGCGGGCTAACAGCCATTGACCCGCCTCTTCCGTTAGCCCGCTTTAGCCGGAGACCTTCGGTTTGACGAAAAAGATGGTCCTGACGGACCGATACCTCAAGGCGCTTAAGCCAGCGCCGGAAGGCAAGCGCGCCATCATCTGGGACGCGATCGTCCCCGGGCTCGGCGTCCGCATCACCGACCGCGCGATCGAGGAGGGCAAGGACAAGGGGCGGGCTGCCGCCCGGTCCTTCGTCGTCGTCAAGCGCCGCGGGGGTGACGGCGATCTCATCATGCACACGATCGGGCGGTTCAACCCCGAAGCCAGGGAGGGCGAGACGGGCACGCTCGCCCACGCGCGCGATGCAGCGCGAGCGGCGCTCTCCGAGATCGTCGGCGGAAAGCATCCCGACGACGCCGCCGCCGAGCGGCGGCGGGCGGAGCGGCGCGAGCGCCGCGAGACCTTCCGCGAGGCGGTCGAGGCGTTCCTCCCGGAGCTGAAGGGCTTGCGGTCGGCGGGCGAGACCGAGGCGACGCTGCGCCGCGACTTCCTCGGCCAGGTCGCGAAGCGCGCGCGGATCGCGCGAGAGCGCGACGGCAAGGTCGCGACCGAGCTGGCGACGGCGTGGAGCGACGGCTCCGATCCGATCTGGTGCGACCTTCCTGCCGCGTCGATCACGCGGCGCGACGTGATCGCGCGCCTCGACGCGATCAAGAAGGAGCGCGGCAAGCACGCCGCGCGTCACGCGCTGACCGACGTTCGGAAGTTCTTCAATTGGTGCGCGGAGGGCGAGCGGTTCGGCATCGAGGCGTCGCCCGCCGCGAACGTGAGCGACAAGACGTTGAAGATTTCCGGCAAAGACCTCAAGCGGAAGCGCGTCCTCTTCGACGACGAGCTTCGCGACGTCTGGCGGGCGGCGACGGCGACCCCCTACCCCTTCGGCCCGCTCGTCCGCTTGCTGATGCTGACGGGGCAGCGCCTAAACGACCTCGCCTCGGCGCGCTGGCGCGAGATCGACCTCGACGCCGCGACCCTCGTCGTCCCGCCCGAACGGTTCAAGACCGGCAACGCGCACGAGGTCCCGCTCCCGCCGCGCGTCGTCGAGATCGCGCGAGAGCTGCCGCGCTTCGCCGCCGGCTCGCACGTCTTTAGCACCACGTCCGGGCGGCGACCGATCTCCGGCTTCTCGAAGATGAAGGAGCGGCTCGACCGCGCGATCGCCGAGGCCCGCGAGAAAGAGGGTCGCGAGGCGATGCCAGCTTGGGTCCTGCACGACCTGAGGCGGACGGCGCGGACGCGCTTGGTAAGCGATCTCGGCAAAGACGACCGCGGCGACGACCTCAGCGTCGACGCTTTCATCGCCGAGCGCGTGATCGGTCACGCGCTCCCCGGTCTCCATGCGACCTACGACCAGGGCACGCACCGCGACCAGAAACGCACCGCGCTTGAGCGTTGGGAGCGACGGCTGCTCTCGATCGTCGAACCCGAGCCTAACCCGGTCGAGCCAAAGGTCGTGCCCGCCGCCGAGGTCGAGCGGCGGCGGAAGCGGAAGGGTCGCGCGTGAGCGCGCGCAAGCCGCAGCCGCCGTCCGAAGGTCTCCTGGACCGTCTCGACTGGTCGGTCGAGAAGCAGAGAGCACGCAAGCTAAGCGCCGCCGAGCGCGACGCGCTCGCGCGGGACATCGAGATGGCGGTTATGGAGTACGACGGCATACGGCAGCGAGAAGACGAGACAAGGCGCATGGGAGCCGAATGCTCGCACGAACTCGCGCCGCTGCTGCGCGACGTCCTCGATCTCTTGCAGCACGAACCCAACTGGCCGACGACGATCGGAGCGCTCCGCGTCGAGCCCACCGCCGAGGGTGAGGAACGCGCCGTCAAGTGGCACGACGCGATCGTCCGCGGACTCGCGCGCATCGCGGACGCGTTGCCGACGCCGCCGACGCCGAAGGAAGGAGCGCCGTCGGGGACGAGCGCCCTCCGCGCGCTCTGCGCGCGCTTGATCGCCGCCTGGGAGAAGCTGACCCGCGACAAGTTCATCCCATATTGGGACAAGGAGGACCGTCACCTCCCGAAAAACCCCGCGACCGCCTTCGTCTACGAAGTCGTCAAGCTATACTGCCCTGAGCGCGAGATGATCAGCGTCCGCAAGGTCTTAGTGCGCATCAGGGACGAGCGCGCCGCGAAGTCCCCCTAATTCGCCTCTCTCCGTCGAATTAGGGGGCGACAACTTCGGAACCCCTAATTCCGTCCGCGTTCCCGACTTTGGGATCGCGCGGCTTCTGGCGTCGCGCTTCCGTTGCTTTAATTTTACCGACGGTCTTCTTCTAACCGTCGGAGTTTCCCAATGATCCGCAAGATCGACAACGCCGCGCCGCCCGCGCCAACGGCGACGTCGCGGGCCGCGCTGCTCTCGCTCGACGCCGTCGACGACGACCACCTCATCGCGCGGAGCGACTTCCCGCTCTACGGCTTGCCCGAGTACAGCAAGCCGCACCAGATGCGGCTCTGCAAGCGCGGCGATTTCCCGATGCCGGTCGACGTCTCGGCACGGAAATTTTATTGGCGCGCCGCCGACCTGAAGCGCTGGCGGGCGACGCGGCGCGCTCGCTCTAACTACGCACCAGAGCGCGCGAGGGAGACGGCGTCGTGAGCGCCGACGCTCCGCCCGGCGGCGAGTTCGAGCTGATCGCCCCCGACGCCGAAGACGTCGACGAGGCGATCCGAGCGCTCGGCCATCCTCGCACCGTCGAGGAGATGGAGGCGGTCCAGCGCCGCGCGAGGCAGAGGAAGCTCGCCCGCATGGCGCATGAGGCCGCGGTCTGAAAGCCCGGTGAACATGATCCAGAACTCAGAACCGGAGAACGCGATGAGCCCGCAACCTTCGCGGAGCGGCCCCGGCGCGGTGCGCGCGTTGCTCCTCCGCATGTCGAACGGAGCAGCACGGTGCAGGACGAAGAAGGCAAATCGTCAGACGAGAAAGGGGGCCGCGTCGTCAGCGCAAGCCCCCCGATCTCTCGCAACTCTTCCGCCGCGGATACTAGCGCGACCGGCGGCGGAACGCCAGTAGCGAGCCTCGACGAGGCGCGGCGAGAGCGGTCGCACGAGCGCTGGTTCGCCGCCTGCGACGCGATGGTCGCATACCTCGACAATCGCTACGTCGATCGGCTCGTAGAGATCGGCTGGCTCTCGCGCCGGGATTACGGCGACGACGACGAGCCGCCGCCGCCGAGGGCCGCGTGATGAACGCGACGGGCGACGGGATCGAAGCGCCGAAGCTCCAGCGCTTCGCCGAGGCGTATCTCGCGATGTGGCGGCGGGCGCGCTACCGCCCGGCGGCTCCGAGCGATGGTTGCGGCACCATCCTGCTGACGCCCGAAGAACTCGACGACCCGGCGCGGCTCGCGCGCGAAGCCGAGGCATACGCGCGGGCGTTCAACCGCGAGGAGGACGGGCTCTCGTTTCGCATCGGGTGCTCCGACTTCCGGACGAACCGCGCCTTCGTCTTCGTCGTCGACGCGGCGCGGCTCCTCGCGAGCGGTCCCGACGGAAACCCCTTCGCGCTCAAGCTGCTCGACATGGCGATCCGCGACGTGAAGGACTCGGAGCGATGAGCGATGTCATCGCCGACACCGCCGCAGCCGTCGACTTCCTCCGGCGCTTCGCGCCGGACGGACCGTGGACGCTCACCGCCATCATCCCCAACGGCTACACCGAGACGCGCACCTTCGCCCTCGACGCGGAGAAGGAATGCGCCGCCTGGATCGACCGCCATCAGGGCGAGCGGAATATTTATTTTTCCGTCAACCCGCTGCGCCGCGCGATGAGCAAGAAGGCGGAGAAAGCCGACGTCGCGGCGCTCGCGGCGATCCATGTGGACCTCGACGACAAGGACTTCGGCTCGCGCGAGGAGGTATGGGCGTCGCTCCGCAAGTTGCCAGACGAGCTGCGCCCGAGCGTGATCATCGAAAGCGGCGGAGGATTGCAGTTTTTCTGGCGGCTCGCGAAGCCGGCGCCGGTCAACGGCAGCGTCGACCCGCTCGAAGCTTACAACAAGGCGATCGGGAAGCTCCTCGGCGCGGACCATTGCTTCAACATCGACCGCATCATGCGCCTGCCGGGAACGGTCAACGTCCCGGACAAGAAGAAGCGCGATGCGGGGCGCACGCCGGTCCTCGCGCGGCTGCACTCGTTCGAGGACCGCACCTTCGAGTTATCGAGCTTCGACGTGTTCCTGCCGCGCGCGACGCCGAGCACCACCACGCCCGCACGAAACGGCTCGACCGCGCCGCCTCGACGCGCCGACGTCGACGCGCTGCCGGTCTCGGACCGGATCAAGGACCTGATCCGCGGCGTCGACGACCCCGCGCACCCGTACAAGAGCCGGTCGGAACGCGTCTTCGCCGTCATCTCCGCGCTCGTCGCCGAGGGCTGCGCCGACGGCGTCGCGCTCTCGGTCCTCCTCGACCCGAGCCTGCCGATCAGCGCGCACGTCCTCGAACAGCCGCGGCCGCGCGAATACGCCGAGAGGCAGATCGCGCGCGCCGCTGAGTCCGCGACGACCCGGGCGGCGGAGGCGGCGCCGTTCACGGAAGAGGCGCTCGCGCTCCGCTTCGCGGAAGAGCACGTCGGCGACCTCCGCTATGTCGCGCTCTGGGGCAAATGGCTCGAATGGGACGGCACCCGCTGGCGGGCGGAAGAGACCCTCCACGCGTTCGACCTCGCGCGCGCAATCTGCCGCGACGCGAGCGCGGCGGCGAACAAGCCGAAGATCAAGGCGGTCCTCGCGAGCGCGAAGACCGTCGCCGCCGTCGAGCGCCTCGCGAAGGCGGACCGCCGCCTCGCCGCGACCGCCGAGCAGTGGGACGCGGACCCCTGGCTCCTGAACACGCCGGACGGGACGGTCGACCTGAAGACCGGGCGGACGCGCGCGCACCGGCGCGAAGATCACATGACCAAGGTCACCGCCGTCGCGCCGGGCGGCGATTGCCCCCTCTGGCTCGCCTTCGTCGAGCGCATCACCGGCGGCGACGCGGCGCTCGCGCTCTTCCTCCAGCGCGTCGCCGGCTACGCGCTGACGGGATCGACGCAGGAGCAGGCGCTCTTCTTCGGCCACGGGACGGGAGCGAACGGCAAGACGGTCTTCGTCAACACGATCCGCGGCATCATGGGCGACTACGCGACGACCGCGCCGATGGAGACGTTCGTCGCGTCCTACAACGACCACCACCCGACCGACCTCGCCGACCTCCGCGGAGCGCGCCTCGTGACCGCGACCGAGACGGAGGAAGGAAGGCGCTGGGCAGAATCTCGCATCAAGCAGATGACGGGCGGCGACCCGATCAAGGCGCGCTTCATGCGCCAGGACTTTTTCGAGTACGAGCCGGTCTTCAAGCTCTTCATCATCGGGAACCACAAGCCCGGGCTCCGCGGCATCGACGAGGCGATCCGCCGACGGATGAACCTGATCCCGTTCACGGTCACGATCCCCGAGGGCGAGCGCGACGAGAGGCTCGCCGAGAACCTCCGCGCCGAATGGCCGGGCATCTTGGCGTGGATGATCGAGGGCTGCGCGGAGTGGCAGGGCGAGGGGCTCGCTCAGCCCGAGGTCGTCCGACGCGCGACCGCCGACTACCTCGAAGCCGAGGACGCGCTCGGCCAATGGATCGCCGACCGCTGCGAGATCGGGCCGTCGCTCTACGCGACGACTGGCGAGCTGTGGCGGTCGTGGCGGCAATGGGCCGAGGCCGCAGAGGAACGACCCGGCTCCCAGAAGAAGTTCAGCATGCGCCTCGCGGACCGGGACGGCGGGCGGTTCCGGAAGGAGCGGGCGGAGGGGACCCAGCTCCGCGGGTTCCGCGGCATCGGGCTCAAGCCCGAGGCAGGAGGCGGCGGTGTCGACGACGGACCTTTCTGACCCGCTAGACGGATCGGACGGGACTTCCGGTTATCCCCGTATACGCGCGCGCGCGGGTAACGCCGATAACCTATCGTCCTGTCCGATCCGTCTACCCCCTGCCGCGGCGTTTTTTGGTTGGGCAGCTCGCCAAAACCGTCCTTCTCGCGCCTGCCGCCACCCCTCCCCGATCGCCTTCCGAGGCGACCATCGGTTCTACTAACCGTCGTCCCGTCTAACTAAGTGCCTGGAAACTAACGTATAAATTTCGAGCCTGGCACTATGCTCGACTTACGGCTAACCTTGGGCTAACCGGGAGCCGATTCGACGCCTCTCCGGCGGTTACGCCGAGGGCACACCGGTCTTAGGCAGGGGATAGGCGACCGATGCCAGCACGCACCTCTCTTCCGGGCTCCCCCGCCTCCGATCATCGTCACCCTACGGGGCGCGCTACGGCAGGGCTCCGGCTTCCATCTTCCGACCCCGCCCTCTCGCCGCGCCGAGGAGCCGCTCTCCTGGCGACGCCTCGCCCCGTAAAGCGCCGGGAGGCTTCGCGCCCTTGAGCGGCAATCCCCAAAACGACACGGTCGGTCCGCTCTCGCCGCGCTGGCGGGTCCGCAAGCTCGACGGTCGGACCCGAGAGGCGAAGCGGCTCCGCCAGATCGAGGCCGACCTCGTCGCCCACCTCGGCGGACCCGAGCGCGTCAACGCCGCCCAGCGGCTCCTAATCGAGCGGGTCTCGGTCGATCTCCTCAGGCTTGCGATGTTCGACACCAAAACCGCCGCCGGTCAGCTGAGCGACCTCGACTCGCGGATCATGCACGCGCTCAGGAACTCAACGCGGCTGACGCTGCGCGACCTCGGCGCGATCGGCGCGCTCGCGCCCGAAGAGCCGCCACCTCAGACGGCGCTCGATTATCTCCGCGAGAAAGCCGCGAAGAAGGCCGCGGCGCCGTGACGACGATCATCGACACCATCACGGACGACGCGCTCCTCGGGCGCTGGTTCGAGGGCGAGAGCTGGGCAACCTGGCGCGCCATCCTCCGCGCCGCCGAGGGCCTCCCGATGAGCGACGACGACCTCGCGCGCTTCCGCGCGGTCGCCGAGCGAGACCCGCCGAGAAAGCGCGTCCGCGAGCTTTGGGTTCCCGTCGGCCGCCGAGG
The DNA here is from genome assembly GCA_035945115.1 of Allostellaceae bacterium. Taxonomy (GTDB): domain Bacteria; phylum Pseudomonadota; class Alphaproteobacteria; order ATCC43930; family CGMCC-115725; genus DAHUYF01. The sequence goes on from DASZAN010000023.1 coordinate 23,597, forward strand.
AGGCAAAGACTCTATCGCCTCGGCGATCGCGACGACCGCCTCCCTCGGCGACTATCGCGCCATGCTGAGACCAGGCGAGCGGGCGACCGTCATGTGCCTCGCCTGCGACCGAGAGCAGGCGCGCATCGTCTATCGCTACATCGTCGCTTATTTCCAGGAGAACCCGCTCCTCGCCGCCCTCGTCGAGCGCGAGACCGACGACGGGCTAGAGCTGAGCAACGGCGTGGAGGTCGTCGTCGCGACGAACTCGTTCCGCGCCGTCCGCGGGCGGACGATCGTCGCGGCGATCATGGACGAGGTCGCGTTTTATCGGAGCGAGGACAGCGCGACGCCGGACGTCGAGACCTATCACGCGATCCTTCCTGCGATGTCGACTCTTTCTTCCGCGATGCTCGTCGGCATCTCGACCCCGTACCGCCGCGCGGGGTTGCTGTTCCAGAAATGGCGCGACCATTACGGCAAGGACGACGACGAGGTCCTCGTCGTCCGCGGTCCGTCGCGCGCGTTCAATCCGACGCTCAGCCAGTCGATGATCGACGAGGCGCTCGCGCGCGACCCGGAAGCCGCCGCCGCCGAGTGGCTCGCCGAGTGGAGAAGCGACCTCGCCGACTTCCTCGACCGCGAACTCGTCGAGGCTGCCCTCGACGCGGGCGTCGCCGCTCGCCTGCCGCAGCCCGCGTTCCGCTACGTCGCCTTCGCAGACCCCAGTGGCGGCCGCGGCGATGCCTTCACCTGCGCGATCTCTCACGCCGAGGGCAACCTCGCGGTCCTCGACGCGCTCTACGAGAGGCGCAGCCCGTTCGACCCGACGACCGCCGTCGCCGAGGCCGCCGCGCTCCTCCGCGAGTACGGCGTCGGCGAGGTGACCGGCGACCGCTACGCCGCGCAATGGGTCGTCGAGGCGTTCGCGAAGGAGGGGATCAAATATCAGCAATCCGAGCGCGACCGGAGCGCCGTCTATCTCGACGCGCTCCCGCTCTTCGCGTCGGGGCGCGCGCGCATCCTCGACTTGCCGCGCCTCGCGCACCAGCTCTGCTCGCTCGAAAGGCGAACGAGCCGCATCGGCCGCGACCGGATCGACCACCCTCCGGGGGGCGCGGACGACTGCGCGAACAGTGCCGCCGGGTCGCTCGTCCTCGCGGGCGAGTCCGCCTCGTCGTTCACTCCCTGGCGCCGGAGCATGGCCGAAGTGACGCCTCTCCCCCCGAGCGCCGGGCTGATCTTCGCGGTGCTGTGGCCGGGAAAGAAAGGCGAGGCCGCGCTCGTCTTCGTCGCCCGCCGCTCGCTCGATCGCGCGAACGACAAGACGCTCGTCCTCCTCGACGTCGAGGTCGCGCCCTTCGTCCTGACGTCGATCGTCCCCCGCGTCGTCGAGCGGCTCCGCTCCTTCGCGTCGGCCTGCGGCGTCCGCGACCTC